>NZ_JBHVLR010000012.1:0-212303 GCF_042797335.1 Nocardiopsis sp. NPDC057823 | reverse complement strand
GGGAGGGCCCGGGCCCTCCCGCCGCGGCGCGCCTACCCGGGGATCCCGTACCAGTGGCGCGCGGTGCCGCCCTCCACCCGGGCGAGCCCGGCCGCCGAGGTCGCGGCGGCGACGGCCGCGCGCAGCGAGCCCCAGGCGGTGGCGTGGTCGGCCGCGAGGCGGACGACCGGCCAGTTCCCGGCCAGCATCGCCCGTTCCGGACCGAAGGCCTCCAGCGCCCGCCCGACGTAGGGGGCCAGGGCACCGGCGTCCCAGTCCCACCCGGTCAGCACGTCGCCCCCGACGGAGACCTTCACCGCGACCGAGGGCAGAGCCGCCAGACGGGCGATCCACTCCCCCCACGCCCCGGTGTCGGGGCGGCCCAGCGGCGGCGTGGCCAGGTGGTCCACCACGATGCCCAGGGAGGGGTGGGCCGCGGCCACCTCCTCCACCAGCCGCACGTGGGACTCGCCGGTCACGACGATCTCCCACACCAGCCCGGCCTCCCCCGCCGCCGCCATCACCCGCAGCAGCTCCCCGTCGGCGCGGGTGCCCGGCGGGACGGCCGCCCGCAGGCCCCGGACCAGCGGCGTCAGGGCGCGCACCCGCGCCAGCTCCCGCTCCGCAACGCCGGCGTCGTCCAGCGGCAGCCAGGCCACCACGGCCCCGACCGGCGCGAAGGCCGCCGCGTACGCGGCCAGCCGGTCGTTCTCCGCGGGCCCGGCCGCGCACTGCACCAGCACCGTGCGCGCGATCCCGCCGGCCAGTTCGCGTTCCAGGTCGGCAGGGGCGAACGCGCGGTCGAGCACCGCCGTCCGCGGATCCCTCGGGCGCACCCCCGCGGGCCAGAAGTGCTGGTGGGCGTCCACCGCCCCGGACGGTGGTGAAGAGGTCTGCACGGGGGGCTCCTCGCTCTGGACGACCGGTCCCCGAAATTGTAGACAATAGATCGCTAGCTGATAGTCGAACCAACCCCACGCTCTCCCCTCCAGAGACGGTGAGAGCGGATGAGGCCTCATCGTCGGCCCCCGTGTGCTTCGGCATGGCGGCCGAGCCGCCGGTGCGGTCCAGGCCGGCCTCCCCGGAAAGCGGCCGTTGGAGCCGGCGGTACCGAATCCGGAATGGGGGCGAGGAATCCGGGGCAGGCGCCCGACACCACCGCGATCCGCACTACAGGTCGACCCCGGCCGGAACGTCTCCAGGGGCCGCCCGGTCACCCGGGGCGGCCCCTGATCGGCGCCCTCCGAAGCCTTTGTGGAGAACACCGGCCGATTCAGTCGACCTGGACCGTGACGGGCTCCTCCATGGAGAACGCGTCCTGGATCTCGACGGCCGTGATCTCGGTCCCCTCGGGAACGTCGAAGACAGCGGTCCCGGACTTCTGGTTCCCGGGATTGATCTGCTCCAGGAACAGGGAGTCCTCACTCCCCGTGGTCGACGCCGAGTGCGTGTTGCCGTCGGCGTCGATGAGGGACAACGCGCTGCTGTCGAAGGTCGTCGACTCGGTGCCGATGTTCTCGACGGTCAGCGCCACGAGTTTGAACTCGCCCTGAGGGCTCGTCTCTTCGTAGCTCGACGCCGTTTCGATCGATTCGATCGTGACGCGCCACTGCCCCAGGTCGGCGGGCTCCCCGAGACCGACAGAGGTCTCCTGGGCCCCGTCGCCGGACGTGTCCTCCGCAGGCCCCGTGAACGCGGAGAAGAACGCCCCCGTGCACGCGACCGCCAGAATGATGACCAGCAGGGCCGCGATCCCGCAACCGAGCAGCACCCAGGGCCACTTCTTCTTTCGCGGAGGGGGCGGTCCCTGCTGCCAGGGTGGCTGTGGCCCGCTCGGCGGCTGCGCTCCGCTCGGTGGTTGCTCGTACATGGGCGTGCTCCTTCGAGAACGAAGGGATCGACCGGCCATCGATTCCTCCAGCCTTCACACAAGGATCGCCCAGCGACAGCCGAAAAATGGAATAAAAGCCCCAAAAACCACCGAAGGAGATCACAGATCAGCGGAAATTCCTGTGAATATCTCATCCACAGGAACAACCACAACAGACCGCATTCTCTCAACCGCAAAGGGCGACGACTTTCCCGAAAAACCGACTCGCCCACCCCTGGACGGATTCCTCGGAAAAAGACCTGCGGGTCTTCACTCCTCCCGAGACGACAACCCTAGTCCAACAGGATTTCCAGCGGGGCGCCGGCCCCGGAGACCTCCAGAACAGTGGACTGCGCCCCCTCGGGAAGGTCGAAGGCGACCGTGCCCGTCACCCGGTTCCCGGGGTTCACCTGCTCCGAAGACAGGGCATCGTCGGCGAGGATCGAAGTGTCGGCCTCGTGTCTGTTGCCTTCCGCATCGATCAGGGTCAGATCCTCCTCGGAGAAGTGACCGACCTCGCGCCCGATGTTCTCGACGATCAGGCCGACGAGGTGGAACTCTCCTTGGGCTTCCTCCAGGGAGTACCCGTCACCGTAGGTGGGAGAGGTCTCCACCGAATCGACGGTGATGCGCCAGTCGGCCATGACCCCGGGCTCCCCGATGCCTATGTCCTGACTCTCGCCTTCGGCACTGGTACCACCGTCACCATCGCCGGGGGCATCAGGACCTCCCGAGGTGTCCTCGGAGGTCCCGGCCCCGCCCTCGCCGCTCCCCGAGGGACTCAGGACGGTACCGAAGAACGAGGCCGTGCAAGCGACCATCAGGATGAGGACCAGCAGAGCGGCGATCCCACAGCCGAGCAGGACCCAGGGCCAGTTCCCCTGGGACGGCGGGGGTCGCCGCCACGGTTGCTGTGGCTCGCCGGGGGGTTGCTCGTACATGGACGCCCCTTACCGAAAGACGGCGGAATCGACTCTCCACCGACCGCTCAATCCTCATTCAAGGATCCTCCATCCGAAGAAGAAAAACCGGCAATCCCCTCCAAAGATTCATTGAAGGATCTCCAAGGCCAGGAAAACGCCTATTCATATACCACCCCAGGGCGGCCCGACCCTCCCAGCATTTCTCCAGACCACCCGGCGGGGTCGACTCGGTTTTTCAGAGCAGACCCCGCGCAACGCCCATCCGAACAGAATTCGGAATCGATCGGTTTCGGATGCCCGATGCCGCGCATGATCCAGGAGAGCACGCGATCGCGCGGGGCAGAAGTAGGGTCCAACAGGCCCTGGGCGCCGTCTCGGCTTTTTCGAACGTGCTCGACCATGGGCTCGTCTCCGATGACCTCCAGGGCCGGGAGACGGTCCTCACGGCAATGCCTCGCGCTGATCCACGGACGCCTCTGCCCTATCACCGCCGCACCGTCCGCCCCGGGGGTTCCCGGGGCGGACGGTGGGGTGCGGGTCAGGCCGACGGGGCCGAGGCCGTCCAGTACAGGGCCTGGGCCACCTGGGCGAAGAGGCCCTTGGGGTGGTGGCGGAACATCGGCTCGGTGCCGAAGAGCACCACCGCGGCGCCGTCCGCCGTGCCGCTGACGACCGCGGCCCGCCCGGCGGCCGCGTCCGGGCCGCCGGCGCCGTTCGCGTCGGCCCGCCAGTGCCCCGCCACCAGCGGGTCGTCGGCGTAGGTCTGCTCCACCGAGACCCCGGCGCCGAGGTCGGTGAACCAGCCCGGCGAGTACACGAACGTGTGCCCGCCCGTGCCGGTGAGCACGCCCTCGCCCGCCTCCGCGGCCACCACGCCGTTGGCGTCGGAACGGCCCGCGGCGCGGGTCACGTCCAGCAGCCCCGCCTGGTCGTTGAGCCGGGCGCCCGTCGCGCCGCGACCGACCAGGCCCCCGCCTCCGGCGAGGAACCCGTCCAGGGCCGCCCGGGCGCCGGCGTCCAGGTCGGCGTACACCAGGCCCGAGCCCGCGTACAGCACGTCCACGTCCGACCAGTCGAACCCGCCGTTGAGCACCGCGGTGGACACCGGCACCAGGTCGAAGCCGAGCGCCTGGAGCGTGAACACCTCGTCGGCGGCGCCCGCCACCGCCACGGTCACCGGTTCCAGGGCGGCCCCGCCCGGCTCGTCGGCGGCCGCGAACACCGCCCCGTGCCGGTCGGCGGCCTCGGCGACCGCCCCGGCCGCCTCCGGTGCGACCACCGCGCCGCCCCCGTCCCAGGTCACCGCGGCCCCGGCCGCGAGCAGGCCGTTGAGGGCCGCGGCGTCGGAGCCGTCGGCCACCTCCAGCCGCCACCCGGCCGCGCCGGGCTCCTCCACCCGGCCGGTGGGCGCGGCCGCGGCCACCGGCCCGGTCGGCGCCGCCACCGCCTCCTGGACGGGGTCGACCCGGGCGCCCCACAGCAGGCCGTGGCTCCATCCGGAGATGTCGTACATCGCCTCCACGTCGCCGCTGATGTCGCGGCCCGCCTCCAGCAGCACGTTGGCCATGCCGCGTTTGGGCTGGTGCATGTCGACCACGTAGGACCCCGCCGGGTAGGTGCTCCCCCCGGCGGTGAACCCCTCCTCCGCGCGGTCCACCCGCACGTCGTTGGCGATGAGGAAGTCGACCAGCCGCGCGGTGGCGCGGTCCCGTCCCGGGAGCACGTAGGCCTGCGGGAACTCGGTGGTGTACACGTCCTCGGGGCCGAACCCGGGCACCCACCCCTGGGGCGGGACCACCTGCTCCTCGCCGGCCGCGCCGCGGCGGAACACCTCGATCTGGTCGGCGATCAGCTCCTCCCGGTTCTCCCGGGCGAACTCGATGGTCGCCTCGATGGTGGCGGCGGAGATGTCGGTGTTGATGGACGAGCGCCGCCGCAGCTCCTCCTCCGGCAGGTCCCTGTAGTCGGCGTTGTTGACCCGCATCGGGAACTCGACCGTGGCCGAGGCGACCGCGCCCTGGTAGGGCGCGTACATGGGCGTGAAGATCGGCGGCCAGTCGTCCCAGCCGTCGGCACTGTCCCGGAACGGGATCTGCGGCGGCCGCACCCCGTCGTCCTCGGGCGTGTAGCCCAGCTCCAGGATCGCCTCCTCCATGGCCAGGGCGTTGGCGTAGGTGTTCTTGATGAACAGGTCGTACTCGTAGTTCTGGCCGTGCGGGGGCGTGCACGGCTCGATGAGGGTGCCGTTCACGTACCCGTGCTGGTCGACCATGACCAGCGGCTGGGTGTCGATCATGACCTGGCGCACCGCCGCGGTCTCCGGCTGGGACACCGTCACGAAGTCCCGGTTGAGGTCGAACCCGGCCGCGTTGGCCCGGATCCCGGCGACCCGCCCGTCGGGGTTGGCGGTGAGCACGAAGTACAGCCGCGCGCCCTCCAGCAGCTCCTCGGTGGCGGGCTCCTCGCTGTGGGCCAGCTCCTCGATGACGCGCAGCGAGGCGTCGGTGCCCTCCCACTCGTTGCCGTGGATGTTGGCGTTGACGAGCACCGGGGTCTTGTACCGGTCGGGCAGGGTGCGGTCGCGGGCGGCCCGGGCGGGGTCGTCGGCGATGAGCTCGCGCATCCGCCGCTGCTGGTCGGCGCGGGCCCGGTTCTCCGGCTCGGTGAGGGTGACCAGGTACAGGTCCCGGCCGCGGGTGCTGGTGCCGATGATCTCGGCGCTGACCCGGTCGGAGTCGTCCATCAGCTCGTTGAGGGCCGGGGCGAGGTCGTGGTACGGGGTCAGGCCCAGTTTGACGGAGTGGTCGCCGGGGTCCTCGGGGTGGACCGGCAGTTCGCTCTGGCGCGGGTAGGGGGTGTCGGGGTCCACCCCGGGCACCTGCGGCGGGGCGGGGGCGGTGAGGGTCCGGGCGGGGTCCTGGAGCGGGACGGCCGCGACGTCGTTGCGTTCGGGCCCGTTGCCGTGCTCGCGCAGGGCGGGGTCGGCCAGGGCCGGGGCGGGGGCGGCGAGCACGCCGGCGGCGACCGCTGCGGCCACGGCCGTCAGGGCGCTGCGGCGGCGGGCGGATGGGGGTGCGTACACGGGGGTCCTTCCTGGGGGCTCTCTGCTTCCTATCCCGGCCGCGGCCGGGGGGACAAGACGGCCTGCCGTGAAAACCGTGTTTCGTGCGACGCCACGCCTCTTGACCGGCCCTTTCCCCCGACACGGTGTCGTCCGGATCCGGGGGCGGGGTCCGGGTCGCCGGGCGTCGGCCGCGTCCCGGGCGGTCCGGAGGGAGGGCCCCGGTGGCGGCCGTCACGGACGACCCGATTGAATTTGCAGCTACTGTTACTTAAGATACAGTTGCTGCACATTGACATGGAAAGGAGTCCGTGATGAGGACCACGGGAAGCACGGGAGGTCCGGCGGCCCTCAGGGCCGCCGGGGTGATGCGCACCTACGGGAAGGGAGGGGCCGCCTTCACCGCACTGCACGGGGTCGACGTGGAGGTCGCACAGGGGCGTTCACTGGCGATCGTCGGGAGATCCGGATCGGGGAAGTCGACGCTGATGCACCTCCTCGCCCTGCTCGACCGCCCGACGGCCGGCGACGTGGAGGTCTCCGGCCGATCCGCCTCGTCCCTTCGCGCGGACGAACTCGACCTGATCCGCAACAGGACCTTCGGCTTCGTCTTCCAGCAGTTCTTCCTCACCGCGGGGCAGACGGTCCAGGAGAACGTGAGCCTGCCCCTCGTCATCGCCGGGGTGCCCCCGAAGGAGCGTCGGGAGCGGACCACGGCCGTCCTGGAGGAGCTCGGTCTCGCCGACAAGGCCGGAAACCGCGCCAACGAACTCTCCGGCGGCCAGAAGCAGCGGGTGGTCATCGCCAGGGCACTCGTCAACGAACCGTCCGTGATCTTCGCCGACGAGCCCACCGGGAACCTGGACACCGCCACGGGCGCACAGGTGGAGGACATCCTCTTCGGGCTACAGCGCGACCGTGGCCTGACTCTCGTGGTGGTCACCCACGATCCGGACCTCGCCGCCCGCTGCGACGGCTCCATCACGATCGCCGACGGGCGCATCGTCGAGCGGGTGGAGGCGGCGTGAAGACCTCCGATGTCATCCGCATGGCGGCGCGCAACGCCTTCCGCAGCAGGCTCCGGACCCTGCTCACCGTCCTGAGCCTGTTCGTGGGCGCCTTCACCCTGACACTCACCACGGCCCTCGGAGCCGGCGTCAACGACTACGTCGAACGCCAGGTCGCGACACTGAGCGCGGGGGACATCCTGCTCGTGAGCCCCGCCGCGGCGACCGGCCCGGAAGAAGGCCCCCGGGAATGGGACCCCGACGGCCGGCAGCGGTCGGGGGAGACCGCACCGCTCACCACCGGCACCCTTCTGAACGCCGACGACATCGAAGCGATGGAAGGCATCGCGGGTGTGCGGCGGGTCCAGCCGATCGACCAGGTCTCGGTCGAATGGATCACCGCCCGGGGCGTCGGCGACGGCACCCGGTACGACCTGGACGTCAACCCCACCTCCTCCATCGGCCGCAGCGACCTGGTGGCCGGTCGGCAGCTGGACCAGGACGGCTCACGGAGCGAGATCGTGCTACCGGAGGACTACGTCGAAGCCCTCGGGTTCTCGGATGCGGAGCACGCCGTGGGCCGGGTCGTGGCCCTCGGCTACAGCGACGCCGCGCAGGGGCCGCAGGAGATCGAGGCGACCGTGGTGGGCGTGGCCCGGGAGAGCCTGTTCGCCGCCGGGGCCGGCGCGAACTCCGCTCTCACCGAGACGGTCTCCGACGCCCAGGCCGCGCCCGGCAGCCCGGAGGCGTGGCCGCTCGCCGTGGTGCAGGTGGAGCCCGGCGAGGGGGGCACCGTCGACACGGCAGAACTCGAACGCGTGAAGGACGAACTCGCCGACGCCGACCTGGCGGGTCAGACGATCGAGGACCAGCTGGGTGTGGTGCAGACGGTCATCAACGGCATCATCGGGGTACTGAGCGCCTTCGCGGTGGTCGCACTCGTCGCAGCGTCGTTCGGCATCGTGAACACCCTGCTCATGAGCGTCCAGGAGCGGACACGGGAGATCGGGCTCATGAAGGCTCTGGGGATGTCGAACAGGCGGGTCTTCGGCCTGTTCAGCCTTGAGGCCGTCGTGATCGGCTTCCTGGGTGCGGCGCTCGGGGCCCTCGTCGCGGTCGGCCTGGGCTCGGTGATCGCCGCGTCCGCCGCAGGCACGGTGCTGTCGGCTCTTCCGGGGTTGCAGATCCTGCTGTTCCAGCCGGCGACCGTCGTCTCCGTGGTCCTCGTGGTCATGCTGATCGCGTTCGTCTCCGGCGTTCTCCCCGCCCGCCGTGCGGCACGGCAGGACCCGATAGAGTCACTGCGTTACGAGTGAGGGAAGGGACCGCGGAACATGTCGACCCCACCGCCTCGGCGTCGTCGGGACGCGATGGAGAAGGCCGCGGCCATCGAGCGGGCCGCCACCGATCTCGTCCTGGAACACGGCTACGACGCGGTGACGGTCGACATGGTCTGCGAGCTGGCGGGCGTGAGCCAGCGCACGTTCTTCAACCACTTCAGGACGAAGGACGCCGCGCTCCTCGGCCTTCGGCCGCCGGAGATCGACGAGCGCGCGGCGAGGGAGTTCGTCGTGTCCACGGGGCCGTTGCTGTCAGAGGCGGCGCGGCTCATCCGGGTGGACCCGGGCGCACTGGGCGACGACCCGGCCCAGCTGGCGCGTCGCATCCGCGCCGTCGGTTCGAGCCCGACACTGATGGCACGGCAGATGGACCGCGTCCAGGCCCTGGAGGGCGAGGTCCGCGAGATCGTCCTCCTCCGGTTGCGGGCCCAGTACCCCGGCGAGGACGAGGCCGACCTCCGCGGTCAGGCGGACCTCGCCACCCAGCTGGCGATGGGCGTGATGCGCTTCGCCGCGCACAGCTGGGCGGAACAGGCCGACGCGGGCGAGATCCCCGTGACCGACCCGGCTGCCATCGAAAGGCTCCTCGGGCGCCTGGTCGAGAAGCTCTCCTCGGCCTGAGCCGACGCCCGCCCTCCGGAGGCGCCGCGTTGCACCGACGGAACCGCCCGGTGCCCCGGCCGTCTGGCACCGGATACCCGGACCCGCGGCGGAGCGGTCGCACCACGGGGACCGCTGCCCACCCCCCGACGCCGGCGGCCCGGGCCGCCTCCCCGCGGCGGCGTGCCCCCGAGCGCCCGGTTGCGGCGGGCGGGTAGGGCACCGCCCACGGGGAACCGCCGTGCGGACGAGGCGGTCCGCCGTGAAAAGGGCCGTCCGTGCGACACCCCGCCCTTGACCTGCGCCTGGGGCCGACACGGTGTCGTCGGGATGCGGCCTTTACCCGATCCGGGCCTCCGGTCGGTGCGGTTCCGCCCGTGGGGGTCGCCACTGTGCCCCTTTTCCCCTGTCGCGCAGGGGTTCGCGCCACCGTAATCCGGATCACGGGGTTCTTCCCGCGCGTCCGGGATTTTCCCGGCCCCGGACCCTTGTTGGAGCCGGGAGTGCGGCCCTTCGGGGTCACTCCACGGCGCCCCGCCCGAAGGCGGTTCTCGGCGCCGGCGCACCGCGCGTTCCGCGCACCCCTGAACGTCCCGATCCCGGTAGGAGATTCTCCGGTGACCCTTGCCTCCGTGCGCCCCGATCGCCGCCACGCGGCGACCCCGACAACCGTTCCCGCGGCCCCGGCGCCCGCGGCCCCCGCGCCGCAGCCGAACGCCACGGCCGCCCCGGCGGCCCCGGCGGCCCGGCCGCCCCGCCCCGCTCCGGGCCGGGCCCGCGCCCTGCTGCTCGCCGTCGTGCTGGGCGCCCTGTCCGCCGTCGGCCCGCTGGCCACCGACCTGTACCTGCCCGCGCTCCCCGACATCGCCGCCGACCTGGGCACCAGCGAGTCGGCCGTCAAGTTCACCCTGACCTCGGTCATGGCCGGGATGGCCCTGGGCCAGCTGGTGGTGGGGCCCCTCAGCGACCGCTGGGGGCGCCGCCTCCCGCTGCTCGTCGGCACCGCCGTGTTCACCGCGACCACGGTCGCCATCGCCTTCTCCCCCACCGTCGAGGTCTTCTCCGTCCTGCGGTTCCTGCAGGGGCTGTCGGCGGCCGCGGGGCTGGTCGTCTCCCGCGCGATCGTGAGCGACGTCTTCGACGGCGAGGCCGCCGCCGTGTTCTTCTCCCGGCTGGTGCTGCTGTCGGGCCTGGCCCCCATGCTCGGGCCGATCCTGGGCGGGCAGCTGCTGCTCCTGGGCCCGTGGCCGGTGCTGTTCGGCGCGCTGGGCGCGGTCGGCCTGCTCGCCACCGCCCTGGTCTGGTGGGCGCTGCCCGAGAGCCTGCCCCGGGAGCACCGCACCGCGGTGGACCCGCGCGGTCAGCTGCGGGTGTTCGGCGCGCTGCTGCGCGACCTGCGGTTCCTGCTGCCGACCCTGACCCTGGCGCTGGGCTTCGGCATGTCGTTCACCTACATCTCCGCGTTCTCGTTCGTGTCCCACAACGAGCTGGGCGCCGACGCCCAGCGGTTCGCCCTGGTGTTCGCGGTGACCACGCTCGGGATGATCCTGGGCAACCAGGTCAACGCCCTGCTGGTGCGGCACGTGGAGATCCACCGGCGGCTGCTGCTGGGCCTGGCCGGTTCGATCGCGTCGGTGGGGGCGCTGGTCGCGCTGGACGCCGCCGGCGCGGCGTCGCTGCCGTCGGTGACCGCGGCCCTGTTCGTGATGATGCTGTTCACCGGGCTGGTCTCGCCCAACGCCACGGCGCTGGCGCTGGCCCACCTGCCCGCCGACCGGGCCGGGAGCGGCTCGGCGCTGCTGGGGACCCTCCAGTTCGGCCTGGGCTCGGCGGTGGCGGCGCTGGCCGGCTGGGGCGGCGCGGTGACCCTGGCGGGCATGAGCACGGTGATGCTCGCCTCCGCGGTGGGCGCCGCCGCGGTGTTCTCCGTGACGGCGGTCGGCGCGCGACGCGCCCGGACGCAGACGGCGTGAATCCGGGGTGAATGTCGGCCGGGGCCGTTAACCTGGGCGGTTCGTGCAAGGCGACCAGGGGGAAGCGGTATGTCCACCTTTCCGAACCCGCAGGCCCGTCCGCTGACCGGGCGGGGACCGGCCGAATGGCAGGAGGCGCTGGCCCGGCTGTCACGGGGGGCGGGGGCCGCGTGGCTGACGGCGGTGCGCCCGGACGGGGCCCCGCACACCCGGCCGGTGCTGGCGGTGTGGGTGGACGGCCAGCCGTTCTTCGCCTCCGGTGCGGGCACCGCCAAGTCCCGGCTGCTGGCGGGGGCGCCGCGGGTGAGCCTGGCGTTCACGGTCGCGGGGATGGACGCGGTCGTGGAGGGGGCGGCCGAACCGGTGGGCGACCGCGACCGCCTCACCTGGGTGGCGGCCGCCTACGCCGAACTCCACGGCTGGGCCCCGGTGCCGGGCGAGGGCGAGCTGACCGGCCCGGAGGGGGCCCCGACGGCGGGTCCGCCCCCGTACGAGGTGTACACGGTGGTGCCCTCCGACGTGTACGCGTTCCCCACCGACGAGGACGGCCCGGCGCCCACCCGGTGGCGGTTCGACGTGTGGCCGTGATCACGGGAAGGTGAAACGCCCGATCTCAGGGGTAAAGGTCTGCTGAAGACAAAGGACGGTACAGCCTCGACCCCCCTTGCGGAGGCGGACCCATGCGAACGAAGATCGTGATCTCCGTACTCGTCGTGATCTGGCTGGTGATCGGTGTGATCGCCGTGTTCCAGCGCGGCCTGTTCAGCGACGAGCCCTCGTGCTCCAACGTCGGCTACACCCTCGGGACCGTTTTCGTCGGCCCCCTGAACTACATGGGCGTGAACCCGACCATCGAGTGCCCGCCCCTGCCCGAACCCTCGGAATGACCCGCGGGTCCTCGGCCGTGCCGGGGGATCACCTCCCCGGCACGGCGCCGCGCCCCCTCAGTCCAGCAGGCGTTCGACGAGTGCCTGCCAGCTGTCCGCCAGCGGGTGGCAGGCGCCCGGCTCCGGCGGAGCGGCCTCGTCCCTCGACAGGAACAGCGTCAGGGGCCCCTCCAGGGCCCCGGTGAGCTGCACCGCGAGGCCGTCCAGGTGCGGCGGGGGGACGGGGAGGGCGGCCAGCAGCATGCGGAAGTGCGGGAGGGTCATGCTCACCGCACCGCCCGGGGCGGGCTGCGCGTAGTCCACCGCGGCCCGGACGACGGCCAGGTGCTCCAGTAGGAAGCCGATGCGCAGGCGTCCGTAGGCGATCAGCCGCTCCCGGGGCGGGGCGCCCGGCCCCAGGGGCGGCGGACCGGACAGCACGCGCTCCTGGAAGCGGTACTCGCTGTCGTCGAGCAGCGCCCGGAAGATGCCCGCCCGTGTGCCGAAGCGCCGGAAGACCGTGCCCTTGCCCACACCGGCGCGCTCGGCGAGGGCGTCCATGGTCACGTTCTCCACGCCGTTCTCGGCGATCATCGCGCGCGCCGCGGCCAGGAGGAGTTCGCGGTTGCGCGCCGCGTCCGCGCGTTCGGGGCGCGGTTTCCCGAAGGGCACCAGTGGGAGGTTCACGGGGCCAATCTACCCCGGGAACAATAAGCGGGGTAAAGTCCGTTTAGGATGGCGTGCGAACGCGCGACCCGGGTCCCCCGGTGCGCCGCCCGTCCCGTGCGCCGTACCCGGCGCGCCCGCAACCCCGGCTGAAACGAGTGAGTTCCGTGAACCTGTTCCGTCTGGACGCCAGCATCCTGCCCGCCGCCTCCGCGAGCGCCGAGATCGCCGACCTGACCGAGGCCGAATGGGCCGCCGCCCACCCCGGAGGCCGCGTGGTCCGCCGCCACCTGGGCACCGACCCGCTGCCCTCCGACGCCTGGGCCCTGGCCACCACCGCCGGTTTCACCGCCGAGGCCGACCGCACCCCGGGCCAGCGCGAGGCGCTCGACCTGGCCGCGTCCCTGGCCGCCGAACTCCAGGACGCCGACGCCGTCATCCTGGCCGTGCCGCTGTACAACTACGGCGTCTCCCAGCACTTCAAGGCCTGGGCCGACCTGGTGATCTCCGGCGGCGGGGCGGGCACCCCGCTGCTCAAGGGCACCCCGACCGTCCTGGTCACCACCCTGGGCGGCGGCTACGGGCCCGGAGCCCCGCGCGAGGGCTGGGACCACTCCACGCCCTACCTCCAGCGGCTGGTCGCCGACCTGTGGGAGGCCGACCTCACCCTCATCAAGCGCGAACTGACCCTGGCGGCCACCACGCCCGCCATGGAGGGGCTGCGCGGCCTCGCCGAGGAGCAGCGCGCCCGGGCCCTGGACACCGCCCGCGACGCGGGCCGCGCACTCGCCGTCGAGTAGCCCCCGGGTGGGGCGGGCCCGCCGGCCCGCCCCAGCCGGAACCCCGGCCCCGGTCGCCGTCAGGCGCGAACGGTGAAGGGGGCCCGCAGCAGGTCCTCCTCGCGGGAGGACGGGCCGACCCGCAGCTCGAAGCCGCCCGGCTCCACCCGCCGCACCCCTGCGGCGTCCACCAGGGTGCAGTCGGCCACCGGCACCTCCAGCGCCACCCGCCGGACCTCCCCCGGGGCCAGCTCCACCTGCCGGAAGGCCTTGAGCTCCCGGTCGGCCCAGGTGACCGAGGTGACGGTGTCGGAGACGTACACCTGCACGGTCTCCAGCACCGGCCGGCCGCCGGTGTTGGCGACGGTGACCTCGGCGCGCACGGTGTCGCCCGGGCCCAGGTCGGCCTCGGCGACCACCAGGTCGGAGTACTCCACCCGGGTGTAGGACAGCCCCTCGCCGAACGCGAACGCGGGCCGCTGGGTGAGGTCGGCGTACCGGTCCCCGTGCTGGCCGCGCACCTGGTTGTAGAAGGTCGGCTGCTGCCCGGCGTGGCGGGCGTAGGAGACGGGCAGCCGGCCGGACGGCTCGATCAGCCCGAGCAGCAGTTCGGCGACCGCCCGGCCGCCCTGCATGCCGGGGTTGGCGGCGTGCACCAGGGCGGCGGCGTTCAGGGCCGACTCCGGCAGCACCAGCGGCTTGGAGGAGACGACCACGACCGTCATCGGCGTGCCGGTGGCGGCGAGCGCGTCCAGCAGGGCGGTCTGGGCGCCGACCAACTCCAGGGTGGCGGTGGAGCGCCCCTCCCCGACCAGCTCGATGCGGTCGCCCACGACCGCCACGACGTGGTCGGCGGCCTCGGCGGCGGCGACCGCCTCGGCGATCATCGCCTCGTCCGGTTCGGCGGGGTGGACCACGGGCGGCCGGGGCTGGCCGTCGGGGAAGGCGGCCCCGGCGGGGTCCGGTCCCAGGCTGCAGATGTCGGCCCCGCGGGCGTGCACGACCTTCCAGCCCTCGGGCGCGTGGTCGCGCAGGCCGTCCAGGACGGTGCGGGTCAGTTCCCGGGGGTGGCCCTCGGGCAGCCAGTCCACCTGGCCGGAGGCGCCCGCCCAGTCGCCGAGCTGGGTGTGGGGGTCGTCGGCGTTGGGGCCGACGACGGCGATGGTGCGGGCGGCCTCGCCGGTGCGGGCCACGGCGCGGCCGTCGGGGCCGGGGGCGCGCTCGTCGGTGAGCGGCAGCGTTCCGTCGTTGGCGAGCAGGACCAGGGAGCGGCGGGCGACCTCCAGGTTGAGGTCGGTGTGCTCCCGGCGGCCGATGACGGCCCGCTGGCGGGCGGGATCGGGGTGGCGGGGGTTCTCGAACAGGCCCAGCTCGAACTTGAGCGCGAGGATGCGAGCGACGGCGGCGTCGATCTCCTCCTCGGCGAGCATGCCCCGGGCGACGGCGTCCTGGGCGCCCTCGAAGAAGCCCGGGGTGGTCATGACCATGTCGTTCCCGGCCCTGACGGCGGCGGCCGCGGCGTGGGTGTGGTCGGGCTGGATCTTCTGCTCCCACACCATGCGGCCGACGTTGTCCCAGTCGGTGACGAGGGTGCCGGTGTAGCCCCACTCGCCGCGCAGCACCTCGTCGAGCAGCCAGGAGTTGACCGTGATCGGCACCCCGTCCATGGACTGGTAGCCGAGCATGAAGGTGCGGCAGCCCTCGCGGGCGACCCGCTCGAACGGGGGCAGGAACCAGGAGCGCAGCTTGCGCCGGGAGATGTCGGCCTCGGTGGCGTCGCGGCCGCCCTGGGTCTCAGAGTACCCGGCGAAGTGCTTGGCGCAGGCCAGGATCGCGGTGGGGTCGTCGAGGCCGTCGCCCTGGTAGCCGCGGACCATGGCCGAGGCGAACTCGCCGATCAGGTGGGGGTCCTCGCCGAAGGTCTCGCCGACCCGGCCCCAGCGCAGGTCGCGGGTGATGCACAGGACCGGGGAGAAGGTCCAGTGGATGCCGGTGGCGGCGACCTCGACGGCGGTGGCGCGGGCGGCGCGCTCGATGAGCCCGGGGTCCCAGGTGGCGGCCATGCCGAGCTGGGTGGGGAAGACGGTGGCTCCCTCCCAGAAGGAGTGGCCGTGGATGCAGTCCTCGGCGATGAGCAGGGGGATGCGCAGCCGGGTCCGCTCGGTGAGGGCGGCGGCCTCCAGGACGAGCTCCGGGGAGGTGTGCAGCAGGGAGCCGGCGTGCATGTCCTCGACCAGGGGGCGCACCCCGCCCCGGGCGTCCAGCTGGAGCATCTGGCCGACCTTCTCCGGCAGGGTCATCCGCGCGACCAGGTCGGCGACCCGTTCGGCGACGCTCAGCGCGGGGTCGAGGTAGGGGTGCGGGGCGTTCACCAGGGGTTCCTCCTGCGGTGGCGGATTGTAGCGGTCGGTCACGGACAGGCATGGGAGCGATCCCACGGCGTCTACGCTACGACATCGGGCCATGGGACGAGGGGGCGGGGACGCGTCATCCCCTCGCCGGCCGCGCACCCCCGTCCCGGCGTCCGGAAGCCCGCTCCCCACAGGCCCGGCCGCGCGCTCCGAGAGGGGCCGGGCTCAGGCGATCGGTCCGAACAGGTCGGTGCGGTCCAGGTCCCCGGTGTCCAGGGCGTCCAGGGCGGCGCCGATCCTGCGCTCCTCGTACCCGAAGTGGGTCTCCATGACCGCCTCGATGCCGTCGAGGTGGCGGTGCAGCTCCTCGGCGTCCCCGCCCCGCTCCAGGGCCTTCTCCAGGGCGCCGATGAGGTGGTCGAGCATGGAGTGGTCCTGCTTGAGCTGCGCGACGACCGGGGCCAGCCCCGGGTCGGCGGCGACCAGCAGGGGGAAGAGGGTGGTGTCCTCGCTGCGGTGGTGGCCGGTGAGGGCTCGGCAGAACCCGTGGCAGTACAGCAGCAGGTCCTGTGCCGCGCTCCCGGTGTCCTCACCGCGGTCGACGGCGGCCCGTGCGACGCCGATCGCGTCGCGCAGCCTGCGGTGGACCGCCTCCAGCTCCCGCCGCCACGCCGCGGCCCGTCCCTCGCCCATCGTCCCCCTCGTCGCCTCGGTCCCCGTGAAGAGCCTCCGGAAGGCTAGCAGCCGCCCGGCCGCGGGGTCAGGCGGCGGGCAGGCGGTGGCGGGCCGCGAACAGCCACAGCTCCCGGTACGCCGGGACGGTGTCGGTGGTGCGGCCCGGACCGCTGGCGGAGGCCGCCCCCGGCCAGGTGTGCCCGCCCCGGGCCACCACCAGGTGCCGGACGTCGGCGCCCCCGGCGCAGCCCGTCCACTCCAGCGCGGTCACGTCGGGTCCCAGCCGCTCCGCCCGCGGACCCCGGAGGCAGCCGTTGGCCGCGGCCCGGTCGGCGTTCCACCGGGCGACGTCGGGCAGCCCGCGCCCGGGGTCCCCGGTGTAGGGGATGGTCTCGTCCGCCGTGCCGTGGAAGGAGACCACCGGCACCGCCCGGGAGGTGTCGCACTCCAGGCCGTGCGGGTAGAAGGCCGCCGCCACCGGCGCGATCGCCGCGATCCGCCGCGGCGCCGCGCAGGCCAGCACGGCGGTGAAGCCGCCCCCGTTGGACATGCCCGCGGCGTAGACCCGGGTGCGGTCCACGCAGGTCAGCGACTCCACCGTGTCCAGGAGCGCGTGGGTGAAGGCGACGTCGTCGGCCCCGGGCGGGGAGTAGGGGGCGCCCTGCCAGGCCGACCGGTCGTCCTCGCCGGTCAACGCGTCGGGCAGCACCACCACCGCGGGCAGCCCGGTCAGCCCCGAGTACCCGGCCATGCCCTCGGCGCTGCCTCCGCGCCCGTGGTAGGCCAGCAGCACCGGCCAGGCGCGGCCGGGGGTGTACCCCCGGGGCAGGTGGACCAGGTACTCGCGCTCCACACCACCGCTGACCAGGGAGTACCGCACCGCCTCCCCCGGCTCCTGGGGCGCGGGCAGCCCGCAGCCCGTGGAGCGGTACCCCGGGTCCGGGTCGTGCGGGACCGCCGCGCCGGGGGCGGCCACGGCCAGGGCCGCCAGGGCGAGCACCAGCACCGAGCGGACGAGCATGCGCAGGGGCACGCGATACTCCTTCCGGCGACGACATTCGGACAACGGAGACGTTATCGACTTCCCGGTTATAAATCGGTTCTCTCGCGCGCGGCTGTTTTGCTACGTTCGACCCGCGGGCCGTGGGACTTCGGCCGTGACTTCCGAGAACTGCCTTGTACGCACCATTCACGCCGGTCACGCCTACATCACCCCGGTCCGCACCCCTTCTTCTCCCTCCCGGACCCTCCCCGAACGATGACCGACACCTACACCGACCTGCTGGCCTGCGAGGACCTGCTGCTCTTCGCGGCCGCGGCGATCTCCTCCACCGGTCAGCACGAGTTCCACGTCGACGCGGAGGGCCAGCGCCTGTCCCTGGACTTCCTGCACGAGTACGTGCACGGCACCCTGCCCGACCTGTACGCGCTCATGCTCACGCTGCACGTCAACGACCACAACGCCGCCCGGATCGTGCACACCCTGCTCGCGCACCCGCGCCCCGGGCAGGACCCGGATGCCCGGGACCGGGAGAACTCCCTGATCCGCCGTCGGCTGGCGCTCATGCCGCCCCAGCGCGTGTACCGCCTGTTCCGGGCCCTGGCCGCCGAACGCGTCAACAACCGCCGCACCCGCGCGGTCATCCGCGCCTGGATCGCACGGCGCCCCCTGGAACTCGACGCCCTGAAGTACCGCGACGGCCTGCGCGCCGCCGTCCGCCACGCCCGCGTGCGGCTGCCCGGCGAGGTGGCCCGGTTCCTGTTCTCCTCCCCCGCCGTCCGGCGCTCCCTGCCCTACACCGCCCCGCTGCTGGAGGCCCACCGCCGCGCCCACTACTCGGCCCGGGCCCTGTACGGCCTGCCCTTCACCGTCGCCGAGGGGTTCGCCGCCCACCACCGGGTGCCCCGGGCCGTGTTCCTGGAGGGCATCGCCGAACACGCCACCGCCGCCGAGCGGCTGCGCCTGGACCGCACCGCGCGACGGCACGGACTGGACTCCCCATTGGCCGACCCGGGCTCGGCCCCGCTCCTGCGGCTGTGCTCCCACGTGCTGGCCCTGCCGGTCGCCGAACGCCGCGAGCGGCGCGCGGAGCTGGAGTCGGCGCTGGAGCGGGCCGCCCGGCGCACCGCCGGCCCGCTGGCCGGCACCTGGCCCCGGACCGCCGCCGTCCTGGACGACAGCTACTCCTCCATCGGCTCGACGGCGCGCCGCAACCGCCCGCTCGCCCTGGCCCTGGCCTGCCACCACCTGCTGCGGGTGCTGTCCCCGCAGGGGACCTCGCACTGGGTGTCGGGGCACACCGACCCGCTCACCGTCCGCCCCCAGGGCCCCACCCGGCTCGCCGAGCCCGTCCTGGACGCCCTGGACACCGGGCCCGCCCGGGTGGTCGTGGTCTCCGACGGGTACGACGACACCCCGCCGCTGCTCTCCGACGCCCTCCTGCTGTGGCGGCGGCGCGTCGACCCCGACCGTTCGGTGACGATGGTGCACCTGTCCCCGGTACTGGACGACTCCTGGTCCCCGCACCGGCTGTCCCCGGCCGTGCCCACCATCGGCCTGCACGACCCCGCGGTGCTGCCCTCCCTGGTGGAGCTGGCCCGGTTCGGCGAAGGGCGGCTGGGCCTGTCCGACCTGCGCGCGCACCTGGTGGCCACCGCCGACACCCTGCTGGCCGCCGACCGGCGGAAGGGGGCGGCGTGAGCGACGCCCAGGGCCTGGACCTGACCGGGGTCACCACCGGCACCGCCCAGCAGTGGGGCGCCGTCCGCCTGGTGCCGCTGCTGCGCGCCGCGCCGGTCCCGGGGCTGCGGCTGCACCCGCTGGCCGCCGACGACCTGCGCGACGACCCGCCCCTGGCCCGGGAGTACGCGGACGCGTGCTGCTACGTCCCGCACGCCTACGTGCTGACCTGGCAGGAGGACGACGCGCCCAGCGCCGCCTACGGGACCCGGATCGTTCCTCCCGGGCGCTCGTCGGCGCCCCGGCGCATGCACCTGGACCCGCGCGGCCGCGGCGTGCGCACGGCCTACCGGGGGCGGGGCCGGTTCCTGCCGATGCGCCTGGCCGTGGACGGGCTGCTGTCGCTGTTCTCCGGCGGACCCGAGATCGCCTGGGCGGAGTGGTCGCGGCACCTGCTCCTCCAGGGGCTGTCCGCCCCCGCGATGGACACCTACATCGGTGCGGAGATCCACGGCCTGGCCGCGGCGCTGCGGGTCTTCGAGATCCACCGGGACCAGTGCGGTGTGGCGGTGTACGTGGCCGACGCCCTGGCGTCGGTGCACCTGTACCCGCACCCGGACGACTACCGGGCGCTGCACACGAGCATGCTGATGGACCTGTTCGGCGAGACCCTGTACACCTACGGGATGCTGCGGGCGACGGTCCCCCCGCTGTACACGCCGTTGCGGGAGTCGCGGGTGCGCTCCCTGGCGGACCTGCGCCGGGAGGTCGCGCGCAGCCGCGACCGGACGCGGGAGGGCCACGACTCCCTGATGCTGTCGGCGCTGACCGACGGGCTGTACCGGAGCGGGCGCGGTGTGGACTTCGGCGGATGGGAGCACGCCGGGCCGGACGGCGGGGACCGCCGGCCCCGGTTCCGCACGGGGTGGCTGGCCCCGGAGCCGACCCGCGGGGACGACCTCCACGTCGGCGAGGTGATCCAGGACCGGCACGGCCGGACCGCCTACCTCAAGACACTGCGGCTGTCGGCCGCCCAGGCGCGGCAGGCCCGCCTGCTGTACGCGCTGGGCGCGGCGCAGTGGCGGCTGAAGCAGGCCGCCGCCGATCTGGGGATCACGGAGCCGGCGCTCATCGACCGGCTGGACCGCGCGGGGCTGGGCCACCTGCTCGCCCCGGGCCTGCTGCAGGCCCACCGGGCCGAGCGCCGCCGCGCGGCCCGGCGCCGCTGACGCGGGCGCGGCCGACCGGCCCGCCGGCGTGCGGCGGCAAGAGGCGGACCGACGTGCGGCGGGCCGGGCGGCGGCAGACAGGCCGACGGGCGATGGCGACAGGCGGGCCGGGCGGCGGGCGCGGCCGCTCAGCGGTCGGCGGACCGGCCGTCGGCGATGCGGCGTTCGACGCCGTCGAGCAGCCAGGACAGGCCCTCCTCGAAGACCTCCTCCGTCCCCGGGCCCGGTTCGGTGAGGCGCTCGACCGCGGGGAACCGGCCGGAGGGCGCGCGGTCGGCCAGGTACTCCAGCTGGGCGTCCGACCAGGCGCGGCCGCCCGGGGCGACCCGGCGGGCGGTGCGGTCGGCGTCCACCGCCCGGGCGGCGTGGCCGCGCACGTAGCCGTCCACGGCCCCGATCACCGCGAGGGCCTCCCGGTCGGCCAGGCCGGTGCCCCCGAACACCCGCAGCGCCGAGTCGGTCCAGGCCAGCGCGCCCGGGCCGACGGGGCGCTCCGTGCCCATGAGGTCCACCAGCCAGGGGTGGGCGCGGTAGCCCGCCAGGTCGGCGCGGGCCCAGGCCGCCACCTTGTCCCGCCAGGTCCCGGGCAGGGTGTGCGGCAGCGGCGCCTCCGCGATCACCGTGTCCACCATCAGGGCCAGCAGGGCCGCCTTGTCCGGGATGTAGGTGTACAGGGTGGCCGCGCCCACGCCCAGGGCGGCGGCGACGCGGCGCATGGACAGGGCGGCCAGGCCCTCCTCCTCCGCGACCGCGGTGGCGGCGCCGACCACGCCCCGGACGGTGAGCCGGTGCCGGGGTCCGCGCCGGGGCGGGTCGATGCCGTTCCACAGCAGGTCGAGGATCGGCCGCGGGTCGTCCTCGGTCGCCACTGGCGCCTCCCGTCCCCCCGACGTACATTGAAACTCCGAACGTTGTACGGAGTATAGCCGGGAGGCCCCATGACCACCCCGCCACCACCCCCCTCCCCCGGCCGGGCGCGGGCCGGGGCGGTGGCCGCGGCCGCCGGGTTCGCCCTCCTCGCCGCCTTCGCGCCCCCGCCGGCGGTCCCGCCCGGCGCGGCGCTGCTGCTGTGGGTGCTGCTGCGCGCCACCGGGACGCCGCTCCCGGCCCTGGGCCTGACCGGCGGAGCCCGGTCCGCGCTGGCGGCCGCGGGGACCGGGCTGGCCGCGGCGCTGGCCGGGGCGGCCCTGGTCCTGGGCGCGGCGCTGGCCCTGGGCGCCTGGACCCCGGCCGCACCGCCCGCGGCGGCCTGGGGCGCGGCCGCGCTGGCGCTGGTCGCGGTGGTGCTGCCCGAGGAGGCGGTGTTCCGGGGCTACGTCCAGTACGCCCTGGGCACCCGCCGGCGGGGACTCGGCGCGGTGGCGGCGCAGGCCGCGCTGTTCGCCCCGGCCGCCGCGCTGGTGCAGGGGGACCCGGGCACGCTGGCCACGGGTTTCGCCTTCGGGTTCCTGCTGGGGTACCTGCGGCTGCGCTCGGGCCGGCTGTGGACCGCCCTGGGGGTGCGCGCCGGCCTGCTCCTGGCCGGGGTCTGGGCCGCCGGGCTGTCCCCCGGCTGGGCGGCGGCGCTGTCGGCCGCCGCGGGCCTGGCCGCCCTGGCGGCCGTCCGCCCTGCGGCCCCGGCCCGTTCAGCGGCGGCCGGGGACCCGCCCCCGCGCCGCACCCTGGCCCAGAGGGGCGTGCTGTACGACGTCGGCTCCTCCTACCTGCCGGGGCAGCACTCGCGGGAGCGGTGGCGGCCCGACGTGGTGGCCGGGGAGATGCGGGTCATCGCCCAGGACCTGCACTGCAACGCCGTCACCGTGTTCGGCCACGACCTGGGCCGGCTGGAGGAGGCCGCCCGGTCGGCGCTGGACCACGGGCTGTTCGTGTGGGTGCAGCCGCGCCTGGTGGACGGGACCCAGGACGAGATCACGGAGCGGCTCGGCCGCGCCGCCGCCTTCTGCGAGCGGCTGCGCGCCGACCACCCGGACCGAGTGGGGCTCAACGTCGGCTGCGAGCTGTCGGTCTTCACCCAGGGCATCGTCCCCGGGGACACGTTCGCGGTGCGCACCGCCCGGCTGGCCTGGCTCTTCCCCCTGTCGCCGCTGTTCGACCGGAGGCTGGACCGGCTGCTGCGGCGGCTCGCCCGCACCGCCCGGGCCGGGTTCGCGGGCCCCCTCACCTACGGGTCGGGCGGCTGGGAGAACGTGGACTGGTCCCCGTTCGACCTCGTGGGCGTGGACCACTACCTCGACGGCAGGGGCCTGCGCGCCTACCGCGACGGGCTGCGGGCGCTGCACGGCTGGGGCAGGCCGGTGCTGGTCACCGAGTTCGGCTGCTGCGCCTACGAGGGCGCCCGCGAGGCGGGCGGGTCGGGCTCCGACATCCTCGACTGGAGCGACCCGGACGACCGCAGGGTGCGGCCGGGGTACCGGCGCAGCGAGAAGGTGCAGGCCGACACCCTGGACGAGCTGCTGGACGTGTTCGAGACCGAGGAGGTGCACGGGGCGTTCGTGTGCATGTTCATCGAGGGCGACTGCCGGTACTCCGAGGACCCCGAGCGCGACCAGGACAAGGCGTCCTTCGGGATCGTGCGCCCGCCCTCCCTGGAGTCGGGCCTGTCCCCCGACGACGGGCACTGGGAGCCCAAGGAGGCGTTCCACCTCCTGGCCCGCCGCTTCGCCGCCGCCCCGGAGCCCGGTCCCGGCACCGGCCCGCGGCACGGGTGAGGGGCGTCACGGGGCGCCCGGGCTCCCGCCGGGAAAGGTGGGATGACAGACTTCCACCATGCTCGGCATCACCGACCTGCCCACCTACCTGGCGGGTCTCGTCCTCATCGTGCTCCTGCCCGGCCCCAACTCCCTGTACGTGCTCTCCGTCGCCGCGCGCGGCGGGACCCGTTCCGGGTACACGGCCGCCGCCGGGGTCTTCACCGGCGACGCCGTGCTCATGCTGCTCGCCGCGGCCGGGGCCGCCACGCTCCTGAAGACGAACCCGGTCGTGTTCGCGGTCGTGAAGTTCGCGGGCGCCGCCTACCTGGTCTGGATGGCCTTCGGGATGCTGCGCTCCGCCTACGCCATGTGGACCACCCGGCACCGGCGCAGCCTGGAGCAGCAGGCCGCCGACGCCTCCGGGGCCGAGGCCGCCGAGCGCCCCTACCGGCGGGCCCTGGTGGTGTCGCTGTTCAACCCGAAGGTGATCGTCTTCCTGATCTCCTTCTTCGTCCAGTTCGTCGACCCCGCCTACCCCTACCCCGCGGTGTCCTTCCTGGTCCTGGGCCTGCTGCTGCAGCTGGTCAGCTTCCTGTACCTGTCGGCGCTGATCTTCAGCGGCACCCGCCTGGCCGCCGCCTTCCGGCGGCGGCGCAGGCTCTCGGCCGGGGCCGCGTCCCTGGCGGGCGCCCTGTTCCTGGGCTTCGCGGTGAAGCTGTCCCTGAGCTCCGCCTGACGCCCGCGGCCGGTGCGGGGCGGCTCAGGTGCCGCGCAGTTCGCGCTTGAGGATCTTGCCGGAGGCGTTGCGGGGCAGGTCGTCGACCAGCCGGACCTCCTTGGGCGCCTTGAACGCCGCCAGGCGCCCGCGCACGTGCTCGGCCAGCGCCTCCTCCAGCCCCTCGGTGTCCGCCCAGGCGGCGGGCACCACGAACGCCGTCACCGCCTCGATCCACTTCTCGTCCGGCGTGCCCACCACGGCCGCCTCCGCCACCGCCGGATGGGTGTACAGGGCGTCCTCCACCTCGCGGGAGGCCACCAGCACCCCGCCGGTGTTGATGACGTCCTTGATCCGGTCCACCACCTCGATGTAGCCCTCGGCGTCGGCGCGGACCAGGTCGCCGGAGTGGAACCAGCCGCCGCGGAACGCCTCCTCGGTCTCCTCCGGCTTGTCCCAGTACCCCTGGCACAGTTGCGGCGACCGGTACACCACCTCGCCCGGCTCCCCCGGCGGGACGTCCTCTCCCTTGTCGTCGACCACCCGCAGCTCCACGAACAGGGCGGCCCGCCCCGCCGACGCGGGCCGGTCGGCGTGCTCCTCCGGGCGCAGCACGGTGGCCAGCGGGCCGATCTCGCTCTGCCCGAAGCAGTTGTAGAACCCCAGGTCGGGCAGGGCTCCGCGGAGCTTCTCCAGGACCGGTCCGGGCATGATCGACGCCCCGTAGTAGGCCTTGCGCAGGCTGCCCAGGTCGCGTTCGGCGAACTCGGGGTGGTTGGCCAGCGCCACCCACAGGGTGGGCGCGGCGAAGAACGCCCCGTGCCGGCCCGCCTCGATGCGGCGCAGCAGGTCGGCGGGGTCGGGCGCCTCCACCAGGGTGTTGCGCGCGCCCACCGCCAGCCACGGCATGAGGAAGACGTGCATCTGGGCGCTGTGGTAGAGCGGCATGGCGTGCAGGGGCTCGTCGTCGGCGCGCAGGTCCAGGCCCACCACGCACGACAGGTACTCGTGCACGAGCGCCCGGTGGGTCATCATCGCGCCCTTGGGCCGGGAGGTGGTCCCGGAGGTGTACAGCAGCTGCACCAGGTCGGTGTCGGCGGTCTCCACCCCCAGGTCGGGGACGGGTCCCTCGGAGGCCGCGGCCAGCAGGCTGCCGGGGGTGTCGCGCAGCTCCACGACCTGTTCCACCCCGGCGCCGTCGCGGACCGCGTCGACCGCCGAGCGCAGCGCGGGGTCGGCGAGCACCATGGTGCTGCCGGACTGCTCCAGCAGGTAGAGGAGCTCCTCGCCCTGGAGGGCGTGGTTGACGGGGACGTGGACCAGTCCGGCCCGCGCGCAGGCCAGGAACCCGATGAGGTAGGCGTCGGAGTTGCGGCCGTAGGCGGCGACCCGGTCCCCCCTGGCCGCCCCCAGGGCCAGCAGCCGGGCGGCGGCCCGGGTGACGGCCGCGTCGAGCCCGGCGTAGGTCCAGGTGCGGTCGCCGAAGACCAGCGCGGTGCGGTCGGGGGTGCGCGCCGCGCTGCGGTGCAGGACGCCGTCGACGGTGCTGGAGGTGGTGGGGCTCAAGTCGCCTCTCCCTGTTCGCCGGTGCGCCCCTCCGCGGGGCGCGGACACCCCCATCCTGGTGTGACCGGGGCCACTCGGACAAGGGCCGCCCGGTCGGCGGGGCGGCTCCGCGCCCGGGCCCCGCCGGCCGGGCGTCAGCCCTTGAGGGCCCCGGCCATCAGGCCGCGCATGAAGTAGCGGCCCAGCACCAGGTAGACCACCAGCGTGGGCAGCGACGCCAGCACCGCCGCGGCCATCTGCTGGTTGTAGGGCACCACCATCGACCCGGCGACGTTGTTCAGCTGCACCGTCACCGGCCAACTGCCGGGGCCGGTGAGGAAGACCGCGAACAGGAAGTCGTTCCACGCCGAGGTGAACTGCCAGATGAGCGTCACCGCGAACGCCGGCGCCGACACCGGCAGCACCACCGACGCGTAGGTCCGCAGCATGCCCGCCCCGTCCACGCGCGCCGCCTCGATCAGGGTCCGCGGGATGCCCGCGTAGTAGTTGCGGAAGATGAGCGTGCAGATCGGGATCCCGTACACGGTGTGCGCCAGGATCAGCGGGAACACCCCGCCCATCAGGTTCGCGCCCACCAGCATCTGCTGGAGCGGGATCATCACCGCCTGGTAGGGGATGAACATCCCGAACAGGAACAGCGTGAACACCGTGTCCGCGCCGGGGAACCGCCAGCGCGCCATGACGAAGCCGTTCATCGACCCCAGCACCGCGGAGACCGCCGCGCTGGGCACCGCCACCGCCACGCTGTTGCGCAGCCCCGAGGACAGGGCCTCCCAGGCCGCCGCCCAGCCCTCCGTGCTCCAGGTCTGGGGCGGCGACCACGCCCGGGCCGCGGTGGCCTCGGCGAAGGGCTTGAACCCGGTCACCAGCAGCACGTACATCGGCAGCAGGAACAGCACCGCCAGCGCGAACAGGACGGCGAACTTGACCGCCTGCCCGCGGCGGGTGGTCCCCGCCGCCCGGCCGCCGGGCGCGGTCACCCGGTCGGGCGCGCTCTGAACACTCAACGGCCCTCGCTCCGTTCCTTGCGCACCGTCCACACCAGGTAGGGGACGACGAACAGCGCCACCGCGAACAGCAGGTAGGAGGCGATGGTCGCGCCCTTGGCCGGGTCGCGGACCTCGAACACCATCGCCCACATGTACACGGCGGGCACGTCCGCGACGATCTGCTGTCCGGCGATGGCGATGATCAGGTCGAACACCTTCAGCGACATGTGGCCCAGGATGATCACCGCGCTGAGCAGGACCGGCCGCAGCTGCGGCATGACCACGTGCCGGTACACGCCCCACTCCGAGCAGCCGTCCACCCGGGCCGCCTCGCGCAGCTCCTCGGGCACCCCGCGGAACCCGGCCAGGAACAGCGCCATGATGTACCCGGCCAGCTGCCAGATCGCGGGCAGCGCCATCGCCGCCATCCCCAGGTCCGGCGCGGTCCACCAGTCGTTGACCAGGAAGTCCAGGTTGAAGTGGACGAACAGGGCGTTCAGGCCGGTGGCGCGCTCGGCGGGGGCCGGGTTCATCAGCCACCGCCACACCACGCCGGTGGCGATGAAGGACACGGCCATCGGCGCCAGGAACAGGGTGCGGAAGACCGGCTCGCCGCGGATGCCCTTGTCCAGCAGCAGCCCCAGCAGCCAGCCCAGCACCAGGGCGCCGCCGACGAACACCACCGTGAACACGACCGCGTTGCCCACCGCGGCCGGCCAGCGGGCCTCCTGCCACAGCGCGACGAAGTTGGCGAGGCCGACGAACTCGCCCTCCTGGATCGGCGCGTGCTTGTCGCTGAGCGCCAACCGGAGGTTCCAGCCGATCATGCCGTAGACGAAGACGCCGATGAGCAGGATCGACGGGGAGACCAGCAGCAGCCCGGGCAGCCAGGCGCGGGCCCGGTGCAGCGCGCGGCGCGGCGCCGGGCGCGGGCCTCCGCCGGAGGTGCGACCGGGGCCGCCGACGGCGGCCCCGGACCGGTTCGGCGACGTGCTCATTCGGCCCGCGCGGCCGTGACCAGCGCGTCCTGGAGCGCCTCGACGTCGCCGTCGCCCAGGTAGAGGCCGACTGCGGTGTCGACGTCGTTCTTCCACCGGTTGCCGACCGTGACCCCGTGCCAGAACGAGCCCGCCAGCTCCGGCCCGGCCTGCCACTCGGCCAGGGCCGACTCCAGGTAGGGGCTGTCGGCGTAGTTGGCGGGGTCGGCGTCCTCGCGGGCGGGGATGGAGCCCTTGAGGGGGTTGAAGATGTCCTGGCCCTCCCGGCTGCCGACCAGCGCGAGCCAGGTCAGCGCCGCCTCCTCGTTGGGCGCGCCCACGGGGAGGGTGAAGCTGTCGGAGAGCCACATGTAGGTGCCCTCGGTGCCGGGGAAGGCGGCCCAGTCGTAGTCCTCGCCCGGGACCGCTCCCAGTTCGTCGAAGTACCCGGCGGCCCAGTCGCCCATGATGTTGAAGGCGGCCTCGCCGTCGGCGACCCGGCGCGCGGCCTCCTGCCAGTCCTCGGCGGCCGACTCCTCCTGGGTGTGCTCCATGATCCGGTCGAACGTGGCCAGCGCCGCGGCGACCTCGGGGGTGTCCCAGTCGGCGCCGGGCTCCCACAGGGCGTTGTAGGCGTCGGTGCCCAGCGAGCCCAGCAGCACCGACTCCAGCAGGTGGTCGACCGTCCACTGGGCGCCCACCGCCATGGGGATGGCGTCGGTCTCCTCGGCGACGGTCTCCAGCGCCTCCACCAGCTCCTCGGGGGTCTGCGGCGGGGCCTCGATCCCGGCCTCCTCCAGCACCGCGGGGCTGTACCACATCACGTTGGAGCGGTGGATGTTCACGGGGACGGAGTAGACGCTGCCGTCGTAGGTGATCTGCTCCACCAGCTGGTCGGGCAGGGCGTCGTGCAGGCCCTGCTCCTCGAAGAAGTCGTCCAGCGGGCTGAGGTAGCCCGCCTCGATGTAGTCCTGGAGCTCGGCCCCGGCGTGCCCCTGGAAGGAGTCCGGCGGGTCCTGGCTCTGCAGGCGCCCCTCCAGGACCGCCTGGGCGTTGGTGCCCGAGCCGCCGGCGACGGCGGCGTTGACGAACTCGATGTCGGGGTTCTCGTCCTCGAAGCGCTCGATGAGCGCGTTCAGGCCGGCCTCCTCGCCGCCGCCGGTCCACCAGGAGAACACCTCGACCTGGTCGCCGCCCCCGTCCCCGCCGCCCCCGCACCCCGAGGCCACGAGCGCCAACCCGAGCGCTCCCGCCGCGACCGACCACCGCCGTGCACGCATGATCTCTCCTCCCGGAGCGGCGGGGCCGTCTCACGAAGGCGCCCGCCCATCGTGTCGTGGATCACAAAAGCCGTCTGCCGTGCCATCCTTTGCAGTCCGCGCACAACGGGTCAAGGGCTGTAGGGATCCGACGCCGAGGCGTGACCTGACGGCCGTTCCCGTATATGGGAGCGTGACCACACCCGCCTCAGGGCACCAGCCCGTTGACGACCACGGACCCCACGCCGACCCCTATACCGCTGTCCCGGCGGGAGTAGGCGACGACCGCGCCGGGCACCGGGACGACCAGGGCCCGCCCGACCCCGGGGCCGGCGCCGATCCCGATGCGCCGCGGTTCTCCACCGGCGGCACCGTCCAGATCGATGACCAGCACCGTGTCCGAGCCCTGCGTTCCCACCATCGCCTCCCCCAGGGGCAGGCCCCGGGCCACCTCCTCGTACCGTTGCGAGAGCTCGGTGGTGCCGGCCACTTCCCCGGCTGCGCTCGTGCGGTGCACCAGCACGGGTTCGGAGCCGCCGGGGTCCTCCATCACCACCGCGCCCCCCGTGTCCAGGCGCAGGTAGGCGCTCCGGTCCGGTATGCCCCCATCGGCGAACAGCAGGTGGTCGGGGACGATGCCGACCTCCTCCCCGGTGTGCACGTTCAGGGCGACGTCCGAGGTCAGGACCACCGGATCGGTCCCGGGGCGGGCCGGACCGCCCAGGACGAGGATCGGGGCCGCCTTGTCCGGATCGCCCGGACGCTCGTCCCGCCACAGCAGCTCACCGGTGGCCAGGTAGTACCCCGTCACCACGGCCCTCTCCCCGAGGCGCTCCATCTCGTCGCGCTGCTCCCTGTACTCCAGGTCGGCCCAGCGGGGTTCGGCGCCGGGGTCGCGGTCGGTGCACTGCGCACCGACCAGGACGACCCCCTCCTGGACCGCGAGCCCGCCTGTGTCGGCCGTACAGGCGCGGTCGGGGTCCGACGACCCCACCGGCAACCGCCACTCCCCGCCGCCGAAGGGGTCGTAGAAGGTCAGGACCTCGTTCCACTCCGAGATATGGGAGGGAGAGTGCTGCGGGAAGCGGGCCACCGAGAAGGCCGGCCCGTCCGCTTCCCGCTCCTCGAAGGGTCCCTCCTCGACCACCCGGCCGGTGGCGGTGTCCAGGACGGTGCGGATCCACTCCGTCTCCCCGGCCGACGGCTCCTCCTGCGGGTGCGGAGCGTGAACCACGTAGGCGCGCTCCGGCCCGTCGGGGAGCACCCCGGTCTCCAGCACCGGGCTGTAGGGCCTGCGGTAGGTCCACAGCACCTCACCGGTCTCTCCGGCCAGGCCGACCAGGCCGTCGTCCAGAACGACCAGCGGACCGTGCGTCCCGGCCTCCACCCGTCGCACCGCGGTGCTCTCGGGGGACCGCCAGGTCCACCCCGCCCGGGTGATGTCGGTGGGCACCTCGGGGGCGGTCCCCGGGGCCGCGTCGAGGAAGGTGTGCTCCAGCGGCCGGTACCGGGCCGCGGGCCCCACCAGCGCGGCGCACAGCGCCACCACCAGCGCGCCGGCCGCCAGGCCCCCGTACCGGTACCGCCGCGCCCTCTCCGGCCACGTGGCCGATCCGGCCAGGAACAGCACCGCTCCCAGGGAGACCAGCGGCAGCACCGCCCACAGGGCGAGTGTCCGCTCCGACTCCCCGAACACCGTCGGGTCCGCGGTCGGCGCGAAGGAATCCGCGGGGAAGGCCGGGACAGAGCACAGCACGGCGAGGGCGGCCGCCCCCGCCGACCACAGCACCAGGCTCCGGGGCGGCGGCTCCTCCGGCCGGCTCATCCGGTACCCGGCCGCGAACGCGACCACCGTGGCGGTGATCAGCGCCACCGGCACCGCGAACACGCCGTTGCGCACATCCTCGTGGGGACCCTCCGGAGGTGCCCCCGGGGGCAGAGTGAACGCCCACACCCCGAACACCACCGCGGCCGCCGTCACCCCGATCCCCGCCCATGCCAGCGTGTACCCGAACGGCACCCGAGCCCTGGCTCGCTCCACGTCCGCCCCCACCTCTTCCGTTCTCCTCACGGCACCAGCCCGTGGAGGGGCGCGGGGGTCGCCGCGCCGTCGATGAAGGACACCACTGCCCCGGGCACGGCCACGACGCGGTGGGCGGGCGGCCTGTCGCCCGGCCCGTCGCCGGGAACGCGCTCGCCCTCGAAGCGGATCTCCTCCGCCTCGCCCGCCGCGACCGTTCCGCCCAGCGGGACCAGCGTGACGGCGCGGTCCCGCGGGGCCCCGGCCGCTTCCGGGGACGGGAGCACCGCCGTCCGCGCGAGCGGCACCGCCCGTTCCACAGCGGTGTCCGCGGGCAGTCCGTGGACCCTGGTGCGCTGGACGACCCCGCCGTCGGTCCCGGTGCGCAGCAGCTCCACCGGAGCCCCGCCGTCACCGGAACGGCGCAGCACGACCGCCCCCCGGGTGTCGGCGGCGATCCACGCCCGGCCGGCCTCCGTGTCCGTCCCGGGCAACAGGGGCAGCTCCTCCCCGGTGGACGCGTCGAACACCGCGTCCAGGTCCACGACCACGGTCCGCGCGCCCTCCTGCTGCGGTGCGCCCCCGGTCACGGGCGGGTGGTCGTCGTACCTGTTCCGGGCCGGGGCCTCGTGCCGCCAGACCTGTTCCCCCGTGGCCGCGTCCAGGGCGGTGACGCTGCGGACCGCCCCCTCGGGCACCTCCGAGGGCGGGTACAGGCTCCCGCCCTCCTCGACGAGTCCCTCCTCGTCCATGCCGTGCCGGGCGATGAGGACCCGGTCCCCGTGCACGACCATTCCCTCGTCCCCGTTCCAGTGGCACCACCGGCCCGGGGCCTCGTCCTGCACGGTGTGCTCCCACAGTTCCCCGGTGGAGTCCGGGGAGTGCGCGACCACGGTGGCCCTTCCGTCAGCGCGGACGACCCGGACCCGGACGTCGGCGCCCAGGTGCCCGACCCGGATGGGGTCCTCCGGGTCCGGCTCGGGCATGGGCGCGTCGTGCACGACCTCGCCGGTGGCGGTGTCCAGCACGACGAGGGTCCGGGTCCCGGTCGACGGATCCTGGCGGTGCAGCAGGAAGGCGCGCTCCGGTACGCCGCGGAAGACCCCGGTCTCCACCTCCCGCCCGTAGCGCAGCCGGTAGGTCCACAGCTCCTCGCCGGACGCCCCGTCCAGCGCCGTGAAGCCGTCGGCATGGCGGACGACCGGTCCGCGCGGCCCCGCCTCCACTCCCAGGACGGGCGACCCGGGCTCCCACGTCCACCCCACCCGCGCGACCTCTTCGGGGACCGGCGCGCCCTCGCCCCCGGCCGCCACGGTGTGCTCCAGGGTCAGGAGGGGGCGTGCGAGCGGCACACCCGCCCAGACAAGGCTCGCCGCCGCGGCGCCCGCCAGTGCCCCGGCCGCGGGCCCCTGCCAGGGGCGGGCCCGCAGCCGCCACGGGCCGAACACGGACAGGAGCAGGCCCAGGGCGACGGCGCACACACCGCCCCAGAGGGCGAACAGCGGGACCGGGTACATGCGGTAGCCGTCGTTGACCAAGGTGAGGGCCATGTGCCGGGTGGGCAGGGTCCACCACACCAGCAGCGCCCCCAGGGCGGCGGCGGCCACACGCACCGCGAGGGCGGCCCGGATCCGCCACCGGTCCGGGGCGTCCTCCCCGTCCGGCTGGAAGATGAACGCCCGGGCGACCACGGTGCACACCGCCGTGCCGCCCAGGGCGAGCGCCGCCATCAGGAGCGGCCGCAGGTCCTCCGAGACGCCCTGCGTCTCCTCGGCGAACCGCTCGTAGTCCGGATAGAGCAACGCCACACCCGCCACGAGGGCGGCCAGGCCCGCCCATCCGAACGCCGACCGCACCCGAGCGCCCATCGGCGGCCCCCTGTCCCTCGTGTCCCGATTCCGCACGCGGGAGGACAGCGTAGACCGCCGGTGGGTGCGCGTTCACAGCGGGTCGCGGTTCACCGGAGGGCGAACTCCCCCTTCGGGCCGCGCAGGACGGCCTCCAACAGGGGCTCCGGGCCCTGTGCCAGGTCCAGGTCCACGCCCAGCGCCGCCAGTGCCCGGCCCGCCTCGTCCGGGTCCGGGTGCTCGGCGCGCAGCGACACCAGCTCCAGCGCGGGCAGGTCGCCCAGCCCCGGCTGCGGGGTGCCGCCCCAGTCGATGAGGAACGGCACCGGCTCCGGGTACCGCTCGCTCTCCTTCTTCGCCAGCGACCACCGCAGCTCGCGCCCGTCCGGGGTGGCCCGCGACCACGGCTCGGCGTCGCCCGGGTCGTGGCCCGCGGCGCGGGCCCGCGCCACCGCGGCGGCCAGGTCCGCGACCCCCACCGCGAACGTGGCCAGGTGCGGCCGCTCCAGCGACGCCAGCCCGAACACCCGCACCGGCCCCGGGTCGGCCCGCTCGGGGTCGGGCCCGATGACCTCCAGGTAGTGCGGCGCCCGCTCGCCGCCCACGGTGAGCGCCACCAGCGCGTTCGCGCTCCCCACCGGGTGCCGCCCGCCCGGGGCCGGCCGCACCCCGGTCAGCTCCTCGAACGCGTCGACCCCCTCCGCCAGGTCGGGCACCGCGTACACCAGGTGGTCGAGCGCCTTCGGGAATCCCATTCACTGCTCCTCGGTCGGTCGGGGCCGGCCGCCCCCGCGGCGGGCGCGGCGGGCGCGCGGTCGGGCCGCGGAGCGGCCGCTCCACGACCGGGCCCGGTACGGTCCCGGCCACGGTATCCCCCGGTCCCGGGGCGCCGCCGCACGGACCCGGGGGAACGGCGTTGACCCGGCGCGCCGGGGTCGGTACCTTCTCCGGGTTCCCCCGCTTCTCCCCGTGCCCCCGCCAGAGAAGGCCCCGCAGCCCCACCTTCTTTGAAAGGCCCCTCCTTGCCGTACGGCACCCACGAGCAGCAGGCCCCCGCCCCCTCCCGCCGCAGGGCCCTGGCCCTGGCCGCCGGGCTCGGCGCGGCGGTCCTCGCCGCCGACGCCCTGCCCGCGCACGCCGCCGAGCGGACCTGGCGCACCTCGGGCCCGAACGTCCCCGCCATGGCGCACTTCGACACCGTCATGCGCGACTACATGCAGGCGCGCGGGATCAGCGCCGGGTCGCTGGCCGTGTCCCGCCAGGGCAGGATCGCCCTGGCGCGCGGCTACACCTGGGCCGACCCCGCGGTGGCGACCACCCGGGAGACCGACGTGTTCCGCATCGCCAGCCTGAGCAAGAACATCGCCGGGACCGCCGCGATGCTCCTGGCCCAGCGCGGCGACCTGGACCTGGACGCCCCGGTCGGCGACTTCGTCGACCTGTCGCCGCTGCCGGGCCGGACCGCGGACCCCCGCCTGGGACAGGTCACCGTCCGGCGCGCCCTCCAGCACCTCGGCGGCTGGAACCGGGACGTCTCCGGGGACCCCCTGTGGCGCGACCACGCCCTGGCCGCCGAGTCGGGGTTCGGTCTGCCGCTCTCGGAGGAGGACGTGGTGGCCCACGTCAGCGGCCTCCCGCTCGACGCCGCCCCGGGGACGGCGTACTCCTACAGCAACTACGGCTACCTCCTGGTGTCGCGGGTGATCGCCGCGGTGTCCGGCTCGACCTTCGAGGACTTCACGGTCTCGGACGTCCTGGGGCCGGTGGACGTGGCGCGCATGCGCGCCGGGCGCTCGCTCGCGCAGGGCCAGGCGGGCGAGGTGCGCTACGAGTCGAAGTACACCGCGACCACCGTCCTGGACGCCTCCGGCGCGAAGGTCCCCACCCCCTACGGCGGGTTCAACCTGGAGAACCAGCTGGGCAACGGCGGGTGGGTGGCCTCCGCCGTCGACCTCGTGCGGTACTGCACCGTCTACGACACCCCCGGCGCGGCCGGGGTGCTGACCCCCGCGTCCATCGACGAGGTGATGGCGGTCCCGGAGACCGGCGGCGGGGCCACCCACTACGGGCTGGGCTGGTACGTGCGGCCGACCGCGAACGGGCGCAACACCTGGCACTTCGGCAGCATGCCCGGCACGTACACGTTCCTGGCCCGGTCCAACGGGTACACGATCGCGGCGCTGTTCAACCGGCGCGGCGAGGGCGACGGGCTGAACTGGGGCGAGATCGACCCCAAGCTGTGGTCGGCGGTCAACGCGGTCGGCACCTGGCCGTCCGAGGACCTCACCCCCCGCTACTTCTGACCGGCGGCGCGGGCGGGGCCGCCCCGGCCCCGCCCGCGCGGGACGGCGGGACCCGCCCCGGCCTTGCCGCGAGCCATCCCATGGCCCTACGTTGTTCGATGTTCAACGAACCACTCCATGGGAGCAACAGTGAGAATCCTTGTCGTGGGCGCGGGCGCCGTCGGCGGCTACTTCGGGGCCCGCCTGGTCCAGGCGGGCCGGGACGTCGACTTCCTGGTCCGCCCGGCCCGGGCCGACCTCCTGAACGAGCACGGCCTGCGGGTGCGCGACCTGGACGGCTCCGTGGAGACGGTCCCCGTCACCGCGGTCACCGCCGACACCCTCGCCCCCGACTACGACCTGGTGGTCCTGGCCGTGAAGTCCTACGGGTTCGACGCGGCGCTCAAGGACATCGCCCCCGCCGTGGGCCCCGGCACCGCCGTGCTGCCCTTCCTCAACGGCATGCGGCACATGGACGCCCTCATCGACCGGTTCGGCGCCGACCGCGTGTACGGCGGAGTGGCCATGGTGCAGACCCGCCTGGGCGAGAACGGCGAGATCGTCGAGGTCGGCCGGATGGCCCAGCTCATCTACGGCCCGGTCTCCGACACCCCCGTCGTCCCCCTGGACGCGGTGCACGCCGCCCTGGACACCGGGACGTTCTCCGCGACCGCCGCCGAGGACGCGGTGCAGGAGCTGTGGGACAAGTGGGTGTTCCTGGCGAGCATGGGCGCCTGCAACTGCCTGATGCGCGGCCCCATCGGCCGCATCAACTCCGCCGAGGGCGGCCGGGAGTTCTCCCGGGCCGTGTTCGAGGAGGCCGCCGCCGTCGCCGCCGCGTCCGGGTACCCGGTCCGGCCGAAGGTGCGCGAGCGCGCCGACCGGATGCTGGGCGACACCACCGCCGGGACCACCACCTCCCTGTACTGGGACCTCACCCACGGCAACCCGGTGGAGGCCGACCACATCATCGGCGACCTGGTGGCGCGCGGCCGCGCCCTGGGCGTGCCCACGCCGATGTTCGCGCTGGCCGACCTGCACCTGCGTGTGTACGAGGCCGGGCGCGCCTGAACCGCCGTGTGTCCGGCGGGGCGGCGGGTATCCTCCCCGCACGCCCCCTCGATCGGAGTCCCATGCCCCGCCGCCACCGCCCCCTCCCCCTGCTGCTGTGCGCCCTGCTCGCGACCGCCTGCGGGAGCGGCCCCGCCGCCGACGGCGACCGGGGGGAGGGGGCGGAGCAGGTGCGCGACCACCCGTCGGCCCCCGTCCCCGAGGGCACCGGGTCGCGGACGGCCGGGGACGTCAACGGCGACGGGTACCCCGACCTGGTCTTCGCCGCCGGCATGGACACCGAGAGGCTGACCGACACGGCCGACCGCGTCATCGTCGTGTACGGCTCCGCCCGGGGCCTGGACCCCGCCACGCGGACCGTGCTGGACCCGGGGCCGGTCCGCGCGGTGGCCGTTCCCGGCACCGGCGGCGACGGCACCCGCGGGGAGGCCGCCGACCTGGACGGGGACGGGTTCGCCGACATCCCCCTGGTCCACCACCCGGAGGGGGAGGACGGCCCCGCGGTGCACGCGGTGTACCGGGGCGGCCCCACCGGGCCCGGCGCCGACCCGGTCCCGCTGGCCCTGCCCGAGGACGGGAGGTCACCGTCGGGGTGGCCCCCGGCCGCGGTCGGCGACTTCGACGCCGACGGGGCGGCCGACCTGGCGCTGGTCCGCGAGGACGGCACCGGCGGGCAGGAGGAGATCACCGTGCTGTACGGCCCGATCGGCCCGGACGGGGCCCCGGCCCGCACCGGCTCGCGCCCCTTCCCGTCCTGGATCGGCTCCCTGGTCGCCGGCCCCGCCGACCCCGCCGGAACCGGCGGCTCCCCGCTGCTGGTGCAGCACTCCAGCGACGGCGAGCAGACGAGCAACACCCTGCTCCTGACCGGCCCCGGCGACCCGTCCGGCTGGGCGCAGGCCGACACGGTGGGCGGGTCCATGGCCGCCTTCGGGGACCTGGACGGGGACGGCGCCGCCGACCTCGTCGTGGGCGACGACGGCAACCGCAACAACGAGCCCGGGTACGAGACCGAGCCCCCTGAGGTCCACCACCGCCTCAACCTCTACCCCGGCCCCCTCACCGCGGACCCGGGCGACCCGGTCGGCCTCGACCTGCCCGGGGAGGCGACCGCCGCCTACGGCGGCACCCGGGCCCTGGCCCTGTGCGACACCGACGGCGACGGCACCCGGGAGGCCGCCGTGGGCCGCGCCGGGCACGGGGTCGACACCGTGCACTGGGCCGACGGGGCCCTGCGGATCGCCGACACCCCGCCCCTGGTGCGCTCGGGCCCCGAGGAGGGCCCGCTGGCCGGCGGCTCCGGGACCGAACGCGTGGCGGGCCTGGAGGGCTGCGCCGACCACGACGCGAACGGCTCCGACGAACTCCTGCTCTCCTACTCGCCCGGGCCCCGGACGCCCTCCCCGGCCCGCTGGTGGGTCACCGACGGACGCGAGGACCTGGCCTCCTTCGACAGCGCGGCGTTCGGGGACTGACCCCGCGCCGCGGCGGGGTTCGGCCGGGCCCCGCGGCGGGCAGGACCCTGGGAACGCACCGCGCCCCCGCCCCGCCGCCGGGGGCCGGTCGCCGGCCCCGGGGACCGCGCCGGTTAGGTTACCCCTGCAAACGTGCGGGGCGTACACGGGATGCGCCCACCGTCGACGGGGCCGGTGGCGCACGCGCGATGCGGCCCGTGCCGTTCCCACCGACCAGAAGGACACCATGTTCCGTACAGTGCTTGTGGCCAACCGGGGCGAGATCGCCATCCGGGCCCTGCGCGCCGCCTACGAACTGGGCGCCCGGACCATCGCGGTCTTCCCCCATGAGGACCGCAACTCACTGCACCGGCTCAAGGCCGACGAGGCCTACCAGATCGGTGAACCGGGCCACCCGGTCCGCGCCTACCTTTCCGTCGACGAGATCGTCCGCGCGGCCCGCGAGTCCGGGGCCGACGCCGTCTACCCCGGGTACGGGTTCCTGTCGGAGAACCCGCAGCTGGCCCGCGCCTGCGCCGAGGCCGGGATCACGTTCGTGGGCCCGCCCGCCGACGTCCTGGAGCTGACCGGCAACAAGGCCACCGCGGTGGCCGCCGCCCGCGAGGCGGGCGTGCCGGTCCTGGCCTCCTCCGCCCCCTCCGCCGACGCCGACGCCCTGGTCGGGGCCGCCGCGGAGATCGGGTTCCCGCTGTTCGTCAAGGCGGTCGCCGGGGGCGGCGGCCGCGGCATGCGCCGGGTGGACCGCCCCGACCGGCTGCCCGAGGCCCTGGCCGCGGCCATGCGCGAGGCCGAGTCGGCGTTCGGCGACCCCACCGTGTTCCTGGAGAAGGCGGTCGTCGACCCGCGCCACATCGAGGTGCAGATCCTCGCCGACGGCGAGGGGAACGTGGTGCACCTGTACGAGCGGGACTGCTCCCTCCAGCGCCGCCACCAGAAGGTGATCGAGCTGGCCCCCGCGCCGGGCCTGGACCCGGAGCTGCGCGCGCGGATCTGCGACGACGCCGTCCGGTTCGCCCGGCGCATCGGCTACCGCAACGCCGGGACCGTGGAGTTCCTGGTGGGCGCGGACGGCTCCCACGTGTTCATCGAGATGAACCCGCGCATCCAGGTCGAGCACACGGTGACCGAGGAGGTCACCGACATCGACCTGGTGCAGTCCCAGATGCGCATCGCCTCCGGCGAGACCCTCGCCGACCTGGGCATCTCCCAGGACACCATCGTGGTGCGCGGGGCCGCGCTCCAGTGCCGCATCACCACCGAGGACCCCGCCAACGGGTTCCGCCCCGACACCGGCATCATCAGCGCCTACCGCTCCCCCGGCGGCTCGGGCATCCGCCTGGACGGCGGCACCGCGGCGGCCGGCACCGAGATCAGCCCGCACTTCGACTCGCTGCTGGTCAAGCTCACCTGCCGGGGCCGGGACCTGACCACCGCCGTCAACCGGGCCCGCCGGGCGGTGGCGGAGTTCCGCATCCGCAGCGTGGCCACGAACATCCCGTTCCTCCAGGCGGTGCTGGACGACCCGGACTTCCAGGCGGGCCGGGTCACCACGTCCTTCATCGAGGAGCGCCCGCACCTGCTGACGGCGCGGCCCTCCGCCGACCGCGGCACCCGGCTGCTCACCTACCTGGCCGACGTCACCGTCAACAAGCCGCACGGGGAGCGCCCGCACCTCATCGACCCGTCGGTGAAGCTGCCGGAGCTCCCGGCCGGGTCGCCGCCCGCCGGGTCGCGGCAGAGGCTGGCCGACCTGGGCCCGGAGGGGTTCGCCCGGTGGCTGCGCGAGTCGCCGCGCGTCGCGGTCACCGACACCACCTTCCGCGACGCCCACCAGTCGCTGCTGGCCACCCGGGTGCGCACCAAGGACCTGCTGGCGGTCGCCCCGGTGGTGGCGCGCACCCTGCCCGAGCTGCTGTCCCTGGAGGCGTGGGGCGGTGCCACCTACGACGTGGCGCTGCGGTTCCTGGCCGAGGACCCCTGGGAGCGGCTGGCCGCGCTGCGCGAGGCCGTCCCCAACATCTGCCTCCAGATGCTGCTGCGCGGGCGCAACACCGTCGGCTACACCCCCTACCCCACCGAGGTCACCGCGGCGTTCGTGGAGGAGGCCGCCGCCACCGGCGTCGACATCTTCCGGATCTTCGACGCCCTGAACGACGTGGAGCAGATGCGCCCGGCCATCGAAGCGGTCCGCGCCACCGGCACCTCCGTCGCCGAGGTCGCCCTGTGCTACACCGGCGACCTGTCGGATCCGGCCGAGGAGCTGTACACCCTCGACTACTACCTGCGCCTGGCCGAGAAGACGGTGGAGGCCGGAGCGCACATCCTGGCGGTCAAGGACATGGCGGGCCTGCTGCGGCCCCCGGCGGCGGCCACTCTGGTGGCGGCGCTGCGCCGGGAGTTCGACCTGCCGGTGCACGTCCACACCCACGACACCGCGGGCGGCCAGCTGGCCGCCTACCTGGCCGCCGTGGACGCGGGCGCCGACGCCGTGGACGGCGCGGTGGCGTCCATGGCCGGGACCACCTCCCAGCCGTCGCTGTCGGCGATCATCGCGGCCTTCGACCACACCGACAGGAGCACCGGGCTGAGCCTGGCGGCCGCGGGCGACCTGGAGCCGTACTGGGAGGCGGTACGGCGCGTCTACGCCCCGTTCGAGGCGGGCCTGTCCTCGCCGACCGGCCGGGTGTACGACCACGAGATCCCCGGCGGCCAGCTGTCCAACCTGCGGACCCAGGCGATCTCGCTGGGGCTGGGCGACCACTTCGAGGAGATCGAGGCGATGTACGCCGCCGCCGACCGGATGCTGGGCCGGCTGGTCAAGGTCACCCCCTCCTCCAAGGTGGTGGGCGACCTGGCGCTGCACCTGGTCGGTGCGGGGGTGTCCCCGGCCGACTTCGAGGCCGACCCGTCCCGGTTCGACATCCCCGACTCGGTGGTAGGGTTCCTCCGCGGCGAGCTGGGGGTGCCCCCGGGCGGCTGGCCCGAGCCGTTCCGCACCCGCGCCCTCCAGGGGCGGCCGGCGGCCCGCCCGGTGGTGGAACTGGACGAGGAGCAGCGCGAGGGCCTGGAGAAGGACCGGCGCGCCACGCTGAACCGGCTGCTGTTCCCGGGGCCGACGGAGGAGTTCCAGAAGCACCGTTCGGCCTACGGCGACACGAGCGTGGTCTCCAGTGCCGACTTCTTCTACGGCCTGCGCCAGGGCCGGGAGTGCACGGTGGACCTGGACCCGGGGGTGCGGCTGCTCATCGAGCTGGAGGCGGTTGGCGAGCCGGACGAGCGCGGGGTGCGCACCGTGCTGGCCCGGCTCAACGACCAGCTGCGGCCGCTGCAGATCCAGGACCGGTCGCTGGCCTCGGCGGTGCGCGCCGCCGAGAAGGCCGACAAGAACGTGCCCGGGCACGTGGCGGCGCCCTTCGCGGGCGTGGTGACGCTGGTGGTGGGCGCCGGTGAGGCGGTCGAGGCCGGTGCCACGGTCGCCACGATCGAGGCGATGAAGATGGAGGCGGCGATCACCGCGCCGGTGGCGGGCACCGTCGCGCGGGTGGCGGTCGACCGCGTCCAGCGCGTGGACGGCGGCGACCTCCTGGCCGTCCTGGAGTAGCGCCCGGCGGTGCGCCCCCGCCGCGTCGCGGCGGGGGCGCACCCGTGTCCGGGGACGGAAGAGAGAACAGAGGAGAGGGGGAGGGGGCCTGTGTGGTGAGGAGACACCGTCCGGCCCCGCCCGGGGAGGACGCGCGCGGCGCCGTTCCCCAACCTGATGGAGCCCCCTCACCCGGCAACCGAATCCGTTGCCTCCAACAAATCTTACAACCATCTCCGCTTTTCAAAGCAAAATCCGAACAGATTTCCGTTGCCCGGACCTTGACTCGCGACGGTGCGCGCATCCCCGGACCCACCGCCGGCCGCACGCGGGTGCGGCGGCCGCCCGCGGCCGGGCGCGGTCCGGCCCCGGCCGCGGGCGGGGCCGTTCACTCCTCGGCGTGCACGGCGCGGGCCGGGGCGGGCGCCCGTCCCCACTCCATACGCGACCAGGGCGCCGTCAGCCCGGCGGTGTCGCGGACGGCCACCGGCTCCAGTGTGCTCACGTCCGGCGCCTCGCCGTGGCGGGCGAACACCGACTCCACGTACCGGTGCCCGGTGTCGGCGGCCACGAACACCACCCGCCGCTCCGGCGCCCGCCGCGCCTCCCAGCGGGCCACCAGGTGCGCGGCCCCGCTGGACAGCCCGGCGAACACCGCGTGCTCGCGCAGCAGCGCCACGCTCCCGGCCAGGGCGGCGTCGAACCCCACCCAGTGCACGACGTCGTACAGGGTGTGGTCCACGTTCCCGAAGGGGATGGAGCTGCCGATCCCCGCGATGATGATCTCCTTGTCGCGCACCGCCTCCCCGCCGAAGGTGACGCTGCCGAAGGGCTGCACCCCCACCAGCTCGGTGTCGGGCGCCCGCTCGCGCAGGAACGTCGCCAGCGCCCCGGTGGAGGCGCCCGACCCCACCCCGCCGACCACCGTCAGCGGGGCGGGGTCCAGCTCCTTGGCTATCTGGTCGGCCACCGCCCGGTACCCCAGGTAGTGCACCGAGTCGTGGTACTGGCGCATCCAGTGGTAGTCGGGGTGCTCGGCCAGCAGCTCCCGCACCCGGGCGACCCGCCGGCTCTGGTCGAACCGCAGGTCGTCGGAGGGCGGCACCTGCTCCAGGGTGGCGCCCAGGATCTCCAGCTGCACCCGGGTGGTCCGGTCGATGGTGGTGGACCCCACGATGTGGCAGCGCAGCCCGTACCGGTGGCAGGCCAGGGCCAGGCCGTAGGCGTAGATACCGCTGGAGCTGTCCATCAGGGTGTCGCCGGGGCGCACGACCCCGGTGTCGAGCAGGTGGCGCACGGCCGCCGCGGCCGAGGCCACCTTCATGGATTCGAACCGCAGGCACACCAGCCCGCCGCCGAGGTCGATCAGGTCCGGTCTGCCAAGGGTCTCGCACACGTGGTCGTCCACGTCGTCTCTCCAGGGGTCGGGGGGCTGGTGGGAAAGACCCGGGTGGGGACGAGGCCCGCCCCGCGCAACCGTTCCAGGGCGGTGTCGATCCGGGCCCCCAGGTCGTCGGCTCGGGCGTCGAAGAGCACACCGGCGACGTTGCCGCTGTGCGCGACCTGGACGCCGACCGCCCCGCACAGGCGGGCGACGCCCTTGAGCGTCCCCAGTTCCGGCTTGGGCAGAACCCGTTGGTTCAGGACGGCGCTCTCGGTGCTGATCCGCCCCACCTCGGCGGCGTCCTGGGCCGCCACCGCCGCGCGCAGGGCGGCGCGCAGGCGCTCGTGGACCGCGGCCTCGCCCCGGTCCACCCGGGCGCGCAGGCCCAGGGTGTTCACCGGTGCGCCCCCGCCGGTGAGGCAGCCCACCACGACCAGGGGCGGCAGCGGGGCGCCCAGGTCCTCCAGGACCCGGCCCTCGCGCTGGGCGAACAGCAGCGCCCGGCCTCCCTCCCACATGATGGGGTCGCTGGCCCCCTCGGCGGCGACGGCGATCCGGGCCACGGTGGCGGGGGCGGGGTCCACCCCGAACGCGGCGCACACCGCGCGCACCGCCGCGGTGACGTCGCTGGTGGAGGAGCCCAGGCCCAGCCCGGTGGGGGCGCCGCCGCGCAGCCGCAGCGTCCCCCCGCACACCCGGGCGCGGCGGGCCGCGCACTCGGCGGCGGCCAGGGCGGCGGCGCGGGCCGCCTTGACCCGGCCCGGCGGGTACACCCTCATGCGGTGCGCGGGGGTGCCGGGCCGGGGGGTGAACACCGCCTCGGTGACGGGGTCGGCCATGGGCAGGGTGACCAGGCCCCGGCGGGGGCGGCCGCCCCGGTCCAGGAACACCCCCTGGACGATCTCTCCGTGGTGGCAGGCGGCGCGGCCGGTGCCGGTGGTCACGAACCGGCCCCCGCCCCGTCGGCGCGGTACCGGTACAGGGCGGTGGGGACCGCGCTGAACTGGGAGAACGGGAAGGGTTCGGCGGACAGGGCGGTGACCCCCTCGCCGAGCAGGGCGCGGGCGGCGGCGGCACCGCTCTGGGCGTACACCACCAGCGGGATCCCGCGCTCGCGGCAGCGCGCGAGGATGGTGTCGAAGCTGCCGTTGCCCAGGGTCATGCCGGTGGCGACCACGGCGTCGGCCTCCTCCAGCACCCCGTCCATGGACGGGGCGACCTCGTCCCCCCACCGGGTGCGGCGCAGGTTGAGGTCGCAGGGTAGGCACTCGCCGCCCCGTTCGCGGATGGCGGCCACCAGCGGGTCGACCACCCCGATCAGCCCGATCCGGCGGCCCTCGGGGTCGGGCAGCAGCCCGGCGATGGCGGCGTCGCGGGCGACGGCGCGCTGCTCGGGGGTGCCCTCGGGCAGGGTGACGGCCTCGGCGCGCGGGTCGCGGTGGTGGGGCAGGGCCGCGGCCAGGTGGGCGTCCAGGGCCGCCAGGCGCAGCGGCTGCGGGAGGTCGTCGGCGAGCAGCTCGCCCAGGGGCCGCCCGGACGCCTCGGCGCACACCGCCGGGTCGAGTTCGCCGTCCTCGAAGGCGCAGGCGCCGAAGGCGGGGCCGACCCGGACCAGCACGTACCGGTTGAGGTAGGTGACGTCGCCCCCGGCCAGGCGGGTGCCGTGGTGGACCCAGAACACGCTGGTGGCCACCGGCAGCGGGGCCGGGGAGGTGCGGGCCGCCTCGAACAGGTCGCTGAGGGTCTTCACGCGTTCCCTTCCCGGGTCAGGCGGAACAGGTAGGTGAGCACGCCGTCCTCCCAGTCGTGCAGGTGGGCGACCTCGGCGGTGAACCCCAGGTCGGCGGCGCGTCCGATGATGGCGCGCAGGTCGGCGGTGTTGGAGACGATGAGGTGGACCTCCCCGCCCGGGGCGAGCAGGCCGCGTTCGGCGATCTGGGTGAAGAACGCGTCGGTCACCGGCGCGCCCACGCACACGTTGCGCACCACGTCGGGGTCGGTGCTCACCACCTGGCTGACGGCGGGCGGGTTGAAGGTGACGACGTCGAACACGGTGCCGGGGGGCACGGCGGAGAACTGGTCGGACACCAGGGCGGTGAACTCCGTGCCGGGCGCGGTGTCGCCCACGACGGTCCGGTACACGGCCTCGGCGGCGGCGACGCTGGCGGGGTGCACGTCCAGGGCGTGGACGGCGCGGGCGCCGCGCAGGGCGGCCACGGCGGCCTCCACGCCCAGGCCGCAGCCCATGGCGGCGTAGCGGCGGCCGCGCACGTCGATGGCGTCCTCCAGGATCCTCTGGTGGATCATGCGGCTGGTGGCGCCGGGCAGGAAGACACCGGGGGGAACGTCCAGGGCCCACCCGTTCCACTCGTGGGTCCGGTGGGTGGCCAGGTCGGCGCGGGGCCGGTTGAGGTCGATGATCTGCGCGGCCGGGAGCGGGGGCGGCAGCGTGGCGATGAGCGAACGGTCCACGCGGTTCCTTTCGGGAAGGGGGTCGTCCTGAGCGGCACTATAGAGGAAATGAAAATCGTTGTCATCGAATCGTGAGAACACGGAACGTGATCCGCCCCGCACCCACCGGCGCGGGGTGCCGCGCCCGGAACGGACATTCCCACTTCTCCCCCCGCGAAAGCGGGCCACTTCCGGCCCACCGGAGCCGCCGCAGGCCCGCCGCGGGAGCAGATGTCCCCGACAAGGTCGCTACTGATAATCGTTTTCACTACAGTGGACGAGCAGCCATCACCGCCTTCCGGAGAGTGAGAACCACCGCGTGTCCTCGACAACGGCGCCGAACACCGAACCCGCCGCCCGCCCGGGCGGCCCGCTGCGCGACCCCGCCTTCTGGCGCCTGTGGAGCGCCACCACGGCCTCGGGGCTGGCGACCTGGGCGCTCCCCTTCATCCTGGGCCTGGCCGTCCTGGACGGCTCCCTCACCGCCATCGACCTGGGCCTGGTCCTGGCCCTGCGCACCGCGGGCTTCCTGGCGGCCGTCCCGGCGGGCGGCCTGCTCGCCGACCGGTACTCCCGGCGCGCGGTCGTGCTCTGGTCGGGGCTGGCCGCCGCCCTGGCCACCCCCGTCATCGTCCTGGGGATGGGCTCCTCCACCGCCCTCATGGCGGCGGCCGCCACCGTGGTGGGCGCCGGCCAGGGCGCCTGCCGCCCCGCCTTCCAGGCGCTGACCGCCGAGGTCGTCCCCGAGCACCACCGGCAGCAGGCCAACGCCGCCCTGACGTTCTCCACCCGGGTCAGCACCCTGGTGGCCCCGGGGCTGACCGCCCTGCTGGCGCTGGTCACCGGGCTGTGGGTGCTGCTGCTGGGCACCGCCGTGCTGTGGCTGGTCGCCGCCCTGGCCCCCGCCCGCGGCGCCTCCGCCCCGCCCGCCCGCGCCCGCGCGCCCTTCCACACCGAGTTCCTGGACGGCCTGGCCGAGGCCCGCCGCCACCCCTGGTTCCTGGCCGGGCTGGGCGCGCTCACCGTCGTCATCGCCACCGGCTACTCCGCCACCGGCGTCCTGCTGCCGGTGGCCGGCCGCGACCACTACGGCAGCGAGGCCGTCCTGGCCGGGGCGCTGACCGCCTACACCGCCGGCGCGCTGCTGGGCGCGGTCATCGTGTCCCGCTTCAAGCCCCGCGCCCAGGGGTGGACGGCCCTGGCGGGCCTGGGCCTGTACGCCCTGGCCCCGCTGAGCCTGGTCGCCCCGGTGGGCCCGGTCGTGGTCATGGCCGCGTACGCGGTGGTGGGGGTGGGCATCGAGCTGTTCAACGTGCCCTGGTTCACGGCCGTGCAGCGCGAGGTCGCCCCGGACAAGCTGGCCCGGGTGTCCTCCCTGGACTTCCTGTTCTCCTACGGGCTGGCCCCGGTGGGCCTGGCGCTGATCGGCCCGGCGGCCGCCGCCTGGGGCGCCGGCCCGGTCCTGGTCGCCTGCGCCCTGGCCTGCGCGACCGCCCCGGCCCTGGCGGCGCTGGCCCCGGGCGGGCGCACCTTCTCCTCGCCCCGCCCCGCCCCGGCCCGGAGCACCGCGGACCCCGCCGCCGAACCCGCCACAGGCTGACCCGCCCGCCGGGCCGTGCCCGCACGAACGCCCGGGGTCGGCGCGCCCGCCGACCTCCGGGCACACCCGCGCGAACGCGCCTCTCGGAGGCCCGTCGCACGCCGAGGAGCGGGCCCGGCCGCGGGCGCGTCGGCGCCCCGGGCGGCCGGGCGGGAGGCGGCTCGCGCCCCCGAGGTCACGGCCCCGGGCGGTGTCGTGTATGTTTTGAAAACGGTTTTCATTTTCAATGAGAGGAGGCGACCATGCGCGTGGCCGTGATCACCGGCCTGCACCGCCGTGCGCGCGAGCGCGCCGTCGAGGCGGCCCTGGGCCTGCCCCGCACCCTCGTGGTCCACCACGACCTGTCGGAGATCGGCGAGGGAGCCGTCACCCGGGTCACCCGCGACCACCGCGGCGAGCTCGGCCGCGACCCCGTCCACCTGGTCCACGCCTGCGCCTCGTGCACCCTGCGCGAGGACCTCGTCCCCTTCCTGCTGGCCACGGCCGCCATCGGCGAGTACGACCTGTGCGTGGTGGACGCCTGGGACGGCGTCGAACCCCGCACGGTCTCCGAGGCCGTGGCCGCGCAGCCCGAGCTGACCCTCACCGCCGTCGTCACCGCCGTGGACGCCGACCGGCTGCTGCCCGACCTGGCCTGCCACGACGACCTCGTCGACCGCGGCCTGGACATCGCCGAGAACGACGAGCGCGCCGTCAGCGAGGTGCTCACCGCCCAGATCGAGTACCCCACCGCGATCGCCCTGCACGGCCGCCGCCACCTGGCCGAGGCCCGCGCCCTGGTCGAGCACCTCAACCCGGCCGCCGCCGTCCTGGACCCCGACGACACCTCCGCCCTCACCGCGGGCCGGTTCGACACCGCCGCCGCGCACAACCGCTGCGACCCGCTGGGCGCCCACCACTGCGGCCGCACCACCGGGCGGGTGAGCACCGTGGTGTGGTCGCGGCGCCGACCGCTGCACCCCGCCCGTCTGCACGAGGCCATGGACGACCTGGTGTCGATGACCCTGCGCGGCCGCGGCCGCCTGTGGCTGGGCAGCCGCCCCGACACCGTCCTGGTGTGGGACTCCCACCGCGACCTGGCCACCGTGGCCGCCGCGGGCCCCTGGCTGGCGGCACTGCCCGAGGCCGCCCTGGAGATGGTGCCCGAGGCCCGGCGCACCGCCGCCCTCCTGGACTGGGACCCGGCGGTGGGCGACCGGGGCCAGCACCTGGCGTTCACCGGCGTGGACCTGGACGCCGGCCGGCTCACCGCCCTGCTCGACTCCTGCCTGACCACCGACGACGAGACCGCCTTCGCCGACGACCCGTTCGCCGCCGCCGAGAACTGAGAGGACACCCCGTGGCCGACCGCCGCCCCGACAAGAAGAGGGCACCCCGCAAGTTCGCCAACCCGCTGGGCGACCTGGACTACGTCGACTACAAGGACGTCGACCTGCTGCGCCGGTTCATCTCCGAGAAGGGCAAGATCCGCAGCCGCCGCGTCACCCGGGTCACCGCCCGCCAGCAGCGGCTCATCGCCGCCGCGGTCAAGAACGCCCGCGAGATGGCCCTGCTCCCCTACCCCGGACCGCAGTCCGCCCGCTGACCCCGAAGGAGTCCACCATGTCCCGTATCTGCCAGGTCACCGGCAAGGCGCCCGCCTTCGGCCACACGATCTCCCACTCCCACCGGCGCACCAAGCGCCGCTTCGACCCCAACATCCAGACCAAGCGGTACTGGCTTCCCAGCGAGCAGCGGTTCGTCAAGCTCAGGGTGAGCACCAAGGGCATGAAGGTCATCGACGCCCGGGGCATCGAGCGCGTGGTCGCCGACATCCGCGCCCGGGGGGAGAAGGTCTGATGGCCAAGAAGAGCAAGATCGCCCGCAACGAGCAGCGCAGGGCCGTCGTCGCCCGCTACGCCGAGCGCCGCGCCGAACTCAAGCGCCTCATCAAGAGCCCGCACACCGACGAGGACACCCGCGCCGCCGCCGCGGCCGAACTGCGCCGCCAGCCGCGCGACGCCAGCGCCACCCGCGTGCGCAACCGCGACTCCGTCGACGGCCGCCCCCGCGGCCACCTGCGCAGGTTCGGCCTCTCCCGCATCCGCTTCCGCGAGATGGCCCACCGCGGCGAACTGCCCGGCGTGACCAAGTCCAGCTGGTAGCCTCCGCCGCCCCGCGGTCCGGGCGCCCCCGTCCGCTCCTCCTCCTCGCGGCGGGGGCGCCCACCGGACCGTGTTCCCGCGTCCCCCTCCCACCGGGGACGTACGCCCTCTACTATGACAACCGTTGTCATTTCCATAACGTGGCGCGACCGCGCCCCGACCCTCCAGGAGCACGGGTGTCCCCGACCCCAGCACCCCCGCTGACCGCACCACCGCCCACGGCACCCGCACACCCCGCCGGCCCGCGCTGGCTCACCACCCCCGCCGGCACCGCCACCGCCGCCGCCGTCCTGGCCCTGCTCCTGGCCGCGTCCACCCTGCCCGCCATCGGCCTGGGCACCGCCCTGGTCCCGCCCGCCGAGACCGCCCGCTACCTGTGGGCCGCCCTCACCGGCGGCACCATCACCCCCGACGAGGTCACCCGCTACCAGATCATCTGGAACATCCGCACCCCGCGCGTCCTGCTGGCCGCCCTCGTCGGCGCCGGCCTGGGCGCCGTCGGCGTCGCCGTCCAGGCCCTGGTCCGCAACCCCCTCGCCGACCCCTACATCCTCGGCGTCTCCTCCGGCGCCTCCGTCGGCGCGGTCACCGTCGGCGTGCTCGGCGCCCTGGCCGCTCTGGGCCCCTACGCCGTCTCGGCCGGGGCGTTCGCCGGAGCGCTGGCCGCCACCCTGCTGGTGCACCTCATCGCCCGCACCGCGGCCGGGATCACCCCGCTGCGCCTGGTCCTGACCGGCGTCGCCCTCTCCTTCGGATTCCAGGCCGTCATGAGCGTCATCGTCTACCTCGTCCCCGGCAACGAGGCCACCTCCACCGTCCTGTTCTGGACCATGGGCGGGTTCGGCGCCGCCACCTGGGGCTCCCTGCCCGTGGTCGCCGTCCTGGTCCTGGCCGGACTGGCCGTCCTGCACTCCCTGGCCCGCCGCCTGGACGCCACCGCCCTGGGCGACGAGACCGCCGCCAGCCTGGGCGTGGACACCGACCGGCTGCGCCGCGTCCTGTTCCTGGTCACCGCCCTGATGACCGGGGCGATGGTCGCCGTCAGCGGCGCCATCGGGTTCGTGGGCCTGGTGGTCCCGCACGTCGTGCGCATCCTCGTCGGCGCCGCCCACCGGCGCGTCCTCACCGTCGCCCCGCTGGCGGGGGCGGTCCTCATGGTCTGGGTGGACCTCGTCTCGCGCACCGTCGCCGCGCCCCGCGAGCTCCCGCTGGGCGTGCTCACCGCCCTCATCGGCGTCCCGGTGTTCCTCGTCCTCATGCGCCGCCGCGGCTACCTGTTCGGAGGCCGCTGATGCGGTTGAGCCTGGACGGCCTCACCGTCGCCATCGACGGCGCCACCCTCGTGCACTCCCTGTCCCTGGACGTCCCCGACGGCTCCGTGATCGGCCTGGTCGGCCCCAACGGCTCGGGCAAGTCCACCGCGCTGCGCTGCGTCTACAGGGCGCTGCGCCCCACCGGCGGCACCGTCCGCGTCGGCGGCGACGACCTGGCCTCGCTCAAGCCCCGCGAGGGCGCCCGCCGGGTCGCCGCCCTGACCCAGGAGAACGGCAGCGACCTCGACTTCACCGTCGCCGAGGTCGTGGCCCTGGGCCGGGTCCCGCACCAGAACGGCAACGGGCCGCTCACCGCCCGCGAACGGGAGCTGTGTGCGAACGCCATGGACGCCATGGACATCGCCCACCTCGCCCACCGGGGCGTGCTGACCCTGTCCGGCGGCGAGCGCCAGCGCGTCCTGATGGCCCGCGCCCTGGTGCAGGAGCCCCGGGTGCTCGTGCTCGACGAGCCCACCAACCACCTGGACGTGCGCCACCAGATCCACCTCCTGTCCCTGCTGCGCGAGGTCGGCGCCACCACCCTGGTCGTCCTGCACGACCTCAACCTGGCCGCGGCGGCCTGCGACCGGATCGGCGTCCTGAGCGGGGGACGGCTGGTGGCCGCCGGCGCCCCCTCCGAGGTGCTCACCCCCGACCTGGTGCGCGAGGTGTTCGGCGTGGAGGCGACCGTGGTCCCCCACCCGCTGACCGGCGCGCCCCAGCTCCTCTACCGGCTCACCCATCAGGAAGGCACCCCGTGAACCACCCTCCCCTCCCCCTGCGGCCGCTGGCCGCCGTGTCCCTGGCCCTGGCGGCCCTGGCCGCCACCGGCTGCGGCGCCCGGGTCGAAGAGGACCCCGCGCAGGCGGGCGCGGCGCCCGAGACCGCCACCGTGAACCGCTGCGGCGAGGAGGTCGAGTACACCACCCCGCAGCGCGCCGTGGTCTACGAGGGCGGCAGCGCCGACAAGATGTTCGCCCTGGGCCTGACCGACCACGTGCACGGCTACGTGATGCCCCCGGCCAACCCGCCGGTCACCGAGTCGCCCTGGGCCGACGAGTACGCGCGGGTCGAGTTCCTCAGCGACGACCTGCTCAACCGCGAGCTGGTCGTGGACGCCGAGGCCGACTTCGTGGTCGCCGGGTGGAACTCCGGGTTCAGCGACCAGCGCGGGATCACCCCGGAGATCCTGGACGGGCTCGGCATCCAGAGCTTCATGCACACCGAGTCGTGCTTCAACTACCCCGGCTTCCCCGAACGGGTCACCCCGTTCGAGGGGCTGTACACCGACCTGGAGCGGCTCGGGGCCATCTTCGGCGTGGAGGACCGGGCGGCGGAGCTGGTCGCCGACTACCGGGCCCGGGTCGAGGCGGTCCAGGAGCAGGCACCCCAGGGCGACCCGGTGCCGGTGTTCCTCTACGACTCGGGCACCGACCAGGCGTTCACCGCCGGGTCCCAGGTCCCGCCCAACGACATCATCCGCTTCGCGGGCGGGGAGAACGTCTTCGGCGACCTGGACGAGCGCTGGACCCAGGTCGGCTGGGAGGCCGTCGTGGAGGCGCGGCCCGAGGTGGTCATCATCCTGGACTACGGCGACCAGCCCGCCGAGGACAAGATCGCGTTCCTGAAGGAACTGCCCGCGCTGTCCGACGTCCCGGCCGTCGCGGAGGAGAACTTCTTCGTCCTGGACTACAACGAGGGCATCTCCGGGCCGCGCAACATCGACGGCCTGGAGAAGTTCGCCGAGTACCTGCGCGAGCACACCGCCTGACCGGACCCGGCGCCCTCCCCGCACCCCCGCCGGGGAGGGCGCCGCCCCCTCCCGCCGCGCTCCGCCGCACACGCCCCCGGGCGCCCCGGTGTTCCCCCCGGTGTCCCGGTGTTTCCCCCCGGGGCGCCCGGGTAGTGGCCCGCCCACGACGGAACGAAGCACCTGCGGCCACGAGGAGGGGGCATGAAGGCTGTCGTCTGGAACGGCACCCGCGACGTGCGCGCCGAGACGGTGCCCGACCCGCGGATCGAGGAGCCCGCGGACGTGATCCTGCGGGTCGGCAGCTCCGGGCTGTGCGGCTCCGACCTGCACCTGTACGAGGTCCTGGGCCCCTTCATGCACGAGGGCGACATCCTGGGGCACGAGGCCCTGGGCACCGTCGAGGAGACCGGCCCCGGGGTGACCTCGCTGGCGCCCGGCGACCGCGTGGTGATCCCCTTCCAGATCTCCTGCGGCCACTGCGCCATGTGCGAGAGCGGCCTCCAGACCCAGTGCGAGACCACGCGCGACGACGACCAGGGCACCGGCGCCCCCATCTACGGCTACAGCTCCCTGTACGGATCGGTCCCGGGCGCCCAGGCCGAGTACCTGCGCGTGCCCCGGGCCGAGGCCAACGCCATCCCCGTCCCGGCCCAGGGCCCCGACGAGCGGTACCTGTACCTGTCCGACGTGCTGCCCACCGCCTGGCAGGCCGTCCGCTACGCCGACGTCCCGCCGGACGGCTCCGTGGCCGTCCTGGGGCTGGGGCCCATCGGCGACATGTGCTGCCGGGTGGCCCGCCACCTGGGCGCGGGCCGGGTCTTCGGGGTGGACCCGGTGCCGGAGCGGCGCGCCCGCGCCGCCGCCCGCGGCGCCGAGGTGTTCGACCCCTCCGACGGCACCGACGGCCTCATCGGCGAGATCCGCGAACGGACGCGCGGCCAGGGGCCCGACGCCGTCATCGACGCCGTCGGCCTGGAGGCGCAGGGCCACGGCTCGGCCCGCCTGGCCCAGCGGCTCACCTCGTTCCTCCCCAAGGGCGCCGCGGCCAAGCTGATGGAGACCGCGGGCGTGGACCGGCTCGCGGCCCTCCAGACCGCCATCGAACTGGTCCGCCGGGGCGGCACCGTCTCCGTCATCGGGGTCTACGGCGGCACCGCCGACCCGCTGCCGATGCTCACCATGTTCGACAAGCAGATCCAGCTCCGCATGGGGCAGGCCAACGTGCGCCGCTGGGCGCCCGACATCCTCCCCCTGCTCGACGACAGGGACGTCCTGGGGGTGGAGGACTTCGCCACCCACCGCGTCGCCCTGGACGACGCGGCCGACGCCTACGCCATGTTCCAGGCCAAGCGGGACGGGGCCGTCAAGGTCGTCTTCCGTCCCTGAACACCGCGCCCGCGCACGACACCCGCACCACGACACGCACACGAGGGAGGTGGGTCCCATGCCCGGGACCCGGGAACTGCCCGACACGCTGCGCAGGTCCTCCAAGAAGGCCCAGCGCACCTGGATCAAGGCCCACGACTCGGCCGTGGACCAGTACGGCGAGGGCGAACGCGCCCACCGGGTGGCCATGGCCGCCGTCAAGCACTCCTTCGAGAAGGTCGGCGACCACTGGGAGGCCAAGGACGGCAAGGGTGCCTCCGACTCCCGCGCCTCCGACCCCGGCGCGAAGAACCGCAAGGGGTCCAAGGGCACCGCCGGGGGTGTGGACGCCAACGCCAGCAAGGACCACCTGTACGAACAGGCCCGCCGCCTGGGCGTCCAGGGGCGCTCCAAGATGACCAAGGCCGAGCTGGTCGACGCCCTGCGCAAGGAGAGCGGCACCCGCACCAAGCGCGCCCGCGGCTGACCGGCACCGACCCGCGGGGGCCGCGCACCGACCGCGGCCCCCGCACCCCAGGGGGAGACATGACGCAGAACGTCGCCGACCACCTGCTGCGCCGGCTGTCGCAGTGGGGCGTCACCAAGATCTTCGGCTACCCCGGTGACGGGATCAACGGCCTGGTCGCCCAGATGGGCCGCCTGCCGGAGGGACCCCGCTTCGTCCAGAGCCGCCACGAGGAGATGTCGGCCTTCGAAGCCGTCGGATACGCCAAGTTCGGCGACGGGCCCGGCGTGTGCCTGGCCACCGGCGGCCCCGGCGCCATCCACCTGCTCAACGGCCTCTACGACGCCAAGCTGGACCGGGTCCCGGTCGTCGCCATCGTCGGCCAGGCCGACCGCACCGCGCTGGGCGGCTCCTACCAGCAGGAGGTGGACCTGCACTCCCTGTTCAAGGACGTCGCCGCCTACCTGGCCACCGTCACCGTCCCCGAACAGCTGCCCAACGTCCTGGACCGGGCCGTGCGCACCGCCCTGGGCCGCTCCGCGCCCACCGTCCTGATCATCCCCGGCGACGTCCAGGAACTGGACTACACGCCGCCCGAGCACGCGTTCAAGCATGTGCCCTCCAGCGCGCCCGACCGCCTCCACGAGCACCCCCGGACCCTGCCCCCCGTCCACGCGCTGGACCGGGCCGCGCAGGTCATCGACGCCGGGGAGCGCATCGCGATCCTCATCGGCCAGGGCGCGCGGGGAGCCGGCCAGGAGGTCCTGGACCTGGCCGACGCCACCGGCGCCGGCATCGCCAAGGCGCTCCTGGGCAAGGACGTGCTCCCCGACGACCTGCCCGAGGTCACCGGCAGCATCGGCCTGCTGGGCACCCGCCCCTCCTGGGAGCTGATGCGCGACTGCGACACCCTGGTCATCGTCGGCTCCAACATGCCCTACACCCAGTTCCTGCCGCCGTTCGGCCGCCGGGCCGTGCAGATCGACACCGACCCCGGCGCCATCGGCATGCGCTACCCCACCGAGGTCAACCTGGTGGGCGACGCCAAGGCCACCCTGCGCGCGCTCCTGGAGCGCCTGGACCGCCCCGACGAGCTCACCGGGCCGCGCCGCCGCTGGCGCACCTCCATCGAGGAGGGCGTCGCCCGCTGGTGGGACGTCCTGGACGCCCAGGCCCGCATCCCCGCCGACCCCGTCAACCCGATGCTGATCGTGCACGAACTCTCCCTGCGCGCGCCCGACGACGCGGTGATCACCGCCGACTCCGGGTCCGTCACCAACTGGTACGCGCGCCTGCTCAAGATGCGCGCGGAGATGCGCGGCTCCCTCTCGGGCACGCTGGCGACCATGGGGTGCGCCGTCCCCTACGCCATCGGGGCCAAGTTCGCCCACCCCGACCGGCCCGCGATCGCCCTGGTCGGCGACGGCGCCATGCAGATGAACGGGCTCATGGAGATGCTCACCGCGCGCCGCTACCACGAGCTGTGGGACGACCCCCGGCTGGTGGTGTGCGTCCTGCACAACAACGACCTCAACCAGGTCACCTGGGAGCTGCGCGCCATGGGCGGATCGCCCAAGACCCCGTTCTCCCAGGACCTGCCGGAGCTGTCGTACGCGGCCTTCGCCGAGCAGGCCGGGCTGGTAGGCATCACCGTGGACGGCCCCGACGGCGTCGGCCCGGCCTGGGACCGGGCCCTGGCCGCCGACCGGCCGGCCCTGATCGACGTCCGCTGCGACGCGGACATGCCGCCCATCCCGCCCCAGGTGGACCGCGAGCAGCTCGTGGACACCGTCAAGGCCCTGCTGTCGGGCGACCCCGACCGGCGCGGCGTGGCGGTCCGGGGCCTGGCCGCCAAGGCCCGGGAGTTCTTCCCCGGCAGCGGCTGACCGCGCCGGCCGGGCACACCGCCCGGCGGCACGGGGGCACCGCCGGACACGAAGGGGCGGGGCGGACCGGGTCCGCCCCGCCCCCCGCGCGCGGTCAGCCGGCCTGGATCTCGCCGCCGGTCGGCGCCAGCGTCTCCCCCGTGTAGTACGACGACAGCCGCCCACTGGCGAAGAACACGTAGGAGGGCGCGATCTCGTCCGGATCGGCCGCCCTGCCCATCGGCGCCTGCTCCCCGAAACCCTCGGCCCCCTTCTCCCCGAGGGTGGCGGGGATGAGCGGCGTCCACACCGGCCCGGGTGCCACACAGTTCACCCGGATACCGCGGTCCATGAGGGCCTGGGAGAGCGACAGCGACAGGTTCATCACCGCGGACTTGCTCGCCGCGTAGTCGATGAGCGTGTCGTTGCCGCGCAGCCCGTTGATCGACCCGGTGATGATGATCGACCCGCCCTCGGGGATGTGCGGCACGGCCTCGCGCACCGTCCAGAACACCCCCATGACGTTGACGTCGAACGTCCGGCGCAGCTGTTCGGTGGTCAGGTCGGTGATGTCCTCCACCGGCGCCTGGGTGGCGGCGTGCTCGACCAGGATGTCGATCCCGCCGAGCTCCTCCACCGCGCGCTCCACCAGGTGGGAGCAGTACGACTCGTCGGCGAGGTCGCCGCGCACCCCCACGGCGCGCCGCCCCTGCTCCTGCACCAGGCCCACCGTGTGCTGTGCCTCGGCGTCCTCGCTGAGGTAGCCGAACACCACGTCGGCCCCCTCCTTGGCGAAGGCCACCGCGGTGGCCCGGCCGATGCCCGAGTCGGCTCCGGTGATCAGGGCCCGCTTCCCCTCCAGCAGCCCGCTGCCCCGGTAGTCGCGCATCTCGTCGCGCGGCCGGGGATCCATCGGCTCGGTGCGCCCCGGATAGGGCTGGCTCTGCGCCGGCGGACGTTTCTCGGTCATCACCGATCCCCCCTCTCCTCTTCCCGCGTGCCACTGCCCGGTTCCCCCGCCTTCACACATGGCCCGGGCGGCCGCCCGGGCCGCCGGGAGCCCGCCCGGGCGTACGGGCGTGTCACGCGTTTGCCCGGGGCCCGAACCGGTCAGTGGCCCCCGGACGGAGCCGGAGGCCACGGCTGTGAGCAGGGGGTACAGATGAACGACGAGACGCGCGACGCCAAGGACCGGGCGCTGGACGCCGCCCGTACCGATTCCGAGGGTCCGCTGACCACCGACACCGGCGTACGGGTGGAGGACACCGACAACTCGCTCTCCGCCGGCACGCGCGGGCCGACACTGCTGGAGGACTTCCACGCCCGGGAGAAGATCACCCACTTCGACCACGAGCGCATCCCCGAACGGGTCGTGCACGCCCGCGGCGCGGGCGCCTACGGGCACTTCCGCCCCTACGAGAGCCTGTCGGACGTGACCGCCGCCCACTTCCTGAGCGGCCCGGACGTCGTCACCCCGGTGTTCGTGCGCTTCTCCACCGTCGCCGGGTCGCGCGGCTCGGCCGACACGGTGCGCGACGTGCGCGGGTTCGCGGTGAAGTTCTACACCGAAGAGGGCAACTACGACCTGGTCGGCAACAACATGCCCGTGTTCTTCATCCAGGACGGGATCAAGTTCCCCGACTTCGTGCACGCGGTCAAACCCGAGCCGCACAACGAGATCCCGCAGGCGCAGTCGGCGCACGACACCCTGTGGGACTTCGTCGGCCTCCAGCCGGAGACCACCCACATGATCATGTGGCTGATGTCGGACCGGGCGCTGCCGCGCAGCTACCGGACCATGCAGGGGTTCGGGGTGCACACCTTCCGGTTCGTCGACCGCGCGGGGCGGGGCACGTTCGTCAAGTTCCACTGGAAGCCGCTGCTGGGCACCCACTCCCTGGTGTGGGACGAGGCGCAGCGCATCCAGGGCAAGGACCCCGACTTCAACCGCCGCGACCTGTGGGAGTCCATCGAGCGCGGGCAGTTCCCCGAGTGGGAGCTGGGCGTGCAGCTGGTCCCGGAGGAGGACGAGCACGCGTTCGACTTCGACCTGCTGGACGCCACCAAGATCATCCCGGAGGAGCAGGTGCCGGTCCGGCCGGTCGGGAGGCTCACCCTGGACCGCAACCCCGACAACTTCTTCGCCGAGACCGAGCAGGTCGCCTTCCACACCGCCAACGTGGTGCCGGGGATCGACTTCACCAACGACCCGCTGCTCCAGGCCCGCAACTTCTCCTACCTGGACACCCAGCTGCTGCGGCTGGGCGGCTCCAACTTCCAGCAGATCCCGGTCAACCGGCCGCTGGCACCCGTCGACCACAACCAGCGGGACGGGTTCGCCCAGCACCGGGTGCACCGGGGCCGGACCTCCTACTTCCCCAACTCGCTGGGCGGCGGCTGCCCCGCCCTGGCCGACGAGGGCGTCTACCGGCACTACACGGAGAAGGTCGAGGGGCACAAGATCCGCGAGCGGGCGGAGAGCTTCAAGGACCACTACTCCCAGGCCACCCTGTTCTACAACAGCCTGGCGTCCTGGGAGCGCGAGCACCTCGTCGCGGCGTTCCGCTTCGAGCTGGGCAAGTGCGAGGAGCCGGAGGTGCGCCGGCGGGTGGTCGCCAACCTCACCAACGTCGACCACGACCTGGCGGTGGCCGTGGCCCGGGGGGTGGGCGTGGAGGCGCCCGCGCAGGGGGCCTCGCCCAACCACGGGCGGTCCTCGCCCGCGCTCAGCCAGGCCGAGACGGCCTTCGGGTCGGTGGTGGGCCGCAAGGTCGCGATCCTGGTCGCCGACGGCGTGGACGCGGCGAGCGTGGAGGGGCTGCGCGAACCGCTGACGGCCGAGGGCGCCGTCGTGGAACTGCTGGCCGTCACCGACGGGACGGTGCGCACCTCCGACGGGGGGACCCTGGCCGTGGACCGTGCGCTGCCCACGATGTCCTCGGTGCTCTACGACGCGGTGGCGGTGCCCGACGGCGCCGACGCCGTCACGGCCCTGTCCGGGGACGGCATGGCCCGCCACTTCGTGCTGGAGGCCTACAAGCACCACAAGCCGCTGGCCCTGGTGGGCGCGGGCGCGGAGCTGGGGATCGCGCCGCCGCTGCCCGAGCACGCGGTCACCCCGGCGCAGCGGACCCGGGAGGAGCTGGGCGTGGTCGTGGCCCCGGAGGCCGACGGCACCTGCGCCGCCGAGTTCTCCCGGCTCATCGGGCTGCACCGCGTCTGGGACCGGCCCACCGACGCCGTCCCGGCCTGACCCCGCGCCCCGACCCACTACGAGGGGCCGCGCCACCCGCCGGCACGGCCCCTCCCCATGTCTCCCGTGCTCCACGCGTTCCCGTGCCCCCGGATTCCCCACGTCCCCGACCCCCGAGGCCCACGCGCCCCCGTGGCCCCAGGCTCCCCACGTCCCTCGTGACCTCCGTGGTCCCCGTGACCCACATGGGCCCCGAGGCGCGCAGCCCTTGGTGTCCGGCCCCGTGTCACGCGGCGCGCTGGGCCGCCTCCAGCTCCTCCTCCACCCGGGCGGGCAGGCGCCGGCGCCGGGCCAGCACGGCAGGGAGCCGGTACAGCGCCGCCGCCAGCGCGCGCCGCCGGACCCGGTCGGCCGGGCACCGGGCGGCGACCCGCAGCGTCCGGTCCCGGACGACCGCGGGCCTGCGGCGCAGCCACACCGTGAGCAGGGCGTTGCGCTCCTGGAGGACCGCCCGCCGCAGCCCCGGCGGGCGGTGCGGGGAGGGGTGGTGGCGGACCACGGCCCCGGGGAGGAGCCGCAGCTCCCACCCGGCCGCCGCCAGGTCCAGGGCCAGCAGCTCCTCCTCGCCGCCGAAGAACAGCAGCGGCTCGAACCCGCCGGCCTCCTCGAACGCGCTGCGCCGCACCACCGCGGCACAGGCCAGGAACCCCATGACCCGCGGCTCGGCCCCGCCCCCGGGCAGGGGCGCGCGCAGCTGGGCCTCGGTGACCGGGTCCGGGCGCCCCTGCGGCCCCACCCGGACGGCCGCGGTCACCAGCCCCCACCCGGGATGGGCGTCCAACGCGTCGGCGGCCGCCTCCAGGGAGCCCGGCTCCCACCACGAGTCGTCGTCGCAGAAGGCGACGTAGGGCGTGCGCGCCCGGGCCGCCCCCGCGTTGCGGGCCGCGCAGCCCAGGTTGCGCTCCCGGCGCAGGACCCGGACCCCGGGGAACCGCTCCCGCACCGCCGCCGCGGTGCCGTCCGAGGACCCGTTGTCCACGACCACGACCGGGGGCCGGGGCTCCAGCCCCTCCAGCCGGGCCAGCGTCCGGCACAGCTCGCGCACCCGGTCGCGGGTGGCGATCACCACCGTCACCCGCGGCCCCCGCCCGCCTTCCGCGGCCCGGCCCCCTCCGTCGGCCCCGCGGTCCCCGCCCGGCGCGGTGCTCACGGGTTCGACGCGACCGCCCTCCCCGAGCGGTTCCGCAGCTCCACGAAGTGGTCGATGGTGCGCCGCATCCCCTCGCGCACCCGCGTCCTGGGCTCCCACCCCAGGAGCTCCCGGGCGAGCCGGATGTCGGGCCGGCGGAACCGCGGGTCGTCCTCGGGGCGTTCGACGAACACGACCCCCGACCGCGTCCCGGTCAGGGAGGCCACCAGCCCCACGAGCGAGATCACGCTCAGCTCCTCGTCGCTGCCGATGTTGACCGGCCCGCGCACCCCGCGCCGGGCGCCCAGCGCCATGAGCCCGCGGACGGTGTCGTCCACGTAGCACAGCGACCGCGTCTGCCGCCCGTCCCCGGCGACGGTCAGCGGCCTGCCCTCCAGCGCCTGGTTGACGAAGGTGGGCACCAGCCGCCCGTCGTCGGCCCTCATCCGCGGGCCGTAGCTGTTGAAGATGCGCGCGATCCCCACGTCGGCCCCCCGGGCCCGGCCGTGGGCCATGACCAGCGACTCCGCGTACCTCTTGGCCTCGTCGTACACGCTGCGGGGCCCGACCGGGTTCACGTTGCCCCAGTACGTCTCCCGCTGCGGGTACTCCAGCGGGTCGCCGTACACCTCGCTGGTGGAGGCCAGGACGAACCGGGCCCCGCCCTCCTCCGCCAGCGCCAGGGCGTTGCGGGTGCCCAGGCTGCCCGCCTCCAGCGTCTCCACCGGCAGGCGCAGGTAGTCGGGCGGCGAGGCCGCCGAGGCCAGGTGGAACACGGTGTCCACCGGCCCCTCGACCTCGACCGGCCGGACGAGGTCGGCCTCCTTCAGCCGGAAGCGGGGGTGCCCGAACAGGTGCTCCACGTTGCCCGGGCGCCCGGTCGCGAAGTTGTCCAGGCACACCACCTCCGCCCCCTGCTCCAGCAGCCGTTCGCACAGGTGGCCGCCGAGGAACCCCGCCCCGCCGGTCACCACCGTCCTCCCCCAGTGCGTCACCGTCTCCACGTGCGTCTCCCTCCTCGTGCCGTCGGGCCTGGGACGTCCGGTCAGGGCCAGGAGACCTCCTGCGCGGGGCACACGACCATCTCGCGCACCTCGCACCCGGCCGGGCGGGTGAGGGCGAACAGGACGGCCTCGGCGACGTGCTCGGGGTCGTTGAGGGCGGCGTCGGGCCCGGGCCGGTACTGCTCGGGCCTGCCGTCGAAGAAGGCGGTGTTCATGCCCCCGGGGATCAGCAGGGTGACCCCCACCTGCCCGGCGGTCTCCGCCGCCAGCGCGCGGGTGAACCCCACCACCCCGAACTTGGACGCGCAGTAGGCGGTGGCGTCCCCCACCGCGCGCACCCCCAGGGTCGAGGCGCAGTTGACCACCCTCCCCCCGGAGTCGCGCAGGTGGGGCAGGGCGGCCCGGGTGACGGCGGCGGTCCCGAGCAGGTTGACCGCCAGGACCTTCTCCCAGTCGGCCGCGGGCACGTCGGTCAGCGAACCGCAGGCGTCGATGCCCGCGGCGTTGACGACGGCGTCGATGCGGCCGTGCCGCTCGACCACCCGCCGGACCGCCAGCTCCACCTCTTCGCGCTCGGCCACGTCGACCTGCTCGAACGGCACGTCCCCGCCGGGATGGCGGCGGTCGAGCACGATCGGCTTGCCGCCCGCGTCCTGTACGGCGCGGACCGTCGCCGCGCCCAGCCCGGACGCGCCTCCGGTGATGACGGTGTTCCCCAAGGAGACCATGTCCCCCTCCTCTCCCTGTCCTCCGCACCCGGTCCGGGCGCGGTTCACGACACGGCCTCCCGGCCGCGTATGCGCGTGATGATCCCTGTGGTGGACCGCCCCGGGATGAGCGGGACCGTGACCACGTCCCCGCCCCAGGAGCGCACCACCGGCGTCTCCGGCATCCGGGACGCCTCGTAGTCGCCGCCCTTGACCCACACGTCGGGCCGCAGGCGCGCCAGCTCCCGCACCGGGGTGGGGTCGTCGAAGATCCGCACCCCGTCGACGCAGTCCAGCGCCGCCAGCAGCCGGGCCCGGTCCGCCTCCCCCACCACGGGGCGGCCCTCCCCCTTGAGGGCCCGCACGGAGGCGTCGCTGTTGAGCAGGACCACGAGCCGGTCCCCCAGGCGGCGGGCGTACCGGAGCAGCTCCACGTGCCCGGCGTGCAGGATGTCGAAGCAGCCCCCGGTCGCCACCAGGCGCTCCCCGCCGCGGCGGGAGAGGGCTCCGGCCGCCCCCGTGAGCGCGCCGAGCGCCTCGGGGCCGCGCTCCCCCTCCGGGGCGAACGCCCCCGCCCCGCCGCCGGCGACGAACTCCGACGCCGCGGCCACCCCCACCCGGACGGCGGCGGCCTCGCCCCGCCCGTCGGCCAGGGCCGCCGCGCAGGCCGCCGCGAAGGCGTCGCCCGCGCCGCAGGGGTCGGACCCCCCTGCCGCGGGGACGGCGCGCACCCGCTCGCCCTCCCCCCGCGGATCGGCCCGGACCGCGCCGTCCTCCCCCAGGGTGACGGCCACGCAGCGGGCCCGCCAGGTGCGGGCCAGGTGGGCGGCCCGCTCCAGGGCCGCGCCGGGGTCGCCGTCCTCCACACCGGCCTCGGCGGCGTTGGGCGTCACCACCCATGCCCCCGGCACGGGCGGCGCCCCCCGGGGGTGGGGGTCCCACACCAGCGGGACCCGCTCCGCGCACGCGGCCAGCAGGTCGCGCACCTCCGGGCGCGACGTCAGCCCCCGGCCGTAGTCCGAGACCAGCACGGCGTCGGCGCCCGCCAGCGCACCCGCGACGGCGTCCCGGTCCACCGCCCCGTCGATCCGGCCGCCCCCGCCGTCCACCCGGGCGACGGTGCGGCCGTCCGCCATGATCCTCGTCTTGGTGGGGGTGCCGGCGGCCATGGGCAGGCCCACCAGGCGCACCCGCGCCCCCAGCACCCCGGCCAGGGTCTCGGCGGCGGCGTCCCGCCCGAGCCCCGTGACCAGGGTGACGGCCCGCCCGCCGCGGGCCGCGCGGTGGGCGGCCAGGGCCGCGCCCCCGGGCCGGTGGCGCGCGGCCGCGTCCTCCACTACCGGCGCGGGCGCGTCGGGGCAGTCCCGGTGGGAGGTCCCCCGCAGGTCGACGTCGAGCAGGGCGTCCCCCAGCACCGCGATCGTTCCCGCTGCGGAGTTCACGTCGCCCCCCTCTCCCGTGCGGCCGCCGCCTCCCGGGGCGAGGGCACCGACGCCGCACGCTCCCTCAGTCCCCGCTCCACCCCCGAACAGAACACGTGCACCAGGGCCAGGTGCACCTCCTGCACCGTGGACGTGTCGGGCGCGGGCACCGCCACGGTCTCGTCGCTGAGCGATTCCAGCACCGTGGGGCCGGGCCCGGTCAGCGACCAGCACAGCACCCCCAGCTCCCGGGCCGCCTCCGCGGCGGCCAGCACGTTGGCGCTGCTCCCGCTGGTGGACATGCACACCAGCAGGTCCCCGCTGCGGGCGTGGGCGCGCAGCTGGCGCTCGTACACCCGCCGGTAGCCGTAGTCGTTGGCGATGGCGGTCACACTGGAGGTCTCCGCGTGCAGGGCGATCGCCGACAGCGGCTCCCGCTCCCCCTCGAAGCGCCCGGTCAGCTCCGCCGTCAGGTGCTGGGCCTCGGCGGCGCTGCCCCCGTTGCCGCAGCCGAACAGGCGGTGCCCCGCACCGAGCCTGCCGGCGGCCAGGACGCCCCACTCCTCCACGCGCCCGGCGTCGGTCAGCTCCAGCGCCGCCGCCAGGGACCGCAGGTGGCCGTGCATCACTCCCCCTCCCCCCGCCGGACGGCGGCGATCGGCTCGGGCCGCTCCCTGCCGGGGAGCGGGACCGTGCGCGGACCCAGCAGCCCGCGGTAGCACTCCTCGCTGCCCCGGGCCACCTCGGCCCACGAGTACAGGGACCGGGCGCGCTCGGCGGCGGCCGCCCCGAACTCCGCGCGGGTCTGCGGGTCCGAGGCGAGCCAGGCGATCGCGTCGGCCGCCGTGCGCGGGTCGCGCTCGGGCGTCAGCAGGCCGGTCTCCCCGTGGACCACGGTGTCGAGGTGGCCGCCGACCCGGGAGGCGACCACCGGGACGCCGCAGGCCATGGCCTCGACCGTGGACATCCCGAACGGCTCGTACCAGGGCAGGTTCACGGCGATGTCGCACGAGCGCAGCAGCGCCGGCACCTCCGACCGGTCCACCGCCCCCAGGAAGCGCACCCGGTCGGCGACCCCCTCCCGGGCGGCGATCCCGCGCAGCCGCCCCACCTCCGGGTCCCGGTCCAGACGCCCCGGCGCGGGCCCGCCCGCCACCAGCAGCTCGGCGCCGGGGACCCCCGCCAGGGCGCGGATCACCGTGTCCACCCCCTTGCGGGGCACCAGGCGGCCCAGGCTGAGCAGGCGCACGCGCTCGCCCCGCGGGCGCGGGGCGGCCGGGCCCGCGGGGGTGAACCTGTGCGTGTCCACCCCGCACGGCACCACGGCGACCCGCCCCGGGGCGATCCCCCAGGACAGGAGTTCGCGCCTCTCCTCCGCCGAGGTCGCCACGACCAGCTCGCTGCGGGCGGCCACCGCCCGCTCGACCGGGATCCTCTCCCGCGGGCTGGTGTCGGCCGTGCCCTGGTGGCGCGCCTTGACCACCCCCAGGGCGTGGAAGGTCTCCACCACCGGCAGGCCGAGCCGCCCGGCCGCCTCCAGCGAGGCCTGCCCGCTCATCCAGAAGTGGGCGTGGACCACGTCGGGGCGGTCCACGCGCCAGGAGGCGCGCAGCCGCCGCGCGAACTCGCCCATGTAGGGGAGGAGTTCGTCCTTGGGCACCGGCTGCTCGGGCCCCGCCCGCACGTGCTCGACCCGTAGGCCCGGCCCCACCGACACCGTGTCGGGTCTGTGGACGTCGGTGCGACGCGTGTGGACGACCACCTCGTGCCCGCGTTCGGCCAGCGCCAGGGCCAGCTCGGCCACATGGACGTTCTGCCCTCCCGCGTCCTCGCCCCCGATCGCGGCCAGAGGGCTGGCGTGCTCGGAGACCATGGCGATCCTCATCCCGTCACCTCCTCGATCAACCGGTCCCAGTCGTCCAGGAACCTGGTGAGTCCGTAGCGGCGCAGCGCGGCCCGCCGGGCCTGCGCGCCGACCCGTTCGGCCAGCCCGGGGTCCTCGACGAAGGACCGGGCCGCCTCCGCCAGGAAACGGGGGTCGGTGGAGACCGCCCCCGCCCCGGCCGGCACCGCCTCGTAGGCCTCGGTCGCGCCGAGCGCGACCACCGGCAGGCCGAGCATCATGGCCTCGATGAGGGACAGCCCCAGCGAGGTCCACCTCGACGTGTGGACGTAGACGCTGGTCCGGGACAGCTCGTCGTGCATCAGCGCCTGGGGCAGGTCCTCGCGGACGCGGATGCGCCCCTGCGGGGTCCCCAGGTGCTCGGGGACGCCCTCCACCCCCATCCCGAACAGGTCCAGGGGGACCTCCTCGGCCAGGCCGGCGAGGAGGTCGGTGCCCGTGAACCGCCAGCGGCGCAGCGGCTCGTTGACGACCACCCCCGCGCGCGGCTCCCGGGCGACCCGCCGGTGGCCGGGGTCGGGGACCCCGTGCTCCACCACGCGCACCGGCGCCCGCCCGCAGTCCCACATCAGGGCGTTGAACCCGGTGACGTGCACGACCGGGATGTCGTCGCGGTCGGCGAGGGGGTGCCGGGTCAGCGGCACGTCCCCGCGCGGCGTGTTGTGTTCCACGTACACCGCGGGCACGTCCCGCCCCGGGACACGGCCCAGCAGCCGCTCGGCCAGCCCGACCTCGTGGGGGCGCTGGAGCACCACCAGGTCCGGCTCGCTCGCGCCCACCTCCTCCCAGGGCACCTCGCGGGCCCGGTCGGGCCAGTCCCAGGTGCGCGCACGCCCCCGGCCGTCGGGGCCCCGGTCCGGCGTCACCGGCAGCAGGAAGGTGTGCGCCCCCTGCACGAAGGCGGTGGTCCACGACCCGTGGACGTGCCAGAGCAGGATGCGGCGCCCGCGCACCGGCGCGCGCTCCCCCGCCGGGGAGGTCCGCTCCTCCCCATCGGTCACGGTCATCGGTCCTCCCGTATCTCGTCGACGGCGGCCAGAACGCTCTCGGGGGAGACACCGGACAGGCAGGGGTGGCCCGGCACCGGGCACACCCGCGCCCGGCTGCCCGCGCACCGGGCGCCCTGGTCCCCCAGGACCCGGACCCGGGAACCGCGCGGCGCCCACACGGCCGCGGGGACCACCGGCGAGAACAGGGACACCACGGGGGTGCGCACCGCCGCGGCCAGGTGGGCCGGCCCCGTGTTCCCGCACACCGCGGCCGCCGCCCGGGACAGCACCCCGGCCAGTTCCGGCAGGCGGGTGCGCCCGGCCAGGACCACCACGCCCGGGTCCCCGTGCGCCCGGGGCACCCGGTCGGCCTCCTCGGCCGAACCGGTCAGGACGACGCGGCCGCCGCGGGCGCGCAGCGCCGCCACGATCTCCCCCGCCTTGGACGCGGGGATCGCCCGGGCGGGGGCGTCGGAGCCGGTGTGCACCACCGTGTACCCGTCCGGCCCGGTGAGCCCCCGGGTGTCGGGCAGGGGCCCGCGCACCGCGGGCAGCCCGTCGTCGCCCGGCGCCGGCTCCATCCCGCAGGCCCGGACCAGGGAGAGCATCCGCTCCGTCTCGGGCAGCCCCTCCTCCACCCGGTGGCGGACGTCGAGCAGGCTCCCGGGGTAGTCCTCGCTGATGGCCCCGATCCACGGCACCCCGGCCATGCGCAGCACCAGCGCCAGGGGCAGCGGCGACTGGTGGAAGGAGGTGGGCAGGACCGCGCGGTCGATGCCCAGGCCGGCGAGCAGGCGCACCAGGCGCCGCACCCGCACCGGGTCCACCGGCGGCGGGTCGGCCGCGATCCACGGCACCGTGCAGGTGATCACCCGGTCCACGCCGGGCAGCATCCGGGCCGCACCGGCCCCGCGCGGCCCGGCCAGGTAGACGACCCGGTCCGCGTGCCGGGCCACGGCCCGCACCGCCGGGCCGGACAGCAGGACGTCGCCCATCCCGTCCGGGCGGGCCACCAGGACCGTGCCCGCCCTCACGGCGCACCTCCGCCGAGCAGCCGCACCACGGCGCCGAACGGGTCGGCCGCCGACTCGGGGGCCGCACGGCGCTCCTCCCCGCGCGTGGCCGCGGTGGGCACCAGGATCCCGCGCGCCCCGGCGGCCCGGGCCGCCTCCACGTCGGAGCCGATGTCGCCGATCACGGCGCACTCGTACGGGCGCACGCCCAACCGCTCCGCCGCCTCGCGCACCAGCCCCGGCGCCGGTTTGCGGCAGGCGCAGCCGTCGTCCTCCCCGTGGGGGCACACGCACCAGGCGTCGAAGCGGCCCAGGAGGCGCTCCACCCGCTCGTTGACCGCACCGACCTCCCGCTCGGTCAGCAGCCCCCGGGCGATCCCCGACTGGTTGCTGACCACCGCGACCGACAGGCCGCAGCGGACCGCCAGCTCCACCGCCCGGGCGGCGCCCGGGCGCGGGCGCACCCGGTCGGGGTCCCCGTTGTAGGGGACGTCCTCGATGAGCGTGCCGTCCCGGTCGAACAGGACCGCGCGCACCGCCGGGCGCCGGGACGCGCCCGCGTGGACCACCGCCCCCCGCAGCCGGTGCAGGCACGCCAGGGGCGGAACGGCCGCGCTGGTCACCGCCATGTCGGCGACCTCGGCGAAGGTCCGCGGCCCCGGGCGCACCCGCTCCAGGGCGAATCGTGCGGTGCGCCCCGCCCACCACAGCGCCAGCGCCCCGGCGGGGAGCCGGCGCCCGGCCAGGGCGGCCCCGACCGCCGCGGCCAGGACGGCCGTCGTCACCACGTGCCGCCGCAGCGCCCCGCGGCCCTCGCCGACCCGCCGCCGCCAGCCCCGCCCGTGCAGGCGGTCCATGAGCACGTCGTCGGCGTTGCCGCGCTGGGCGCCCAGGCTCCGCAGCCGGCCGCCCCCGCGCAGGGGGTGGACGCACACCCGGTCGCCCCACTCCAGGCGAAAGCCCGCGTCCACCACGCGCAGGGCCAGGTCGGTGTCCTCCCGGTAGGCCCGGCGGAACCGGACGTCGAAGCCGCCGACCCGTTCCAGGGCGGACCTGCGGTAGGCCATGTCCGCCGTGATCCACCGCGCCCCCGCCAGCGCCAGCGTGGCCCGCTCGGCGTCGGTGGGCGCGCGGCCCTCGGGCGGCGGGACGACGATCCGCCCCTGGACGCCGCCCACGTCCTCCGGGCGGCCGTCCAGGTCCTCGCACAGGCGCGCGGCCCAGTCGCCGGGCGGGGCGACGTCGTCGTCCAGGAACACGATCCACGGCGCCCGGCAGGAGTGCCACCCGGCCTGGCGGGCGGCCGCGGGACCGCGGCCGCCGCTGCCGAGCACGCGCAACCGCGGGTGGTCGGGCACCTCCAGCGGAGCGCCCCGCCCGAGCGGCCGGTCGTCGACCACCACGATCTCCCGCGGCGCCGCCCCCTCGGGCGCCTCCACCAGCGGCCGCAGCGCCCGCGCCAGGCTCTCGCGGCCCACCGTGGGCACGACCACCGCGTACTCCACGCGCGCGCTCACGCCGCCTCACCCCGGCGGCGGCGCACGAGGAACGGGCCGATGGCCAGCACGTCCACCGGCGCGGACCCGAAGCACTCCAGCGCGTCCCGGGGCGAGTCCACCATCGGCCGCCCGGCGGTGTTGAGGCTGGTGTTGACCAGGACCGGCAGGCCCGTCCGGCGCTCGAACTCCGACAGCAGGCGGGCGGTGAGCGGCTCGTCCGTCGCGGAGACCGTCTGCACCCGGGCCGTGCCGTCCACGTGGACGACCGCCGGGATGCGATCACGCCACTCCTGCGCCACCTGGTGCACGAAGAGCATGTACGGGCTGGGCAGGGGGCCGCCGAAGAAGATCTCCGGGGCCCGCTCCTGCGCCACCATCGGGGCCACCGGCCGGAACCGCTCCCGCCCCTTGACCCGGTTCAGGCGCTCCAGGTTCGCCGGGTCGGCGGGGTGCGCCAGCAGGGAGCGGTGCCCCAGCGCCCGCGGACCGTACTCCGAACGGCCCTGGAACCACGCCACCAGGGCGTTGTCCGCCAGCGCGGCGGCGACCGCCGCGGGCAGGTCCGCGGGGCGCTCCATGTCGACCTCGGCGTCGCGCAGCAGGGCGGCCAGCTCGTCCTCGTCCCAGGAGCGCCCCAGGTCCGCGCCGGGCATCGGCTGCGGGTCGTCGCCGGTCTTGGCCGCCACGTACAGCGCCCCTCCCAGGGCGGTCCCCGCGTCCCCCGCAGCGGGCTGGACCCACACGTCGTCGAAGGGGCCCTCGCGGAAGACCCGGCTGTTGGCGACGCAGTTGAGCGCGACACCGCCCGCCATGGTCAGCCGCCGCAGGCCCGTGCGCTCGTACGCCCAGCCCACGACGCCCAGGAGCGCCTCCTCCACGGCCTCCTGGACGCTCGCGGCCAGGTCGGCGTGCTCGGGCCCGGGCTCGGTACCGGGGCTGCGGGCGGGGGCCAGGGACTCCCAGGGCACGTCGCGGGCGCGCACCCGCCCCTCCCCCTCGTACCGCAGGTGCTCGCGGACCGCGTCGAGCATCGTCGGCCTCCCGTAGGAGGCCAGGGCCATCACCTTGTACTCGTCACTGGAGCGGTGGAAGCCCAGGTGCTCGGTCAGCTCCTCGTAGACCAGCCCCAGCGAGTCCGGCAGCGGCTGGCGGACCAGCACCTCGAACTCCCCGCCGGTGTAGGAGCCGACCAGGTGGGACCCGGACTCGCCCCGGCCGTCGGCGACCAGGACCACGCAGTCGCGGCGGCCCTCGAACGGGGGCGCCGCGAAGACCGCCGACGCGGCGTGGGCCACGTGGTGGGCCACGTGGACGACCCGCCTGCGGTCCAGCCCGGGCAGCGCCGACGCCAGGAAGTGCGGCGCCCGTTCGACGTAGAACAGACGCAGGTGCTCCCAGCGGGCGTCCTGCCCCGGCCCGTCGGGGTCGGCCAGGTCCGGGTGGTAGGAGTAGGTGACCGCGTCCAGGTCCCGCGGCGACAGCCCGCCCTCCTCCAGGCACCAGCGCATCGCCGCCACCGGCAGCTCCCAGGTGGAGAAGGGGACCGGCTCCTTCCCGTGCTTGCGGCGCGAGAAGCGCTCCTCCTCGGCCGCGGCCACCGTGCGGCCGTCCACGACCAGCGCTGCGGCCGGGTCATGGAAGACCGCGTTCACACCCAGGACACGCATTGCGGTTCCTCCCCCTCTCCACGGACCGGCGAGCCGATGCTCGACGCAAGCACTCGACTACCTGCGGGAACGGTCGCTAAACATGGGCGCCGGACATGGGTGCGCGGCCCGAAGCGCCGCCGGGCGAAGGGGTTTACGCGCCGCGGCGCGGGCTAGTGGCCAGGTGCACTCCCATTGGCTCCGACCCGAGGAGGGGGACCGGAAATGGCGACGAAGAGCATCTCCGACGTGATGACCACCCAGGTCCGCACCGTCTCACCCGACACGTCACTGCAGGAGGTCGCGCGGATCATGCGCGACGCCGACCTGGGCGACGTCCTGGTGACCGAGAACGACCACCTGGTGGGCATCGTCACCGACCGGGACATGGTCGTGCGGTGCGTGGCCGAGAACGGGAACCCCGCCGACCACACCGCCGGCGAGATCTGCAGCTCCGACGTGGCCACGGTGCCGCCGCAGAGCGACATCCGCGACGCCGTGAACACCATGCGCGAGGGCGCCGTACGCCGGCTCCCCGTCGTGGACGGCGACCGGGTCGTGGGCGTCGTGAGCATGGGCGACCTGGCCCAGGCCGTCGACGAGAAGTCGGCCCTGGCCGACGTCAGCTCCGCGGATCCCAACCGGTGACGCGGCGCCCCTGCGACGGGCGCCTCCCGCCCGGCCACGGGGGGCCGGACGGGAGGCCCGCGGTCGGCGAACGCCCCCTGGTCCTGGTGAGCCGCTCACTGGGACTGGGGGACTTCGTCACCGCCGTCCCCGCGCTGCGGGCGCTCGAACGGGCCCTGCCGCAATGGCACCGGGTCCTGGCCGGGCCCTCCTGGTACCGCCACCTCCTGCGCCTGGCCGGACTCCGCTGGGAGGTCCTGCCCACCCCCGCGCTGCACGTCCCCGAACCGCGCCCGCGCACGGCCCCCGAACTCGCCGTCAACCTTCACGGCCGCGGCCCGCAGAGCACGGCCGCCCTGGCCGCGCTGGCGCCCCGCCGCCTGTGGACCCACCGGCACCCCGAGGCCCCGCACCGGCCGGGCCCGCCCTGGCCCGACGGGATCCACGACGCCGACGTCTGGGCCGCCCTGACCACCTGGCACGGCGTCCCCGCCGACCCCCGCGACCTGCGCTGGCCCCGGCCTGAGCAGCCCGAGGGGGCCGACCGGCCCATCGCCCTCGTCCACCCCGGGGCGGCCTCCCCGGCCCGCCGGTGGCCGCCCGAGCGCTTCGCCCGCGTCGCACGGGACCTCTCCGGCCTCGGCCTGCACGTCCTGGTCACCGGCTCCCGGCAGGAGGCCGCACTGGCCGAACGCGTCGCGGAGACCGCCGGCCTGCCCCAGGGGTCGGTCCTGGCGGGCCGCACCTCCCTGGGCCTGCTGGCCGGGCTCGTCGCCCACGCCCGGCTCCTGGTGTGCGGCGACACCGGCGTGGCGCACCTGGCGACCGCCTACGGCACACCCTCGGTCCGCCTCTTCGGGCCGGTCCCCCCGGCCCTGTGGGGCCCCCGCCGGGACGGCCACCTGCACACCTGCCTGTGGTCGGGCCGCCGCGGCGACCCCCACGGCACGGAGCTCGACCCGGGCCTGGCGCTGCTCGGGACCGGCGAGGTGACCGCCGCGTGCCGCCGCCTCCTGGAGGCCACCGCACCCCGGGCCGCCCGGCACATGGACGGCCACTCCGGAGTCAACACTCCAGAAAAGAAGTGACCGAAACGTTAGCAACCGTCTCAGTGGGCACATAGGCCACGAGGTCACCCACCGGAGCCGCTCACACGGCACCGGGTGAACACGGTCGGATCCGACCGCCGTGACCTGGGCGGAAGACCGGTACCACCCGCCCGGCGCACAACGAGGACGCGGCACCGCACCGGCGAAGGCGCCGACCGCGGACCGCATCACGAGCACCACTCCCGCTCACGTGGAGGAAGCCATGCCCATCGAGACCGGCCCCGCAGTCGACGAGAAGGAAGTCGAGGGGCGCTCGGCGGAAGAACTCCTGGAAGGGCTCCAGGCCCTGCCCCAGGACGACCCGGAGGCGATCCGCATCCAGGAGGAGGTCCTGGAGCTGTACCGGCCCCTGCTGTACCGGATCGCCCGCCACTACAGCGGACGCGGCGAACCCTACGAGGACCTGCGCCAGACCGCCCACCTGGGCCTGGTCAAGGCCGTCCACGGCTACAACCCCCACCGCGGCAAGAAGTTCATCTCCTACCTGCTGCCCACCGTCACCGGCGAGATCAAGCGCCATTTCCGAGACCACACCTGGGCGGTGCGCGTGCCCCGCCGCCACCAGGAGCGGCGCGGCCGCCTCCACCGGGTGAGCATCGAGTTCCAGCAGCGCCACGCCCGCGAGCCCGGCATCGACGAGCTCGCCCGCGAGATGGACCTGCCCCGGGCCGAGGTCGAGGAGCTGCTCCAGGCCTCCGAGGCCTACAGCACCCTGTCCCTGGACCTGCCCGACCACAAGGACGAGGAGGGGAGCCCCACCTTGGAGGAGAGGATCGGCGGCGAGGACGAGTCCTACGAACTGGTCCTGGAACGCGAGTCCCTGCGCCCGGCCATGTGCTGCCTGGACGACCGCGAGCGCGTCCTGCTCCGGCTGCGCTTCTTCGAGGACCTCACCCAGGCGCAGATCGCCGAGGAGATCGGCTGCTCCCAGATGCACGTCTCCCGACTCCTGGCCGCCACCCTGGACAAGCTCAGGGAACGGGTGGACCGGGACGACACGCCGAGCTGAGGGGCACGGTGACCCGCGACGTCCGAAGGACCGAGCGACTCCCCGCCCGCGCCGCCCGCCGGGCCCGGCGGGCCCTGACCCGGGGCACACCGGAGCGGGAGACCGCCGTCGTGGTCCTGAAGGCCGCCCTGGCCGCCACCCTGTCCTGGCTGGTCTCCTTCGGCCTCATCAAGGCGACGACACCCGCGTTCGCGCCGTTCGCCGCCCTGCTGATGGTGGAGACCACCCTCTACCGCTCCCTGCTGCGCTCGCTGCGCATGCTCGGGGCGGTCCTGCTGGGCCTCGCCCTCACCACCGTCCTGGCGATCCTGGCGGGACCGGGGTACGCGGTCTTCGCCCTGGCGGCGCTGGCGGCCCTGCTGATCGGCCGCTGGCGCCGCCTCGGCGACCAGGGGAACCAGGTCGCCACGGCGGCGTTCTTCGCCTTCTCCGTCTTCGTCTCCCTGAACGGGGCGCAGGCGGTGGTGTCCCAGGCCGCCGAGATCTTCGCCGTCGTCCTGATCGGGGCCGGCATCGGGGTGGCCGTCAACCTCCTGCTGCTGCCGCCGCTGCGCCTGCGCGGCGCCGCCGCGGCCGTGGCCTCCCTGGCGGGCGGGCTGCGCGGCCTGTGCGAGGACATGGGCGGTGCCCTGCGCGAGGGCCGCCCCGACCGCGACACCGCGCAGCGGTGGGGCGAACGCACCGACGAGCTGCTGAGCAGCGTCCGGCAGGCGCGCGAGGCCACCGGGACCGCCCGGGAGAGCACCCTCTACAACCCCCGCCGGGTGTTCCACTCCGGCACACCCCACGTCCGCGACCACGACCGGCTCGTCGACGCCCTGGAGCGCGCCGTCCACCGGGCCGCCTCCATCGCCCGCAGCCTCACCTACAGCCCCCAGGACGACCGGGACACCGGGCCCGCCATGATGGCGCGGTGCGGGGACCTGCTGCTGACCGCCGCCGAGGCGTGGCGCGTCCTGGAGGAGTGGGAGGACACCGAGGTCCCCGGCTGGGACCCGCCGGTCGAGGGGTTCCACACGGCCGTCGAACGCGCCGACCGCTCCGAGCGGGAGCTGGAGCGGCACTGCCGGAGCGGCGGCGGCCCGCCGCTGGACGACCCCTCGCTCCCCTACGGGGTGCTCCTGGTGGAGTCGGTGCGCCTGCTCGACGAGCTCCAGGCGGTGGACGAGGTCCTGGCCGCCTCCGCGCCGTCCTCCCGCTGAGCCGTGCCGCCCTCCGGCCCGGAACCGCCCGGGGCCGTTCGCAGACCGTGCGGACACCCGCCGACGGCGGGACCGGACGTGAGAGCGTTGCCCCGGGGCTCCCGCCCCGGGAACCGCACCGTCTCCTCCGGAAGGGCGACCATGCCGACTCTGTTCACCCGCATCATCGACCGCGAACTGCCGGGCCACTTCGTCTGGGAGGACCCGGTCGCCGTCGCGTTCCTCACCATCGCGCCGCTGCGCCCCGGGCACACGCTCGTCGTACCGCGCGCGGAGGTGGACGACTGGACCACCGCCGACCCGGAGCTGCTGGCCCACTGCACGGGCGTGGCCCGGGCCGTCGGCCGGGGTGTGAAGAAGGCGTGGGACGCCCCGCGGGCGGGACTGATCATCGCCGGCCTGGAGGTCCCCCACCTGCACATCCACGTGTCACCGATCTGGGAGCCGAGCGACCTCGACGTCTCGGACCTGCCCGTGGAGAAGGACGACGCCGTGCTGGGCGAGGCCGCCGACCGGCTGCGCCGGGCGCTGACCGAGCTGGGCTACCCCGAGGCCGTCCCGCCCCGCTGAGGAACGGCGCGGCGCCCCCGGGGGCCGCGGTCCCCGGCTCCGGCCCGCGCCCGTTGGACAACGGGCGCGGGCCGGAGCAGAGTTGGACCGTCGTACCGGCCGGCCCGCCCGCGCGGGACACCCCGGCCGCACCGCCCACCTGAGGAAACCCGCACGATGACCTACGTCGCCGCCCCCGAACGCTACGACGGAACCATGCTCTACCGGCGCACCGGCCGGTCCGGCCTCGACCTGCCCGTGCTCTCGCTGGGGTACTGGCACAACTTCGGCGACGACCGCCCCTTCGAGACCCAGCGGGCCATCGCACGCCGCGCCTTCGACCTGGGCATCACCCACCACGACCTGGCCAACAACTACGGGCCGCCCTACGGGGCCGCCGAGATCAACTTCGGCCGCCTCATGCGCGAGGACTTCGCCCCCTACCGCGACGAGATGGTCGTCTCCACCAAGGCCGGGTGGGACATGTGGCCGGGGCCGTACGGGCAGGGGGGCGGCTCCCGCAAGTACGTGCTGGCCTCGCTGGACCGGTCGCTGCAGCGCATGGGCCTGGACTACGTCGACATCTTCTACTCCCACCGGCTGGACGCCTCCACTCCCCTGGAGGAGACCATGGGGGCGCTGGACACCGCCGTGCGCCAGGGCAAGGCGCTGTACGTGGGCGTCTCCTCCTACGACGCCGAGCGCACCCGGAGGGCGTACGAGATCCTGCACGGGCTGGGGACGCCGCTGCTCATCCACCAGCCCTCCTACTCGATGCTCAACCGGTGGATCGAGACCGAGGGGCTGCTCGACACCGTCGGCGAACTGGGCGTGGGCGTCATCGGGTTCACGGCGCTGGCCCAGGGGCTGCTCACCGACCGGTACCTGAACGGCGTGCCGGAGGGGTCCCGGGCCACCCAGGACAAGTCCTTCGACGCCGGGTGGCTGTCGGAGGAGACGCTGGGGCACCTGCGGGCGCTCGCCGGCATCGCCGCGGAGCGCGGGCAGACGCTGGCGCAGCTGGCCCTGGCCTGGGCGCTGCGCGACCCGCGTGTGACGTCGCTGGTCATCGGGGCGTCGTCGGTGGCGCAGCTGGAGCAGAACGTGGCGGCGCTGGGGAACCTGGAGTTCACCGACCGGGAGCTGGCGGCGATCGACGAGCACGCGATCGACGGCGGCGTGGACCTGTGGCACGACGCCCGGACCGGCGCGCTGTAGCGGCGGGGGCGGGGGCGGTGTAGCGGCCGGGGCGGTCGCGCCGACGGAGGCCGTCGTCGGCGCGACCGCGGCTCCCCGCGGGTCAGCGGGTCAGCGAGCGCAGGAGCGCGGACCACTCGCCGGGGGTGAAGGAGAGGTGGCCGGCCTCGCGGTGCTGCGTGTCCCGGACGTCCGTGGCCCGAGGGGTCTCCCGAACCTCCACGCAGTTGCCCTCGCAGTTGCTGTAGGTGCTCTTGCGCCATTCGTCCATGGATATGCCCTTCGCGTTCTTTGACAGTTTCGACCTACTTGTACACCGTGCTTCCCATTGAGAAACAGAACACGCATGTGAGGGGCGAGGCCCCGTCCCGGGCGGAGGGGACCGAGCCCCTGGCAACGCACAAGGAGACCCCCCGCGCGGACGCGGGGGGTCGGGTGAGGGATCGGAAAGGTCAGCGGCTCACGGAGCGCACCAACGCCGCCCACTCCATCCGGTCGAAGGTCAGGTGTCCGGCCTCACGGTTCTGCGTGTCCCGGACATCGGCGCCCGCGACGAACTCGCGCGCCTCAACGCAGTTCGAGCCGCCGTCCGAGTAGGTGCTCTTGTGCCACTCAGCCATGGACTGCCCTCCTGGATTTCGACAACCGTTCGGGTTCTACCCACACCCCGCGTCCTCATCCGGGACTTGATACCTCCCACGCGAACGCGGGAGCCGAGGGGAGGATCGGAAAGGTCAGCGGCTCACGGACTGAAGGAGAGCCGCCCACTCCACCCGGTCGAAGGTCAGGTGCCCGGCCTCACGGTTCTGCGTATCCCGGACATCCGCGCCGGCCGCGAACTCGCGCGCCTCAACGCAGTCATTCGATCCCCCGCTGTAGCTTGACTTGTGCCACTCAGTCACTGCCCAACCTCTTCACTTCTTCGCGGACGGCCCGGAGAGAGGTCTCCGGATCCCATGCCAACCCTTGCAGACTCCCCAGCAACATCCTGCGCTGGGCAACCACTGTCGCACTGGTCAGGATGCGTCCTTCTTCAGCGCTCTCAACGTAAGCGAGTTCCGTGGAGTCTCGCATGGTGATCACCCGGAAGGAACCTGAGTTACCAGGGTGCCTAGGGTGATCCGCCGGCATGACCTGTAGCGTAATGCGCCCGCTCTCCGCCAGATCAGCGAGGTGCGTGAGCTGCTCCCTGGTGACTTCCACTCCTCCGTACCTGCGGTGCAGCAGAGTCTCATCCAGCACCAGCCAGAGCAACGGGCGCAGCGATTCCGCGAAATGCCTCGCGCGCGTGACTCGCTCGGTCACACTTCTTTCCAGCTCATCCGGCGAAAGCCACGGCAAAGCCGTGCGAACCAGCGTCTGGGCATACCGCTCGATCTGCAGATAGCTGGGCAAGGCCAGAGCTTGGTACTCCCATATGGCCTCCGCGTCCTGGATGGCCGTGGCGATCTCCGACAGCCAGGGCGCACGGTTGCTGCCGGTCAGGTCCTCCCACAGGCGCGAGAGTCTCCCGAAGCCGATCGACTCGTCCAGCGCTTTCCGCAGCCTCGGCGACGGCGGAGCCTTTCCGCGCTCCACGTCCGATATCTGGCTTTTGCTGCTCTGGACACGATTGGCCAGCGCGGTTTGCGTCAGCTCCGCCTCGGTGCGCAGGCGTGCCACCTCACGGCCGTAACGCGACAGAACCTGTTTCGGTACAGGGGGCATACGTCCAGGAGAGCACATCCGCCGCTCCCTCCGGAGCGATTCCGTGAAATTCCGAAGGCACCGGAACCTCGCCGCTGAGCAGACAAGTCCCTTTACCTGGCACTTTCCATCGGCGGACACTTCAAGTCGTACCCGAGCCCACTATGTGCCAGGAGCCGCCGCATGCCGCCCGCACCGTCTTCGGAACTCCACGAGGAGGCCGTCCTCGCCCTCCACTCCGCGCTGCGACGGCGCGGGATCGCCGCGGGGGACGGCGACCTCCCCGGCTCCGTCCGCGCCGAGTACGCGGGGCGCCGCGTGACCGTCCGCCACGTCGACCGGCAATGGTGGCGCCCGATGCCCGGCGAACCCCACGTCACCGTCCCGGTCGCCCGCTCCGGCGACGAGGACGCCCTGGCCCGCGACCTGGTCGCCGAACTCTTGGGACGGCTGTGAACCCCTTGGGCTTCGACGACTTCGCCCGCCTCACCGCGCCCCGCGCCCGCCCGGTCCCGGCGCCCCGGCCGGCCGAACGGCTTCCGCTCCCACGACGGACACGCACACACCGACCGACCACAGAAGGGAACGACGCCATGTCCCGGACCGAACCCGGCGGCCCCCGCCGCAAGCGGCCCCCGACCCCGGCCCAGCAGGAACGCGCCGACGAACTGTTCGACGACCTCTCCTCCGCCCTGCGCGACATCGAAGAGCCCGATGCCGACCCGGTCACCGCCCTGCGCGACGCGGACCGCGCCTTCGGCATCCTCCACGCCCACCTGTGCAGGGGCGGCGCCCTGCCCACCCCCTGGCACAAGGCCCGGCGCCCCTGAAACGCCCCCGCGCCCCAAGGGCCCCTACGCCCCGGCCGCGGCGGCGACCCGCACGCGGCCGGGGGCCCGCCGTGCCGGCCCCCGGCCCGCCTCCGGCGGCAAGGACCGGAGCCGACACCGCCCTACCCCTCACACTCTTCAGGCAGGAAAAAACACCACGGCCACCGGCGACACGGCCGTCCCCCGCCTCACCCCTCGCTCTCCAGGATCCACCGCAGCGTACGACGGCCGATCCGGCTCATCGGCGGATTGCTCTCGCGGTAGTACCAGACCAGCCCCAACGCCTGCTCGAACGCCCAGGCCCGCCCGCGCTCCCACTCCGCGTCGCCGACCCCCAACGCCTCCCGGAACACGGCCCGGGGACCCTCCTCCAGCACATCCCAGGCGCACAGCAGATCCAGCGCCGGATCGGCCGCCCCCAGCCCGCCCACGTCCACCACACCCACCAGGCGCCCCTCGCGCACCAGCAGGTTGCCCGGCATGAGGTCCCCGTGCGACATCACGTCCGGGTCGCTCCCCCGCGGCAGGTCGCGCAGCCGCCCCTCCCACAGCCGGCGCAGCCGGGGCACGTCCAGCAACCCCTCCGAACGCTCCAGGCAGGTACGCACCCACGCGTCGTGGTCGGCGATCCGGCCGCCGCGCCCCTGACCGCGGAACACCCGCCCCCGGGTGTCGATCGCGCGCACCCCGCGCACGAACTCGGCCAGGTCCAGGGCGAAGTCGGTGCCGCTCCCGGCGTCGACCCGGTCCGCGGGCGTCCCCGGCAACCGCGTCTGCACGCTCCACGGCATCGGGTACCCCTCCCCCGGCGCGCCGATCGCCACCGGCTCGGGGGTGGCGAAACGGGTGCGGCCCGCGAGCTCGCGCGCCGCCGCGGCCTCACCCTCCAAAACGAGCAGCGCGGCCTGCGGGTCGGCCGGCTGGAGGGGGAACCGGGCGACGAGGTCGTCGCCCAGCAGGAACACCGCGTTCACCGTGCCCCCGGGCAGGACCGGGACCAGCGGCAGCCCCGCCCAGTGCGGGAACTGGTCTTCGATGAGCCGTGCGGCGGTCTGCGGGGTGAGGACGATCTGGTCGCTGTGCATGAACATCGGCCCAGTCTGGCGGCCCGGCGCCCGCGGAGCACACGATTTTTCCGGCCGCCCGGCCGCCCGGCCGCTCACCCGGTCAGCGCGGCACCCGGTACGTCACGTGCGTCACCCCGGTCGCCGCCCGCGACCCCACCTGCTCCAGCCTCAGCGGCGGAACCCCCTCGAACAGCCGCGTCCCGCCGCCGAACACCACCGGCACGATGTGCAGCCGCAGCTCGTCGATCAGCCCCGCGGCCAGGAACTGGTTGACCGTGGCGGCACCGCCCGCCACCGCGACGTCCGCGTCCCCGGCCGCCTCGCGCGCCCGCGCCAGCGCGGCCCCGATCCCGTCGGTGACGAAATGGAACGTGGTGCCGCCCGCCATCGGCTGCGGATCGCGCGGATGGTGGGTCAGCACGAACACCGGCGCGTGGAACGGCGGGTCCTCGCCCCACCACCCGTTCCACTCCCGGTCCCACCCGCCGCGCACGGGACCGAACATGTTCCGCCCCATGATGTAGGCCCCCGCCCCCGCCATGAGGTCGAGTTCGGCCCGGTTCTCCTCGGGGGTGTCGAACATCCAGGCGTGCAGCGCGGCGCCCGAGCCGTCACCGCCGTCGTCGCCGAACGGGCGCTCCTCGGTCTGACCGTGCCCGGCCGCACAGCCGTCGGCCGAGATCGAGAGGTCGCAGGTCACCTTGGTCATTTCCGCTCTCCCCTTCCGGGTTCCGGGACGCCGGGCCCAGGCCGCGCGGAACCCGGTCCGGCCGGGCCGCGAACGGCGGCGGGAGGGCCGGGCCGCCCGGGGCCCGCCACCGGACACGATCCTGCCCCAGGCCGCCGACACGCCACAGCGGCCACACCGGCGGGAGGGGCGCACGCCCCCGGGCGCGCCCCGACCTGCGGGCGCCGCCACGGGGCGTCCGGGGACCGCGCAGGACGCGCGGCGGACGGCGGTCGTTCCCTAGCCGGGGAGTCCGGCGACGACCTCGTCCAGTTCCGCCAGCCGGTCCGGGCACACGTGCTCGACGTTCACCCTGCGCAACGCGAGTTCCGCGTCGTCCTCGGCGGTCATCGTGGTCGCCAGGGCGAACACGCCCTCCTCCTCTTCGCAGGTGCTCTCGGCCTCGCTCTGGATCTCCGCCCACGTGGTGTCGGTGAGCTGGTCCCTGCCCAGGGCCGCGGCCGCCGCGGCCCGGTGGGCGTCCTCGCCGGAGGGGGATCCGCAGCCGGTGAACAGGAGGACGGCCGCGACCGAGGCCAGGACCGGAACAGGGGTCGGCAGAAGTGTTCGCGTCATCATGGGGGATGCCTCTCAGAGGGCGCCGGAGCGGGCAGCGCGAAAATGTGATGCCCAACAGTGTGCAGCACGCCACCTGGAACAGGGTGTTCGGGGTTACGTGGCGTGGGCCTCACTTCCCGTACACCCGGACTTCACCCACCCGGGCAACAGCCCCCGGTCACCACCGGAGGGAGCAACCCCGCCCCGGCCGTGCCGTGTCCATCCGGCCCGCCGCCGGTCACAGCCGACCGACCACCCCGCCCGGAGCAGTCCCGCCCCGGCGGCGCCACGCCCATCCAGCCCCACCCGCGGCACTCCGCCCCCGGCCGCCCGGCCCGGAGTGAAGGGGCCCTGAGGCGCCATGCCCGCCCTGCCCCCACTCGCGTCGCTCTGCTCGGGGGAGCCGGTCCCGGTCACCGCCCCGGAAAGGACGAACTCGTACCGGCGGCGCCATGACCACCCGGCCCGCCGCCGGTCACAGCCGACCGGCCGCCCCGCCGGGAGCGCCCCCGCCCCACGGCACCACGACCACCACGGGCCGCCCCGACCGCACGGGCCCCGAACGGTCCCGGCGCTCCCCGGGCACCGCTCCCGCCCCGGGCACCGATCCCGCTTCCACTCCCGCCACGGCCTGCACCCGCGTCACTCCGCCTCGCCCCGGCGAGCGGACGCCAGCACCCGGTCCACGAGGTCCTCGACGAACCCCCGCGTCGCCGGCCGCGCCTGGAACGCACCCCGGGCGAGCACCCCGCCCACGAGCAGCGCCAGCGACGGCTCGACGTCCTCCGGCGGCAGGTGCGACCGCAGGACCGCCTCCAGCGACCGGGTCCCCGCCTCGTAGAGCCGCCGGCGCAGCTCGTCCACCTCCGGGTCGCTCCCCGCCCGCTCCAGCAGCCCCCCGAACACCCGGTCCAGGTGGCCCCCCGCCAGGTCCTCGGCGAAATCGACCAGCCCCCGCACCAGATCCTCACGCAGGTCGCCGGTGGGCTCCGGGTGGTCGGCCTCGTCGCAGATCTTCCCGATCGACGCCCGCATCAGGTCCAGGCGCGTCGGCCAGTGCGCGTAGACGGTCGCCTTGGAGTAGCCGGCCCGCTTGGCGACCTCCGCGTGGGTGACCACGCTCCACCCCTCGGTCACGAACAGTTCCGTGGCGGCCTCGACGACGTCGCGCCGGGTCCGCAGGACCCTGGGGTCCACGCCGTCCGGCTCCTTGGTTCCCATGGTGAGCGATACTAGCCGGTTTTCCACACACCCCGGCGACTTCTGAACGAGTTGTCTACTATCTGGTTGATGGGCTATTTTCTGAACCGGATGGACGACACCGCGTCGCCCGTCACGCCTGACCCGTTCCCACCCCCGAACCCCGGAGAGACCTCATGAAGACCGAACCCCGACGGCACCCGACCCCCTCTTCCCGCCCCCGTGTGCTCCACATCGGCCTCTGGGCCGCCCAGCTCCTCCTCGCCCTGGTCTTCGTCGGCGGCGGAGTCTGGAAGCTCACCACCCCCGTCACCGAACTCGCCCAGGTCTTCCCCTGGGTCGGGCAGACCCCGCCCGCGCTGCTCTACACCACCTCCGTACTCGACGTCCTGGGCGGCCTCGGCGTCCTGCTCCCCGCCCTCACCCGCATCCGGCCGGGGCTGGCCGTCCTGGCCGCCCTCGGCTGCGCCGCGCTCCAGGCGTCCGCCATCGTCTTCCACCTCTCCCGGGGGGAGTCGGACGTGGCGTTCAACGCCGTACTCCTCGCTCTCGCGGCCTTCGTCGCCTGGGGGCGCCACACGAGAGAGCCCATCGCCCCACGTTCCTGACACCGGCGTACGGCAGAATCCGAGCGACCGGCCCGACCGCACCACCCGCCCCGGGAGCCCGCGATGACGCACATGACCGACCTGCTGACCCCACACCTGCCCGCCGGGATCACCCTGCCCGAGCCCCTGGAGCGGGCCTGGGCGTGGATGGAGGCCCAGGGCTTCGGGTTCACCAACGAGCACGGGTACTTCCTCACCCCGTACCCGGGCAACCGGCAGCTGGGCGTGGTGTTCTCGCCCGGCGAGAGCCTGACCGGGCGGTTCGAACCCGGCGAGCCCGGTCACGGCGACCTCGTGCCGCTGGGCGAGATCTCCGGCGACGGCGGCATGTGCCTGCTGTGGAACGACTCCGGGACGACGCGGTTCGTCGCCCTGAGCTCGGACGGGGAGGCGTTCCTGCTGGCCGACTCCGCGGTCGACTTCCTGCGGCTCATCGCGATCGGCTACGCCGACCTCCCCTTCTCCGAACTCCTGACCGGGCCACCGGAGGAGGACGAGGCCGTGGCAGCCCTCGCGCCCTTCCGGGCCTGGGTCGAGGCGGAGTTCGGCACCGAGGTGCCCGCCCACTGGCACACGGCCGACCCCGACCCCTTCAACACCTGGGTCTCGTCCCTCAAGGGGTGGTGACCGGTATCGACCCTCGGTGGTGGGGATGGTCTCCGTCCGGCGAAGGGCAGAGTGCACAGACCGCCACCTTTACGCCATAGATCTCATCTGGCCCGCGCGGCAGCGCGGACCTGTCCCCCGTCCCGGCTAATGTCCCTCCCATGTCGGAGCGCGACCTGATCCTCGACACCCTCCGCCGGGCCCCGGGGGTCCTCTTCATCGAGCCCGGCCGCCACCTCGTCACCCAGGACGAGGTGCACGGCCGGGCCGGGGATGAGCGTGCCCGCCGCGGCCTCCCCGCCTCCCACCCCTACCTCGGCTGGCACACCCAGGCCGAGGGGTTCGACCCCTCCGGCGCCCTGGTCGGCCCCCAGCGCGTCTACTTCGGCGGCGACCGCGCCGCCGTGGCCCGCGCCCTCTCCCTCCTGGAACCGCACGGCTTCGCGGTCCTGGGCGGGCGCTCCGACACCGAGGTGTTCGTCCTGCGCCGCGACGCCGCGCCCCGCCGCGTCGACCCCGCGCTCACCGACGAGTGGCGCACCCGCCTGGAGGTCCTGGGCGACGACCGCTCCGGCCCGGTCCCCTTCCGGGACGGCGAGGAGGAACTCCTCCACGCACTCGTCGCCCACCCCGCCATGTGCGACCTCCTCGCCCCCGCCGCCCGGGCCCTGCGCCTGCGCGGCGCCCTCTCCCGCGCCGACCTCGACACCGCCCTCTCCCCCGACGGCCTCGACGCCCTGCGCCCCCACGGCGACGAGGCCGCCGCCCTGACCGCCCACGCCCTGGAGACCGGCCACCCCCGGGCCCGTCCGGCGGCCACCGTCCTGGCCGAACTCGGCCGCGCCGACGCCCGCGTGCTGAACCGGTGGAAGGACCCCGGAGCGATCCGGGCCGCCCGCGCCGCGGCCCTGGAGGGGCGCCAGGTCTCCACCTTCCTCGACCTGGCCGCCGCCGACGGCGCGGACCCCGTGTCCGCGGCCGTCGACCTCGCCGAGGAGATCAGGGCCGCGGGCGGCGAGGACGCCGCGCCCCGCGTCCTGGAGGCCGCCGTCCGCCTCGTCTCCCGCTTCGGCGGCTCCACCCGCGCCCACGCCCTGGCCGCGCTCCGCGACGAGCGGGTACCGCCCTGGCTCCGGGTCGTCGTCGCCGACCGCTGGACCCGCACCCCCGTCCCGGCCGGCGCCCCGGCCGGCGCCCCGGCCGCGCGCACGGCGCCCGAGATCCGGGCGGCTGACGCCGCCTGGCCCGACGCCGTCGACGAGGTGCGCGCCTCGGCCGGCCTGCCCCCGAGTCCCGGGTTCGACCCCGAGCACCGGCCCGGGCGGGACGCCGCGGTCGAACTGCGCGAGGCCGTCGTCGCCCGGCACCTGGACGGCCTGCGGGCCGCGCTCGCCCGCCCGGACCTCTCCGAGCCCGCCCTCGCAGTCCTGCTCGAACTCCTCCACGGTGCGAACGCCCTGCGTCCGCAGGACCTCGCCCCGTTCGCCCGCACGTGGCGCAAGCGCCTGTTCGTGAAGCCGGACCCGTACACGAGCGCCCCGCCCGCCGTCGTGACGTACGCGGCGGCCCTGGCCCGCCTGGGCGAGGCCACCGCGGACAAGGTCGCCGACACCGTGCTGCGCGACAAGCGCCAGTGGTCCCTGCCCGTCCGCCTGCTCCTACTCGGCGCGCTCGACCGCGGCCGGGACGCCGACCTCGCCGCGGAGGCCGAGATCCTCCCCCACACCCACAGCGGTGACAAGGGCACCCAGGCCGCGGCGCACGCCCTGGCCCTGGTGCGCGCCCGTCTGCGCGGGATCCCGCCGGTCGCGGCCGCCTGCGCGTCACTCCTGGAGGCCCCCGAACGGCCGCCGTTCGTGCGCCGCGGGTTCGCGCACGTCGCCGTGGCCGTGGAAGAGGGCGGCTCGGGCCTGTGGGCCCACCACTTCCGCGGGGGTTCCGTCCGGGCGCTGGAGGCCGCGCTGCGCGTCGCCGGGAACGAGGACCTCCCCGCCCCGGCGCGCCTCGCCGCCCTGGACCTGGCCGACGAGTCGTCGGCCCTGGACCGCGCCGGCCGGGCCCGGCCCGAGAACGCGGCGCGGCTGCGCGCGGAGCGCGAGGAGCTGCGTTCCCGGCTCCGGGCGTGACCGCGGCCCGGCGGGGGCGGACGGTGCCCGTCCGCCCCCGCCGCGTTCACCTCCCCGGAGGGCGCCGCGCCCGCACCGCCGTCACCGTCCGAGCGCCGGCGCGTAGAACTTCGCGGGGTCCTCCGCCAGCGCCGCCTTCACCGAGCGGCTCGCGTCGTCGACCAGCACCTCGATCGCCCCCGAGCCCACACCGTCCAGGCTGGCCCGGGCCACGTCCGCGGGATCGATCTTGGGCACGTCGTAACCGGCCATCATGTCGGTGTCGGCCGATCCGAGGTGCACCCCCTGCACCAGGGTCCCCTGGCCGGCCAGTTCGAGGCGGACCGCGTTGGTCATGTTCCAGGCGGCGGCCTTGGCCGCGGAGTAGGCCCCCGCGCCGTCGTAGGCGAACCACGACAGCGCCGACAGCACGTTCACCACCGCTCCCCCGCCGTTCGCCGCGAGCACGGGCGCGAAGGCCCGGATCACGCCGAGCGTGCCGAAGAAATGGGTGTCGAACTCCAGCCGGATCGCGTCCGGGTCGCCCGTCACCAGGTTCGCCCCGGTGGCGATCCCGGCGTTGTTGACGAGCAGGGTGACGTCGGCGGCCCGCGCGGCCGCCTCCGCCACCGAATCCGCGTCCAGCAGGTCCAGTCGCAGTGCCTCGACCCTGGGGTCACGGACCTCGACGGTCTCGGGACGGCGGGCCGCCGCGTAGACCTTCGCGGCCCCGCGGGCCAGGAGTTCGTCGACGAAGCGCCGGCCGATACCCCGGTTCGCTCCGGTGACCAGTGCGACGGAGCCGGTGACATCCATGGGTTCCCCCGAAATCTCGTGTGCGGGCGGACCAGAGCGCCGCCCCGTCCGGATACCGTAGGACCTGACGTTGACGTCAAGGGCAAGCCCGCGGACTGTGATCCACGACAAAAGGGGCGGGGAGCGGATGAGCGGTTCCATGCGCATCGGTGTGCTGGCGGAGCACGCCGGGGTGAGCACCCGGGCGCTGCGCTACTACGAGGAGCAGGGGCTCCTCACCCCGGAGCGCACGCCGAGCGGGCAGCGCGTCTACCCGCCGTCGGCGGTCGAGCGGGTTCAAATCATCCGGCAGTTCTTCGCGGCGGGGCTCAACAGCCGCACCGTCGCCGCCATCCTGCCCAGCGTCGACGCGGGGCGTGCGGCGCCCGGGGTGCTGGAGTCCCTGCGCGCCGAACGGGCCCGCATCACCGCGGGCATCGCCGAACTCCAGGAGGCCGGGCGCCGGCTCGACCGGGTCATCGAGCTCACCGAGCACCCCGACCCCGAGCACTGCCCCGCACTGCGCGAGCAGGCGGCCGCCTCCTGACGGGCGGCGCCCGCCTCACCCGGCCAGGGCGTCGAACTCCTCCCGGTTCGCGAGCACCTCGGCCATGTGCTCCTCCGCCCACGCCTTGACGCCGCGCATCAGCTCGTGCAGCGAGAGTCCCAGGGCGGTCAGCTCGTAGGTGACCGTCACCGGCACCGTCGGGGTCACCGTGCGGGTGACCAGGCCGTCGCGCTCCAACGAGCGCAGGGTCTGGGTGAGCATCTTCTGGCTGACCCCGGCCAGGCGCCGGGACAGCTCCGAGTAGCGCATCGCCCGCGGCTCCTCCCAGGATTCACCGGCGGGGCACGGCCCGCCCCTGCCCAGCGCGGCCAGGACCAGCGTGACCCACTTGTCGGAGATGCGGTCGAGCAGCTGGCGGCTGGGGCAGGCCGCCAGGAACGCGTCGTAGTCGGCCTTCGCCTGTGCCCGCCGCTGGGCCGCGGTCATCGTCGCCATCGGCCGGTCCTTCCTACCCGGGGGTGGGTTACGCACTTCGAGGTGCGTACTTCCCATTGGAGAGTTACTCCACCAGAGTGATGCCTGTCAGCTTCCGAGCGCAAGGCCCCCAGGGGCCTGAAAGGACGCCACCATGGGAACCCCCACCTTCCGCACCGCCGTCGTCCGCGTCCCGAACGGGCCGGACTCCATCGAGTTCATCGACCGTCCGCTGCGCGAGCCCGGCCCCGGCGAGATCCGCGTCCGGGTCGCCGCCGCCCCGGTCAACCCGGTCGACCTCGCGGTCGCCGCCGGGTTCTTCCACGGGATCGGGGTCATCGACCAGCCCGAGCACACGGGGCTGGGCTGGGACTTCTCCGGCACGGTCGAGGCCGTCGGCGAGGGAGTGGACCTGGCGGTCGGCACCCGCGTCGCGGGGCTGGTCGGCGGCCTCGACCGGGACTTCGGGACCTACGCCGAGCAGCTGGTGGTCCCGGCCGCCGACGTGGCCGAGGTGCCCGAGGGGCAGGACCTGGCCGCGGTGTCCACGGTGCCCCTCAACGGGCTGACCGCCGCCCAGCTGGTCGACCTGCTCGGCGACGCGCCGCAGCAGGGGAACCGGCTGCTGGTGACCGGCGCGGCGGGCGCCGTCGGCGGGTACGTGGTGACGCTCGCGCAGGAGCGCGGCTGGCGGGTGACGGGGCTCGCCCGGTCGGCGGACGAGGAGTTCGTCCGCGGCCTGGGGGCGGACTTCACCGACCGCGAGATCGGGGGCTGGGACGCCGTCGCCGACGCCGCGGCTCTCCAGGAGCGCGGGCGCGACCTGGTGCGCGACGGAGGGGTCTTCGTGGGCGTGCAGCCGGTCTCGCCGATCGCCCCGGAGCGCGGGATCGACCTGCGCGCCGTGAATGTGGTGCCGGACGGCGCCCGCCTGGCGGACCTGCTCGCGCGCACCGCCGCGGGCGAGCTGCCCACCCGCGTGCACGCGGTCGTCCCGCTGGCCGACGCCGCCGACGCTCACCGGTCCTTCGCCAAGGGCGGCATCCGCGGCCGCTACGTCCTCCAGCCCTGACCCTGACCCGCTCCCCGCGCGCGGGGAGCAGACCATCGCCCCGGAGTCCTTGCCGCCGCCGACGGGACCATCCCCGCGTGCGCGGGGAGCAGATCGGAGGCCGGCGCCGCTCAGCGCGGGCCTCGGGACCATCCCCGCGTGCGCGGGGAGCAGACACGCCAGTACATCGCGGAGAAGGAAGCCGAGGGACCATCCCCGCGTGCGCGGGGAGCAGGACGCCCCGCCGTTCTGACCACCCCGGGGCGGGGGACCATCCCCGCGTGCGCGGGGAGCAGTCCTGCACCGTGATCACACCCCGGCCGCCGCCGGGACCATCCCCGCGTGCGCGGGGAGCAGTTCAGCACGCGCGGGTCGATGGGGTAGTTGTCGGGACCATCCCCGCGTGCGCGGGGAGCAGGTTCGGACATCGGGGCTCCTCTGGTGGGCCGCGGGACCATCCCCGCGTGCGCGGGGAGCAGAGGGGAAGCCACCAGTGCCTGCCCCACTTCTTGGGACCATCCCCGCGTGCGCGGGGAGCAGAGTAAATGACCTGCGACGATTCCACCGAAGATAAGGCGATTTTACAAGTTCTCAAGAATCAGTCACAGAACCCACAGGAGCACTTTCTACGCATCAAATGCGAAATCACCCCTCGACTCGGCGGCTGCTGAACATCTCCTCCACCATGAGCTCCACCGTGCGCTCCCGCTCCGGCCCGGCCACCTGTCTGGCCATGGCGGCGAGGCGCTGCGCCTCCTCGGTGGTCGGCAGCAGTCCGACAAGGAGCCCGGGCAACATCAGGCGCCGCAGCAGCAACTCGTTCGCCGAGGTCACGTGGGGCCGCCGCACCACCGACACGTTCACCCGGACCGCGTGCTCGTTCCCCGGCGGAACCCCCGGGCGGTCGCACTCGATCGCCACGTAGCGAAAACCGTGCGCGAGATCGCAGGGGGCGCAGCCGAGCGGCCCCCGGCCGGTCCGCTCACCACAGTCGGCACAGGTCAGCCGGTCGAGGGCGGCGTCCACCACACGCCAGTCGTGGCGGTCGGGTTCGTCGGCCACCATGGCGGCGAGCTCCACCTCGTCGCCCCCGCCGAATTCCTCGACGAAACCGGCCCAGCCCTCCTCGACGACACCGTTCACCAGGCCCCGGCACATGCCGCACGCGGGCGCGCCCGCGTACTCGTACCCGCCGCATTCGGCGCACCGCCGCAGGGCGGCTCCCACCTCAGGCCGTCCCATCGCCCCTCCCCGGTCCGCCACCGACGATAGCGGGGCACGCCCCCGGCAGAGTTATCCCCAGGTCCGGCGAACCGGTACCGGGGCCGGGCCCTCTGGCACAGAATGGAAAGCGCCCGGGAAGCCCACCAGAGGGGCCTTCCATGTGCCGTCGAGAGCAGAGGCGGGTGCGAGTCCATGTGCGTCACCGAGATCGCCGTCGGAGGAGCCGTGACCACCGAATCCCCGCGCGGGCACGCCCTCCGGCCCCCGGCGGAGCCCGTCCGGCGCTCCCGCACCGCCCGACCATGACGCACACCCTCGCCCACGAAGGCCGCGTCTTCCTCAACTTCCGCCACTACAGGTTCTCGGACCCCCACTCCCACGCCTTCCGGTGGGTGGACGTCAAACACCTGCGGTTCTCCGGCTCCCCCGGCGACCGGGAGCTGCTCGCCGCGCTCATCGGGCACGAGCAGTTCCGGGACACGTACGCGGGCTACGGCGCCCACCCGGAGGAGACCCGGCACGGTTCGTACTGGCTGGCGGCGATCTCCCCGGAGGCGTACGAACCCGTCGAAACCGCAGAGAGCGCGGCGGTCCTGCGCGCCTGGGCCGGGCAGTACGGGGCGGTGCCCGCCGACCTGGAGGCCGACCTGCGGCGCGAGGTGTTCGACGTCCTGGACGCGGCCGCGCGGGTCTTCCACCTGAACGGGGTCGGAGAGGAGGATTTCCACGACTGGGGAGGTGTCCACGGCGAATTCCACGAGTTCGTGTCCATCGACCGCGCGCGGGGCCGGATCACCCTGCTCGTCGCCGCCGACGACTGACCGTCGGGGCCGGGCGCCGACCGCGCGACCCGGCGGCCGTCCGCCTGACGCGCAGTGCCCGCCCGGACCGTTCCCGCGCGACGGGGCACTACCCGGCGGGGGCGTGCAGGCGCAGGTAGCGGTCGAGGTCCGCCGCGGCGGTGAGCATCGCGACCCCGCGCGCCGTCAGCTTGCGCTGCCAGTCCTCCAGGGCGGCCGCCAGCGCCTCGGTGTCGCCCGCCGCGCGGACGCGGCGCACCACCGCGGCGATGTGCTCCAGCGGGTACCCGCCGCGGCGGAGCAGGTGGGCGAGTTCGGCGTCGCGGATGTCGTCCGCGCGGAACACCCGGTACCCGGTGACCGGTTCCCGGGCGGGCGCCAGGATCCCCGCCGCCTCCCAGTTGCGCAGGGTCGCCGGGGTCACCTCCAGCCGCCGGGCGAGCCCGCCGATGGTGCGGGGAGCACGGTCGCCGGTCCGCGCCGGAACGGCGTCGCCCTGCGCCACGAGGTGGTCGACCGCCGCGCGCACGGCGTCGAGGGTGGCGCGGTCGCGCAGCGACTGCCGGTGCCCCTCGTCGATGGCCGTCAGGGCCTCGTCGAGCCGCCCGGTGTTCACCGCGCGCATGATCCGCCCGGCGGCGGCGTGCCCGTGGGCGGCGATGAGGGACATGTAGGCGCGCAGGGCCGCCGCGTGCACCTCGGTGTACACCCGGTATCCGCTGGGCGTGCGCTCCGCCGCGGGCAGGCACCCGTCCCGTTCGTAGTTGCGCACCGCCTGGGTCGAGATGCCGTGCTCGCGCGCGAGGTCCGTCGGTCTCAAGATTCGATCACCGCTTTGAGACTTTACAGCACCGCTTCGGAAGATCGACGGAGAAAGTCTCAACAGCTCTTTCAGAGATACGCTTGAGACACATGAACCTGGACATCCACGACCTCGCCGCCCCGTCCTGTGAGCTTCTCGCCCTGGGCGAGCCCACGCACTCCGAGCCCGCCTTCCCGCTGGTCCGCAACGAGCTGTTCGCCCGGCTGGCCGAACACGGTTTCCGCTCGATCGCCCTGGAGACCGACCGCGCCGCCGCCCTCGCCGTCGACGACTTCGTCCACGGCCGGACCTCCCCGAGCCTGGACGCCGTGATGCGGGAGGGCTTCTCCCACGGCTTCGGCGAGCAGGCCGCCACCCGGCAGCTGGTGGTCTGGATGCGGGAGTACAACCGCGACCGCCCGCCCCGGGAGCGGCTGTCCCTGCACGGTTTCGACGCCCCGACGGAGATGGTCTCCGCCCCGAGCCCGCGCCGCCACCTGGAGCACGCCCGCGACTTCCTGGGCCTGGACCTCGACGTCGCGGCGCTCGCCGGCGACGACGACCTCTGGAGCCGCACCGAGGCGATCATGGACCCGGCCGCGTCGGTGGGCGCCACCGACGCGGCGCTGCGGCTGCGGGCGCTCGCGGACGACCTGCTGACCGAGCTCTACGCCCGTGCGCCGGAGCTGGTCGCGGCCACCTCGCGCACCGCGTGGTCGGCGGCCCGCACCCACCTCACCACCGCCCTGGACCTGCTGCGCTACCACCGGGCGGCGGCCGAGCCCCTGGACCCGGCCGTGCGGACCTCCCGCATGCTGGGTGTGCGGGACGCGGTCATGGCGCGCAACCTCCTCGACATCCGGGAGGCCGAACGCCACCGCGGGCCGACGCTCGTGTACGCGCACAACCGCCACCTCCAGGGGAACCCGAGCCACTGGACGCTGGCGGGCATGGACCTGGTCTGGTCGGGGGCGAGCTCCATCGTCAGGGCGGTGGTGGGTGAGCGGTACTCCTTCGTCGCCGGAAGCCTGGGCCGCAGCGACGCCCTGAGGCTCGCCGCCCCCGAACCGGGCACCCACGAAAGCCTGCTGGACGAACGGGTCGACGCCTGGGGGCTGACGGAGGCGACCACGGACCCCGCGGCCCGGTTCCGCCGCGACCCGACCCCGGAGCAGGGGTACTTCCCGCTCGACGCGGAGACGCTCGCCACGGCCGACGCCGTGCTGCACATCCGCGACGGGGCCGCCGCGGCCGCCTCCCTCTGAGCCGCCCGTCGGGGCCGGGCCGCGGCCCGGCCCCGACGACGGGCCGTCCCTCAGAACCGGTCGAGGTTCTCCCGCACCCACTGCGCGAACGTGCGGGCGGGGCGCCCCGTCACCCGTTCCACCGTGCCGTCGACGGTCCTGGAGGCGGGGTCGGAGGCGGCGTACCAGCCGATCACGTACTCGGCGTCCTCCCGTGGCACCCCGGTGGCGGTCAGCCGTTCGACGGCCTGCTCGTGGGTGATGCGGTCGAACGCGATGTCGCGGCCGGTCGCCCGGGACAGGGCCGCGACGCGCTCGCTCGGGGTGAGCGCCTCGGGCCCGGTGAGGTTGTAGGCCCTGCCCGCGTGGCCGTCCTCCAGCAGCGCGATCGCGGCCACCTCCCCGATGTCGCCCTCGTGGACCAGGGCGCTGGGGAAGTCGTAGGGCTCGCGCACGACCCCTTCCTTGCGGATCGCGTCGGCCCAGGTCAGCGTGTTGGACATGAACTCCTGGGGTTCCAGGCGGGTCCAGTCCACCCCCGAGTCCGCCACGGCCTGCTCCACCGGTCCCATGCCGCCGCCCCACACCACGGTGATGCGGTGCACCCCGGCGTCGACGGCCCGCCGCACGAGTTCGGGGCCGACCTCGGCGAGCCCGGCGGTCACCGTGATGTGCAGGCGGTCGACACCGGCCAGCGCGGCCCCCAGTTCGGCGGGAGCGGTGTGCGTTCCGGCGGCGATCTCGACCCCGGCGGGGAGTCTGTCGCGGGCGGCGGCCGGGTCGCGGGTCAGCGCCCGCACCCGCTCGCCGCGGCGCAGCAGCTCCGCCACGACGTGCCGTCCGGTGTTCCCGGTCGCCCCCGTCACGAGCGTCGTCATCGTGGATCCCCTTCACTTCCCGGCCCGGTCCCTCCCGGGCGGCTGGGGATGACGTTAAGAACTCAACCCGACTTGAGGTCAAGGAACGGCGTCGGCCTCCGGGGAGCGGGGAATAATCCGCCCGCCGGCGCTCCGCCCCCGAGGGCGACCGCCGCGCGGCTCAGTCCCGGTGCACCGGGTCCGGGTGTGCCGGGCCCGAGCGTGCCGGGTCCGGAACGGGCACCGTGATCCCGGCCAGCTCTTCGAGTCGGAGCCACAGGTCTCCGACCAGCTCCGGCGGGGCCGCCTCCCGCGGTTCGATCCGCACCGGCACGCCGCGCCTGCCGTTCGCGGGCGCGTAGAGTTCGCCGCCCCGGACGCCCAGATCGGTGAGGGCCCGGACCGCGGGCCAGGCGGCGGCGTCCTTGCCCTGCGCCCACGGCGTGTAGGGGTTGCGCCGCACCGGGACCGTGTGGTCGCGGATGCCCGGGCGGTGCGGGGTCCTGGCGTCCACGCCGATGCCCGGTCGCACCACCAGGGACCGCACGGGCGCGTCCGCGGCGCGCAGCCGCCGGTCGAGCTCGAACCCGAACACCTCCGTGAGCGCCTTGGCCCGGCTGTAGGCGACCACGCCGATCCGGGAGGTGCCGTGCACGTCGGTGACGGGCCGGCGGAGCAGGTCGACGAACCCCGTCGAGGTGTGGACGATCCGGGCGGGGGCGCCGCCGCGTTCGCCGCTGCGGACCAGGGCGGGCAGCACCCCGGCCGTCAGGGCCACGTTGGCGACGACGTGCGTGCCGAGCTGCATCGGGAGGCCGTCGACGGTGACCTCTGACGCCTTCATGGCCATCGAGCCGCCGTTGAGGAGCAGGCCGTCGATGCGGTCGAGCTCCATCAGTGCGGCGGCGGCCTCCGCCACCGAGGCCTTCGAGGCGAGGTCGACGACCACCCGGTCCAGGGCGGCATCGGGTACCTGGGAGCGGATGGCGGCCTCGGCCGTCCGCAGGCGTTCGGGCGAGCGTCCGGCGAGCACCACGCGGGCGCCCGCGCCGGCGAGCTGCTCGGCGGCGAAGTACCCGACGCCCGCGGTCGCGCCGGTCACCACCACGGTACGACCGCGCTGGTCGGGGATCCGCGCCGGATCCCAGACCTCCTGTGCCTCCTGTGTCCCCCGTGTCTTCTGTGTGTCCTGTGACCTGCGCGCCATGGCCTACTCCTCGCACCCAAAACGGATAACTTATCCGCTGACCCTAGCACCCAAAACGGATGAGCTATCCGCTTCCTCCGCAGAAGGGAACGTGATCCGGATCCCTCATCCGTTTCCCGGGCGGCCGGATAGGATCCCGGACATGACCTCGACCCCGCTCCGCGCCGACGCCGCTCGCAGCCGCGACCGCATCCTGGCGGCGGCCCGCCGCGCCGACCCCAGGGATCTGCGCCTCAACGAGGTGGCCCGCGAGGCGGGGGTGGGCGTGGGCACCGTCTACCGGCACTTCGCCACGGCGCACGCGCTCGTGGAGGAACTCACCCGGGACGCCCTGCACCGGCTGAACGCGATCGCCGTCGAGGCCGCCGTCGACCCCGACCCGGCGCGCGCCTTCGAGAGCGCGCTGCGCGCCGTGGTGGACCTGCACCTGGAGTCGGGCGGCCTCCAGGCGGTCCTGCTCGCCGAGCAGGACATGAGCCCCGAGATCACCGAGCTCAAGGCCGCCACCTTCGACGGGCTGAGCGACGTACTCGAACGCGCGCAGCGCGCCGGGGTGGTGCGCACCGACCTGTCGGGCGACCGGATCGAGCGGCTCATCTGCGGGATCGAGTACGCCATCCGTCTCTCGGCCCCGGACGCGGACGCCGACGAACCGGACCCTGACGACCGGGCCCTGTTCGTCGACGTCCTCCTCGCCGGCCTCCGCCCCTAGCCACCGCCCCGACCCGCCCCGGCCGCTTCAGCCACCCCGAGCACCCGTCACCCCAACTGCCGCAGACACCCCGGTAATCTCGATAGCCCCGGCCGACTCACTCACCCACGGCCACCTTGCCCGCTCCGATCGCCCGCGCCCTGCTGCTCCGCCCACGCCAGTCGTCCCAAGAACCCCGGCTGCCCTGCCTGCCCCAGCCATCCCAACCACCTCAGCCAACCCGGCTGCTCCTGCCGTCCTGAGCACCCCGGTCAGCTCGGCTGCCGCGCCCTGGCAACCCGGGCACCCCGACTGTCCCGAGGCACCCTGCCCATCTCGGCCGCCCCGAGCGCACCGTCCGCCCCAGCCGACCCGGGCGCCCAGGTCTGCCTGGTCAGCGCGGGTGACATGTATGGCCTAGGTGGGCGGTGCGGGCTCCGGGTCGGCACGCGGGCGAACGCCCTGGACGGTACTGGGGGCGCGGGCGCCGGGTCGGTGCAGGCGGACGACCCCGACCAAGGGGACGGCTCGGCCAGCGCGAACGGCCGACAGGAGCGAACGGGCCGGGCGGAGGGTGGGGGCGGCGCGGGAGGGCGCCCCGCCCGGCGGCCGTCCGGCCGGACGGCCGCCCCCGGGAACGAAAGGGCTCCGAGAACAGAAGGGCCCCGCCAACGGAAAGGCCCCCGCCGACGGAAAGGGCCCCGGAGGGCCGAAGCCGCCCGGGGCCGGGGAGTGGCTGCGCGGGCGCCCCTAGAAGGGCGGCATCATCGGCTGCGGCGGGGCCGCCTCCGGGATCAGCAGGAAGGCGGCCGCCCCGGCGAGCACGAACAGCACGCCGACGATGATCCCGACCATGGCGGCCCACTTGGCCCAGGGCCGCGTGGTCGCGGTCCCCAGGAGCAGCGACAGCAGCGACGTCACCACGGTGAGCAGGGCCAGCGTGCCGCCCGCGGCGATCTGGATCCGGATCTGGGCGATCTGCTCTGCGGCGATCGGCTCGCCGCCGACCAGGATCATGCTGGTGAGGATCTGCACCAGCTGCCCGGACAGGATGGTCACGGCGAGCAGGGCGACGCCGACGAGCGCGAAGGTCTCGGCGGAGAAGGCGCCCCCGACCGCGGGCTCAGCGGCGGCCGCCCCGGTGCCCTCCTCGTCGGAGACCTCCCCCTCGTACTGCTCCGATGCGCCGTACTCGGCCTCGGGCGCCTCGGCCACGGCGGTCGCGGGCTCGAAGGTCGGCTGTCCGGCCCCCTCCGGCGCCCGGCCGGTGTCCTCGCGTCCCGTGTTGTCTTCCGGTGTGGTGCTCATCCGGTCACGGTACCCGCGGCACGGTATCGGTAAGACCCGGGAAACGCCTGTTCAACACACTGTTCCGGAGCCGTTCATGACCTTCCGCCGGGCGGGACCGGGCCGAACCCGTCCGCCAGGGCGGTCAGCGCGACCCGCAGCAGGGCGCCCGTCCCGGCGGGCTCGCCGCCGTGCAGGGCCTGCCGCTCGGCCGCCGCGCGCAGGGCCGCGTTCAGCGCGGCGGACCGGACCCGCACGGGGAAGTCGCCGGGGCCGACGCCCACGCGTTCGGCGAGGATCTGCGCGAACACGTCCTCGGCGGCCCGGTGCACGTCCAGCCAGACGGCCATCAGCCCGGGCTCGTGCGGGGTCATGCGGATCAGGGCGGCCACCGGCTCCTCCACCGCCTCCCCGCCCCCTGCGAACGCGCCGACCCGGTCGAGGTGGTCCACCAGCGACAGGTCGGCGGGCCAGCCGCGCAGGTGGTCGGCCATGACCTCCAGTCCGCTGGTGAGCAGCGGCCGGACGCAGCCCTCCTTGTTGGGGAAGTAGCGCCACAGCGTGCGCGTGGAGATACCGATGGCGCGGGCGATGTCGTCGCCGGTGGTCCCGGCCACGCCCCTGTCCGCGAACAGCTCCATGGCCGCACGGGCGATCTGGAGCCGGATGATCCGCTTGCGCCGCTCGGTCATGGGCGGCCTGCCCTTCGCCACCGCCTCCATCGTCCCCGCCCTCCCCTTCGCCGCCGTCACCCGGATCAGCCTATCCTCTATGTCACTGCCGGACAAAATGTCACTCAGCGACAAAAAAGACGTAGGATGGCGTGCGCGGCCGGAGGGGCCGCCGTACAGAACGAGGGGGCAGCGATGGAGACGGGTCTCAAGGGCAGAAAGGTCATCGTCACCGGGGGCGGCTCGGGCATCGGCCGCGCCGCGGTCCTGGCCTTCGCCACCGAGGGCGCGTCGGTCCTGGTGGCCGACATCAACGGGGACGGCGCCCGTTCCGCTGCCGAGGAGGCGCGGGCCGCGGGCGTCGCGGCGCAGGCCGTCGTGGGCGACCTGAGCGCGCCGGAGGTCGTCGCCGAGGTGGTCCGCACCGCCGTGGAGGAGCTGGGCGGCGTCGACGTGCTGGTCAACAACGCGGGGATCATGGACGACATGTCCGCGACCGCCGACGTCGGGGACGAGATGTGGGAGCGGCTGATCCGGGTCAACCTCACCGCCCCGTTCCTGCTCACCCGCGCGGTCCTGCCGATCATGAAGGAGCAGGGCTCGGGGTCGGTCGTGTTCACCGCCTCGGAGGCGTCCCTGCGCGGCGGCGCGTCGGGGACCGCGTACACCGTCTCCAAGCACGGGGTGATGGGGCTGGTGAAGTCGACCGCCGTCATGTACCGCGACCACGGCATCCGGGTGAACGCGGTCGCCCCGGGCGGCACCGCCACCAACATCGCCGTCGGCACTCCGACCAGCGTGGACGGGCCGACCGCCCTGGGCCGGTACGCGAACGGCATCGGCCGGATCGCCGCCGCCGAGGAGCTGGCCGCCGCGATCGTGTTCCTGGCCTCGGACGCCGCGAGCAACGTCAACGGGGCGATCCTGCCGGTCGACAACGGCTGGTCCGCCGTCTGACCCGCGCCCTCCCGAACCCCGGCCGGAATCCCGGCCGGGGCTCCGGCGCGCCCTCCGCCACCGCTCCCCCGCCCCGGAACGGCGCCCCGCCTCCGCCGGCGAAAAGCGCACGGTAAAGCGCGAACAAAGCCCCCTTTCCCCGAACTTTACCCGGCGAGACCGACAGGGGCTCGCAGGCCCCTGCACTGCCGCATTCTTTTTCACTGACCCCCGACAGGGTCCCGAAAAAGAACATAGGGAACAAAAACCCCAGGCCCCGGCCTTGTCCGCCGCTCTCCCGCATTGCTACATTCACCCCCATGATCGAGCACCGGGAAACCCACGTGGTCGAGATTCCCAAACTCCTGGTCAGCGTACGCAAAGCAGCGGAAATCCTGGACCTTTCGGAAAGGGTCGTCTACGAACTCTGCTACGCACGGGAGCTGGAATCGGTGAAGGTCGGCCCGAAGAAGTGGATACGTCGGATCACCTGCGAATCACTCAATCGGTACGTGGAGAAAGCACGAAGAGAATCAGGAATACCGGAACCGCCGCCGGATCGACACGGACCCCCGAAAAGAGGATTCGAATGAACACCCTCCGAATCAGTTCCGATCGTTCTTCCGAACCCCTCCCCGCGGCTCCGCCCCCGCGGGAACCGTCCTCCGATCCGCTCGCCGCGCCCGCGCGCACCGCCGCGCCCGCCCGGCCGCGGGTGCCCGCACCGCAGCCGGCCCCGCCGGCGCCCCCGGCCCCGCCCCGGCCGCCCGCCGAACCCCTGTCGGTGAGCGGGCCCCGCAAGGTCATCGTCACCGCGCGGCACATCGCCGCCCTGCTGGAGCGCGAGCCGTCGCTGTGGCCCGGACTGACCGCGTGCGTCACCGACACCGACGGCCGGATGATCGTGCACTACGCGGTCCTGGCCCCCGGCGGCACCGAGGTCCCCGCCCCGGCCACGGACCCCGAACCCGCCGCGCGCTCCGCGAATTCCGCGCGCTCCTCGGCGCCCTCCGCCCCGGCGGGCCCCGCCGACGACACCGCCGACCGCGAGGGGGACGGCGGCGGAGACCGGCCCGTGCGCGTCCCCTCCCCCGGCCCCGCCACCGGCGCAGTGCCCGCCCGTTGGCGGATACTGCTGGCCGGGGTGCGCGAGTCGCACCGGGTCCAGGGGCGCGAGCACGTCACCGTGCTGCGCGGCATCTACGCGGGCCTGCCGGTCACCGTGCTGTTCACGGTCCTGGCCTGCGCGTGAACCGGAGCGGGCCGCGCTGCGGGCACCACCGCCGCGGCCTCTGAGCCCGCCCGCCGGCCCCGGCCCGCACCACCCGCCCGCCCCGGGCGGGAGACGGCGCCCGGGCACGGGGCGGACACCGCCGGACCGGTCGATCGCGGGGGCGCCGACCGGTCCGCGGCCGTGGGCGGCGGTGGGTCGGGCCCACCCCGCCCACGGCCGCACGGGCCCACCCCGCCCACGGCCGCACGGGCGCTCCCCGGTCCGGTTCCACACGCCGTGGAGCCGGGGCGCGGGCGACCGGTGCCCTCCGGGTGCGATAGAGATGGGACGATCCCTTGTCGCCCCCGGGAAGGAACCCGCCGTGCTCCCGCTCGTCGTCGATCCCGTCGACCGGACCGCCCTGGTCTTCGGCGACCGCTCCCTCACCTACCGCGGACTGGCGTCGGCCGCCTCCCGGCTGGCCGCCGGACTGCCCGAGGGCGGGCGGGTCGCCGTGTGGGCGGTACCGGCCCTGGAGACGTGCGTGGCCGTGGTGGCCGCGGTCCTGGCCGGGGCGGCGGCGGTGCCGCTGAACCCCAGGTCGGGGGCCCGGGAACTGGCGCACATCGTCGACGACAGCACCCCGGACCTGCTGCTGGCCCCGCCCGGCGCCGAGCTGCCCGAGGCGCTGCACGGGCTGCGCCGGGTCGACGTGGACGCCTCCCCCGCCCCGGACGCCGCACCACCGCACCGGGAGTTCGACGAGGAGTCGACGGCGCTGATCGTCTACACCTCCGGGACCACCGGGGCGCCCAAGGGCGTGCTGCTGCCGCGCCGGGCGGTGACCTCGACCCTGGACGCGCTGGCCCTGGCGTGGTCGTGGACGGACGAGGACGTGCTGGTCCACGCCCTGCCGCTGTTCCACGTGCACGGCCTGGTGCTGGGGGTGCTCGGCCCGCTGCGCCGGGGCGGGACGCTGCACCACACGGGGCGGTTCGAGCCCTCGGCGGTGGCGGCGGCCCTGCGCGGCGGCGGGACCCTGCTGTTCGGGGTGCCGACGATGTACCACCGCCTGGCGCTGGCCGTGGAGGAGGACCCGGAGCTGGCCGGAGCCCTGGCGGGGGCGCGCCTGCTGGTGTCGGGGTCGGCGGCGCTGCCGCTGCCCGACCACGAGCGGCTGGCGGCGGCCACCGGGCACCGGGTCGTCGAGCGGTACGGGATGTCGGAGACCCTGATGAACACCTCGGTCCGCCCCGGGGACGGCTCCGCGCCGGGCGGGGTGGGCACCCCGCTGGCGGGGGTGGACCTGCGGCTGGTCGAGGAGGACGGGACGCCGCTGCCGCCGGGCGACCCGGAGGCGGTGGGCGAGGTGCAGGTGCGCGGGCCGAACCTGTTCACCGGCTACCTGAACCGCCCGGAGGCGACGGCCGAGGCGATGACCGCCGACGGCTGGTTCCGCACCGGTGACATGGCGGTGCGCGCGGCGGACGGATCGGTGCGGCTGGTGGGGCGCAAGAGCACCGACCTGATCAAGAGCGGCGGGTACAAGATCGGCGCCGGGGAGATCGAGAACGTCCTGCTGGCGCACCCGGCGGTGGCGGAGGCGGCGGTGACCGGGGAGCCCGACCCGGACCTGGGCGAGCGGGTGGTGGCCTGGGTGGTGCCCCGGGGCGAGGCCCCCACGCTGGAGGAGCTGGCCGACCTGGTGGCCGCCCAGCTGGCCCCGCACAAACGGCCGCGCGCCCTGCGCGTGGTGGCGGCGCTGCCCCGCAACGACATGGGCAAGATCCTCAAGCGCTCCCTGGGCGGCTGATGGAGCGCCACCTGCGCACGCGCTTCCCCGTCGACGACGCCGAGGTGTCGCGGCTGCACGCCGCCGCGTTCGGGCACCCGTACGCGCTCGTGCCCTGGGGCGAGCGGCTGCGGCGGCACAGCCGGTCCTGGGCCGGGGAGTTCCACGACGGGCGCCTGGCCGGGTTCGTGCACGCGGTCTGGGACGGGGGCGGACACGCGTTCCTGCTGGACACCGCCGTCGCCCCGGCCGCACAGCGGCGGGGCGTGGGCGGCCGGGTGGTCGCGGCCCTGGTGGCGGACCTGCGGGACCTGGGCGTGGAGTGGGTGCACGTGGACTTCGAGCCGCACCTGGAGGGGTTCTACCGGCGGGCGGGGTTCGGGGGCACCGCGGCGGGCCTGCTCCGCCTGCGCTGACCCGGTCCCGGGCTCCGGCCGCCGGGGGCCGGAGCGCCCCCGGCCCGGGGCGGGGCGCAGGCCCCTCCCCGGGCGGCCGGCCGGGGCGGCGCCGGCGCGCCTCAGTCGATGGTGAGCTCGCCCATCCGGTCCCAGCCCTCGCCCTCCACGACCCGGCTGACGATCAGCGGGGTCTCGGTGAGCAGCGGCTTCATGGCCGCCAGGCCCTCCCGGAAGTGGTCGCTGTTCACGTGGGCCTCGGCGGCGCCGTCCTTGAACGCCTCGACGAGCACGAACTCGTTCTCGCGCTCGACGCTGCGGGACCACTCGAACCACAGGTTGCCGGGCTCGGCCCGGGTCGCGGCGGTGAAGTCGGCGACCGCGTCGAGGAAGGAGTCCCCGTCCTCGGGGCGGACCCGGAACTTGACGACGATGAGGATCATGGCGTGCCTCCTTGCAGGTGGGTGTCTCGGGGCACGCGGTGCGGCCGTGCCCCCGGGCCTCACTCTGGCAGAAACGGGACCCCGCCGAGGCCCGCACGGGGCCCGCGCGGGGGTCGTGATCATCACTCGCCCCGGACCGGCCCGCATCCCTGCCACCGCCCCCTCAGGGCACCGGCGGCGCCGCGGCCGGAGGCCGCGCCCCGGCCCGCGCCCCTCAGAGGGTGAGCAGGGTGGAGACCACCGCCAGGGCGGGAGCGGTCCCCTGGACCATGGCGGCGCGCGTCTTGGCGGGGTCGCGGGTGACCAGGACCAGCGCGGCGGCGGCCATGGACCCGGTCCCGGCCAGGATCAGCGCGGTCCCGGCGGCCGGCACCGGCCCCCACAGCACCAGCCCGGCGACCGTGACCACGGCCAGGAAGAGGTTGTAGAAGCCCTGGTTGTAGGCGAGTTCGCGGGTGGTCTCGGCGTCCTCGGCGGAGATCCCGAACGTTCTGCGGGTGGACGGCGCGGTCCACCGGAACGATTCCAGGACGAAGATGTAGACGTGGACCAGCGCCGCGACGGCGGCCAGGATCACGGTGACGGTCTGCACGGGCACCTCGGGTGTGGGACGGGGACGGTCACCCCCAGCCTGGCCCGGACGGCCCGCCGTCGGCGTGCGACACTCCGGCACCCCGGACCGCGCTCACGCCGTCCCCACGCCACCCCGCCCCATGACACGCGGCGGCGCGGCGGCCCTGGACGGTGGCCGCCGCGCCGTTCGCTCCCGCGGGGTCAGGGCAGGTGGAAGACCTCCCGCAACGGCACCATGCTCGCGTCCGGGGCCGCCTGGAGCCCCTCGAAGAACGGCGCCATCTCGGCCTGCCAGCGGGCGTTGACCTCGGTGCGGGCCATCAGCTCACGGGCCCGGTCGAAGTCCTCCGTCTCCAGGTAGCCGATGATGGTGCCGTCCCCGGCGGAGAACAGGGAGTAGTTCCCCCACCCGGCCTCGGTCAACGCCTCGCGCATCTGCGGCCAGACGTCGGCGTGCCGCTCCTCGTACTCCTCCAGCCGGTCCGGGCGGACCTTCAGCACGAAGCAGATCCGTTGCACGGTCGGTCCTCCCCGCTAGAAGTCGAAGTCGTCGACGTTGTCGGCGTTGAAGACCTGCGGCGGGCCCAGGACGATCTCGCCGTCGGTCTCGAACGTGAACTCGCCCAGCCGCCCGGCGGTGAAGGTCTCCCCCGCCGCGCCGGTGATCTGCCCGGCCTTGAGCGCCGCCCCGGTGTACCCGGCCAGGTAGCCCAGGTCGAGCGGGTTCCACAGCGCGAACTGGTCGACCGTGCCGTCGTGGACGAACTCGCTCATCTGGTTGGGCGTGCCCAGGCCGGTGACGGCGAAGTCGCCCTTGTACTCGGAGTCGCTGATGTAGCGGGCGGCCGCGGCCAGGCCGACGGTGGTCGGGGACACCACGCCGTCCAGGTCGGGGTGGGCCTGGATGAGGCCCTGCATCTCCTGGAAGGACTGGAGGTCGTCGTCGTTGCCGTAGACCACGTCGACCATCTCCAGGTCGGCGTACTCGTCCTCGGCCAGGACCTCCTCCATCGCCTCGATCCAGGCGTTCTGGTTGGTGGCGTTGGGGGTGGCGGACAGGACCGCGAAGGTGCCCTCCCCGCCCAGGTCCTCGGCGATCATCTCGACCAGGGTGCGGCCGACCAGTTCGGTGGAGGACTGGTTGACGAACACGTCGGTGCAGTTGGCGTTGGAGTCGTAGCCGACGATGGCGGCGCCGTTGTCGCGGGCCTCGTTGAGGGCCGGGCAGACCGCGTCGGGGTCGTTGGCGGCGATGACGATGACGTCGCTGCCCGCCTGGCTGGCCGCGTTGATGTACTCCACCTGGGAGTCGGCGGTGGCCTCGGTGCCGCCGCGCTCGGTGGCGGTGCCGCCGAGCTCCTCGACGGCCTCGGTGCCGCCCGTGTTGACGATGTCGAAGAACGGGTTGTTCAGCTGCTTGGGCAGGAAGTCGATCTTGAGGCCCTCGGGGATCTCCGCGTTGGGGTCCGCGGTGCCGGTGGGGCCGCTGCCGCCCGAGTCCTGGGCGTCGTCGATGGTGGTCCCGCCGCAGGCGGCCGTCATCAGGACGGCGGCGAACGCGCAGGCTCCCATGAGGAGGTGGCGGGGACGGTGTGTCATGACTTTTCTCCGTTGAGTGGACGGTCACCGGACACGGCTCCGGTGGGGGGCGCGGGCGAGCGGCGGGAGCGTACCCGGGCCACGATGTTGGGGGTGACGACGGAGGCGATGAGGATCGCGCCGGTGACGACCTGGAGCACGTCGCTGCCGATGCCGAACAGCTGGAGGGCGTTGCGGATGACGCCGAGCATCAGCACGCCCGACATCACACCGAGGATCGACCCCACGCCGCCGAAGATGGACACGCCGCCGAGCAGGACCGCGGCGACGACCTGGAGTTCCAGGCCCATGGCGGTGTCGGCCCGGGAGGTGCCGTACTGGAGGGTCCACAGGACGCCCGCGCCGGAGGCGACGGCCCCGCTGAGGGTGAAGAGCCAGAACTTGGTCCACTTCACCGGGACCCCGGTGAACCGGGCTGCCTCGTCGTTGTTGCCGATGTCGTACAGGGACCGGCCGAACGCGGTGGCGTGCAGCGCGACCGCGAACACCAGCGCCATGACCAGGATCGCGACGGCGATCCAGGGCAGCCCCGGGATGCCGAGGAAAGGCTGGCGCACCCCGCTCACCCAGTCCTGCGGGTAGCTGGCCACGGCCCGGTCGCCCAGGAGGACGTAGGCCAGGCCCCGGTACAGGGCCATGGTGCCGATGGTGACGGCCAGGGACGGCAGCCCGCAGACGGTGATGAGGAACCCGTTGAGGGCGCCCAGCGCCAGGCCCAGCAGCAGGGCGGCGAGGATCGCCGTCTCCAGCGGCGTCCCGGCCTCCCACAGGATGCCCAGGGTGGCGCTGGTCAGGGCCAGGGTGCTGGCCACCGACAGGTCGATCTCGCCGGTGATGACGATGAGCGTCATCGGCAGCGCGATCATGGCGATCGCGGCGATGCTCAGCACCAGGAAGTTGATGTTGCGGGCGGTGCCGAACATGTCCACGAACATGACCGCGATCGCCGCGACGACGATGAGCGCGCCCAGGACGGGGAGCCCCTGCGTGGACAGCGCCGACCGGAGCGGGGAGCGCGGCGCGGTGGTCCGCAGCCGTTCCCGGTCGGGGGCGGTGACGGTGTTGTCAGGCGCCACGGGCACCTCCTCCTCGAAGCCTGCGCGCCGTCCGGAGCGCGAGCAGCCGGTCCAGGCCGATGGCGGCGAGGATGAGCACGCCCACGACGGCCTGCTGCCAGAACGGGTTGATCTGCCAGATCGGCAGGGCGGCGGTGATGGTGGTCATCAGGATCCCGCCCAGCACGGCGCCGAAGACGGTGCCCACGCCGCCGGTGAGGGCGACGCCGCCGACCACGGCCGCGGCCACGACCTGGAGTTCCATGCCGGTGCCGACGGTGGAGTCGACGGTGCCGTAGCGGGCGGTGAACAGGACCCCGGCCAGGCCGGCCAGGGCGCCGTTGAGGGCGAAGGCCAGCACGACGCGGCGCCCGGCGGGGATGCCCGACAGGCGGGCGGCCTCGGCGTTGGAGCCGATGGCGTAGAGCTCGCGGCCGCTGCTGTACCGGGACAGGTACACGCCGATGACGATCGCGACGACGATGGCGGCCAGGGCCGGGAGCGGGATCCCCAGCAGGCCGGCCCGGCCCAGCTGGAGGAACCCGGCGGGCAGGTCGGCGGCGTTGATCTGGCGGCCGCCCGCCCACCAGTGGTCCAGGCCCCGGTAGATGTACAGGGTGCCCAGAGTGACGACCAGGGCGGGCACCTTGACGGTGGTCACCAGCAGGCCGTTGAACAGGCCGCACAGCAGGCCGATGGCGGTCCCGGCGAGCATGCCGACGGGGACGGGCAGGCCGGGGAAGGCCGCGAACAGCGCGGCGGTCCCGAAGGCCGACAGGCCCAGGACCGACCCGACCGACAGGTCGACGTTGCGGGTGATGAGCACCAGGGACTGACCGACGGCGAGGATGACCAGGACGGTGGCGCCCAGGAAGAGGTCGCGCACGCCCTGGCTGGACAGGAAACCGGGGTTGTGCGCCCAGGTCGCCGCGATGAGCAGGACGACGGCCAGGAGCACGCCGATCTCGCGGAACTGGCGCCGGGGCCGGGCCGTGCGGCCGCCCTTGCCGGGCGGGGCCCCGGCCGCGGACGCTGGGGCGGTGGCGGGTGCGTGTGTCATGCGGCCTCGCTCGGTCGCTGTCCGGTGGCCGCGTACATGACCGACTCCTCGTCGGCCCGGGCGCGGTCGAGTTCGGCGGTGATGCGGCCCTCGTGCATGACCAGGACCCGGTCGGCCATGCCCAGCACCTCGGGGAGCTCACTGGAGACCATGACGATGGCCAGGCCCTGCCCGGCCAGGGTCGACAGCAGGCGGTGGACCTCGGCCTTGGTGCCGACGTCGATGCCGCGGGTGGGCTCGTCGATGAACAGCACCCGGGGCCCGGTGGACAGCCACTTGGCCAGCACGACCTTCTGCTGGTTGCCACCGGAGAGGGTGGAGACGGCGTCGTCGAGGGAGCCGTACTTGAGGCTGAGGCGCTCGCCCCACTCGCGGGCCGCGGCGTGTTCGGCGCGGGCGCCGAGCAGGCCGAAGCGGCTGAGCACGCGGCGGCGGGTGGAGGTGGCGTTGCGGCCGATGGACTCCTCCATGACCAGGCCCTGGTGGCGCCGGTCCTCCGGGACCAGGGCCATGCCCGCGCCGATGGACGCCTTGGGCCGTCCGGCGGGCAGGGGGCTCCCGGCGACGCGGACGCTCCCGGCGTCGTAGCGGTCGACGCCGAAGACGGCGCGGACGACCTCGCTGCGCCCGGCTCCGACGAGCCCGGCCAGGGCGACGATCTCACCGGCCCGGACGGAGAAGGACACGTCGGCGAAGACCCCGGCGCGGGTCAGTCCCTCGACCTCCAGGACGACGTCGCCGTGCTCGGCCTCCTCCTTGGGGTAGAGGCTGGTGACCTCGCGGCCGACCATGCGGCGCACGACGGTGTCGACGTCCAGGTCGGAGGTGGGGTCGCAGGAGACGAACGCGCCGTCGCGGACGACGGTGATGCGGTCGCACAGCGAGAACACCTCGTCGAAGCGGTGCGAGATGAACAGCAGCGCCGACCCGGCGTCGCGCAGGGTGCGGGCGACGGTGAACAGCCGCTCGGCCTCGACCCCGGACAGGGCCGCGGTGGGCTCGTCCATGATGAGCACGCGCGCCCGCCGGGTGAGGGCCTTGGCGATCTCGACCAGCTGCTGGTCGGCGATGGACAGGCCGTTGGCGGGCCGGTCGGGGTCGATGTCGACGCCCAGGCGCGCGAAGGCCTCGGCTGTCTCGGCGCGCACGCGCGCCCTGTCGATGGTGCCCAGGCGGGTGCGGGGCTGGCGGCCGATGAAGATGTTCTCGGCGACGCTGAGGTCGGGGAAGAGCGTGGGCTCCTGGTAGATGACCGCGACCCCGGCGCGCTGGGCGTCGGCGGGGGCGGTGAAGACCGTGGGCTCCCCGTCTGACAGGATCTGCCCGGTGTCCGGGCGGTGCACGCCCGCGATGGTCTTGACCAGGGTGGACTTGCCCGCCCCGTTCTCCCCGACGAGGGCGTGGATCTCTCCCGCGCGCAGTTCCAGGGACAGGCCGCGCAGGGCGCGGACGCTGCCGAAGGACTTGGTGACGTCGACCAGCGCGAGGGGCGGGGGGACCTCCGATGGGTCCACGTGGCCCTCCTTCTCCGGTGCGGGGTCCGTCGGGAGTTTCCCGAAGCACCCCTCAAAAACGTTTTAATATGAAGTGGATGTTAAGTGGCACACACCGGCCAGTCAAGGGGATCACCAAGAAAACCCCAGGTGTCAACCGCATAACGGAACCGGACCGGACAAGGCGCCGTCCTCGGCGCCCGACACCCCGGCGCCCCTCCGGAGCACTTTCATTGACACGTTTCAATCGCGGTGTGACCATGGGTTCGCAAGCGGTCCCGGCCCGGCCGGGAGCACGCCGATACCATGCGAGGGCCCTCGCCCCCGACCATCCGGGAGACCCCCTTGTCCAGCAGTACCCGTCCTTCCCATCCCAAGGTGGGGATCACCGAGGTCGCCAGGCACGCGGGCGTCTCCCCCGGCACCGTCTCCAACGTGCTCAACCGGCCCGAGCGGGTGGCCGCCGGAACCCGGCAGCGGGTGGAGCGGGCGATCGCCGAGCTGGACTACGTGCGCAACTCCTCCGGCAGCAGCCTGCGCTCGGGGCGCAGCAGTTCGGTGGGGCTGCTGGTGCTGGACGTGACCAACCCCTTCTTCACCGAGGTCTCGCGCGGGGTGGAGGACGAGGCGGCCACGCAGGGGCTGGCGGTGGTGCTGCTCAACTCCGCCGAGGCGCGCGAGCGCCAGCGCCGCAACATCCGGCTGCTCGCCGAGCAGCGCGCCGCGGGCGCGGTGGTGATGCCCGTCGACGACGACCTGTCCGACCTGCTGTGGCTGCGCCGCCAGGGCACCGCCTGGGTGGCCCTGGACCGGGGCGACGTGGGCGAGGACACGGGGTGCAGCGTCAGCGTGGACAACCTGGCCGGCGGGCTGATCGCCGGCCGCCACCTGATCGGGCTGGGCCACGAGCGGGTGACGTTCCTGTCGGGCCCGTTCTCCATCGAGCAGGTGCGGCTGCGCCACGAGGGGCTGCGGGCCGCCTTCGCGGAGGCGGGGATGGACCCCGACACGTCGGTGCGGCTCGTCGAACGCGGCCAGCTCAACCCGGGGCAGGGCGAGCAGGCCGTGGACGAGGTGCTGGCGGGCGGGCCCCGCCAGCGCCCGGGCGCGGTGCTGTGCGCCAACGACCAGCTGGCCCTGGGGCTGATGAAGGGCCTGGGGCGGCGCGGGCTGCGGGTGCCCGACGACATCTCGGTGATGGGGTACGACGACGTCGACTTCGCCGACCTGATCCACCCGGGGCTGACCACGATCGCCCAGCCCAAGTACGACCTGGGTCGGGCGGCGATGCGGCTGCTCAACTCGGAGCTGGACGACCCCGAGCACCGGCACGAGCGACTGCTGTTCACCCCGGAGCTGGTGGTGCGGGGCTCGACCGCCGCCCACCGCACCGCCTGACCCCGCCGGGGCGGGACGGGGCGCGGGCCCGGCGGGGAGGCGGGGCCTCCGGCGGGGCCGGCGGCCGTTCCCGGAGGCGGGGCGTGCCTCGGGCCGGGGCCGGGGGTTCCCGAAGGCGGTGCCGCCCCCGGCGGTCAGGGGGCGCCCTCTGCGGCGGCCCCGTTCCCGGGCCCCGGGTGTCCGTCTCCGGGGGTGCGGGCTCCCCGGCCGCCGACCGGACTCCGCAGAAATTACCTTGCGCGTACGATCGGATACTCCGCGTGGGGTAGGCACCCCGTATGGATTCCTTGAACGCGTTGGCCCTCGTGTGCAGCCTCAAGCCCTCGCCGGCCCCGTCGAGCAGCGAGCTGATGGCCCGGCAGGTCCTCGACGCCCTGGCCGAGCACGGCGTCACCGGCGACTCGGTCCGCGTCGTCGACTTCGACGTCCACCCCGGCGTGAAGACCGACATGGGCGGCGGTGACGCGTGGCCCGGCATCCGGCGGCGCATCCTCGACGCGGACATCCTGCTGGTGTCCACGCCCACCTGGGTCGGCCACATGTCCAGTGTCGCCCAGCGCGTCCTGGAGCGGCTGGACGCCGAGCTGTCCGAGACCGACGACCAGGGCAGGCCGAGCATGTTCGGCAAGGTCGCCGTGACGGCGGTGGTCGGCAACGAGGACGGCGCCCACAAGATCACCGCGGACCTGTACCAGGCGCTGGGCGACACCGGCTTCACCATTCCGGCCCAGGGCGGCACCTACTGGAACCACGAGGCCATGAACCCCAAGGACTACATCGACCTGGAGCGGACACCGGACGCGGTCGCCTCCGCGACGGCCACCCTGGCCCGCAACGCGGCCCACCTCGCCCGGCTGCTGCGCGAGCGCCCCTACCCGGCGCCCTGACTCGAAGCCCTGGCTCTGTGTCACCGGCCGGGGGTTGGTACGGCTCCCCGGCCGGGGTCCCGGCGGGATCCCGGGAGGGACCGGCCGCGGAGCCGGGCGCACGGCCGGGCCCGGCGGCCCGGGCACACGGCGGAGCGCGCCCCGGGCACGCGGCGGGGTGCGCCGGGACGCGATCGTCACCGGTTGCGGGGTGTCCCGGCTCGCCCGGTGAAGGCGTCCGTCGGTTCCCCGCAGCGGCGGAAGAGGAAGAGCCCGTACCGCGCGATGTCGTCCAGCCACCGGGCCCGCAGGTCGAACCCGTGAGCCTCGACCTCGTCGACCAGCCTGCCCTCGTCGAACTTCACCGAGTACCCGACGTTGAGCGACTCCCCGCGCGGGATGCGCAGCGTGATCCCGAGCCCCGGCACGGGCACCTCCTGGTCGGACCGGGCCAGCAGGACCCCCTCCACCGTGGAGGTGGCCGCGTTGTAGTAGGCCCGGGGAACGAAGTCGTCGAGGACGAATCCGGCGCCGTAGAGGTCGTTGAGCCGGGTGAGGTAGTTGAGCCGGAAGTCGGCGAACGCCGAGTACCCGGGCGGATCGTTGTAGCAGGCCCGCAGCTCCTCCCCGTCCTTGTCCAGGTCGGCGGAGACCAGGAAGCCCCCGCCCGGAGGCAGGGTGCGGGCGATCTCGCGGAGCAGCCCGGCGCGTTCCCCGCGTGTGGCGTTGCCGAAGCCGCTGCCGAGCAGGAGGACCGCGAGCGGCCCGCAGGCGTTGGCGCGCAGCCAGTCGAGACCGGCCTCGTAGCGCCCCCACAGAGCGGTGACCTCCAGCCCGTCCAGCTCTTCGACCAGGGCGGTGCCGCTGGAGCACAGGATGTCCCGGTCGACGTCGATCGGCAGGTAGGCGGTCTCCCGCAGGCGCAGGCAGCTCTCCAGCAGCAGCCGTGTCTTCTTCGCGCTCCCGCTGCCCAGCTCCGCGATCCGCCCACAGGCGAGCAGTTCGGCGATCTCGGGGGCGTGGCGCTCCAGCAGGCCGCGCTCCACGCGGGTCAGGTGGTAGGTGGGCAGCTCGGTGATCTGCTCGAACAGCCGGGAGCCGACATCGTCGTAGCCGAGCCAGGGCGGGAGGCGGGGCGGCGTGTCCTGGAGGTGGTCGCGCACGACCGTCTCCGCGGGCACCGTGTCCCCTCCGTCGGTGACCGGGAGGACGCGGACCCGAGCCGCCGGTCCGGGGGCCGTCACGGCGTCCCCGCTTCCGTGCCGCCGCGCAGGCCCGACTCCCCGCGGGCCCAGTGGTGCAGCAGCCGTTCGCCCAGGCGGTCGGCCAGGAACGCGCTGCAGCGGAGGCCGAACACGATGTCGGAGGCCAGCCCGGGTTCGGCGTCCAGCAGCGGCGCGATCACCTCGCGCCGCAGGAGCTGCTCGTGCACGGCGTCGGCCTCGACGTGCTCGGCGTAGAACCGGACGGCGGCCGGACCGCAGCCCAGCCTGCGCATGGCCTTGACCAGCCGGTCCGAGCCGGGCGAGGAGGTGAGTTCGACGAAGGCGAACTGTCCGACCAGCACCGCGCGCAGGGCGCGGTGCAGCCCGCACAGCGACATGAAGTTGACCTCGGCCAGCATCTCGGCGGGCGCGGAGTCGAGATAGGCCCCGTAGGCGGCGGAGAGTCCGAGTTCGGACATCATCTCGGCGAAGAGCCGGGCGTGCGCCCGCCCGGGGTCGCCCGCGCCGTACTCGTCGTGCTGCACGGTCACGAGGGCGGCCTTGGCCGGGCCGTCCAGGCGCGGGATGACGAAGGTCTGCGGGTCGGCCTCCTTCAGGTGGTAGAGCGAGCGGAGCGCGACGTACTCCCGCAGCTGCCACTGCTCCCCGTCGCGGCGCAGGTGGTGGGAGACGCCGAAGGAGTCGACGTGTTCGACGAGGAGTCCGTCGAGTTCGCCCCCGACGTCGGTCCCGGCGGGCACATCGTCCCTGAGCGCGCCGAGGAAGGCCCGCTCCAGGCCGGCGCGGAGCGACAGCAGCGCCGGGTCCCACTCGCGGGCGTCGTCGACCCCCTCGAACCCGCGGTAGTGCAGCTCGTAGCAGCAGTAGAGGGCGAGCTGGAGGTCATCGCCGTAGGGTTCGACCCCGTCCAGGCCGGGGGGCTCGGCGGGGTCGCCGCGCAGCGCGGACAGGACCGCCTCGGACACCGGGCCCCGGGGTTCGGGGAGCGCCGGAGCCGTGGTCGGGGTGGCCGCGGACACCGGTGGTGTCGGAGTCAGAGACGGTGTCGGCCGCATCGTGGTGGTCATGGGCCCGCCTTTCGGTCGCGCTCGTTGGGCTCGTCGTTCTCACCGCGTTCGTCGTTCCCGCCGCGTTCGCCGTGTCCGCCGTGCCCGTCGCGTACGCGTCGACGGTGGCTGGTGTCGCAGAACGGGCGGCGCCGGCTGCGGCCGCACGTGCACAGCGCGGTCACCGCGCGGTCGCTGAGCAGGCGCGTTCCGTCGGGCATCTCCACGTCGACCGGGCCGAAGACGAGGATCGGTCCCTCTCCGGTGACGACGACCCGGCGGCGGTCCTCAGACATGGCGCGCCTCGATGACCACGAGTTCCTCCTCGGTCTGGTCGGGGGCGAGCAGCCCGCGGGCCCGCAGCGCCGGGGCCCGCGACCGCAGCACCGGACCGAACGGGATGCGACCCCGGGCCAGGACCGCGGGCACCAGTCCGGCCTTCTCCAAGCGGTCCAGGGTGGCCTGCTCGTCGGCGAGCTCGGACTGCACGAGCAGGAGCACGCCGTCCTCGCTGAGGACGGAGGGCGCCCCGGCACAGATGCGGTCCAGCAGGAAACGCCCGTCCGGCCCCGCGTCCCAGCACCTCGCCATCCGGTGGCGGGGCGGCAGCAGCGCGGGCGCGGGAACGTAGGGCGGGTTGGCGAGTACGAGGTCGAACCGGCGCGGGAGCACGGGGGCGAACAGGTCGCCCTGCCGAACCGTCGCGGGGATCCCGTGGAGCCGGGTGTTGAGCCAGCTCGTCAGCACCGAGCGGCGCGACAGGTCGACCGACGTGACACTGGCCGCTCCGGCCCGGAAGGCCTCGATCCCCAGTGCCCCGGTCCCGGAGCCGACGTCGAGGACCGAGCGCCCGGCGGCCCGGCCGAAGCGGCGCAGCACGAACCGGAGCAGTGAGGTGTCGTGCTGTGCCCGGTACACGCCGGGCAGCCTCATGAGCAGCATGGAAGAGCCACTACCCGACTCGCGTCCCGGGCAATCGCCCCGGCCGGCGGCGGCCGCCGTCGGCCGGGGCGGCGACGCGTGTCCGACCCGGCACGGGGCTGAGCGGACGTCCGGGGCTTCGGGGAGCGGGGGACCCCGGCCGGGCGGGGACCTCAGGGGAGCGGCAGCTCGATCCGTCCGTCCTCGCGGGACAGTCCGGCCAGGCCCACCCGGGCGGGCACCGTGCCGACGGGCACGTCGAACACCAGGACCGTCTCCATCCCGGCCGCCCGGGTCACGATGGCGTTCGCCCCGTCGACCCGGAAGCGGTAGGTGGCCTCCCGGTCGGCCTCGTGGGCGCCGCCGGCGGTGTCGTACAGAACGTGGCCGTCCGCCGGGAACAGCGCCATGGAGTACGGCCGCCGCACCGCGAGCGCCACGCCGACCACCACGTGTACACCGTCCGCGCCGCGGTCGACGGTCCGCACGGCCGTGACCATGGCCCGCAGCCGGTCCCCGGCCGCGGTGACGGGCCCGGGGGCCGGGAGGGGCTCGGGCAGATCAGCGCGGACGTGCCCGTTGACCATGAGGTGGGACGGGACCGCGTCCCGCGGAAGGTCGAACACCAGCCCGGCCAGGACGGTCCCGGGGCCGTAGAACGTTCGCGGGTGAACGGTGCCGGTGTGTCCGAGCGTCGCCTCCTGGTGGAAGGTGTGGGTCCGGCCCAGGGTGTCGTGCAGGACATGGAGCGCCGGTGAGAAGCCGCCCAGGGCCGGCGCGGGGTTGTGCACGACCATCCCGACGACGACGAACCGGCCCTGCGGGGCCAGGGTGCCGTCCACCGAATCCAGGCCCGTGATCCCGTCCCGGATGCCCGTAACGGTGAAGCGGAACCCGTCGGCCTCGACGGTCCGGTCCGGCACCGTGTCCGCTGGACGGGGCCGTGTGCGGGCCTCGCTCAGGATCGGGGCGTTCTCCCCTGCCACGGGCCGGGCCGCGCCGGCCTCGGGGAACACGGCGAGCTCCCCGTGGCGGGGTGTGCGCCAGCTCCGCATCCGGACCCTGATCCGCCGCCTCGGGTCCCGCTCCCACTCCACGCTCAGCCCGTGCCCGCGCAGGACGCCGACGACCTCGTCGCCCAGTGCGGCGCGGGTCGCGTCCGAACCGTCCGGGGTGTCGAAGGTCAGGTGCAGCGGGTCGTCGCCGGTGTCCTGCTCGTGGTAGAAGACGTAGCCGCGCGGATCCGAGCCGTCGTCCAGCCCCTCCTCACGGATCTCCGACACACCGCACCGCTGGCAGCAGGCGAAGTCCTCACGGGCGACGATCCCGTGCTCCTCCAGGGCGAACAGCGCCTCGGTCAGCCGTTCGGCGTCGGTGGCCCCTCCGGTCAGCCCGCTCTGCCACTCCCGGTGGGCGGCGAACTCCCCGCGCAGCACCTCCACCAGCCACGCGCGCAGGTCCGCCCGGCCCACGCCCTCCAGTTCCCCGTACTCCCCCGCCCGGATCCCGTCGGGCAGGTCGATCATCAGGCCGCCGTCGATGACCCGCTCGACGATCTCGTCGTAGGTCTCCTCCCCCATGTCCACCGCCTGGCGGATCTGGGAGTAGAAGGGGTCGAGGACCTCTGCGGGGTCCAGGTCGGCGAGTCGGGGGTGCACGGAGGGCCTTTCGCAGTGGGACGGGGCGCCGTCGTCGGCTCACCCCTCCTGACGCTGGCCGGGGCCTTCCGGTTCCGGTCCCCGTCGGCCGCGCTCCGACCGGCGGGGGCGGCGCGCGGTCGCCGGGCGGTGCTCTCCGGAAGGGCCTCCCGGGCGATCGGGCGGTCCGGGACGTCGCAGATGGCGGCGCGCCGCCGGAAGGCACCCTTCCCCCCGGGGGGACACACGGCGCCCTTGTGCGCCCCGCTGAGAAAGCACTCCCGGCCGTGCGGGACGGAGAAGAGCCACCTGCCCGCGGCTCCTCCCACTCCGGCGCGCGGCGGCGCCGCGCTTCCGGTTCGGGGAACGATGCGGCGGCCGCGGGAAGGCCCGCCGGCCCGGCGAGGACCGCGGCGGTGGCGTGGGCGTCCCGGCCGGTGTACACGCCGTGCCGTCGGCATCGTCGACAGCGGGGCCGGCAGCCGCGAGACTTCCCAGAGTCACCGTTCACATACGGAGAGAAGGTGCTTCGCGGTGCCGTGGACCATGGCTCGACACGTTGCGTTGGCGGTGCTGGTCCCGGTGGTGCTGGTGCCGCTCACCGGCTGCTCCTCGCCGGAGGCCCCCGTCGGTTCCGTCGGCTCGCCGCCCTCGGCCACCGTGCCCGCGGAACCCTCGGCGTCGCCGTCCCCCATCCGGATGGACGCCGGGTTCACGCGCCTGGAGGAGGAGTTCGACGCCCGGCTCGGCGTCTACGCGCTCGACACCGGTACGGGGCGGGCGGTGGAGTTCCAGGCGGACGAGCGGTTCGCCTACTGCTCGACCTTCAAGGTCCTGGCCTTCGGCGCCGTACTCGACCGGACGCCCGTGGAGGAGCTCGACCGGGTCGTCACTTTCTCCGAGGCCGACCTGGTCTTCCACTCCCCCGTCACCCAGGAGCACGTGTCCAGCGGCATGACGTTGCGCGAACTTGGGGACGCGGCCCTGCGCCACAGCGACAACACCGCCTCCAACCTGCTCTTCGAGGAACTGGGCGGGCCGGAGGGGCTGAGGGAGGCTTTGCGCGGGATCGGCGATGAGGTCACCAGCGTGGACCGGGTCGCGCCGGAGATGGCGGAGGCCGCCCCGGGCGATGTCCGCGACACCAGCACTCCGCGCGCGATGGCCACCAGCCTGCGGGAGTTCGCGTTGGGGGACGTGCTGTCGGAGGACAAACGCGACATCCTCGTCACCATGATGCGCGCCAACACCACCGGCGACGACCTGATCCGGGCCGGTGTCCCCGAGGGGTGGGAGGTCGGGGACAAGACCGGCGCGTGCGGATACGGGACGCGGCACGACATCGGTGTGCTGTGGCCGCCGGAGGGCGATCCCGTGGTCTTGGCGGTCATGTCCGGCCGCGACGAGGCGGGCGCGGGGTACGACGACGCCCTCATCGCGAAGGCCACCGAGCTGGTGGTCGAGGCCCTCGGGTAGACGCGGCACCGCACATCCGAGCGCTGTCAACGCCAGCCGCCCGCGCAACGCGTCCCTCCCAAGCCCCGCGAACACCTCAGCGCCCATCCCGCTCCGCCTGAACCGGGCTCATCTGCGCTCCGTCTACACCTGCCTCACCGAGGCCGGCACATCCCCAACTACGTGGGGCCTGCCCGCTCACTTCCGCTCCGCCCCCTCACGCACCGTGCAGGCCGCCCACTGCCGAATGCTGTTACCCGGACTGCTGTCGTCATCTCAGGCATCGCCGCCGCAGCCACCGCCCTTGTCACCCTCGTGTCACCCCCTCGCCCTGTACTGCAAGCAGTCCAAGTCGTTGAGGGCCGCCATCGAAGCGCTCACCGATGAGATGGCGCAACGGCGGCTTGTCCGAGCCGACCGGGGAGAAGTGACGCCCCACTAGGGTGCCGGTGTGACTACCCAATGGACGGTCCATGGTGAGAAGCTCGTGGACGAGAACCGGCACATCCGCCTGTCCACCGTCGACATCGCCCTCCCCGACGGGGTGTCCTTCACCCAGTACGCGGTGAAGATGCCCCCGGCGGCGATGACGTTGGTCATCAACGACGCGCGGGAAGTGCTGCTCATGCGGCGGCACCGGTTCATCATCGACCGGTGGGTGTGGGAGCTGCCCGGCGGGTACGTCAACACCGCCGAGGACACCGGGTCGGCGGCGGCCCGCGAGGTCGAAGAGGAAACCGGGTGGCGGCCCGAGTCCATGGAGCACCTGGTGACGTTCCAGCCCGCCATCGGGTCCGTGGACCAGCCGCAGATCATCTACCTCGCCCGCGGCGCCACGCCCACCGACACGGTGCCGGACATCAACGAAGCCCAAGAGATCAAGTGGTGGCCGCTGGAAGAGGCGGTGGCCATGATCACCCGCGGCGAGATCGTCGGGGCGTCCACCGTCGTCGCCGTGTACCGGGCCCTCAGTCTGATGTGAGGGCTGCCGCGCGGGCGTGGAACCCCTGAACCTCCTGTCGCTCGCAGGCAGTGGCCGCATTCGGACAGCGAAACGCCCCGTCCTCGGAAGGGAACGGGGCGCCGGCGGACCGGACTACCGACCGCGGGAGTAGGCGATGTTCAGCCCGATCGCGGCCCACACCCACCAGATGATGCCGGTGGAGAAGGCGCCCACCAGGACCACGGCCAGGGCGGCCGCGGCGGTGACGTTGTGGGCAACGAGGATCCTGCCTGCGGCCACTTCTTCTCCTTGCTGGTGTGTGCCGTTCCGAGGGAACGGGACCGGGGGTACTTTGACTACCCTCGACCCCTGAGCACGGTGACCGTGATCTGGAGGATCAGACTGGCATCCAGCCCTGCCACCTCCCTCCATATCCGTCTGCCACACCCTCATTGCATAGGCGCCCAGACAGAGGAATCGGACACCTGGACGAAAAATGTTCAGGCGCCTACACTGACAGCATGGGCATCCCCGAAACCCTCACTCACCTGCGCAAGCTCCCCAAGTCCGCTGCTGAAGAGACAGACCCGCTCATCCGCGCCCGCATTGTCGGCGAGATCCTTGCCGCCCTCGCCGAGGTAGAGGACGCCCTCAAAGCGGTCCGTCAGCCCGCCGTCGCCGAGCTGCGAGAACAGGGGCACACAGTCCGCGCTCTCGCCGCCGAACTCGGCCTCTCTCCTGCCCGGGTCGACCAGATCGCCAAGGGCAAGCGGGCATAACGAAAATGAAAGCACCCCTCCCGCGAAGGGAGAGGCGCATGTCTGCGGTCAGTACTTGACTTCCACGTCGGGGCGAGACGCGTGCGGGGCGAGATACCCGGCAGGGAACGTCATTATCAGGCTGACGACGCCGATGACGAGCGCGTCGATGGAGGACCCATCCACATCCGGCAGGAACCCCGCAACGAGCGGAGTGAGGATGTTGGCGATCGCCGTGACAACCACCTTGGCGATCCATCCCCGCATGCGCGGGGCTCACGGGGCACCGGGCGAGCTTGAGGTTCTCCACGCCGGTCCATCCCCGCGTGCGCGGGGCTCACGCCTCGGCCTCGTCCGCCAGGGCGCGGGCCCGCGGTCCATCCCCGCGTGCGCGGGGCTCACTCGATCGCCGACCAGGTCGCCGCGAGCGGATCCGGTCCATCCCCGCGTGCGCGGGGCTCACCGGTCCCACCGCTGCCCGGCCCGGCCCTGCACCGGTCCATCCCCGCGTGCGCGGGGCTCACAGGTCATCGGGTCGCGCGGGTGGGATCTCACCCGGTCCATCCCCGCGTGCGCGGGGCTCACGCGGATGTCCGAGCCGGTCTCGAACTCGATCGCGGTCCATCCCCGCGTGCGCGGGGCTCACATGAACGAGGACGTCGTTTTGGCTGTGCCCGGCGGTCCATCCCCGCGTGCGCGGGGCTCACCCTGCCGGACTACTCCAGTAGCGCGTATTCACCGGTCCATCCCCGCGTGCGCGGGGCTCACTCGCCCAGCAGCAGCCGCACCCGCACCCCCGCCGGTCCATCCCCGCGTGCGCGGGGCTCACTCACGGAGGCCATGGCCGCGCGACCCCGCTGCGGTCCATCCCCGCGTGCGCGGGGCTCACAGTTAATGACCTGGGACAACGCGGGGCGTTATCTCCGCGTTATACGAGTGCCGACAGGCTACGACCGAAGACTTCAGACACTGTGGCATGGAGACCAGGACTGGCTCAAGGTGAATGGGCTTCTGTGATTCCTGAAGGGCGAGCGGGCGCTGACGGCAGCTAAGCGACATCGTGTCCCTGAGCCTGCGCATCCACCTCACCTGCCAGAGCGTGGTGGACCAGCTGTTTCCCCCACCGCCTCCCGCTTGGGGCGAGACTTGCAAGAGCCGTTGCTCGAGCGATCGACATCTCCGTGGCCCCACCGCTTCGATCATCGTTTGTGGTCGCTGGGGTGTGGCAGCTCCTAGTCTCTCCCGCCTGGGCAGTAACTCGGGTGGTGGTCTTGTCATGGAAACCCAGCGTCCAGGTGATGATCGGCTTAGGACCTAGAGTCACGAGCTGACGCAGCGCGAAGGTGCGCACCGCTGTTCCGGGAATGCCGATGTCGCGGATCGGGTCGGCAAAGGGTGCGAAGTCGGTGGGTCACAGATGCGTCCAACCTCCTTGGCCTCCCTACAGCCGGTCCCCCATGTTGGGCGATTCCGGAGGGTGCATCCCGCCGCCATCCCTGATGTCCACTTCACAAGTGGGTCGGTCGTAGGACTGGTCATTGGGGATCAACAACACTTCGGCAACCTGCTCAGGGTTCTCGACGGCGAGCCAGTCATCGCCCGTGTGGGGATCGTCAGCCGGCCCGAACGCCTGGGACGAGTAGACCGTCTGACACCCCAGCACCACGCGCTCCTTGTCGACCGCGCAGGCGTCCACTGCGGGGTCGGAATATTCGTTGGCGCCGTCGAAGCGGAAATAGAAATGGACCCGATCACCTTCGGAGGGCACCTGCGGGTGGGGCTCAAGGAGCCAGTCAACGACTTCGGCGGTGACTCCGAGAGCCTGCCCGTCCGCGTCCACAACCCCCACCCTGACACCGGCCTCACCGCGCTCCGCCGTTGTGTCGGTGCAGCCCCAGGAAGAGCAACCGGACAGGACGAGAATCATCAGAGCCAGCGGGGCAACGGCGAATACTCGTGCAGGTAACACAGAGGTGGCCTCCGGTCGGGGTGGGTTGAGGCAGTGTATCCAGGCGGCGCATTTGGCAGACGCCGGTGATCGTGTAACCGGTATTCGTCTCTCCCCACCTCTTGTTGCGCTCTGAGTGATCGTCAGGGGCGTCGTGAGACCACAGGATGCCCACCTCAGCGGCCAGCGTGATGAGAAACAGCGGGTCACCGAACCGGAGGCTGAGTCGCCCGTTCTCAGTCCCTCCCCGCGTGCGCGGGGCTCACCCTCCCGCCGGTTCCGGTGTCACACTGTTGTTCTTGCGCTGCCCGCTCCGGCGCTCCCCCTACTGGAGGTGTGCATGTCGTCTACGTACGTGATGGGCGCGGTCGCGCTGGCGTTGGTCGCTGGTGGGATCGCTGCTTCCTGGGCCGCATCGATGCTGGCGGATCCGCTGGGGCCGGCGTTCATCACCGCTGGAGTGGTCTTGGGGTTCGCGGCGTTCGCGGGTACCCCGGCCCGACCAAAGGACAAGCCGAAGCCTGTGGGGAAGTGATCGCATGAAGCTGCGTGTGCTGGTGTGCGTCGCTGTCGCGGTGCTGGTGGTGTCCGGGTGTGCGTCGCAGGCCCCTGAGGAAGCGGAGCCGTCGGAGTCTCCGTCGCCGTCTACTGCTGCTGTGGAGTCGCCGTCCGCGTCGCCATCTGTGGAGGTGGACCCGAACAGCGCTCGCCTGATCTGCGACAAGTTGCGTCTGCGGGACGTGTACATCAACGCCGACAATCTGGAGCCGCACGAGGAGGCGCAGATCGTCATCCTGGAGATGGAGGCGAACACGGCCGCTTTGGAGGCGAACGCGGAGCCTGCGCTGCGGGAGATCGCGCTGGAGCACATGGGCGACGGCGAGGCGGCTGTTGAGCTGATGGTGCCATGGTGTCAAGAGAACACGGAGCCGTTGTTGGAGTCGGATCCGTGGTGAGGTTGTCCCGGCGCTCTACGTCCGCCCCCCAGTGATGGAGCGCCGGGACAAGGGGCGCCCGGCGCGGGGACGGTGCGCCGGGCACGATCAGTGGGTGGTTAGGTGGTCGGTCCATCCCCGCGTGGGCGGGGCTCACCGCCAGCCCCTGATCAGTGTCGTGTCCTTCGGCGGTCCATCCCCGCGTGCGCGGGGCTCACGTGATCGTCACCGCCGAGGACGGGGGCGGAACCGGTCCATCCCCGCGTGCGCGGGGCTCACTGCCCCTGGCCCGCCAGGTAGTCGGCGCGGGCCGGTCCATCCCCGCGTGCGCGGGGCTCACTTGTACGGCTTGCCGTCGGCATACGTGATGGCGGTCCATCCCCGCGTGCGCGGGGCTCACGGCGGCGACGAGGCCGTCGTCGTGGACCTGCCCGGTCCATCCCCGCGTGCGCGGGGCTCACGGCGCCACCCCGTAGGCGCTGGCCAGCTCCTTCGGTCCATCCCCGCGTCCGCGGGGCTCACTGCCAGACGGTACCGGCGAACCACTGCCCTTCCGGTCCATCCCCGCGTGCGCGGGGCTCACGGCCGGGAGTGTGCAGCTCCCGGCCCAGAAGTCGGTCCATCCCCGCGTGCGCGGGGCTCACACGTCGACGTGCTCGGTGCCGGCGGGCACCGCCGGTCCATCCCCGCGTGCGCGGGGCTCACTGCCAGCCTCCGAGAGCGGGCAGGCACCGCAGCGGTCCATCCCCGCGTGCGCGGGGCTCACTCGGCGGGCCGCCGCCAGCCGCGCGGCGAGTTCGGTCCATCCCCGCGTGCGCGGGGCTCACAGTTAATGACCTGGGACAATGCGGGGCGTTATCTCTGCGTTATGCGAGTACCAATGGGCTGTAGCCGAGGACTTCGGACACTGTGGCATGGGGCCGGGGCGGGCTCAAGGAGGGGAAGGCAAAGGAGGGCAAGGCACCTGTGGCTCCCGGCCGGGAGCCACAGGTGTCAGGGGGTGATGCGGCGGGCGGCCGACTCCCAGCGGGAACTCGGGCCCTCGGGGCGGTAGGTGACCGTCTCGGCGGAGGCGGCCACGATACGGCGCAGGGCGGCCAGGTCGCCGTCCACGGCCCCGACGGCGCGGGCCTGCACCAGCAGGTTGCCCATGGCGGTCCCCTCGGCGGGGCCGGCGACGACGGGGAGGCCGACGGCGTCGGCGGTGAGCCGGCAGAGCAGCGTGTTGTTGGCGCCCCCGCCGACGATGTGGACCACGTCCACGTTCCGTCCGCTGAGCTCGGCGGCCTGGTGGACGGCCCGGCGGTAGGCCAGGGCCAGCGAGTCCAGGATGCAGCGCACGAACCCGGCCTCGCTCTCGGGCGGGCGCTGGCCGGTCTCGGCGGCGAACGCGGCGATGCGCGCGGGCATGTCCCCCGGCGGCAGGAACCGGGGGTCGTCCACGTCCACCACGCAGGCCAGGGCCGGCGCCCGGGCCGCGTGCTCCAGCAGGTCGGCCAGGTGCGCCTCCCGCCCCTGTTCGCGCCAGGTGCGCAGCGACTCCTGGAGGAGCCACAGGCCGCTGACGTTGCGCAGGTAGCGGACGGTGCCGTCCACACCGAGTTCGTTGGTGAAGTTCGCGGCCCGGGACGCCTCCGTGCGGACGGGGGCGTCCAGTTCCACCCCGACCAGGGACCACGTCCCCGAGGAGATGTAGGCGAAGTCCGCCGTGGCGGCGGGCACCGCGACCACCGCCGAGGCGGTGTCGTGGGAGCCCACCGCCACGAGCGGGGCGCCGCCGAGGTCGCCGCGCAGGGGCGCGACGACGGTTCCGGGTTCGACCAGGTCCGGGAGCAGGGCGCGGGCGTCCACGCCGAAGGATTCGGCGAGCACGTCCAGGCCGCGGGGGGCCCAGCGGCGTTCGCGGACGTCGACCAGGCCGGTGGTGGAGGCGTTGGTCAGCTCCGCGGCCTTCACCCCCGTCAGCCAGTACCCCAGCAGGTCGGGGACGAGCAGCAGGTCCCGGGCCGCCGCCAGGCGGGCGCTCCCCGCCTCGGCGGCCAGCTGGAACACCGTGTTGAACGGCTGCACCTGGAGGCCGTTGACCGCGTACATCGCGTCGGCGGGCCAGTGCCGGAAGACCTGCTCGGGGATCCCGTCGGTGCGGGCGTCCCGGTAGTGGACCGGGTTGCCCAGCAGGGCGCCGTCGGCGTCCAGCAGGCCGTAGTCCACCGCCCAGGAGTCCACCCCCACCGAGGCGAGCCTGTGGGCGCCGGCCGCCCGCCGCAGCCCCTCGACCGCCCCGGCGTACAGGGACAGCACGTCCCAGTGCAGGGTGGTGCGGTCGGCGGCGGGCACCGCGGTGGGGCCGTTGGCGAACCGGGTGACCTCCTCCGTGAGGAGCCGCCCGTCCCGGACCCGCCCCGCGATGACCCGGCCGCTGGACGCGCCCAGGTCGACCGCCGCGTGGACGGCGCTCATCGCAGGAACGCCGCGGCCACGCCGCCGTCCACGGGCACGTGCAGCCCCGTGGTGTGCGACAGGTCCCCCGCCGTCAGGGCGAAGACCGCGTTGGCCACGTGCTCGGGCAGGACCTCCCGGCCCAGGATGGTCCGCTGGGCGTAGAACCTGCCCAGGTCCTCCTCCTCGACCCCGTACACCTTGGCGCGCTGGGCACCCCACCCTCCGGCGAAGATCCCCGACCCGCGCACCACGCCGTCCGGGTTGATCCCGTTGACGCGGATGCCGTGGCCGCCCAGCTCGGCGGCGAGCAGCCGCACCTGGTGGGCCTGGTCGGCCTTGACCGCGGAGTAGGCGATGTTGTTGGGTCCGGCGAACACGGCGTTCTTGGACGCGATGTAGACGATGTCGCCGCCCATGCCCTGCGCGATCATGAGGCGCGCCGCCTCGCGGGACACCAGGAACGACCCCTTGGCCATCACGTCGTGCTGGAGGTCCCAGTCCTGTTCGGTGGTCTCCAGCAGCGGCTTGGAGATGGACAGCCCCGCGTTGTTGACGACCAGGTCCACGCCGCCGAACGCCAGGGCGGCCTCGCGCAGCGCGCGGGCCACGGCGTCGGCGTCGCTGACGTCGCAGGCCACGCCGACGGCGACGTCGGAGTTCCCCAGTTCGGCGGCGGCCGCGGCGGCCTTGTCGGCGTCGAGGTCGGCCACGACCACGCACGCCCCCTCGGCCGCCAGCCGGGTCGCGATCGCCTTGCCGATGCCGCTGGCGGCGCCGGTCACCAGGGCGACCCGGGTGGCCAGCGGCTTGGGCTTCGGGAGCCGGGCCAGCTTGGCCTCCTCCAGCGCCCAGTACTCGATGCGGAACTTCTCCGACTCCTCGATGGGCCGGTAGGTGGAGAGCGCCTCCGCGCCGCGCATCACGTTGATGGCGTTGACGTAGAACTCCCCCGCCACCCGCGCGGTCTTGGCGTCCTTGCCGAAGGAGAACATCCCCACGCCCGGGACCAGCACGATCGCCGGGTCGGCGCCGCGGATGGCCGGGCTGTCGGGGGTGGCGTGGCGCTCGTAGTAGGCGCTGTACTCGGCCCGGTACTCCTCGTGCAGCTCCTTCAGCCGCGCGACGGCCTCCTCCAGCGGGGCGTCGGCGGGCAGGTCCAGGACCATCGGCCGGACCTTGGTGCGCAGGAAGTGGTCCGGGCAGGAGGTGCCCAGGGCGGCCAGGCGCGGGTGCTCGGCGCGGGACAGGAAGTCCAGGACCGCGTCGCTGTCGGTGAACCGCCCGACCTGGGGGTGGTCGGTGGAGGCCAGGCCGCGGATGACGGGGGCCAGGGCGGCCGCCCGCTCGCGGCGTTCGGCCTCCGGCAGGGCCTCGCGGCCGGGCAGGACCGGGCCGAAGGGCTCGGGGCGGCCGCGCTCGGCGATGAAGCGCTCGGCGGTGCGGATGATCTCCAGGGAGTTGGCCTGGGACTCCTCGCTGGTCGCGCCCCAGGCGGTGATGCCGTGGCCGCCCAGGATGGCGCCGATGGCGTTCGGGTTCTCCTTCGCGATGGCGGCGATGTCCAGGCCGAGCTGGAAGCCGGGACGGCGCCAGGGCACCCACACGACGCGGTCGCCGAAGCACTCGCGGGTGAGGGCCTCGCCGTCGGCGGCGGTGGCCAGGGCGATGCCGGAGTCGGGGTGCAGGTGGTCGACGTGCGGGGCGTCGACCAGGCCGTGCATGGCGGTGTCGATGGAGGGGGCGGCTCCGCCCTTGCCGAAGAGGCAGTGGTCGAACGCGGCGACCATCTCGTCCTCGCGCTCCTCGCCGGGGTAGACGTCCACCAGGGCGCGCAGCCGGTCCAGGCGCAGGACGGCCAGGCCGTCCTCGGTGAGGGTGCCCAGGTCGCCGCCGGAGCCCTTGACCCACAGGATCTCGACGGGCTCGCCGGTGACGGGGTCGGTGCGCTCGCCCTTGGCGGAGGTGTTGCCGCCGGCGAAGTTGGTGTTGCGCGGGTCGGCGCCCAGGGTGTTGCTGCGGGCGATCAGCTGGTCGACGACGGTGTCGGACACGGGGTCCCCCTGTACTGAGGTGCGGTCTGCGCGTTCGGTGCGGTCGGTCTGCCGGGGTCCGGTGGTGCTCACGCGCCCCACCCGGCCTGGGTGCCGCCCTTGCGCTCGGCGACGACGCGCTCCGTGTAGCCGGAGCGGGCGTGCGCGGCCATGGGGTCGGGGTCCAGACCCTGCTCGGCGCGGAGGTCGGCCAGCAGCGGGCGCACGTCGGTGTTGTAGGCGTCCATGAGGACGGCGTTGGCGGCCAGGACGTCACCCTCGCGCTGGGCGTCGGCCAGGGCGTCGGCGTCCACGAGCAGGGCCTTGGCGGTGGCCTCCTGCACGTTCATGACCGAGCGGATCTGGCCGGCGATCTTGGGCTCGATGTTGTGGCACTGGTCGAGCATGAACGCGACCTGCGTGTCGGCGTCCAGCCCGCCGCCGCGGACGACCTCGTACATGATGCGGAAGAGCTGGAAGGGGTCGGCGGAGCCGACCATGAGGTCGTCGTCGGCGTAGAAGCGCGAGTTGAAGTCGAAGGCGCCGAGCTTCCCCGCGCGGAGCAGGAAGGCGACGATGAACTCGATGTTGGTGTGGGCGGCGTGGTGGCCGGTGTCCACGCACACGACGGCGCGGTCGCCCAGTTCCAGGCAGTGGGCGTAGGCGGTGCCCCAGTCCGGGACGTCGGTGGCGTAGAAGGCGGGCTCGAAGAGCTTGTACTCCAGCAGCATGCGCTGGTCGGGGCCGAGCCGGTCGTAGACCTCGGACAGGGCCTGGGCGAGGCGGTCCTGGCGGGCGCGCAGGTCGTCCTGGCCGGGGTAGTTGGTGCCGTCGGAGAACCACAGCTTGAGGTCGCGCGAGCCGGTGGCGTCCATGATGTCGACGCACTCCAGGAGGTGGTCGACCGCCTTGCGGCGCACGGCGGGGTCGGGGTTGGTGACGCTGCCGAGCATGTAGTCGTCGTCCTGGAACACGTTGGAGTTGATGGCTCCGATGGAGATGCCCAGCCCGCGGGCGTGCTCGGCCAGGGCGGCGTAGTCGTCGACCCGGTCCCAGGGGATGTGCAGGGCGACGGTGGGGGCCACGCCGGTGAGGCGGTGGACCTGGGCGGCGTCGGCGAGCTTCTCCCACGGGTCGCGGGGGACGCCCTGCTGCGCGAAGACCTTGAAGCGGGTGCCGGAGTTGCCGAACGCCCAGGAGGGGAGCTCGATGTGCTGGCGCCGCAGGACCTCCAGGGCGCCCGCGCGACGGTCGGAGGAGGGTGTGGCCACGGCGGATCTCCGTTCGCTGCTGCTGTGTCGACCAGGTGCCGCCTGAACAAGGCACTTGAATCGTTTTAAACAATGCTGAGCGAAGATTATCCCTGGGGTGGGAAGGGCGTCAAGATGCGATTATGCCGTGGAACACATCCCTGGCCACCGGCTTGCTGAATCGTTTTTACCATGGTGCGGCCCGGCGCGGCCCGAAGCGGCGGCCGTACACGGCGAAGGGCGGCCCGGCGATGATCCGCCGGACCGCCCCGCGGTCGTTTCGGTCGCCCGTACCGGGCCGCCCGTACTCGGTCACCCGTCCCGGTCCTCGGGCCCCGACCCTCGGGGCCGAGGCCTCGGGTCCCGGCTCTCGGGCCCGGTCCGTCAGTCGCTCCCGCCGGACCAGGGCAGCGTCTCCGGGTGCTCCTCCGCCCGGTGCGGGATCACCACCACCGGGACCTCGGCCCCGTGCAGCACCGCCTGGCTGACCGACCCCAGGAACAGCCCGCGCAGGCCACCCCGGCCGCGCGAGCCGACCACCACCAGGTCGGCGTTCTCCGCCTCCGCCAGCAGCGCCCGCTCCGGGGCCTGGCGGCTGCGCACCACCGACACGTCGACGCCCTCCGCCTCGTCGCCGACCTCCTCGAACATCGCGGCGACCAGCTCACCCGAACGCTGCTCCAGCAGCTCCTCCGGCGGGGTCCACCCCGAGGCGGCCAGCGCCTCGGGGGCGAAGGGGGTGGCCATCTCCCAGCTGTGCACCACCGTCACCGCGGACCCGTCCTCGCGCGCCCGCCCCAGGGCGAACCGGAGGACGTGCAGGGAGGCTTCCGAGCCGTCCACCCCGACCACGGTGCGGTTCCTGCGGCCGGCGTGCGCCCACTTCTCCGGAACCACCGCCACCGGGCAGTGCGCCCGGGCGGCCAGGCGCACCGAGGTGGAGCCCATCACCGCCGAGCGCAGCGCGCCCAGCCCGCGCGAGCCCACCACCAGCAGGTCGTCGTGCCCGGCCCGCTCCAGCAGCGCCGGGGCGGGGTCGTCCATCACCAGGGACACCTCCACCCGGGCCGCCGGGAACAGCCCGCGCACCCGGTCGGCGGCGGCGCTCAGGGTCTGTTCCCCGTGCGCGATCAGCTGCTGGGTCGCCGAGGGGCGCGTGGGCCCCTCGGACATCACCACGATCGGCATCGGCAGCGCGAGCACGATGTCCAGCGGGCGCCCGGTCCGCTCGGCCTCGGCGGCCGCCCATTCCAGGGCGGCGTCGGCGTGCCCGGACCCGTCCACGCCCAGGACGATCTTGGGGGACCGTGGGTCGTCGTCTGTCATCGGCGGACTCCTCCTGTATCGACGTCCTCACGGGTCACCTGCCCTCGCACCGGGGCCGAAAACACCGCGTAGGGCCCGCCGGGGCGGGCCCTACGCCCCCTGCCGCGGGGGCTCACAGGTCCACGACGACCTTGACCTGGTCGCCGGGCGGGGCGGCGAACACCTCGGCGGCCTCGGCCAGCGGCACCCGCCGGGTGATCAGCCGCTCCAGCCAGGCGTGGTCGGCCTTCTCCAGGGCTCCGGCGGCCTGCTCGTAGTGGCGCCGGTTGGCGTTGACCGAGCCGAACAGCACGTCGTTCTCCAGGACCAGGCGCCGGCCCATGAGGTCGGAGTCGATCTGCACCGGCCCGCCGGCGCTGCCCAGGCCGACGAAGCACACGATGCCGTCGGCGGCGTTGTGCTCCATGGCGTCGAGGATGACCGGGGTGGCCCCGGTGGTCTCGACGATGACGTCCAGCGGCACCCGCGCGGCCAGGTCGGCCACGCTGCCGGTGTGGTAGGTGGCACCCAGGGCCGCCACCAGCTCCGGTTTGACGCCCTCCTCGGCCCGGTCCAGGACGTGCACGTCCAGGCCGCGCTGCACGCCCAACAGGGCGGCGAGCAGGCCGATCGGGCCGGCCCCGGTGACCAGGACGGTCTCCGGGTCGAACCAGGCGCGGCCGCCGATGCGCTCGATCTGCTCCCAGGCCTTGGCGACGACGGTGGCGGGCTCCATGAGGACGCCGACCCGCTCCAGGGCCGGGGCCAGGGCCACCGCGTAGTCGGCCTCCACCGTCCACTGCTGGGAACCGAAGCCGTCGAGTTCCTTGATGCCGCGCTCGGTGAATTCGCCGTTGCGGCACATGTCGAACTCGCCGTGGCCGCAGGGCCCGCAGGGCAGCGGGTCGGGGCGGCGCACGATGCCCACCACCAGGTCGCCCGGGGAGAACCCGCTGCCGGGCGGGGCCTGGCGGACCCGGCCCAGGGACTCGTGTCCCAGGATGAGGCGGTCGCGGCCGGGCGGAGCGGCGCCGTACTCGCCGCCGGCGATCTCGCGGTCGGTGCCGCACACCCCCAGGGCGATCCCGTCGACGAGGAGGTCGTTCTCCCCGGGCACGGGGGGCTCGACGTCCTCCACCCGCACCGATCCGTTCCTCATGGGTTCCACTGTGAGCGCCTTCATCCGTCCCCCGCCGTGTCCGGTCCTTTCGGGCGCGGCCGGGCGGCCGCACCCGGAGTGGTTCCCCCGTCGGGGTCCGGGCATGGCCCGCGGACGGTGTCTTGACCCGGCCGTGTCCGGCGCTTGGGGCGGACCCGAGTGCCCGGCCCCGCGCCAGGTCGGCCCGGCGCGGCCGGTGGGGATGGCGGGTCCGATGGGGATGGCGAGGGCTGGGCTGTTGCGCGGTGGGGCGGGGTGGTGTTAGGCAAGGCTGACCGAATCGCCCCCCTTCCCCCGGAGGTCGCCGTGCCCCACCCCTCCCTCAGCCGACGCGCCCTGCTGGCCGGTACCGCGGGCGCGCTGGGGCTGGCCGCGGCCGGCTGCGGCCGGGGCCGCGACGACGCGGACCCGGGCGCGTCCGCGGGCCGCGGCGGGTACCCGCTGACCGTGGAGCACAGGTTCGGCGCCACCGAGATCCCCGCCGAACCCCAGCGGATCGTCACAGTGGGCCTGACCGACGTGGACGCCGTGCTGGCCCTGGGCGCGGGCCCGCGGCTGGTGGGCGTCACCAACTTCTACGAGGAGTTCGCCCACGGGGTCTGGCCGTGGGCGCAGGGCTCGCTGGGCGGGGCCGCGCCGGAGGTGATGCCGCGGCCGGAGGGCGACCGGCCCGACCTGGAGCTCATCGCCACCCTGGAACCGGATCTGATCGTCGGGCTGTACAGCGGCCTGACGCAGGAGGACTACGACGCCCTGTCGGTGCTGGCGCCCACGGTCGCCCAGCTCGGCGACTTCCCCGACTGGGGTGCGCCCTGGGACGAGATGACTCTGGCGATCGGCCGGGCGCTGGACCGGGAGGAGGAGGCCGCCGGGCTCGTCGCCGGAGTGGAGGCGCGGTTCGCCGAGATGAGCGCGGCCCACCCGCGGTTCCAGGGGGCCGGCGCCGTGGTCGCCGAGCGGTTCGACCGGACCTTCGTGGTGCGCTCCCCCACCGACCCGCGCACGCGGTTCCTGGAGGCGCTGGGGTTCGAGACGCCGGCGGAGATCGCCGAGCTGACCGGGGACTCCGACGCCGCCCCGCTGCCGGAGGAGGACTTCGAGCTGCTCGACCGCGACCTGCTGCTGTGGAACGCCGGGTTCAGCCCGGGGCTGCGCGAGGACCTGGCCGACCACCGGGTGTACCAGAGCCTGGACGTGGCGGCGCAGGGGCGCGCGCTCATCGTGGACGACGTGGTGGTGTCGGGCGCGCTGACCTGGAGCACGGTGCTGAGCCTGCCGTACGCGCTGGAGCAGCTGGTCCCGCGCATCGCCGCCGCCGTCGACGGCGCCCCGGACACACCCGCCTGAGCAGGGCGCCCGCCACCGCCACCGCCACGGCGCGGAGTGTCCCCCGGCTGCGGCAGCATGTCCGGTATGAACACCTCCCAGGCATACCGCGACAGAGCACGCGAAGCGGGCGTCCCCGAACACGCCATCGACCTGGCGCTGAGCCTCGTCCTGCCCCAGACCGAGCTCAGTCCCTCGAACAGGGACGGCGGCGCCCCGGTCGGGCGGTACGGCGGCCTCCCCTCGCTTCCCGAGGGCATGGAGTGGGACAACGGCCTGGACCTGGTCGCGACCGTCGACTGCGCCGCCCTCCCCCCGGACGGCTGCCACCTCCCGCTGCCGCGCGAGGGCCACCTGCTGTTCTTCACCGACAGGACCGACCCCGACTGCCAGACGTCGGGGCAGGTCTCCGACTCCGTGGTCTACGTCCCCGCGGGAACGCCCACGACCGAGCGCGCACTCCCCGAGGACGGCAGCGCCCTCCCCGTCATCGAACCGCGCCCTCTCTACGCCCGGGTCGTCCCGAGCCTGCCGACGAGCGCCGACGACGCGGTCCTCTCCGACCCGGAGACCGCGCGCCTCTACGAGGAGTACCAGCTGGAGGACCACGGCCACCGGACGGTGGAGTGGGAGGACGGCATCATCCTGGGCGGATACGCCTACTCGCCGCAGGACCCGCCCATCATGGACTCCTCCCCCGAGGACGAGAAGGGGGGCTGGGTGCTGCTGGCCCAGGCCCAGCTGGACATGCCCGAGGACCCCGGGATCGTGGCGTGCCCGTTCTGGATCATCCAGCGCGACGAGCTCCGGGCCCGGAACTTCGCGGCGGCGGAAATGGTGATGTGGTCCTACCACTGAGGCGGTCCCGGGGCCCCGCGTCCCGGTCCGGAGGGTGATCCGGAGCCGGGAACCGGGCCCGGGCTCCGGGTCCGGACTCCGGGGACCCGAGGTCAGGCGGGGGCGCGGACGGCGCCCAGGGCCCGGGCCGTCGCGTCGTCGGCCGGGAAGAACGACTCGATGGCGAGCTCGGAGACGGTGACGTCCAGCGGGGTGCCGAACGTCGCCACCGTGGACAGGAACGACAGCTCCCGCCCGCCCAGGCGCAGCCGCAGGGGCACCGCGATGGGCGGCGTCCCGCGGGGCGGCCCCGGGTCGCCGCCCGGGTAGGCGGCCAGCTCCCGGTAGAGCCCGGCCAGGCCGGCGTCGCCGGACCAGTCGGCCTGGAGGCGCAGTCGGTGCAGCAGGTGCGCCCGCCACTGGTCGAGGTTGACGATGGCGGGCGCCATGCCGCGCGGGTGCAGGCCCAGCCGCAGCACGTTCACGGGCGGGGCCAGCAGGTCGGGATCGACCGCCTCCAGGAACAGGCCGATCCCGGTATTGGCCTCGATGAGGGTCCAGTCGCGGTCCACGACCACCGCCGGATACGGGTCGTGCCCGGCCAGGATCCGGCGGACGGCCTCCCGCACCGGGCCCATGTCGGCGTCGTCCAGCGGGCGTTCGGCGAAGACCGGTGCGTACCCCGCGGCGAGCAGCAGCCGGTTGCGCTCGCGCAGGGGGACGTCCAGGCACTCGGCCAGCCGCAGGATCATCTCGCGGCCCGGGCGGGAGCGGCCGGTCTCCACGAAGCTCAGGTGGCGGGCGGAGACCCCGGCACGCAGCGACAGCTCCAGCTGGCTGAGCCTGCGGCGGCCGCGCCACTCCCTGAGGAGCCCGCCGGCCTCCGCGCGCTCGGTCGTCCCGGTCACTCCGCCCCCTTCCCCGGTTGCTGCGGACCACCTTAGACGGGCGGTGCGTCAGGCCAGGTCCGCGCGGCCCAGGGCGCCGGCCTCCAGGGCGGCCAGCCCGGCGACGGCGCCCGCCTGCACCAGCAGGAACGCCGTGCCGAACCCGTTCGGGTCGACCAGGACGCCCAGGCCCAGGGCGCCGGTGGCCGCGACCCAGACGGCGTTGATCGCGATGACGGCCCGTACCGCCGCGCGGGTCAGGCCGCGCCCCGAGGCCAGCAGGGCCAGCCAGGCGCCGAAGCCCAGCAGGAAGACCCCCGCCGGGACGAGCAGGGCGGCGGGCAGGGCGAGCAGGCCCGGCAGCCACGGGGAGGCGGCGGTGAGCAGCGCTCCGGCGGCGAGGCAGGTGGCCGCGTCGGTGCCCAGCAGCAGGCGCAGCGGCCGGGTGGCGGAGGCGGTGGCGGGAGCGGTACGGGTGGTCATGGTGGTTCCCCTTCCGGGTCGTGTCCGTCGACACCACCGAGCATCCCGGCCGGAGGGAAGGGCGTCGATTACCTCTCGGGTAATCGAGGACGCGAACAGCCCCGTTGAACTGCGCGAACACGAATCAGATCCGTTGCGCGAAGGTTCGGCGGGAGGGGTCCGCGTGAGCGGTCCCGGCGGGACGGAGGGGCGGTCGGCCGGAGAGGGCGCCCCACGGCCGGGGTGGGAACGAGGGCGTCCGGGCGGGGAGACGGCATCCGGAAGCGGCGCCCCACAGAGGTGGGGAGGGAAGGCGGCGCCCAGGTGCAGCGCTCATGGGCACGGCTCGGCGGCACGGGCGCCCTGGAGGCGACCCCGATACCCCTACCTGGTTGGGGAATGTAGACTGCCGCCGTGACCGCGACGACGCAGCGACCCGCCTTCGCCCCGGGGCTCTCCCCGTGGGTGCGGGCGCTGCTGCTCGCGGTGCTGCTGGCCGCCTTCGGTGCCATGCACACGCTCGGCCACGCCGACCACGGGGACCGCGGCCACGGTGCCGCGCACGCGGCACCCGCCGCCCAGGCGGCGCACGGTGCGCACCCCGCGCCCGCCGCCCACACGGCGCCCGTCGCGCACACCCTCTCCGGGGCGCACGTGGAGCCGGTCCTGGAGACCGCCTCCTCCGCGCTGCCGGAGCTGGACCCCACGTCGGTGTGCCCCACGCTCGCCGGCCCCGGGCTGCCGTGGGCCGGGCTCGCCGCAACGGCCTTCACGCCCTGGCCCGGGCCGCCCGCGCCCGCCGCCGCGACCGGTGCCCTGCGCGGCGACGACCCGCCGTCGGTGGCCGCCGGGAAGCGTCCGGTCCTCTCCGATCTCCAGGTGTTCCGTATATAGGATCCGCGCGGGCGCCGGACGGTCCCGCGCGGCCGCTCCGCGCCCGCCTCTCGCCGATAGCACGGAGAACACCCACAGACGAGAGGAAACGAGGTCGCCATGACCTTCGTGAACCGTGCCCTCAAGGGCACCGCCGCCGCACTCTTCGCCGCACTGGCCCTGGCCGCCTGCGGCACCGACGACGCCCCGGCCGACCCCCGGGAGCCGGCCGCGCAGGAGAGCGCCGCGGAGTTCAACGACGCCGACGTGCACTTCGCGCAGATGATGATCCCGCACCACGAGCAGGCCGTGGCCATGGCCGACCTGGCGCAGACCCGCGCCGGGGAGGAGGTCTCCGACCTGGCCGAGCGCATCCGCGACGCCCAGGGGCCCGAGATCGAGCAGATGACCGGGCTGCTGGAGTCCTGGGGCGCGGACACCTCCCCGGAGGGGATGGAGCACTCGGACGGGATGATGGAGGGCATGCTCTCCGAGGAGCAGATGGCCGATCTGGAGTCCGCCGAGGGCGAGGAGTTCGACCGCCTGTTCCTGGAGCACATGATCGCCCACCACGAGGGCGCGGTGGCGATGGCCGAGGCCGAGCTGGCCGAGGGGGTCGACCCCGAGGCCCGCGCGCTGGCGCAGGAGATCGTGGACGCGCAGGAGGAGGAGATCGCGGAGATGCAGGGGATGCTGGGCACCGGGCCCGCCCCGGACGCGCCCTCCGGGTCCCCCGAGGGGCACGAGGGGCACTGATCCGCCCGTGCGGGGCCCGGCGTGCCACCGGCGCGCCGGGCCCCGCCCACCCGGTCCCCTCCAGGACCGGTCCCGCACAGCCGGTCGGCGTCCCCGGGTGGTCGTCTCCCCGGCGACCGGCACGGTCCGCCTCCTGCCCCGGTCGTTCCCGCCGGGGGTCGGGGCGCTCCGGCTGTGAGCGAAATATGCCCCGGGATGCCCCGTATGAGCGAACCTTTTCCGGGGACGGGAGTCTTATAGGACACCAGCGTTCTAAGGAAACGAGGACCCACAGTGATGGGCACGATCCCCCCGTCGGCTCCGGGCCGGTTCGGCATCGCTCTGGCGGCGCTCGCGCTCGCGGCGACCGCCTGCACCTCCTCGGACGGAGGCGACGACCCCGGCGGTTCGGGCTCCGAGGCCGCGGTCCTCACCATCGCCCCCGAGGCCGGCGCGGAGGCCGTCGCCCCGAACACACCGGTCACCGTCACCGCGGAGAACGGGACCATCTCCGAGGTCACGGTCGACCAGGTGGTCCCCGGCCAGGCCGAGGACGAGGCCTCCCCCTTCGAGATGACCGGCACCCTCAGCGAGGACGGCACCGCCTGGACCGCCGACTGGAACCTGGCCCCCGGCGCCGACGTGACCGTCACCGCCACCGCGGAGAACGCGGACGGCGAGCCCACCGAACTGGTGCACGAGTTCACCACCGAGGCGGCGGTCGAGGGGCAGCGCCTGGAGCTGAGCCACAACTTCCCCACCTCGGGTGAGACCGTGGGCGTGGGCATGCCGATCACCATCGGCTTCGACCTCCCGGTCACCGAGAAGACCGCGGTGGAGAACTCCCTCAAGGTGGTCTCCGAGCAGGGCGTGGCGGGGTCGTGGCGGTGGCTCGACGACAAGACCGTCGTGTTCCGGCCCGAGACCTACTGGGAGCCCTACCAGCAGGTGAGCGTGGAGATGCACCTGGCGGGCGTGCGGGCCGCCGAGGGGGTGTACGGGGTGCGGGACCACCGCCTGGAGTTCGAGATCGGCCGCGAGCTGCGCATGGACATGAACGTGCCCGACCACGAGATGGTCGTCACCGTCGACGGCGAGGAGGTGCGCACCATCCCGGTGAGCAACGGCGACGGGACGTCGAACTTCTCCACCACCAGCAGCGGCGTCCACGTGCTCATGGAGCGGTACGAGACGCTGCTCATGGACTCCGACACGGTCGAACTGCCCGCGGGGCGCAACGGGTACAGCACCACGGTGCAGTACGCGGTGCGGACGTCCAACAGCGGCGAGTTCGTCCACGAGGCGTCCTACAACGGCAACATCGGCAGCGCCAACACCTCCAACGGGTGCACCAACCTGCGGATGGACGACGCCCGGTGGTTCTTCGAGAACACCCTGATGGGCGACGTCCTGGAGACCACCGGGACCGACCGCGTCAAGGAGTGGGACAACGGCTGGGGCTACTGGCAGCTGAGCTGGGACGAGTGGCTGGCCGAGAGCGCCACGGGCGAGCCGCAGGTCACCGACGGCTCCAACCCGCCGGGGTCGCCGTTCGGCGCGCAGGCCGACGAAGCGGACGAGGAGTAGGCGCGAACGCCTCCGGGGGCGCGGGCCGATCCGGGCCCGCGCCCCCGCCGTCCTCCCTCCGGGCCGGGGGCTCCGGGAAGCGGGCGGGCACGGCGCCCCGGCGGCCCTCGGGGCACGGGCCCGGGAGATGGCGGGGATCCGGGGCGTCGAGCACGATGAGTTCCGCGGCGGAGCCTGGTCGGTACCACCGACACGTCGTCGAACGAACGCGAGGAGAGCGCCATGACCGCCACCTACACCTGGGACGTCTTCTCCACCCTTGACGGCTACGGCTCCTACGGCCCCGACGGGGACTGGGGAGGGTACTGGGGCAAGCAGGGACCGGAGTTCCTCGCCGACCGCCGCGCCGTGCTCGGCGCGGACCAGCGCCTGGTCCTCGGGGCGGCCACCTTCCGGCAGTTCACGGAGCTGCTGGGCCCGATCCCCGAGGCCGAACTCGACCCGGTGAACGCCCGGATGCGGAGCATGCCGACCACGGTGGTGTCGACGACGCTCACCGGCCCCCTGGACTGGCCGGACGCGACCCTCGCGGCCGGTGACGCCGTGGACGTGGTCGCCCGGCTCAAGGAGGAGTCCGGGGTGCCGCTGCGCTCACACGGCAGCCTGTCGATGAACCGGGCGCTGATGGCCGCCGGGCTCGTCGACCTCCTCCAGGTGACGCTCTTCCCCGTGGTCAGCGGCCGGACCGGGACCGGCCGGATCTTCGAGGGGGCGGCCGACTTCGACCTCGAACTGGTGGCGAGCCGGACGTTCGACGGCCGTATCCAGGAGCTCGTCTACCGGCCCGCCCTGCACGACTGAGAGGCGGGCACAGCCGTTCCGGGCCGCGGGGCGCCGCCGTGGCGCGGAGCACACGGTGGCGCCCGTCTCCCCGCCCTGTGACGGGCGTCCCCTCCGGCGTGCGCCCGGGAGGACGGCCGCGGCGGCGCCGCGGCCGTGTTCCAGCAGGCGAGGGGGCGGCCTCCGGGGCCCTGCGGGCCCCGGGCCGGGGACGGGCGGTGCGGCGCGGAGACCCGCCGTTCCCGCGCTTCTCACGGTCGGCGCTCAGGGAACTCCCAGGTCCGCTTCCTACCGTCGTGTCCATGACGAACACCACCGACCAGAGAACCGCGCGTGCCCGGCACCGGCCGGCGCGCACGAAGAAGGCATGGATCGCGGCGGCCCTGTCGGCGGTCCTCGTGCTCGGCGGGTGCGCCGCCACGGGCTCCGCCGACGGGGCCCCGGCCGCGACCACGTCCTCGACGGCGGACGCGGCGGCCCCGGCCTCGACGAGCGAGGAGACGGTCACCGGCACCGCGGCCGCCGCCCAGGCGTTCATGGAGACGCTGTCGGACGAGCAGCGCGAGCAACTGCTTTACGCCTACGACGACGAGTCCAAGACCACGACGTGGTCGAACTTCCCGGTCACGTTCGTCGACCGGGCCGGGCTGGACCTGGACGACCTGACCGGGGAGCAGCGGGCGGCGGCCATGGAGGTCCTCGAAGCGCTGCTGAGCGAGGAGGGGTACGAGACCGTCACCGGCATCATGGGCGGCGATGAGTTCCTGTTGGAGAACAGCTCCAGCACCGAGGACTCGCTGGGGCGGTACTACATCGCCTTCTTCGGCGACCCCTCCGACACCGGCGCGTGGCAGGTGCAGTTCGGCGGGCACCACCTGGGCCTGAACGCCACGCTGGACGGCTCCGACGACTCGGTCACGTTCGCACCCACGCACCTGGGCTCCCAGCCCGCGGTCTACACGAACGAGGAGGGCGAGGAGGTCCAGCCGCTCGCGGGCATGTACGAGACGGCCTTCGCCTTCTACGACAGCCTGACCGAGGAGCAGAAGGCCGACCTGTACCAGGGGTCGGAGGTCCGGAACCTGACCTGCGCGCCCGGCGGGACCTGCTCGTACCCGACGGGGACCGGTCTGGCCGGGGCGGACCTGACCGACGAGCAGAAGCAACTGCTCCTGGACGTGGTCGCGAACTGGGTCGGCTTGGCGGACGAGGAGACCACGGCCGCGGCCCTGGCCGAGATCGAGGCGACCCTGGACGAGACCTACGTGAACTGGTCCGGGGCCACCGAGTACGACATGTCCCGGGGCGACGGCATCTACTTCCAGATCTCGGGGCCGGACGTCTACGTGGAGTTCGCCGACCAGCAGGGGTCGGCGGGCGCCGACGTGGACGGGTACACCACGTCCGGGTGGGGCCACATCCACACCGTCTACCGCGACCCCGCCAACGACTACGCCGGCAGCGTCACCCAGCAGGAGGCGACCGGCATGGGTGGGCCCGGGGAGGGCGACCCTGGAGAGGGCGGGCCCGGAACGGGCGAGCCGCCCTCCGGGGCCCCGGGGGACGGTGCGCCCGGCGACGAGGGGTGACCGGCGGCGGAGCCGTGTTCCACCCGGGCGGGGGGCGACGGGGGTCCGGCCCCCTCGCCGCCCGCCCGGCGCGGGGGCTCCCGGCCGGACTACTCCGCGGGCGGGGCGCCCCCGGCGAGGGCCTGCACGTCCGCGTAGGAGACGGCGCCGGGCAGCGGCAGCCCGTCGCGGACGGCCAGGGCTGTGTCCACGGCGCGACCGAGGGCGGCCCGATAGAGCAGGGAGCCGGTGCTGACCCGGGCCACGCCCAGCTCCCCCAGCCGGCGGAGGTCGAGCGCCGGGGTGGCCAGGACGTTGAGGGGCAGGGCGATCTCGACGGCGACGGCCTCGATGGCGCCGGGGTCCGCGAGCCCGGGCGCGAACACGCCGTCCGCCCCCGCCTCGGCGTAGGCCGCGAGCCGGGCGAGCGTGTCGTCGAGGTCGGTGCCGCCGAGCCAGTGGACGTCGGTGCGGGCGTTGACGAAGACGGCGGGGGCCGCCTCCTTGACGGCGGCGATCTTGCGGGCGGCCGCCTCGGGGGCGATCAGCTCCCCGCGGGTGCTGTCCTCGATGTTCACCCCGTCGACGCCCAGTCCGGCGACGAACTCGGCGACGGCGGCCGGGTCGTCGGAGAACCCGTCCTCGATGTCGACGGTCAGGTACCGGCCCAGGCGCGCGCCGACCAGGTCGCGGGCGAGGCGGGCGGTGGCCTCCCCGCCGCTGCGGGAGGCGTCGGCCAGGCCGTGCGCGGCGGCCACGCCCAGGCTGGTGGTGCCGACCGCGGGGAAGCCCTCGCGGGCGAGCAGCCGGGCCGAGGCGACGTCCCAGGCGTTGGGCAGCACGAACGGTCGGCCGGGCCGGTGGAGATCTGCGAACGTCACGGGGCGCGCACCTCTCTGCGGATGGTTCCTGCTGCGGTACCGGCCATGCTAGACCGCGGGGCCGGCGCTCCCCCGCATCACCGCCGCCGGACGCTCAGGCGTCGGGGCGCGCGACAGTACATGGACGCCCCCCGGGGGGCCCGTCGACGGCGGCCACGGCGGCGTCGAAGAGCGTGCGGGGGTCGGTCAGGGACATGGGGTCTCTCCGTGGTGGGGGCCTCTCCGCCAGTGGCCGAAGCCGGGGCGCCACCAGTACAGCTCGGTGCGGTCGGCGGGCCAGGGCACGCGGGGGTCGGCGGCGAGCTCGATGTCGTCGATGAGCAGGTCGATGTGGCGGAACCCCCGGTCGCGCACGTCGTGCTCCGTCGCGGGCCGGGCGTGGGCGCGTCCGGCCTCGCGGGACACGCCGTGGGCGGCGTAGTGGCGCTGGGCCTCCAGCAGCGACGACCGGTTCGCGCCTCCCCCGGACAGCGGCCACCGCAGCTGGACGGGGTCGTCCTGCCAGCGGCAGATCGGGCAGATGCCGTGCCCTCCGGGCCCGTCCCCGTGCACGAGGTACCCGCAGCACGGGCACGGCCACGGCCCGGGCCCGGGTGGGCGGGGCTCGGGGGGCATGGGGGCGCTCGCTTTCGGTCGGGGGTCGCAGCGTACCGCCGGGGGCGGGAGGGCGGCGAGGAGCCGGACCGAAAGGGGGCGCTCAGCAGGGCCGAATCCCGGGTCCCGTCGGGCGCGGGGCAGGGACGAAACACCACAGAGAACCACGAAGCTCCGCCCCCGGCGGGGCGCGGCGGGTGGGCTCTTGGCTCCGGCCGCCGGTGACCAGGAGGATGTCCGAAGCAGGGCGCACGCCCGCGAGGAGAGGAAGGGGACCGCGATGGCCGGTGCCACACGGAGCGCGCTTTCGGACCGACTCATCGGCTCCAAGATCCGCGGGGATCTGGCCGAGCGACTGGGCCTGCCCGAGGAGGCGATCTCGGTCGAGAGCACCGGGGGCCGCGTGACCTTGTCCTCGGTCCTGCCGGTCACCGAGGAGCAGCGGCGCGAGGCGATCGAGATCGCCGCCGCCACCCACGGGGTGACCGGCGTGTCCGCCGAGGGCCTGGACGTGGAACGGGCCCCGCGGCAGCGTTCCGCCGACTGACGCCGCGGGGCCGGGCCCGGAGGCCGGGGCGCCTCAGCCCTCGACCTCGGAGCGGTCGCCGCCCCAGAGGGTGTGGAAGACCCCCTCGCGGTCGGTGCGGCGGTAGGTGTGCGCGCCGAAGTAGTCCCGCTGGCCCTGGGTGAGGGCGGCGGGCAGCCGGTCCGCGCGCATCCCGTCGTAGTACGCCAGCGCCGCGGCGAACCCCGGCACCGGCACCCCCTCGGCGACGGCGAGGGACACGACGGACCGCCAGTCGTCCTGGGCCCGGCCGATCTCCCGCGCGAACTCCGCGTCCGACAGCAGCGACACCAGTCCCGGGTCGGCCTCGTAGGCGGCCGTGATCCGGTCCAGGAACGCGGCCCGGATGATGCAGCCGCCGCGCCAGATCCGGGCCACCGCGCCCGCGTCGATCCCCCAGCCGTACTCCGCGCTCGCGGCGGCGATCTGGTGGAACCCCTGCGTGTACGACACGATCTTGGACGCGTACAGCGCCTGCTCCACCCGGTCGGCGAACGCCTCGGCCCGCTCCGGCGGCAGCGGCCGGGCCGTCGGCCCCGGCAGCCCGCGGGAGGCGGCGCGCAGGTCGGCGTGGCCCGACAGCGACCGGGCGAACACCGCCTCGGCGATCCCCGACACCGGGACGCCCAGGTCCAGGGCGGTCTGCACCGTCCAGCGGCCGGTGCCCTTCTGCTCGGCCCGGTCCTGGACCACGTCCACGAACGGCTTCCCCGTGGCGGCGTCCACGTGGGAGAGCACCTCGGCGGTGATCTCGATGAGATAGGAGTCGAGGCGGCCGGTGTTCCAGCGCCGGAACACGTCGGCGATCCGCGCCGGGTCGTACCCCGCGATGTCGCGCAGCAGCTGGTAGGCCTCGCCGATGAGCTGCATGTCGGCGTACTCGATGCCGTTGTGCACCATCTTGACGAAGTGCCCGGCGCCGTCGGGGCCGACGTGGGTGACGCAGGGCGCGCCGTCGTCGGCCCTGGCGGCGATCCTCTCCAGCATCGGGCCCAGGGCCTCGTAGGACTCCGCGGACCCGCCGGGCATGATGCTGGGCCCGTTCAGTGCGCCCTCCTCGCCGCCGGAGACCCCGGTGCCGACGAAGTGGATGCCGCGCTCGCGCAGTTCGCGCTCGCGGCGCCGGGTGTCGGCGAAGTGCGCGTTGCCGCCGTCGACGATCATGTCGCCGGGTTCCAGCAGCGGGGCGAACTCGGCGATCACCGCGTCGGTGGGCTCGCCCGCCTTGACCATGACGACGAGGCGGCGCGGCCGCTCCAGGGCCGCCACGAACTCCTCGGCGGTCTCCGTCGCGACGAAGTCGCCTTCGCCGCCGAACTCCTCGACGAGGGCGCGGGTGCGCGCCGCCGTCCGGTTGTGCACGGCCACCGTGTAGCCGTTGCGCGCGAAGTTGCGTGCGAGGTTGCGCCCCATCACCGCGAGGCCTGTGACACCGATCTGAGCCGTACTGCCCATGTTCGTCCGCTCCTGGACCGAGAACCCGAATCCTCTCGACGGAGCGCCGCCCGGCGGGCCGTGGCGCGATCCGCCCGTACCCCTGGGACCCTACAAGCGCCCGCCGCCGCGGCGCGGTGTCCACGCGCCGGTGGCCCGGTGTGAAACGCCACCCCGGCCGCCGGAATCCCGGCGGGCGCGGCGGCGTTCGCCGCCGGAGCCGGGGCGCCGGACCGCCCTCGTGGCGATCGGCGCCCGGATCGCGCAGGATGGGTGACCGGAGCGGGCGGACCGCCGCCCGCACGGCACCGACCGCAGACCGCTCGGAAGGCTCCTCTCTTGACCGCGACTCCACGGACCGCACCGCCCCTGCGCATCGGCCTGGGCCTGGCCGCCGTCGGGCGGCCCGGCTACATCAACCTGGGCCGGGACACGGACCTGCCCGCCGTACGCTCGCCCGAGGCGCTGCGGGAGCGGGCGTTCGCCCTGATGGACGCCGCCTACGAGCGCGGCGTGCGCTACTTCGACGCCGCCCGCTCCTACGGCCTGGCCGAGGAGTTCCTGGCCGGGTGGCTGGCGGCCCGGCCCCGGGTCGCGGACGTGGTGGTCGGCAGCAAGTGGGGCTACACCTACACCGCCGGCTGGCGCACCGACGCCGATGTCCACGAGGTCAAGGACCACGGCGTCGCCGAGTACCGCCGCCAGCTCGCCGAGACCCGCGCGCTGCTCGGCGGCCGGCTGGGCGTCTACCAGGTCCACTCGGTGACCCCCGAGAGCCCGGCGCTGGGCGACACCGAGCTGCACGGGGAGCTGGCCCGGCTGGCCGCCGAGGGGGTGACCGTCGGCCTGTCCACCAGCGGCCCCCGCCAGGCGGAGACCATCCGCGCGGCGCTGGAGGTCACGGTGGGCGGGCGGCCCCTGTTCAACAGCGTGCAGAGCACCTACAACGTGCTGGAGCGCTCCGCGGGCGAGGCGCTGGCGCAGGCGCACGCCGAGGGCCGCACGGTGATCGTCAAGGAGGCCATGGCCAACGGCCGCCTGGCCGGCCCGCACCTGGCACCGGAGCTGGAGCCGGTGGCGCGGATCGCCCGCGAAACGGGTACGACGAGTGACGCCGTCGCGTTGGCGGCCGTCATCGCGCAGCCCTGGGCCGACATCGTGCTCTCCGGGGCCGCCACCGTCGACCAGCTCGCCGCCAACCTCCGCGCCGCCGACATCGTCCTGGACCCCGGACAGCGGGACGGGCTCGCCGCGCTGGCCGAGCCCGCCGACGCCTACTGGGCGCGGCGGTCCCGGCTGGCCTGGCACTGAGACCCGCCCGACCGTCCCCACACCGAACGGAGCACCGATGACCCACTTCCTGCCGTCCGCCGACCCGGTCGCGACCGCCGCGCGCGGTCTCGCCCTGGCCCACCCCGGCCTGATCGAGGTCCACGAGGACCCCCTGTTCCTGCGCGCGAGGACCCGCGCCCCGGGCCGCACCGTCGCGCTGGTGTCGGGCGGCGGCTCCGGGCACGAGCCGCTGCACACCGGCCTGCTGGGGCCCGGCGGCCTGGACGCCGTCTGCCCGGGCGCGGTCTTCGCCTCCCCGCACAACCGGCAGATCCACGCGGCCTGCGCGGCCGTCGCCGGGGACGGCGGGGTCCTGCTCATCGTGAAGAACTACACCGGCGACGTCATCAACTTCGGGATCGCCGCCGAGCGCCTGCGCCACGAGGGGGTCCCGGTCGCCACCGTCCTGGTCGACGACGACCTGGCCACCGACGGCGAGGACTCCGCGACCGGCCGCCGCGGCACCGCGGCGACCGTCGTGCTGGAGAAGCTGCTCGGCGCCCGCGCCGACCAGGGGGCCGGGCTCGACGAGCTCGCCGACCTGGGCGCGCGGATCGTGGCGCGCTCGCGCAGCATCGCGGTGGCCGCCCGGGCGCAGACCTCCCCGGCGACCGGGGAGCCCGCCTTCGCCCTGGACGCCGGGACCCTGGAGTACGGGGTGGGGATCCACGGCGAGCGCGGCACCGGCACCGTCGAGCGCCTCCCCGTCGAGAAGCTGGTGGAACGCATGGCCGACGACCTGCTCGCGGCCCTACCCGCCGGGCAGGAGCGCGTGCTGGCGCTGGTCAACGGCCTGGGCGCCACCACCGGCCTGGAGCTGCACGCCGTCGGCTCGCTGCTGTACGACGCGCTGTCCGCGCGCGGCGCCGAGCCCCTGGCGGTGGTGCCCGGGACCTTCACCGCGGCCCTGGACATGTCCGGGTTCTCCCTCACCCTGACCCGGATGGAACCGGAGTGGGTACAGCTGTGGACCGCGCCCTCGGACACCCCGCTGGTGCTCCCCTCCCGCACGCTGACGGCGGAGGCCGCGGCCGGGGCGGTGGTGCGGCCCGGGCCGGCCCCGGAGGCGGAGGGCGCCGCCGACCCGTCCGGCCGGACCGTCCTGGACCGCTTCGCCGAGGCCGTCGCGGAGTCGCGCGACGACCTCACCGCGCTCGACCAGCTCGTCGGCGACGGCGACTTCGGCGACAACCTCCTGGGCGGGGTGCGCCGGGCTCAGGCCCTGGACGGGGCGGCGGGCGGCGGCATGGGGGCGCTGGCCCGGGCGTTCCTGGACGACGTGGGCGGTACCAGCGGGCCGCTCTTCGGCCTCCTGTTCCAGCAGCTCGGCGCGGTGGCCTGGCCGGAGGAGGGGGTGCCAGACGCGCGCTCGGCGGCGGAGGCCGCGGAGGCGGGCCTGGCCGCCGTCCGGCGGGTGGGCGGCGCCGAGGTCGGCGACAGCACCCTGGTGGACGCGCTCGCGCCCGCCGCCCGGGCGCTGGGGGACGCCGCCCGGGACGGGTCGGACGCCCCCTTCAGCGCCGCGGCCGAGGCCGCGGCCCGGGGCGCGGCGGGTACGGCGGACCTCACCCCGCGGCGCGGCCGCGCCAGCTACGTGGGCGAGCGCGCCGTCGGGGTCCCCGACCCCGGTGCCCTGGGGGTGGCGCTGCTGTTCCTCGTCCTCGCGCGGGTCTACGAGCCGGAGGCGGCCGCGGGCCTGCCCGGCCTGCGGGAGGTCGCCGGCCGCTGACCGGGCCGGCCGCGCCGGGGCGGGCCCCTCCCCTTTCAGGGGCCCGGCCCCGGCCCGTCATCCCCGGTGGTCGTGCAGTCCGAGCAGGTCGATGGCGGCCTGGCGCATCTCGACCTTGCGGACCTTGCCGGTGACGGTCATGGGGAACGCGTCGACGACGTGGACGCGGCGCGGGATCTTGTAGTGGGCCAGCCGCCCCTCGCAGAACTCCGCCAGCGCCCGCTCGGTGAGGGGTTCGGCGCCCGGGCGCATGATCACCCAGGCCATGAGCTCCTCGCCGTACTTGCGGTCGGGGACGCCGATGACCTGTACGTCCGCGATGTCGGGGTGGGTGTACAGGTACTCCTCGACCTCGCGGGGGTAGATGTTCTCGCCGCCGCGGATGACCATGTCCTTGATCCGGCCGACGATGTCCACGTAGCCCTCGTCGTCCATGACGGCCAGGTCGCCGGTGTGCATCCAGCGGGCGGAGTCGATGGCCTCGACGGTCTTGTCCGGTTCGTCCCAGTAGCCGAGCATCACCGAGTAGCCGCGGGTGCACAGCTCCCCCGCCTCGCCGCGCGGCGCGGTGACCGTGGTGCCGGGGCGGACCACCTTCACCTCCAGGTGCGGCATGACCCGGCCGACGGTCTCGGTGCGGCGGCGCAGGTCGTCGTCGCGGCGGGTCATGGTGGACACCGGGGAGGTCTCGGTCATCCCGTAGCAGATGGCGACCTCGGCCATGTTCATCTCGCCGACGACCCGCTTCATGACCTCCACCGGGCAGGGCGAGCCTGCCATGATGCCGGTGCGCAGGGTGGACAGGTCGTAGCGGGCGAAGTCGGGGTGGTCGAGCTCGGCGATGAACATGGTCGGCACCCCGTACAGGGAGGTGCAGCGCTCGTCCTGGACGGCGCGCAGCGCGGCCGCGGGGTCGAACGCCGCGGAGGGCAGCACCATGCACGCGCCGTGGGAGGTGGCCGCCAGGTTGCCCATGACCATGCCGAAGCAGTGGTACAGCGGGACGGGCAGGCAGACCCGGTCGTGTTCGGTGTAGCCCAGGCCACGGGCGACGAAGTACCCGTTGTTGAGGATGTTGTGGTGCGACAGGGTCGCGCCCTTGGGGAACCCGGTGGTGCCCGACGTGTACTGGATGTTGACGGGGTCGTCGCAGGACAGCTCGGCGGCGCGGGCGTCCAGGGCGCCGGGGTCGACGGCGCTCCCGGCCTCCACCAGGGCGTCCCAGTCGGGGGTGCCGATGAACACGGTCTCGGTGAACCGGATCTCGGCGAGCATCGCCCGGTAGTCGCTGGACCTGTGCGCGGTGGCGGCGACCATGAGCCGCATGCCGGACTGGCGGACCACGTAGTCGAGCTCGTGGGAGCGGTAGGCGGGGTTGACGTTGGTCAGGACCGCCCCGATGCGCGCGGTGGCGTACTGGGTGAGGACCCATTCGGCGTTGTTGGGGGACCAGATGCCGACCCGGTCGCCCCGGGCGACGCCGCGGGCCAGCAGGCCCCGGGCCACCGCGTCGACGGCCGCGTCGAACTCGGCGTAGGTCCAGCGGCGGCCGGTCTCGGCCTCCACCAGCGCTTCGCGGTCGGGGTGGCGGGCGGCGGTGCGCGCCAGGTTCGCGCCGATGGTGTCGCCCAGCAGGGGGGTGTCGGAGGTCCCGGACGCGTAGGAGAGTCGTGTGTCGCCCATGGGGCCGAGCATCGGGCACGCCGCCGGGGCCCGCCACCCCCTTTCGGGGGTGGTCTCCCGACGGCGCCGGTGTGTAATCCTGGTCACACGGCCGTTCCGGCCGCCGTCCGCACGGCGGGAGGCGGCGGCCGTGCCCCGTGCCGACGGGGCGTCCGCCCGCACCCGCCGCGCCCGGTGGCCCACAGGAGGATCCGATGGCCCTCGCGCATCTCCCGTCCGGTTCCCTGGTGCCCCGGGTGTCCGTGCTCGTCCGCGCCGCCCTGGGCCGGGCGCGGCGCACCACCGGCCTGCCCGTGCTGTTCGGCGGCACGGCGGCGCCGGAGCGGACGGCGGTGCGGCTGACCGAGATCGCGGGGGCGCGCACCGACGCCCTGCGGGGGCTGGTGATCCGGGGCGGCAGCGGCCTGGGCGGGCGGGTGCTGGTCACCGGCCGGCCGGGCAGCGTGGACGACTACGTCGCCGACCGGCGGATCAGCCACGAGTACGACGCGCCGGTGGGCGCCGAGGGGCTGCGCGCGGTCGCCGCGGTGCCGGTCGTGGTGGCGGGGTCGGTGGCGGCGCTGCTGTACGGCGGGGTGCGCGAGCCGCTGCCGATCGGCGCGCGCACGGTGGCCGCGCTGGAGCACGCGGCGTCCCGGCTGGCCGCCGAGCTGGCGGTGCGCGCGGAGGTGGAGCGCCGGGTGGCGGGGGTGGAGACCGCCGAGATCACGCGGGCGGCGCGCGACCCGCGTACGGGGCCCGACTGGGAGCGGCTGCGCGAGGCGCACGCCGAGCTGCGGGCGATCGCCCAGGAGGTGACCGACCCGGAGCTGCGCGACCGGCTGCGCGGCGTGTGCGACCGGCTGTCCGGCCCGGCCCCCGGGCGGGCGCCGGCCCCGGCGCTGGCGCCGCGGGAGGTGGACGTGCTCGCGCTGGTGGCCGTGGGCTGCGGCAACGCGGAGGTGGGCCGCCGCCTGGGACTGGGCGCGGAGACCGTCAAGAGCTACCTGCGCGGCGCGATGCGCAAGCTCGGCACCCACACCCGGATGGAGACGGTCGTGGCGGCCCGCCGGGCGGGCCTCCTGCCCTGACCGGCGCTCACGGGGACTCGGCCGGGGGCGCCTCGGCCAGCGACACGCTGTTGCCGTCGGGGTCGCGGGCGACGACGTGCCGGACGCCGTTGCCGTAGGTCTCCACCGGTTCGCGGCCGGCGCCGTGGGCGGTCAGCCGCGCCAGGATCCGGTCGAGTCCGGTGACGCCGAGGGTGAGTATGCCGCCGCCTGCGCGGTCGGGGTGGGCGGCGACGACGACCCAGGCCGCCTCGTCCACCCGCCACATCGTCTCCTCCCCGACCACCTCGTCGGCGGGCCGGCCGAAGAGCGCCGTGTACCAGCCGAGCGAGGCCTCCACGTCCGTGACCGGCAGGACCGCGTACAGGTGGGTCATCGAGGCCATGGCCGTCCCCTCTCTCCGTTCGCCGGCGGCGCCGGGCGCTCCGGCCCCCGGAGGGCGCAGGCTACCGCAGGCCGCCGACACCGGCCCGGGTGCCCCGCGGGGCGCCCGGGCCGGACGGGTCAGAAGGAGTAGCCGGGGATGTCGGAGCGGACGGTGAGCCACTGGGTCTCGGTGAACGCCTCGATGTTGGCCTGCGCCCCGCCGAACCGGGAGCCGGTGCCGGAGTCGCGCCACCCGCCGAACGGGGCGTTGGCCTCGTCGGCGACGGTGTGCTCGTTGATGTGCAGCTTGCCGGTGTCGATGCGGTCGGCGATCCGCATGGCCTCGCCGACCTCGCCCAGCAGGCTGACCGACAGCGCGTACTCGGAGTCGTTGACCAGCGCGACCGCCTCGTCCGGCGTGGCGAACGGCAGCACCGGGGCGACCGGGCCGAACAGCTCCTCCCGCCAGGCGGGCATGTCCGGGGTGAGGTCGCACAACACGGTCGGCCGGTAGAACAGCCCCTCGAAGGTGCCGCCCGCGGCGAGCCTGCCGCCCGCCTCGACGGTGGCGGTGACGATGCCGTGCACCCGCTCCAGCTGGCCCCGGTCGATGATCGGCCCCAGGGCGACCGACCCGGCGGCCGGGTCGCCGACGGGCAGGCGGCCGGCCTTCTCGGCCAGCGCCGCCACGTACTCCTCGTACAGGGACTCGTGGACCAGGTGGCGGCCGGTGCTCATGCAGATCTGGCCCTGGTGCAGGAACGACCCCGTCGCCCCGGCGGAAACGGCCCTGGCCAGGTCCGCCCCGGGCAGCACGACCTGGGCGTTGTTGCCGCCCAGCTCCAGGTGGGCGCGCTTGAGGTGGCGGGCGGCGGCCTCGCCCACCCTGCGGCCGGCCGGGGTGGAGCCGGTGAAGGACACCACGCGCACCGCGGGCGCGGTCACGACGGCCTCGCCCACGTCGGCGCCGCCGGGCAGCAGCTGGAGCACCCCCGCGGGCAGCCCGGCCTCCTCGAAGACGCGGACGATGGACACCCCGCCCGAGACGGTGGTGCGCGGGTCGGGCTTGAGCAGGACGGCGTTGCCCAGGGCCAGGGCGGGCGCGACCGAGCGGATGGCCAGGATGAGCGGGAAGTTGAACGGGGCGATGACGCTCACCACCCCGGCCGGGCGGCGGCGGGCGAACGACCAGTGGTCGTCGTTGGAGGTGAGGACGTCGCCGTGCGGGTGGGTGGGCAGGGCGGCCGCCTCGTGGCATTCGGCGGCGGCGATGGTCGTCTCCATGGCGGCCTTGGGCGGGATGCTCCCGGCCTCCCTGACGATCCAGTCCCGGATCTCCTCGGCGTGCCGCTCGAACAGGTCCCCGGCGCGGCGCAGCACGGCGGCGCGCTCGGCGGGGGTGCGGGCGGCCCACGCGCGGCGGGCGCCGTCGGCGCGTTCGGCGGCCTCGGCGGCGTCGGCGGCGGTGGCCAGGCCGACCTCGCCCAGGGCCTCGCCGGTGGCGGGGGCGGTGACGGTACGGGTGGCGGGGGCGGGCCGCCAGCCGTCGGTGTGGATGCGTGACGACCAGCGGCCGTCCGCCAGCAGGGTCTCGGTCATGGGTACGGGCCTTCCCGGGGGGTGGTGGGGACGGTTTCGGTCAGTCGGCGTGCAGGACGACGGCCAGTCCCTGGCCGACGCCGATGCACAGGGCGGCCAGGCCCCAGCCGCCGCCGCGGCGGCGCAGCTCGTGGGCGAGGGCGCCCAGGATGCGGGCGCCGGAGGCGCCCAGGGGGTGGCCGATGGCGAGGGCTCCGCCGTTCGGGTTGACGATTGCCGGGTCCAGTTCGCTCCAGGACCGGATGCAGGCCAGGGCCTGGGCGGCGAAGGCCTCGTTCAGCTCCACGACGGACAGGTCGCCCCAGCCGATCCCGGCGCGCTCCAGGGCGATCTCGGCGGCGCGGACCGGGCCGATGCCGAACACGTCGGGGTCGACCCCGGCCGCGCCGCGTCCCGCGATGCGGGCCAGCGGCCGCACGCCCAGGGCCTCGGCGGCGGAGGTATCGCCGATGAGCAGGGCGGCGGCGCCGTCGTTGAGGGGGGAGGCGTTGCCCGCGGTGATGGTGCCGTCCTCCCGGAAGGAGGGCTTGAGGGCGGCGAGCCGGTCGGCGGAGGTGGCGCGGACGGACTCGTCGCGGTCGAGCGCGGCGCCGGGGACCTGGACGATCTCGTCGTCGAACACGCCCTGTTCCCAGGCCCGGGCGGCCCTGGTGTGGCTGGCCAGGGCGAAGGCGTCCTGGTCGTCGCGGCCGATGCCGTGGGCGGCGGCGAGCCCCTCGGTGGCCTCGCCCAGCGACACGGTCCACCGGCCGGGCATGCGCGGGTTGACCATGCGCCAGCCCAGGGTGGTGGAGTGCAGGGCGGCGTCGGCGGCGGGGAAGCCCTTGGCGGGTTTGGGCAGCACCCAGGGGGCGCGGCTCATGGACTCCACTCCCCCGGCCAGGACCAGGCGGGCGTCGCCGGTCTGGACGGCGCGGGCTGCCTGGATCGCGGCCTCCATGCCCGAGCCGCACAGGCGGTTGACGGTGACGCCGGGGACGGTGGTGGGCAGCCCGGCGAGCAGGGCGGCCATGCGGGCGACGTTGCGGTTCTCCTCCCCGGCGCCGTTGGCGTTGCCCAGGACGACCTCGTCGACGGCCCCGCCCTCCAGGGCGGGGGTGCGTTCGACCAGGGCGCCGACCACGTGGGCGGCGAGGTCGTCGGGGCGCACCCCGGACAGGGCGCCGCCGTAGCGGCCGAAGGGGGTGCGCACCGCGTCGAGGATGTGGACGTCGGCCATCACCGGGCCCCCGTTCCGGTCAGGGAGCGCAGCACCGACAGCTCGGTCGTGGTGGGCTCGGGGGTGGTCTCCGGGTCCGGGGCGACCCTGAGGTCCCAGCCGGTGGCGGCGCGCACCTCGTCGACGGTCACCCCGGGGTGCACGCCGGTGAGGACCAGTTCGCGGGTGTCGGGGTCGGGTTCCAGGACGCCCAGGTCGGTGATGACGCGGGTGGGGCCCCGGCCGCGCAGGCCCAGGCGCTCGCGGTCGCCGGGGCCCGAGCCGTGGCCGACGGAGGTCACGAAGTCGACCCGGTCGACGAACGCGCGCGTGCTGTGCCGGACGATGATGACGACCTCCCCGCAGGAGGCGGCGATCTCGGGGGCGCCGCCCGCGCCGGGCAGGCGCACCTCGGGGTCGGCGTAGTCGCCGATGACGGTGGTGTTGATGTTGGCGTAGCGGTCGATCTGGGCGGCGCCCAGGAAGCCGACGTCGATGCGCCCGGCCTGGAGCCAGAGGTTGAACACCTCGGGCACGGAGACGACCGCGTCGGCGCTCTCGGCCAGCACGCCGTCGCCGATGGACAGCGGCAGGTGGGCGGGGACGGTGCCCAGGGTGCCGGACTCGTAGATCATCCACAGGCCGGGGGCGTGGGTGCGGCGGGCCAGGTTGGCGGCGGTGCTGGGCAGGCCGATGCCGACGAAGCAGGACATGCCGTCGCCCAGGGCGCGGGCCGCGGCCACGGTCATGATCTCGTCGGAGGTCCAGTCGGAGGTCCGGGTCGCGGTGGTCACAGGGCGGTCCCCTCGGGGGTGGCGGCGGGCGCGGTGGCGGTGAGGTCGGCGAGCCAGCGGGTGAAGGCCTCGCGGTCGCGGCCGACGGCGTCCCAGGACCTGTACGCCTCGTTGTCGCGCTCGTAGTAGCCGTGCGCGTAGGAGGGGGCGGCGCCGCCGGGGACGACGCTGACGCGGTCGACCACCCGGGCGGGGAGGACGACCTGGCCGGGGACGGGTTCGAGGGTGTCGACGACCTCCTCGACGGTCACCAGGACCCGGTCGGCCGCCAGGGCGGCCTCCTTCTGGATGCCGATGATGCCCCACATCTGGACGTTGCCCGCGCGGTCGGCGCGCTGGGCGTGGATGACCGTGACGTCGGGGTTGAGGGCGGGGACGGCGGCCAGCTCCTGCCCGGTGAAGGGGCAGACGACGGTCTTGATGTGGGGGTTGTGCGCGACCAGGTCGGTCCCGCTGTAGCCGCGCAGGACGGCGAAGGGCAGTCCGGAGGCGCCGGCGAGGTAGCGGTTGGCCATCCCGGCGTGGCTGTGCTCCTCGATCTCCAGGGGGACGGGCCAGCCGGTGGTGACGGCGTCGCGGAACCGGTGCAGGGAGCCGACCCCGGGGTTGCCGCCCCAGGAGAACACGAGCCTGCGGGCGCAGCCGGCGCCGATCATCCGGTCGTAGACGATGTCGGGGGTCATCCGGACCAGGGTGAGGTCGCGCAGCCCCTGGCGGATGATCTCGTGCCCGGCCTCGACGGGGATGAGGTGGGTGAACCCCTCCAGGGCGACCGTGTCGCCGTCGTGGACGAGTTCGGCGATCGCCTCGTCCAGTGGCGCGATCATGAAGGACCTTCCGTTCGTATAGCGAACTATTGTTCTCAAGGCGAACAACTGAGGAGACCGTAACCCCGCCACCGGAGATCCGTCAAGGTCGCGCGCCCCCGGCGGGGCGGGCCGGGCACGCGGAAGGGCGCCGCGGCCCGGCCTCCGCCGGGGCGCGGCGCCCCCCTGCCCGCGGACCGGGGCTCCCGGGCCGGTCCGCGGGCGCCCTCAGGCGCTCCCGCCGCGTTCGAGCTCGTGGCGCAGGCCCTCCAGCTCGGCGCCGCCGGACATCCGGTGGACCAGGTCCTCGGGCCGGACCTCGGAGCGGGCGGCGTCCAGCACGACCTCGCCCAGGTCGAGCACCACGAAGTGGTCCCCGACCAGGTGGGCGTGGTGCGGGTTGTGGGTGATGAACACGACCCCCAGCCCCTCCTCGCGGGCGGCGGCGATGTACTTGAGCACCATCCCCGACTGCTTGACGCCCAGGGCGGCGGTGGGCTCGTCCAGGATCAGCACCCGCGCGCCGAAGTACACGGCCCGGGCGATCGCCACCACCTGGCGCTGGCCGCCGGACAGCTTCCCCACGGGCGCGTCGATGTCGGGCAGGACGATGCCCATCCGGCGCAGCTCGGCGTCGGCGATCCGCCGCATCCCCGCGGCGTCCGCCATCGAGAACGGGCCCCACCGCAGCAGCTTCTCCTTCCCGAGGAAGAAGTTGCGCCACACCGGCATCAGCGGCGCCATCGCCAGGTCCTGGTGGACGGTGGCGATGCCCAGGTCGCGGGCCTGGCGCGGGGAGGACAGGGCGACCTCCCGCCCGTCCACCCGGTACACCCCGGTGGTGGGCGGGTGCAGCCCCGCGATGATCTTGATCAGCGTGGACTTGCCCGCGCCGTTGTCGCCGAGGATGCAGGTCACCTCCCCGGCCCGCACCACCAGGTCCACCCCGGTGAGCGCCCGGACGGTGCCGAAGGCCTTGCCGACCCCGGCCAGTTCCAGCAGCGGCGCATCGGTCATGTCGTCCCCCTGTCGGCCTGGGCGCGGAACCACGCGTTGAGGACGACGGCGGCCAGCAGCATCGCGCCGACGAAGAACATCACCCAGTAGTTGTCCCAGCCCGCGTACACGATGCCCTGCCGGGTCATCCCGTAGATGAACGCGCCGACCGCCGCGCCCACCACCGTCCCGTACCCGCCGGTGAGCAGGCAGCCGCCGACCACCGCCGCCATGATGTACAGCAGCTCGTTGCCGATGCCCTCGCCGGACTGGACGGTGTTGAACGCGAAGAGCAGGTGCATGCCGGAGAACCAGGCGAAGAACCCCACCGTCATGAACAGCCCGATCCTCACCCCCGCCACCGGCACGCCCATCGCCCGGGCGGCCTCGGCGTCCCCGCCCACCGCCTGGATCCAGTTGCCGACCCGGGTGCGCAGCAGCACCCAGGTGGCCAGTGCGGTGAACAGCGCCCACCACAGCACGGTGACGCGCAGGTCCAGCCCGCCCACCGGGAAGGACGACGCGAACACCGCCCGGGCCGAGGCGAACCCGTCCATGTCGGAGATGTTCCGGGTGGACACCCCGTCGACGACGATGCGGGTGATCGCGACGTTGAGCCCCTGGAGCATCAGGAACATCGCCAGTGTCACCAGGAAGCTGGGCAGCCGGGTGCGCACCAGGATCCACCCGTTGAGGAACCCGATGCCCAGCGACACCGCCAGCGCGATCGCCACCCCGGCCCACACGTTGAGCCCGAACCACCAGGCGGTCATCGAGGCGGTGAGCGCCGAGGAGACCACCGCGACCCCGGCCGACAGGTCGAACTCGCCGCCGATCATCAGCAGCGACACCCCGACCGCCATGATGCCGATGGTCGACGCGGCGTACAGGACCGTGCCCATGGCCGAGGCGGTGCGGAAGGGCTCGGCCACGGCGAAGAACACCGCGAACACCACCACCGCGCCCAGCAGCGACCCCAGCTCGGGCCGGGTGGCCAGGCGGCGCAGCGGCGACCGGCGGTTCGGCCCCGCCGTGCCCTGCCCCCCGCCCGCGGCGGGGTCCGGCGCCCGGAGCGCCTCCGTGCCCGCCATGGCTACCGGGTCCCCCTCTCCGCGTACTCGGCGACCTGCTCGATGTTGGTCCCGTCGATGAACGCCGGGCCGGTCAGGACGGCCTCGCCGCCGCCGAGGGTGTTGCCGTTGGTGTTGAACAGCCACAGGGAGTCGACCGCCAGGTAGCCCTGGAGGTAGGGCTGCTGGTCGACGGCCCAGGCGACGTCGCCGGCGCGGACCAGCTCGACGAGTTCGGCGCTGGTGTCGAAGGTGGCCACGGTGGCCTGGGACCCCGCGTCGGCGACGGCGTCCACGGCGGTGACGGCGATGGGCGCGCCCAGGGCCGCCACGTGGTCGACGTCGGCGGACTCCTCCAGGCGGGAGGAGATGGTGGAGCGCACCTCGGGCATGTTGGCGCTGTCGACGTACAGGACCTCGGACTCGCCGTCGAAGGCCTCGGCCAGGCCCTCGCAGCGGGCCTCCAGGGAGACGTTGCCCTGCTCGTGGATGACGCAGACGGCGTTCCGGGCCCCCTCCTCGTTGAGGCGCTCGCCGTAGGCCTCCCCGGCCAGGCGCTCGTCGGTGCCGAAGTACTGCTGGACGCCCATGTCCTGCCACTGGTCCATGCCGGCGTTGAGGGCGACCACGGGGATGCCCGCCTCGGTGGCGGCGGTGACGGCGTCCCGCATGGCGTCGGGCGAGGGCAGGGTGACGGCGATGCCGTCGACGCCGCGGTCGACGGCGTTCTGCACGAGGTTGGCCTGCTCGGAGGCCTCGGGGTCGGCGGTGTACTCCAGGTTCACGCCGCTCTTCTCGGCCGCGGCCTCGGCGCCGGTGCGGACGATGTCCCAGAAGGTGTCGCCCTGGACCTGGTGGGTGATCATCGCGATGGTCAGCTCGGGGGCCGGGGCGCCGTCTCCGGCGGGTTCCCCGCGTCCCCCCTCGGAGCTGCACGCGGTGGCGGCCAGCAGTGTCGCGGCGGCGGCCAGGGCCAGTGAGGTGCGGGGTTTCGGGCGTTGCATGGGTCGTGGGCCCTCTCGGTCGGGGGACGGTTCGGTGGTGCGGCGGGCCGGGTCAGGGCCTCCTCTGGCGGCGGGCGCCCAGGCCGCAGGAGTTGAGGTAGCGGCGGGTGCGCTCGGCGATGGGCGCGGGCACGTCGGGCTCGCACGGATACAGGTCCTGTTCGACGATGACGAACAGGCGGGCGTCGACGTCGCGGAGCGCTTCGATGACGGCGGCGGGGGCGGGCTCCCCGGCGGGCGGTTCCACGCACACCCCCAGTTCGACGGCCTCGCCGAAGGACAGGCCCTCGGCGTGGACGCGGCGCAGGACCGCCGGGTCCATCTGCTTGATGTGGACGTAGCCGACGCGTTCGGCGTAGCGGCGGATCAGGTCCACGGCGTCGCCGCCACCGTAGGCCACGTGCCCGGTGTCCAGGCACAGCGACACCAGGTCGGGGTCGGTGGCGTCGAGGAAGCGCTCGATCTCGGGCTGGGTGAGCACGTGGGTGTCGGCGTGGGGGTGCAGGCACAGCCGCACGCCGTAGTCGCCCAGGAGCATGCGGCCCAGCTCGTCGGCGGTGGCGGTGAGCTCGGCCCACTGGCGGGCGTCCAGGTGGGGCGGTTCGGTGTAGGCGCCGGTCTTCTCGTCGCGGAACATGGGCGGGATCAGCACGAGGTGGCGGGCGCCCACGGCGGCGGTGAGCCCGGCGACGGCGCGCACCACGGCCACGGTGTCCTCGCGGGCGCGGGGGTCGTGGAGGTTGCCGAACGCGGTGCCGCCGCTGACCTTCAGCCCCCGGCGGCCCACCTCGTCGGCGAGCCGGTCGGGGTCGGTTGGCAGGTAGCCGTAGGGGCCCAGTTCGAGCCACTCGTAGCCGGTGGCGGCGAGCTCGTCGAGGAAGCGGTCCCAGGGGACCTGGCGTTCGTCGTCGGGGAACCACACCCCCCAGGAGTCGGGGGCCGATCCCAGGATCAGCCCGTCCTGGGCGGGGCCGGTGGCCTCTGTCATCCGTTCGGTCCCTTTCTGAAGGTGACGGGGCTACAGGTGGTGGCGGCGGGCGGTGCGGGCGCGCTCGTAGGCCTCGCGGGCCCGGCGCGTGGTGTCGAGCTCGGAGGTCTGGGCGACGGGCACGTCCCACCAGGCGCCGGAGTCGGGCCCGGGGGCGCGGGGGTCGGTGCGCACCTCGATGACGGTGACCCCCGTGCCGTCGCGGGCGCCGCGCAGGGCGTCGCGCAGGTCGTCCAGGGTGCGGGCGCGCACCGCGCGGGCGCCCAGGGAGGCGGCGTTGGCGGCCAGGTCGATCGGCAGCGGCGGTCCGTCGTCGCGCCCGGTGACGGGGTCGCGGCGGCGGTGGGCGGTGCCCAGGCGCTGGGAGCCGACCGACTCCGACAGCCCGCCGATGGAGGCGAAGCCGCGGTTGTCCACGACGACGACGGTGACCTTGAGGTCCTCGGCGACCATGGTGGCGATCTCCTGGGCCATCATCAGGTAGGAGCCGTCGCCGACCAGGACGACGACCTCCCGGTCGGGGGCGGCCATGCGCACCCCCAGCCCGGCGGCGACCTCGTAGCCCATGCAGGAGTAGGCGTACTCGACGTGGTAGGCCTTGGGGTCGCGGGCCCGCCAGAGCGCCTGGAGGTCGCCGGGCATGCTCCCGGCGGCGTTGACCACCACGTCGCGGTCGTCGAGGACGTCGTTGAGCACGCCCAGGACGGCGGTCTGGGCGAGCAGGCCGTCGGCCGCCGGGGCGCGGTGCAGGCGGTCGACCTCGGCGGCCCAGTCCGCGGCCAGCTCCCGGGCGCGGCGTTCCTGCGCGGCGGGGACGCGGTACCCGTCCAGGGCGGCGCGCAGGGCGGCCAGGGCCTCGCGGGCGTCGGCGACCACGGTGAGGGCGCCGAGCTTGGCGGCGTCCGCGCGGGCGATGTTGACGTTGACCAGCCGCACGCCGGGGTCGCCGAACACGCTGCGGCTGGCGGTGGTGAAGTCGCTGTAGCGGGTGCCCACCCCGACGACCACGTCGGCGTCGGCGGCCAGGGCGTTGGCGGCGGCGGTCCCGGTGGCGCCCAGCCCGCCGACCGAGCACGGGTGGTCCCAGGGCAGGGCCCCCTTGCCGGCGTGGGTGTCGGCGACGGGGATGCCGGTGGCCTCGGCCAGCGCCCGCAGCTCGGCCGCCGCCCCGGAGTACACCACCCCGCCCCCGGCGACCAGCAGCGGGCGCCGCGCGGCGCGGACCGCGGCGGCGGCGCGTTCCAGGGCGGCGGTGTCGGGGCGGGGCCGGTCCACGTGCCAGACGCGGTCGCGGAAGAACGCCTCGGGCCAGTCGTGGGCCTCGGCCTGCACGTCCTGGGGCAGGCACAGGGTGACGGCGCCGGTCTCGGCGGGGTCGGTGAGCACCCGCATCGCGGCCAGGGCCGCGGGGACCAGCTGTTCGGGCCGGGTGACGCGGTCCCAGTACTTGGAGACCGGGCGCAGGGCGTCGTTGACGGTGGCGTCCCCCGCCCGGGTGTCCTCCAGCTGCTGGAGCGCCGGATCCACCGCGCGGGTGGCGAACATGTCCGAGGGCAGCAGCAGGACCGGGAGCCGGTTGGTGGTGGCCAGGGCGGCCCCGGTGACCATGTTGGTGGAGCCGGGCCCGGTGGAGGCGGTGCAGGCGAAGGCCGACAGCCGGTCGCTCGCCTTGGCGTAAGCGGTGGCGGCGTGCACCATGGCCTGCTCGTTGCGGGCCGGGTGGTAGGGCAGGTCGGCCTCGCCGGTGACGGCGGCCTGGAGCAGGGCCTGGCCCAGCCCGGCGACGTTGCCGTGGCCGAAGACGCCCCACACCCCGGCGATGAGGCGGCGGCGCTCGCCGTCGCGTTCGGTGTACTGGGCGGCCAGGAACCGGACCAGTGCCTGGGCGGTGGTCAGGCGCACGGTGTCGCTCATCGGCCCTCCCCCGGCCCCTGGGCGGTGCACAGCGGCAGCCGCGGGTCCGTCGGCAGACCGGCCCAGGTGTCGCGGACCCAGCCGTGGGCGGGGTCGTCGGTGATGTGCCAGGCGCGCTCCTCGCCCGGCCCGGCCATGACGTTCAGGTAGTACAGGTCGTAGCCCGGGGCGGCCATGGAGGGCCCGTGCCAGCCGTGCGGGATGAGGACGACGTCCTCGGAGCGCACCTCGGCGAGCAGGTCGGCGGGCCGGTCGTGGTCGCCGTAGACCCGCTGGTAGCCCATGCCGGGGCCGCGGGGTCCGCGGGCGACCTCGAAGTAGTAGATCTCCTCCAGCTCGCACTCGGTGCCGGTGGCCTCGTCGTGCTTGTGCGGCGGGTAGGAGGACCAGTTGGCGGCCGGGGTGAGGACCTCGCAGCAGATGAGCCGGTCGGCCTCGAAGCTCTCGGGGGTGCACAGGTTGTTGACCTGGCGGGAGGCCTGCCCGGCGCCGCGCAGCTCGACCGGGACCTTCTCGGCGGGCCCGTAGCGGGCGGGCAGGCGCCGCTCGCAGCGGGCCGAGGGCAGGGCGAAGCGGCCGCCCCCGGCGGAGGCGACGGTCGCGTGGGCGTCCCGGGGCAGGTAGGCGAAGTCGCTGACCCGCGAGAACACGTCCCTGCGGCCGGTCAGCCCGAACACCTCCCCCTCGCCGGTGGTGACGGTGCAGCCGCCGTCCAGGGGCAGGACCAGGGTCTCGGCCCCGCCGGTGGCGATGCGCGCGCTCGCGCCCGGGGCCAGGTGCAGCACCCGCAGCCCGGAGTAGGTCCATCCGGCGGCCTCGGGGGTGACGACCGTGCGGAAGGGCGGCGCCGCGGTGCTGAGCGCCGGGAGGTGGTGGCGGTGTTCGGTGGATGTCACAGGAGCCCCACTGCGGTGTCGACTGCGGCCTCGACGTCGTCGTCGGCCGGGTACAGGAGTGAACGGCCCACCGTCAGTCCGATGACGGTGGGCAGGGTCAGGGCCTCGGCCCAGCGCTCGTAGGCGGCCTCGGGGTCGGCGGCGGCCTCGCCGCCCAGCAGGACCACGGGCAGGGTGCTGGCGGCGGCGACGCGCTCCATCCCGTCCACCACCGGCAGCTTGAGCCAGGTGCGGGCGGAGGAGTCGCCCAGCCCCGAGGCGATCGCGGCGGCGCGGGCCACCGCCTCGGTGGACAGGTCGTTGCGCAGCACGCCGCCGCTGCGCCGGGAGACGAAGGGTTCGACCATCGCCACCAGGCGGGCGGCGTTGAGCAGGCTCACCGCCCGGCCGCAGTGCTCCAGGACGGGCGCGGTGCGGCCGTCGGCGTAGTCCAGGCGCAGCAGCATCTTGCCGCCCTGGAGTCCGGCGCGGACCAGGCCGTCGGGGGTGTAGCCGGTGAAGCGGTCGTCGACCTCCCAGTCGGCCCCGGCCAGGCCGCCCCGGTTCATGGAGCCGAACACGGACTTGCCGTTCAGGGCGCCGAGCAGCAGCAGGTCCTCGACGAGGTCGGCGGTGGCCAGCACCCCGGTCACCCCGGGCCGGGCCAGTGCGGTGCACAGCCGGTCGAGCAGGTCGACGCGGTCGGCCATGGCGAGCGGGCGGCCCCCGGTGGCCAGGGCGCCGCGGGCCGGGTGGTCGGCGGCGATGATGAGGACCCGCCCGGTGGGCCCGACCGGGGAGGCGGGCCGGGCCCGGTCGGCGGCGGCCCGGGCGATGGCGTCGGGGCGGTGGACCCGGGTGGCGACCAGGTCGCGGTAGCGGTCGGCGATCACGGTGCCTCCCCCGCCGGTCCGCGGTCGGCGGGCGGGGGCTCCCGCCCGGGCTCCCCCAGCAGGCGGCGGACCTCGGCGGTGGTGGGCATGGCGTCGGCGCAGGACAGCCGGGAGGCGACGATGGCCCCGGCGGCGTTGGCGAACCGGGCGGTCTCGGCGACGCCCCAGCCGGCGAGCAGCCCGTGGCACAGGGCGCCGCCGAAGGCGTCCCCGGCGCCCAGGCCGTTGACCACCTCCACGGGGACCGGGGGTTCGCGGTGTACGGCCACGGCGGTCGCGACCAGGACCCCCTCGGGGCCCTGTTTGACCACGGCGGTCTCCAGGCCCAGGTCCAGGCCGCGCCGGGCCGCCTCGTCGGGGTCGCGGGTGCCCACGGCGACCTCCCACTCGTCGAGGTTGCCGCAGGCGGCGGTGACCAGGGGCAGGGCCCTGGCGGCCTGGGCACGGGCGTCCTCGCGGGAGTCCCAGAACATCGGCCGGTGGTCCAGGTCCAGGACGGTGTGGCCGCGGCGGCCGCGGACGCGCAGGGCCTCCAGGGTGGCGGTACGGGAGGGCTCCCGGCACAGGCCGGTGCCGGTGACCCAGAACAGGCCGGCCCCGGCGATGGCGGCTTCGTCCAGTTCGTCGGCGCCGATGAGCAGGTCGGGGGCGGGGTCGCGGCCGTAGAAGTACAGCGGGAAGTCGTCGGGCGGGAAGACCTCGCACAGGGTGACGGGGGTGGCGGTGCCCGGGACGGCGCGCACGTGCCGGTCGTCCACCCCGAACCCGGCCAGGGCCCGGCGCACGAACCGGCCCAGCGGGTCGTCGCCCACCCGGGTGAGGACGGCGGCCGAGCGGCCGTGCCGGGCGGCGGCCACGGCGACGTTGGTGGGGCTCCCTCCCAGGTACTTGCCGAAGGAGGTGACCTCGTCCAGGCCCACTCCGACCTGGTCGGGGTAGATGTCGACGCCGACCCGGCCCATGGTGAGGACCTCGGCGGGGGCGGACGGTCCGGCGGGGTAGGGCCCGGTCGCGGGTCCGTCGGGGGCGGTGGTCACGCGGTCTCCTCCCTCTCTGCTCGCCGGCGCCGGTTCAGGGCCGGACCTCGTCCACTCGGACCGGGCGGTGCTCGCGCCTGGACAGGTCGGCGGCGTCGGCGACGAGCACGGCCTCCAGCGCGTCGGCGACCGTGCACGGGCTGGGTGTTCCGTCGCGGACCATGGCGATGAACGCGGCGATCTCCGCCTCGTAGGCGGGGGTGAACCGGGACCAGAACTCCTCCCAGGGGTCGCCCGAGGGGAACGCGGTGCCGGGTTCGGCCGAGCGCAGGGGGACCCGGTCGTCGAGTCCGACGGCCAGGGTGGCGTGTGTTCCGGCCAGTTCCATGCGCACGTCGTACCCCGCGCCGTTGTACCTCGACCCCTGGAGGGTGGCCAGGGTTCCGTCGGACAGCCGCAGCACGGCGGCGGAGGTGTCGACGTCGCCGTGTTCGGCGAAGTAGTCGGCGCCCCGGCCGGCCCCGTAGGCGAAGACCTCCTCGACCTCCCGGCCGGTGACCCAGCGCAGGATGTCGAAGTCGTGGACGTGGCAGTCGCGGAACAGGCCCCCGGACCCGGCGACGTAGGCGGCGGGCGGCGGGGCCATGTCGCAGGTGGTGGCGTGGACCCGGTGCAGCTCGCCCAGCTCGCCGTCGCGCAGGGCCCTGTGGGCGCGCCGGTACCCGGCGTCGAAGCGGCGCATGAAACCGATGTGCACCCGGGCCCGGGCGCGTTCGACCTCGGTGAGCACGTGCACGGTCTCGGCGACGGTGGGGGCGACGGGCTTCTCGCAGAAGACGGGGATCCCGGCGGCGGCCCCGGCGAGGATGAGGCCGGGGTGGGCGCCGGTGGCGGCGGTGACCACGAGGGCGTCGACCGCGCCGGGGGCGAGGAGGTCCTCGACCCTCTCGGCGGCCCGGGCGCCGGTGCGCTCGGCGGCCGCGCGGGCGCGGGCGGGGTCGAGGTCGGCGACGAGCAGGTCGCCGACCTCGGGTCGGGCCGCCAGGGCGGCGGCGTGCGAGAGTCCGATGCGTCCGGTTCCGATGAGGCCAATGCGCATGGAGCGCCCTTTCGAGAACGGGGGGTGTGTGCGTCACGTCACACCGGCGCCCCCATCGTCACGCCGACCCTCCCCGGTGTCAAGACTTTGTCTAGACATATGGACATCATGATCTCCGGTCAATCTGTACACTGGCACCGTGACCCAGACGCCCCTGTCGATCCCGTTGGACCGCGCCAGCCCGATCCCCCTCTACTTCCAGGTGGCCCGGGAGATCGAGCGCCGCATCCTGGAGGGGGAGCTGGCGGCGGGCACCCGCCTGGAGAACGAGGTGGTGCTGGCCGACCGGCTCGGCCTGTCCCGGCCGACCCTGCGCCGCGCCATCGGGTACCTGGTCGACCGGGGCCTGCTGGTGCGCAGGCGCGGGGTGGGCACCCAGGTGGTGCGCCCCCGGGTGCGCCGCCCGGTGGAGCTGTCCAGCCTCTACGACGACCTCACCCGCGCCGGGGAGGAGCCGCGCACCGAGGTGCTGCGGCTGGCCGTGGAGGAGCCGCCCCCGGCCGTGGCGGCCGTCCTGGAACTGCCCGAGGGGGGCCGGGCGTACACGATCGAGCGGCTGCGCCGCATCGGCGACGGGCCGCTGGCGCTGATGCGCAACCACGTGCCCGCGGACCTGGTCCGCCTGGACGAGGACGCCCTGCGCGACCACGGGCTGTACCAGCTGCTGCGGGCGGCGGGGGTGCGGCTCAAGGTCGCCTCGCAGAGCATCGGCGCGCGCGGCGCCACCGCCGCCGAGGCGCGGGTGCTGGAGGAGCGGCGCGGGGCGCCGCTCCTCACCATGGACCGCACCGTCTACGACGACGTGGGCCGGGTGGTGGAGCACGGCTCCCACCTGTACCGGGCCTCGCGGTACTCCTTCGAGCTGACCCTCACCGGCTGACCGTCCGGCGCGCCGCGGCGGCGGGGGCCGTCAGGCGTCGGGGAAGAGCGCGGCGCGCAGGGCGTCGGTCTGCGCGCGGCGGAAGCCCCTGACCACCCCGGTGTCCGCGAAGGGGACCTCGAACCCGTGGAAGGCCCCGGGCACGATGCTCAGCGCGCACGGCACCCCGGCCTCCTCCAGGCGGCGTGCGTAGGCCACGTCCTCGTCGTGGAACAGGTCGTTGGTGCCCACCCCGATCCACGCCGGGGGCAGCCCCGACAGGTCCTCCCGGCGCGCGGGCGCGGCGTAGGGCGACACCCCGTCCGAGCCCGGCGGGCGGCCCAGCAGGGCGCTCCAGGCGTAGCGGTTGGCCGAGGGCGACCACAGGTACATGTTCGCCGTGTCGATATCGGTGCGCAGCGCCGTGCGGTCGTCGAGCATCGGGTACACGAGCAGCTGGAACACCGGCCGCGGCCCGCCCCGGTCGTGGCACAGCAGCGCCAGCGCGGCGGCCAGGCCGCCCCCGGCACTGGCCCCGCCGACGGCGATGCGCCCGGGGTCGATGCCCAGCTCACCGGCGGAGGCGGCCATCCACTCCAGCGCGGCGTGGACGTCCTCCAGGCCGGCCGGGGCCGGGTGGCGCGGCGCCAGGCGGTAGCGGACGGCGACCACGGTGATGCCCAGCTCGCGGGCGAACCCGACACTGCCCCTCTCGTCCTGCGCGGGATGGCCGATCAGGTGCCCGCCGCCGTGGACCCACAGCAGCGCGGGGGTGGTGGACGGGGCGGACCGGGGCCGGTAGACCCACACCTCGACCGGCGGCGCCCCGGCGGGGCCGGGCACCGTGCGGTGCCGCACGGTCATGTCCGCGGGCACTCGGCCGGGCCGCATCCGGGACGTGAACCAGCGCATGACCCCGCTGGTGCCCCTGGTGACCGGGGGCACGGGGAGGTAGCGGATACGGCGCAGCTCGGGGTGCAGCGGGGGCATGGACGACTCCTCGGTGTTCTATGGCGGTAAGTTATCCACCGCCTCCGACACCGCCGTCCCCCGACCCCCGGCAGGCCCTACAGTGTTGACCATGCGTTGACCCCGGCCCGGGCGCATCCGGGCACCGCCCCGCTCCTTCGCGACCCCTGGAACATCCACCGCGAAGGAGATCTCACCCGTGTCCTTTTCCCTGCACATCGACGTCCCCGAGGCGCTGGTCGCCTCGCACGGCTCCAGCCCGCGGGGCCGCGCCTGGCTCGCCGCGCTGCCCGCCCTGGTCCGCGACCTCGTGGACCGCTGGTCGCTGCGCCCCGACGGCCCCGTCCGCAACGGCATGGCGGGCCTGGTCCTGCCGGTGGTGCGCCCCGACGGCACGCCGGCCGTGCTCAAGGCCCAGCCCGTCACCGAGGAGAGCGCGGGCACGGCCCTGGGCCTGCGCACCTGGAACGGCGACGGCGCGGTCCGCCTGCTGGACCACGACCCGGCCACCGGCGGCCTGCTGCTGGAACGGCTGGACGCCGCCCGCCCGCTGTCGGCAGTGCCCGACGACACCGAGGCCCTGGGGATCCTCGCCGACCTGCTGGCCCGGCTGACCGCCGTGCCCGCCCCGGCGGGGCTGCGCACCCTCGCCGACGTGGCGTCCGCCATGGTGGCGCAGGCCCCCGGAGCCGTCCCGGAGCTGCGCCGCGAGGAGGACCGCGCCCTGGTGCGCGCCTGCGCCGCCGCGGTCGCCGAGCTCCTGGACTCCCCCGGCGACCGGCTGCTGCACTGGGACCTGCACTACGACAACGTGCTGGCCGCCGACCGCGAGCCGTGGCTGGCCATCGACCCCGAGCCCCTGGCCGGGGACCCCGGGTTCGACCTGCTCCCGGCCCTGACCAACCGGTGGGAGGAGGTCCGGGCCCGCGGCGACGTGCCGCGGGCGGTGCTGCGCCGGTTCGACCTGCTCACCGAGCGGCTGGGGCTGGACCGGTCGCGCGCCGCGGGATGGACGCTGGGGCGGGTGCTCCAGGACGCGCTGTGGCAGGTGGAGGACGGCGACGACCTCCTGGAACCGGAGGGGGCCGCCGTCGCCGGGGTCCTGCTGGAGCACCGGTACTGAGCCGTCGGCGCCGGAGCCGTCAGAGCCAGGCCGGGGCGTCCGAGCCCCACCGGGTGGGCGGGGTCGCCCAGTCGGTGGGCGCCCCGGCGTAGCCGATCGGCGGGCGGGCGTAGCGCAGCCCGCCGTACGGGGAGTCCGCGGTGGTCAGCCACCGTTCGGGGTCGTGGGCGCCCTCGGCCGCGGGCACGGGGTCGATACCGTGCAGCAGCAGCCCGGCGGTCCCGGCCAGGGACAGGCGCAGGTCGCGTCCGAGGCCGTCGGCGGCCCGGTCGGTGAGGGCGCGCAGGACGGCGGCGGCCAGCAGGTACCCGGTCCCGTGGTCCAGGGCCTGGGCGGGCAGCGCGCCGGGGGCGCCGTCCTCCCCGGCCTCCGCGGCGGCGATGCCGACCCCGGCCTGCACCAGGCTGTCGAACCCGCGGCGCCCGGAGCGGGGGCCGGACCAGCCCCAGGCGCACAGGGCCGCGGTGATCACCCCGGGGCGCCGCTCGGCCAGGTCCTCGGGCGACAGCCCGTACCGGTCCAGGACCCCGGGGCGGTAGCCGGTGACCACCACGTCCGCCGAGGCCAGCAGGCCCTCGAACACCTCCCGGTCCGCGGGCTCGGCCAGGTCCAGCAGGGTGGAGCGCTTGCCGGGCGCGGTGTCGATGTGGGTGTCGCGGTCCTCGGGCAGGCGGGGGGTGTCCACCCGCAGCACGTCGGCGCCGAGCAGGGCCAGGGTGCGGGTGGCGACCGGTCCGGCGATCACCCGGGTCAGGTCCAGCACCCGCACCCCGGCGGCCGGCAGGTCCGCGGGGCCCAGGGGGCGGTCGGCCGGGCCCCACATGGGGCGCTCCTCCACGACGGGAGGGCGGGTGGGGTCGGGGTGGTCGGCCACGGCCACCGCCAGTCCCCCGGCGGCGTACACCTCCTCCTGCACCTGCCGGGCCCGCCGCCCGGCCAGCACCCGGCCCAGGGCCTCGGCGTCGGTGTCCCCGGACAGCTCCAGGGCGGCCAGCAGCCGCTCGCGGTGGTGGGGGTAGTTGGCGTGGGTGCGCACCCAGCCGTCGGCGGTGCGCCAGAACCCGGACAGGGGCGCGAACGGCACCATCGGGCGCCCGTCCACCCGCAGGTGGCGCTCGCTGACGAAGGCGGTGGCCACCGAGCCCTCGTCCACCTCCACCGGCCGCACCGGGGCGCCGCCGCGGGCGGCCAGCAGCTCGGCGGCGGCCAGCGAGCACACCCCGACGGTGGCGCGGGCCAGCTCCCGCACCGGCAGCCGGGCGGGGAGCACCGCCCCGGCACCCCGGTAGGACACCCCCTCCGCCAGGCCGGGCGGGCCGCCCAGCGCGGACCAGAGCACGGACGTGGTGACGTCGGTTCCACCCATAGGGGCATTGTGCCCAACCCGGCGGCCCTCCCCCGCCCCGGGCCCCGCATGCCGGGTGTCCGCCCTCGGCCGCCCTCCGCACGGCCCGGCTCCGCCCCGGCCCCCACCGGCCGGGATAGACTCGCGGCGGCGATGGATCCCGCCGGGGCGCCCGCCCGAACCGCCGGTCGGCTGATGGTTCCTGCACCGTTTCCACGGGGCGGGTCCGGCCCGCCCGGAAGGGTTCGGCGATGACACGCACACCGGCGCGGCCCGCGGCCGCGGGGACCGCCCCCGGGCCCCGCACGCACATCCTCGGCACGGCACTGCTGGTCGCGGCCGGGTCCGCGGTCGGCACGCTCGCGCGCGCGGGCATCGGCGCGACCCTTCCCGCCGGGGCGGGCCAGTGGCCGTGGGCGACCTTCGGCGTCAACGTCCTGGGGAGCCTCCTGCTGGGCGCCCTCCTGGAGGCGCTCTCCCGCTCGGGCGGGGACACCGGGTGGCGCAGGCGGGTCCGCCTGGGCGCGGGCACCGGCGTGCTCGGGGGGTTCACCACCTACAGCACGTACGTGATCGAGGTCGGCCGGCTCGCCGGCTCCGGGCACCCGTCCGTCGCCGCGGCCTACGCGGTGGCGAGCGTCGCCGCCGGGGTCGCCGCGGCCGGGGTCGGCGTCGCGGGGGCGGCGGCGGTCGCGCGCCGCGCGGGGCGGGGGCGGTGATGGTCCTGCTGCTGATGACAGCGCTGGCCGGCGGGGCGGGGGGCGCCTGCCGGTTCCTGGTCGACACCGCGCTGACCCGGGGCGGCCGGACCCGGCTGCCGGTGGGCACGCTCACCGTGAACGTCTCCGCCTGCCTGCTGCTGGGCCTGCTCACCGGGTACGCCCTCGCCCACGGGCACGCCGGCGGCCTCCCCGAGGTCGCCGGGGTGGGGTTCCTGGGCGGCTACTCGACGTTCGGCACGGCCTCGGTGGAGGCGGTCCGGCTGCTGCGCGCGGGCTCCCGGGGCGTCGCGCTCGTGTACGCCTGGGGAATGCTCCTGCTCGGCCTGCTCGCCTCCGCGCTGGGGCTGCTCGTGGGCGGCCTCCTCCCCTGACCGGGCGGCACGTCCCGTTCGTGGCCGTGTGTCCGCATAGGGGACACTGGGGCGGTGACCACCCAGAGGGAGGACGGATGAACGAGGCGGCGATCCGCGTCTACGGGGCCGACTGGTGCCGGGACTGCCGGCGCACGAAGAAGCAGCTCACCGACCTGGCGGTGCCCTTCGAGTACATCGACGTCGAGCACGACCCGGCCGCGACCGAGCGGGCGCGGGAGATCTCGGGGAGGACGAACATCCCGGTGGTCGTCTACCCCGACGGGACCCACCACGTCGAACCGGACAACGCGCAGGTCGAGGCGAAGCTCCGCGAGCTGTCGGTGATCTGAGCCGGACGCGGCGCCGCACCCGCGCGGCGCCGCCCCGGCCCGGGGCCGTCTCAGCCGGCGGCCCGCACCGCCTCCCCCATGCGCCGCACCGCCTCCGTGAGGACCGCCCCGGACGTGGCGAAGTTCAGGCGTACCCGGCCCGCGCCGCCGGAGCCGAAGGTGTGGCCGGAGCTGAGCGCCACCCGCGCCCGGTCCAGGAAGACGCGCGCCGGGCCCGCCAGGTCGGTGACGACCCCGGGGCCGTCCGTGTCGCGGGGGTCGTCGAACCCCAGCCCCCGGCAGTCCAGCCAGGCCAGGTAGGTGCCCTCCGGTGGGGTGTACCCGACACCGGGCAGGTGCTCGGCGAGCAGCCTCCCCAGCAGTTCGCGGTTGGCGGCCAGGCCCGCCAGCAGGGCGTCGAGCCACGCGCCGCCCTCGTTCAGGGCGGCGGTGTGCGCCAGCGCGCCGAGGTGGCTGGGCCCGTGGCCGACCTCCTCGGGCATGCGGGCCAGGTCGTCCGCCGCACCGGGTCCGGCGAGCACGAGGCCCGCCTTGAGCCCGGCGAGGTTCCAGGCCTTGGAGGCCGAGGTGACGGCGAAGGCGTCCTCCGCGCCGTCGACGCTGAGGTAGGGGGTGAACCGCGCGCCGTCGAGCACCAGCGGGGCGTGGATCTCGTCGGCGACCACCCGGACGCCGTACTCCCGGGCGAGGGCGGCCACGGCCGCGAGCTCGTCGGGGGTGTGCACCGCGCCGGTCGGGTTGTGGGGGTTGCACAGCAGGTGGGCGGGGCGGCCGCCGCGGGCGCGGGCGGCGGCGTAGGCCTCCCCCAGCGCGTCGAGGTCGAGGCGGCCGTCCGCGCCGAGCGGCGCCGCGGCCACCCGCCGGTCGGCGTGGGTGACGAAGGCGTGGAACGGCGGGTACACGGGCGGGTTGACGACCACCGTGTCGCCCGGCCCGGTGACCAGGCGCAGGACCTCGACGATGCCGAGCATGACGTCGGGGACGAGGGCGGTGTGTTCCACCTCCGGGCCCTTCCAGCCCCAGCGGCGCTGCGCGAACCCCGCAAGCGCCTCGGCGTAGGCGCGTCCGCCGACGGGGTAGCCGGTGTCGCCGAGCTCCACCGCGCGGTGCAGCGCCCGGGCGACCGGCTCGGCCAGGGGCACGTCCATCTCGGCCACCCACAGGGGCAGCACGTCCTCCGGGTAGGTACGCCACTTCATGCTCGTGCGCCGGCGCAGGTCCTCCACGGTCGGCTGCTCCAAGGGGTTGGGCACGTCCGCGGCCGTGTGTTCCATGCTCGCTCCCCGGGGTCGGTTCGGCCGCCCGGCGCGGTGCGGCCCGCACCGGCGGCCCTCTCGGTCTCCCCTTCTATCCGTTCCCGGCGGGCTCGGGCAACCCCCGCCCCCCACCGTTCCCCCGCCGCGGCGGGGCGCCCGATGTACACGGCGCCCGGCCGGGGCGGGTCAGGTCGACGTGTAGAGGCCGGCGATCGCGGAGAGCACCCGGTCGCGGGCCGCGTCGGCGTCCTCGCGGCCGATGAGGACGTAGTAGGCCAGGCCCTCCGCGAGGGCGGCCAGGGCGACCGCCTCCCGGTCCGGCTCCACCGCGGCCGGGAGCGCGCCGGCCTCCCGGTCCCGGCGCAGCAGGTCGGCGAGCCGCCCGTGGAAGCGCTCGTACTCGCCGCGCATGCGGTCGGCGATGGACTCCTCCGACAGGGCCAGCGCGGTGAAGGACTGGCGGATGCGCATGTGGGTGCGCGTGGGCGCGTCGTAGGGGATCAGCTCGGTGAGGACCGCGGTCAGCGCCTCGCGGGGCGGGGAGTCCGCGCCGGCCCGGGCGGCGATGCGGGCGCTGCTCAGGGCGTTGGCCCGGTCGAAGGCGGCCTCGATCAGCTCGTGGCGGGCCGGGAAGTAGTGCTGGACCCGGCCGGGCGAGACCCCGGCGCGGGCGGCGACCGTGCTCTGCGACACCGCCGAGAGGCCCTCGGCGGCCACCACCTCCAGCACCGCGTCCGCGATCTCGTTCCGGCGCCGTTCGTACGCGGCCCCCCGGCCGCGGGCCCGTCGCTCCATCCCCGCCCCCCTTTTCCAATGTGGGCACATCGGTTTGACCGGGCCATCGTAGCCCGGCTACGGTCTCAGGCAAACCGATGTGGTCACATCGTTCTGATGGGGAGGGGCGTCATGGGAGAACGCGCGGCCGGCGCGGGGCCCGGCGCGGCGCACCGGGGCGTGCTCGCCCTGGTCTGCACGGCGCAGTTCATGGTGGTGCTCGACGTGTCGGTGGTCAACGTCGCGCTCCCGCCGATCCGGGAGGCGCTGGACTTCACACCCGGCGGGGTGCAGTGGGTGGCGGGGGCCTATGCGCTGGCCTTCGCCGGGTTCCTGCTCCCGGGCGGCCGCCTGGCCGACCTGTACGGGCGGTCGCAGGCGTTCACCGCCGGGCTCGCGCTGTTCACCGCGGCCAGCCTGGTCGGCGGGCTGGCCACCGCACCGTGGGTACTGGTCGCCGCCCGCGCCGCGCAGGGGCTGGGCGCCGCCGTGCTGGCCCCGGCCACGCTGACCGTGCTGACCTCCGCCTTCCCCGAGGGGCCCGCCCGGGTCCGGGCCCTGGCCGTCTGGACGGCGGTCGGCCTGGCCGGTGGGGCCTCGGGCAACCTCGTCGGCGGGCTGCTCACCGAGGCGCTGTCCTGGCGGGCCGTCCTGCTGGTCAACGTCCCCCTGGGGCTGCTCGCCGTGGGCACGGCCCTGCGCGTGCTGACCGGCGGGCACCGCCGCGCGGCGGTGCGCGGCGGCCTGGACGTGCCCGGCGCCCTGGCGGCCGCCGTCGGACTCACCGCGCTCACCTACGGCCTCACCCGCGCCGCCGACCACGGGCGGGTGGACCCGGGCGCGGTCGCCTGCCTGGCCGCAGGGGTCCTCGCGCTGGCCGTCCTGGCCGTGGTCGAGACCCGCACGGCGGCCGCCCCGCTGCTGCCGCCGCGGCTGCTGCGGGAACGCGCGACCGGCCTGGGCAACCTCCTGATGCTGCTGTCGGGGGCCTGTCTCCAGATCCCGATGTGGTACTTCCTCGCCTTCGCCATGCACGACGTCCTGGGGTTCGGGGCGCTGGCCACCGGACTGGGGTTCCTCCCCCACACCCTGGTCACCATGCTCGTCGGCTGGCGGGTGGCGCCCCGGCTCATGGAGCGCTTCCGGGCCCGCACCCTGGTGGCCGCCGGGGCCCTCACCGCCGCGGCGGGCTTCGCCTGGCAGGCGGCCGCCCTGTCCTCGGGCACCTACCTCACGGCGGTCGCGGGCCCGGCGGTGGCGATCGCGCTGGGCGCGGGGCTGTTCGCCACGCCGCTGACCGCCGTCGTCACCTCCGGGGCGCGCGCCGAGGACGCCGGGGCCGTGTCGGGGCTGATGAACACCGCCAAACAGGCCGGCGGCGCGGTGGGGCTCGCGCTCCTGGTCCCCCTGGCCTCCGCCGGGTCCGCCGGGGGCGGCCCGGCCGCCGGGTACTCCGCCGTCTTCTGGGCCCTCGCGGCGGTGCAGGCCGCGACCGCGCTCCTGGCCCTCCTCCTACCCGCGCGCCCCGGCCCCGGGCCGGCGGGCCCGGGGGCCGTCCGCGGCGGGGCGGCGCCCGGCGCGGACGCCGTTGGCGATGACCAGGACCTCGGCTAGCTCGTGGGTGAGGAGAGTACGACCATGTCCCATCTCCCCCACCACCGCATCCGACCTCCCTCTCGGCACCGGGCGCTCCCGGCCCCGTCCGGTGCCTGGATGCTCGTATGGGGCCGTTTCATACAGAACCCCTTACCCTGCGGGCTTCCACTCGGCAGAATCGGTGGCGTACACGGCGGAGCCGTTCCGCGACCGGCCGCACTCCCGGTCGCCGCCGGTCCTCCGACCAACACCGCAGGACGGCACCTTGGCCCTGATGCCTCCGCCGACTAGAACGGGAACGACGTGGCGGGTTCGGAACTCATCGCGTGGAGCTGCGAGAACCTGGAGGAACTACGGGAGGTGACCGGAGCCGAGCTGAGGCCGGACCTCGAGGCTTGTGTAGCGGCAGCGGTCCGCGGTGAGGATTGCTCCGACCTCCTGAACTCGGTACTGCGCGCCTTGGGGATCGAAACCCAGAAGTTCCGCGGTGGCCCCGACACGTCTCCCGGCGGCTACAGAAGGGCAGTGGGCGTGACCGGAGGCAAGGGCGCGGTTCTGCGGCCCGCCTGCCCGAACGGTGTGTGCTCACGCTCCCAGGATCCCGGCGCACCCCCGGAGGAGCGGTACTGTGCTCTTCAGGGGCGACCCTTCGTGGAACGGTGGCTGTGACCGGCTTCCTCGCCGGGCTGGGCGGTAAGCTCGCCGAACGGTGGCTCTCCCGGCTCACGCTCCCCGGCTGCCTGTTCCTCGCGGCGCTGTGCCTGGCCTTCGCTCTGGGGCAGGAGCACGCCGTGGACCGGCATCACCTGGTCGAGGCGGCCTCCGACTGGTATGAGAAAGCACAGGGCGCCCGCCCAGGTACACTCGCCGTGGCCGCTGTGGGCACGGCGCTGACGGCTACCCTGGCCGGACTGGGCTGCAGGGTAGTGGCCCATGGGATGGGATGGCTGTGGTTCGACGCCAGCGAGAATCCCCTGAACAAGCCGATACGGGATACCGAGGAACAGGTCGGCCTGTATTACCGGGTCGACCTGAAGCTGCTCTGGCCCCGGTTATGGCTCGTACTGTCCCCAACTGTACGCAATGAGCTCCGGGCCGCGATCACGGCGGTGGACACTGCGGTCGGGGTGGGCGCGTGGGGGGTCGTGTACCTCGTGTTGGGCCTGTGGTGGTGGCCCGCGGCGGTGGGCGGGGCCGCCATGCTGGCCGTCGGCCTGTTCATGGCACGTGAACGCGCCGCCGACCTGGCGGCGCTGATGGAGACCGCGGTTGACATCGGCCTGCGCCCGGTCGCACGTTCGCTGGGCGTCACACCCCCTCCGGCCTCGTCCCCAGCAGACCTGGGGCGCCTGGTCTCCCCGTTCCTGAACAAGAGAGCGGCGGTGGCCGCATCCGCGGGCGAGGGGTGGGTCGTCGTCTCCCAGGGGACGCCGAAGGAAATCCGGCGCCTTAAAGAACGACAGCGGAAGGATGCTGTACCGGAGACCTCCGCCTCACCCGCGGACGCGCAGTTCGAAGAGTGAGTCCTTGGACGCGCAACCGCCTCCGCTCAGCCCACGTGCACGAACGGCGCCCAGGCCATAGGGGACTCATATTCCTCCCGCACTCTCACAGCGGCATGGTGCACCGCAGCCGCGACCCGTTCAGGGTCCGGCCCGCCCGTGTCACCGTCCACGGGCGAGCCCAGGCGCTCGTAGAACACCTCGGTGAACCTGCGTGCGTGTTCGTCTCCCGTCTTCCACAGGGCCCCGACCGCGTTGCGCGCCCCCGCGGCACGGAAGGCGGAGGTGAGGTGCAGGATCTCGTCGGGCAGCCGTGCCCCCGCATGGGCGGTGTGACAGGCGGAGAGGAAGGCCAGTCCCAGACCGTCCAGGCGCTGTGCAATCAGGTCCGCCACGGTGAGGATCTCGTCGCGCAGCACCAGGTGGCTGCGCGACGGGTGGTGCGCGTCACTGATTCCGTGACCGGCGAAGTGCACACCCCGGGCCCCGCCGAGGCCGGCCTGTACCACCGGAGCCGATACCCCTTCCGGCTCCAACGAACGGGCCTGGGGCAGGACGGCCCCGAGGTGCGCGGCCTCCTCCCCGGCCTGCTCCAGCGGCTCCTCCGGCATGAGAGACGAGTGCGGGACCGGAACGACCAGGTACCCCTCCCGAGGCGGAGAGGGTGCGGCCTCGGCACGGGGATCGTCGAGCAAGCGCAGGGTCGGTATGTATGAGGAGACGACCCTGGCCATGACGGAGTCGCCGGGCGTCCCGGGCCGTTCGGCAGCGTGCAGCGGAAGCAGTGTCAACGGACCGGTCGGCGACCAGCGCAGGTGAGGAGGCAATGTCCCGGTGCCCGGTACCGAGGTGATCCCCAGTGCGGCAAGGACCGGTTCGGCTACCGTTTCCCAAAGCCAGGACAGGACCTCGACCAGTACAGCGCCGTGATGGAGCCGCTCCTTCAGGGTCGGCCCTCCCTGCTGCAGAGGCCGGGAGAGCACTGTGACCGCCGCGGTGAACTCCTCGGCCCGACGCGCCGCCTCCTCCTGGGTGAGGTCCGGCAGAGGCACGAGCTGGGTCCCCCCTCCCTCCCGCAGGATCAGTGCATCACAACGGAAACGGCTCACATTGACCGTGGCCACAGGGACGGCGCCCACCCTGCGGGCGAGTTCTCCCGGAGCGGGCGGCAACAGGTAACGGTCCAACCCCGGGAGGGACCGGATCTGCTCGGTGACCTCCCGAAGTTCCCCCACCAGGCGGTGCCGCCGGTCGGCGTTCGGGCCGTGGCCGGCATCCTGCACCCGGGCCAGCTCCGCGCGCAGTTCCTCCACTCGCGCCGCCAGGGGCGGGGACATTGCACGAACGGGGTCGAGATCGGCGTTGCGGTGGCGGGCCAGCGCCTGGCCGATGAGAAGGGTCCTCCCCGATTCCAGGATCTGGAGTGCTTCGCCCACGGGTCGGCCTGCTCGGAGGAAGACCGCACCGGCGTCGCGGGCGAGGTCCGTCGCGATCGTGGCGAGTCCTCTTTCCCGGTCCTCCAACGGGATCGCTTCGGAGATCGCGTGCGGAAGCCGCTCGACCACATGACGGAGCAGGTCGGCCGCACCCTGCCAATCCTCGGCCTCCGTCTCCAGATAGGCGCCCAACAGACCGCCCAGCACGGCGCTGTGAGGGTGGGCGTTCGACAACCCCTCGGCAAGAAGGTCCGGGAATTCCGGATCCCGAGGATCTCGTGCGATGCGCAACATCGCGGTGACCATGGCGAGAGAATCCCGCTCCCGAGCGGTGGGGCTCGCCTCACTGCTCGCTCGGCCTCTTTCCATGACGGTGATCGCCTCGTCCAAGAGGGACTGCTCCCCCGTCACTCTCCACAACCCCCGCAGGGCCGTGGCGAGGTTCTCTGCGAAGGTGGGGTAATCAGGGGCCGCGGGGTCGGCCATGTGTACCGATGTCCGCAGGAGGTGCACGGCAAGGGCCAGTTCACGCCTCTGGGAGTCTCCCGAGCCGGTCATCAAGGCCCGCCCGTGCAGGGCGGACGCGAACTGGTTGAGTGCACCGGGCCAGTAGGGATGGCCGGGCCGCAGTCGGGCGACGGACCGCAGGTGCAAAGCGATCCCCTGGTCGAACGATGCCGCATCACGGTTATGGGCGCCTTTGAACACATGGGCCTGCCCGGCACGCATGAGCCGCCACCAGTACTTGTCGTCGTCCGTGCGGGAGTCGAGTTCCAATGCCTGGTCGGCGAGGTCGACCGCCTCGTCCAGTGCGGTGGAGTCCTGAGTGGCGATGTAGCGCTGCTGCAACTCGTTGACGAGGTTGAGCATGACCCTGGCCCTGGTCCGCGAATCGATATCCGGGTCCTGCACTGTTGCCCGCAGTTCACCGATCACATCGGTGCCGGGCCGCAACACATGGATGATGGCTCGGTCTGCTCGGATCTGGCTGTACATGGAATGGTCGGGCCCGGCCGCTGCGAATGCACCGTCGATCGCCTCGATCGCCCGGCGCAGGTCGTGTTCCCGCCCGGCATGCAGGTACCGGACCCGCCAGGCGTTGGCCTCGACGTAGTACAGCGAAACGCGCCCCTCATCGTCCTCCGACAGCCGTTTCCTCCGAGCCGCCAGCAGTTCGGCCACTCGTTCGGCGACATCGAGCGGCGCCCCACCCTGTACCCCCGCGATGCAGTCCTGGGCGACCTGAACACAATCCAGTGGGGAGTGGTCCTCACCGCACAGCCTTTCCAGTTCTTCGAGTGGTGCTTCCACCGGGATTCGCGACACGACAACACCTCTCGTTCCGAGTGGATTCCGGTCAGCGGCCGCGCCGCTTGACCACCGTCCCGCGGTAGCACCGCAGGTCCCAGTGGGCGTCGGTCTCGGTGTGCCCGACCGGGATAGTGCGGCTCCCTTCGACCGCGGTGACGTCTTGGGGCCCGGCGAAGACCATGCAGAAGACGCTCAGGTCACCACCCGCCTCCCCGTAGTAGTGGTAGTCCTGGCGCAGAATCTCCTGTCCGGCCAGGAAAGGGGCTTGGAGGAGTTCCTGGGCGCGAGGTGGCAGATGGCCGAGCACCTCCTGAACACCGGTCCGGATCGCCAGGGCGCCTGGACGTGCGTCAGGCGGAGGCGTGGAAGCCCTCCTGGGTGGGCCTGACGTCCTTTGCCGCCCCTGCGGGCCAGGTCGGTGCACCACCTCGGCCCGGCGCAGTGATACGGGGTCCAGATGGTAGGCCGAGATCGCGTAGACCGGCTTGTGCCGGGTGTCCACCCGGGGGTCGGCGAAGCACAGGGCCCGGTCGCCGAACAGAACCGCTTCTGGGCGTCGACCGTCCGCAGCCGATGCCCACCAGAGCAGGGACTCCGACCCGGCGTACTCCCGCATCCTCCTCCGCACGGCCTCGGGGACCCGCAACCATAGGACGTCGCGCCCGGGCCCGGAAGTGAAACCCATCTCGCCGGCCGCGCACAGCTGCGGACCGATGCGTTGGACGGCTCGCTCCTGCGATCGGTGCGGGCGGATGACCTCGCGGCCGTGCGCACCGGTCGTCCTGTGTACGGGCAAGTGGTCCACTCACGCCTCCTGAAGGGAAGAACAGGGAAAACGGCGATCATCGCAGCCGGGTCGGCCCGAACCATCGCCTTGGGGAAATTCAGTGTCGAAACGAATATCCAGGAAATCGGATGAACCGTGAAATATCTTTTTTTCTCATTTTTTCGACCGGACGAACTTCCTGATCCACTCCACTGGCACGATGTCACCCCCCGAGCAGGCTCATGAGCCCCCCTAATAGCACGAACAGCACCAGGTTCACCCCGTTAGCGGTCCACGCATAGCGCTTGTACCTGGCGGCTTTCCCGTGGTCATCGTTCTCGCAGAGGGCCATGATCGCGAGGATGACGGCAGGAATCGCCAGAGCGTTACAGGCGAACAACAGGAGCCCCGCCGTCACCAAGGCCGCGACAGTGGAACCTCGCCCCGACGGCATCGCCCGACCTCCGGAGGCCGATGGGGGCGGATAGGGGTGGGTTCGGTACGCGGCCTGTGGATCCGGGGTCGGATACGGACGGGCGGCGTCCCAGGGCGAACGGGCTCCAGGAGGGGGCGCATGGTCCCACGGGTCCGATGGTGTCCGCGCTCCGGGAGGCGGTGCCGTATTCGTCGGGCCGGACCCAGGCTCCGATCCCCACGGATCGGCAGGATCAGGCCCGGGTTCCGAAGCCGACGGAGGAACAGGGTCGGCTTCGGGTCCCGGTGTGCGCAGTTCGGCCAGGAGGACCTCCCGGGCCAGAGCGACACGCTCGAACATCGTCCTCGCCTCCTGCGCCCCTGTTGTCGAATGCCGGTCGGGGTGCCACTGCGCGGCCTTGCGTCGGAAAGCCCTGCCCACCTCCTCCTCCCGGGCACCGGGACCGACCCCCAGCAGCCTCCGCGCTTCGTCCGGGTCGGGTTTCGATACGGCCATGCTCCAGGTGTCTCCTTTCCGTAGCTCCCGTATCAGTGGGTGACGGCGGCCCCGATCCGCGGGCTCACTCGAACCGGATGGCGTACAGGTCTGCGTGCGGGTGCTCTCCGACCGCTTCCAACCAGCGCCATCCGAGTTCGTTCTCTCCGAGTTCGACCGTGACCCGGCGTTCCCGGAAACCGTCCTCGCCAGTGATCCACTCCTCTCCCACCACTGTCATGGGCACATCGTCGAACGTGTCGGAGGACATCGCATCGCCGATCTCGATGAAGGTGTCCCCGCAAGTCGATCCGCCGTAATGCTCGGCCAACCCCTGCCACTCCTCTTCGGGCATGTGCCCGCAGGGGTTGGCCGAGCCCGACCCGATACCGGCGAGCTGCTCCCTCAGCTCACCGACCTCCCACGGGTCGGGGTCCCGTGCCTCCTCATGCAGCGCGAACCCCCATCTCGCGGCCACGCCCGCCACCAGACAGGCGGCGACCCCCGCGAGGAGCACCCGGGAGCGCCGCAGCTCCGTCTTCCGAAGAAAAGCGACCGCTACCGCCACAGCCAGTACCGCGCACAGCACCAACAGCGGCCACCGGAGGGCCACCACGGCTTCGCGGAGCACCACCACCGTGACGACGAACAGGATGACGACTGCAAAGCACCCTCCCCCAGCCGCGTTCGTATCGGAATCCCACCGGGTGTGGATCGTGGGCGCGGGTTTGACTCCATCGCGTTCGAAGGCCGACCGTGGCGGGCCCGACGGTTTGTGCACCGTTTCGTCCCGCCAGCGGAACCCCTGTCCCGTGGAGACCTCGCTGCGCCACTGTTCGCCGTCCCAGAAGCGCTTGTATCCGTTCCCGTCGGGATACCAGCCAGGGGGATATGACATCGCACTCCTTCTTCGCTTCTCGGGGGCGCAGGAGGCCGATGTCGGTCACCCCGGTCCTCGGTCGAAATTCCGCACAGTGATGCTACGCCTCGTCCGTTTCCCAGGAAGGAATTCATCACCCTCGCCTCCCGGCGGGGCTGCGGGGGTGATCAATTCATCGATGCGCATTGACACGGAAATCCGGTCCCGGCCCTCTGGGGTGGGGGTCACCGGAGGAAGAACCGGGGATAATCAAGGTCCTGTCCCCGTCACACCCCAGGACGCCGTGGATGATGAACGATGATCAATGACCTCCGCCCGGGGCGTCCCCCCAACCCGGTACCGGCCCCGGACAGCCCTCTGGGGGCCTTCGCCCTCGGGCTGCGGGAGCTGCGAACGGCAGTGGGCTCGCCCAGTTTCCAGCGCATGGCCGAACAGGCCGGCGCACTGGGCCTGCGCGTATCGGCCACTTCCCTGCGCAACGCCGCCGCGGGCGAGAAGCCGCCCACCCTGGCCACCGTCACCTCCTTCGTCCGGGTGTGCCTGTCACTCGCAGCGGCCTCCGAGGCGGAACCGGAGGACGAGGAGGCCGTCCTCGACCGGTGGCGGCTGCGCTGGAGGCGCCTGGTCGAGGCGGACGGCGACACCGCGGGGGGACGCGACCGCGGGGCGGAGGAGCCCCGGCCCCCGCGGCGGGCGAAGGGGAACCTGCCCGCGGAGTCGGACAGCTTCGTCGGGCGCGACGACGAGATCGGAGCGCTCACCGAGGTGCTGAAGGACGCTCGGCTGGTGACGTTGACCGGCATCGGCGGTGTGGGCAAGTCCCGGCTGGCCCGCCACACGGCCGTGCGGCTGGCCGGCGCCCACCGGGACGGCGCCTGGCTGGTGGAACTCGCCCCCGTGACCGACCCCGAGGCGGTGGCCTGGACCGTCGCCACCACGCTCGGCATCCAGGAGGACGACACCTCCGACGCCGTCGCGCAACTGGCGCACCAGCTGCGCGACCGCCGTCTTCTGCTGGTCCTGGACAACTGCGAGCACGTCCTGGACGCCTGCACACGCCTGGTCGACGTACTGCTGGGCACCGTTCCCGGCCTGAGGGTGCTGGCCACCAGCCGACGTTCCCTCGGCGCCACCGGCGAACACGTGCGGCCCCTGGCTCCGCTGGCCGTACCCGGGGAGGACGACGGGAACCGGGTCGCCGACAACCCTGCGGTCCGGCTCTTCACCGACCGGGCCGCCGCGGCCTGGCCCGGCTTCTCCCCGCCCCGGGGGGACCTCCACGACATCGCGGCGCTGTGCCGCCACCTGGAGGGGCTCCCCCTGTCCATCGAGCTGGCCGCCCGCTGGACGCGCACCCTCTCCCCCCGCCAGATCCGCGAACACTTCCTCGACCGGCACAGCCTGCGCGTCACCGGTCCGGCCCGGCCCCGCCACCAGAGCCTGCACGCCGTGCTGGAGCGCAGCCACAACCTGTGCTCTCCCGCGCAGAGGACTCTGTGGGCGCGCATGTCGGTGTTCACCGGGCCCGCCACGACCGAGGACGTGTGCTCCGTCGCCGGATTCGATCCGCTGGACTCCGACTCGGCCCTGAGCGCCCTGGACTCCCTCGTCGACCAGTCCATCGTCGTCCCCGTGGACACCCCCGCCGGGCGCGCGTACACCCTCTTGGAGACCGTGCGCGGCTACGGACACGGCAGGCTGGCCGACCTGGGCGAGGAGGCGCGGCTGCGCGCCCGGCACCGGGAATGGTTCATGGCGCTGGCCCACCGGGCCCACGCGCACGGGTACGGGTCCGACCAGGCCTACTGGCTGGCGAGGCTGCGCACCTGCACCAACGACATGCGGCTGGCGCTGGAGCACGCCTACGACGACGGGACGGACCCCGGACACATCCAGGTCACCGAGGCCGACCTGTGGCTGTACTGGATGGTCACCGGGCGCCTGTCCGAGGGGCGCGGCCGGTTGGAGCGCGCGCTGTCGTTGTCGGCCGAGCCCACCTACGCGCGGGCCCGGGCACTGTGGGCCTACGGCTACCTGGCCTTCGTCCATGGTGACCACCGCGCGACCGGAGAGAGCGCCGCGCTGGCCCTGGAGATCGCCTCGCGCCTGGACAACGCCGAGGCGGAGTACGGGGCCCGCGTTCTCCTGTCCCTGGTCGCCCTCGGCCAGGGGGGCCTGTCGCGTTCGCTGGAGCTGGCCGGCGACTTCTGGCGGATGCCCGACCGGCCGGGGTTCATGAACCAGCTCTGCGCGTCCGTCACCGGGCTGGCCTATACGCTCCAGGGCCGGCTGGACGAGGGGGCGGCCTGGCTGGCGCGGTCGGGCGAGATGGCCGCGGAGCGGGAGGAGACCTGGCACTACTCGTACAACCTGTGGGTGGTCGGCCTGAACCTGCTGTTGCGAGGCGACCCGGCGGCCGAGGGGCACCTGCGGCGGGCCCTCGTCATCAAGGCATCGCTCGGCGACCGCCTCGGGCTGCCGGCGGTGGTGGAGTCGCTGGCCTGGCACGCCCAAGAGCAGGGTGATGACGAACACGCCGCGCTGCTGCTGGGCGGGGCCGAGGCGCTGTGGGGGACCACCGCCCCGCGGCTGTTCAGGTTCGACGGCCTGGTGACCCTGCACCGGGGGACCCGCGAACGCATCGTGCGGGCCCTGGGGCGGGAGCGGGCGGAGGAACTGATGGACCGGGGCCGCGGTCTGGGCTTCGAGGACCTGGTGCGCCTTGCCGTGGGCGGTGTCGAACAGAACCGGGACGGGGAGCACACCCCCTGAGAAACCGGGGCAGCGGGGATCAGCGCGGATCGGGGCGGTGCCCGGCGCGGACGCCGTTGGCGATGACCAGGACCTCGGCTAGCTCGTGGGTGAGGATGACGGCCGCCAGCCCCAGGACGCCGAACGCCGACAGCGGGACGAGGGCGAGCAGGATCCCGCCCGACAGCACCAGGCTCTGGAGCATGATGCGCCGGGAGCGGCGGGCGTGGGCCAGGGCCCGGGGCAGGGCGCGCAGGTCCTCGCCCATGAGCGCCACGTCGGCGGTCTCGATCGCGACGTCGGTGCCCATGGCGCCCATGGCCACCCCGGTGTCGGCGGTGGCCAGGGCGGGGGCGTCGTTGACACCGTCGCCGACCATCGCCACCGGCCCGTGGCGGCGCAGGCCGGCGACCAGGGCCGCCTTGTCCTCGGGGCGCAGGTCGGCGTGGACCTCGGTGACGCCGACCTGTGCGGCCAGGGCGCGGGCGGTGCGCTCGTTGTCTCCGGTGAGCATGACGGTGCGCACGCCCATGCGGTGCAGGGCGGCCACCGCCTCGACCGCCTCGGGGCGCGGCTCGTCGCGGATCGCGACCGCCCCGACCACCGAGCCGGCCGCCTCGACCAGGACGGTGGTGGCGCCCTGCTCCTGGAGGCGGACCACGGCCGGGGCCAGGGGGCCGGGGTCGATGTAGCCGGGGCGGCCCAGCCGCAGGGGCGTGCCGTCGGCGGAGGTTCCGGCCAGGCCGCTGCCGGGCACCGCCGCCACGTCCCGGGCCGGCTCCGGGTCGGGGCGGGCGGCCAGGATCGCGGCGGCCAGGGGGTGCTCGCTGCGCGCCTCCAGGGCGGCGGCCGCGGCGAGGACCTCCTCGCGGGTGTGCCCGGGGGCGGGCTCGACGGCCACCACGGCGGGCCGGTTGCGGGTGAGGGTCCCGGTCTTGTCCAGGGCGACGACCCGCACGGTCCCGAACGCCTCCAGGGCGGCCCCGCCCTTGACCAGCACGCCCGACCGGCTCGCCGCGCCGACGGCGGCGACCACGGTGACGGGGACGGAGATGGCGAACGCGCACGGGGAGGCGGCCACGAGCACCACCAGGGCGCGCTCGATCCAGACCCCCGGGTCGCCGAACACCGAGCCGGCGACGGCGATCAGGGCCGCGGCGATGAGGACGCCGGGGACCAGGGGCCGGGCGATCCCGGCGGCCAGGCGCTGGGCGGCGCCCTTGCGGGCCTGCTCGCGCTCGACGATGTGCACGATCCGGGACAGGGAGTTGTCGGCCACCCGGGCGGTGACCTCGACCTCCAGGGCGCCGCCGCCGTTGACGGTGCCCGCGAACACCCCGGTGCCCTCGACCGCCTCCACCGGCACGGACTCGCCGGTGACGGTCGAGGTGTCCACGGTGGAGCGGCCCGAGCGGACCACGCCGTCGGTGGCGACGCGCTCGCCGGGGCGGACCAGCAGCAGGTCGCCCTCCCGTAGTTCGCCGGGGGCGACGGTGGCCTCGCGGCCGCCGCGCAGCACGGTCGCCTTCGCCGGGACCAGGTCGAGCAGGGCGCGCAGGCCGCGGCGGGTGTGCGCCACGGCGTGGTCCTCCAGCGCTTCGGCCAGGGAGAACAGGAAGGCGAGCATGGCGGCCTCGCCCACCTCGCCGAGCAGGACGGCGCCAGCCATGGCCACCGTCATCAGCGTGCCCACGCCGAGCCTTCCCCGGGCCAGCGCCCGCAGGGTGCCGGGCACGAACGTCCGCCCGCCCGCCGCGATCGCGGCGGCGAACAGCGCGGTCGCGACCGCGGGAAGGCCGACCAGCCACTCGGTGAGCAGCCCGGACAGCCAGAACACCCCGGCGGCCGCGGCCCAGCGCACGGCGGCCGAGTGCCACCACGCCCCCGGTGCCCGCTCCGGATCCGGGATAGGTGAGCCGCAGGTCGGGTCGCCGCACCCGTCGCCGTCGGCGGCCGCCTCGGCGGAGGCACGGCCGTGGCCATCGTCCGCACGGCGGCCGTCGGCGGCGGTGCCCGGGAGGTCCCGGTCGCGGACGCCTCCGTCCGCGCAGCAGGGGCAGGCGACCTCGGCCGGCGCGCGGGACGCGGGGGCGGCGGTCGGGTTCGGCAGCGGGCGGACACGGGGCGGCTCGGGGGCGCCGTCGTCACCGCAGCACAGGTCGGACACGGCTCAGCCCTCTCCCGCCGCGGGCACGGGGGCGGCCTCGGGCAGCAGCAGGGACAGCAGGGCGTGTCCGGTGTCGGTGAGGCGGTACATGACGAGCTTGCCGTCGCGCCGGGAGGCCGCCAGCCCGGCGGCGCGCAGCCGGCGGACGTGGTGGGAGACGAGGTTCTGCGCGGCGGAGCAGACCCACGCCAGGTCGCACACGCACAGCTCCCCGCCGGCCGCCAGGGCGCGGGCGATGCGCAGCCGGGTGGGGTCGGCCAGGGCGTGCGCCCGTTCGGCGGCGGCCCGGACGTCCTCGTCGGCGGGGACGACGGCACGGACCGCCTCGGCCTGGGGCAGGTCGAGGCAGAGGAGGTCACAGGAGTCGGAAGACATACCAACAAACTAACACTCGTTGATATGTTGAGTCGACACCGTGCCGGGGCCGGCGGTCCGCCCCCGGCACGGCCCGGGGACGGACGGACCCCGGATCAGAGGGTGAGGAGCACCTTGGTGGCGCGGCGCTCGTCCATCGCCCGGTAGCCCTCGGCGGCCTCCTCGATGGGCAGGGTGAGGTCGAAGACCGCTCCCGGGTCGATCCGGTCGGTCATGATCAGGTCGATCAGCTCGGGCAGGAACCGGCGCACCGGCGCCGGCCCGCCCAGCAGGCTCACGGTGGAGAAGAACAGGTCCATGCCGTCCAGCTCGACCCCGTGGGCGACGCCCACGTACCCGACGTGCCCGCCCGGGCGCGTGGAGTGGATCGCCTGCATCATGGACTCCTGGGTGCCCACCGCCTCGATCGTGGAGTGGGCGCCGTAGCCGCCGGTCAGCTCCTTGACCCGGGCGACGCCCGCCTCGCCCCGCTCCCCGACGACGTCGGTCGCGCCGAACCGCCGGGCCAGCGCCTGCCGGTCCGCGTGGCGCGACATCGCGATGACCCGCTCGGCGCCCAGTCTCCTGGCCGCCAGGACCCCCAGCAGCCCCACCGCGCCGTCACCGACCACCGCGACGGTCTTCCCGGGACCGGCCTGGGCGGCGACGGCGGCGAACCAGCCGGTGCCGAGCACGTCGGAGGCGGCCAGCAGGCTGCGCGCCTGCGCCTCGGTGGGCTCCCCGGGGACCTTGACCAGGGTGCCGTCGGCGAGCGGGATGCGCGCGTACTCGGCCTGGGTGCCGATCGCGCCCATCATCACCTGGTGGACGCAGCGGGACTGGAACCCGGCCCGGCAGATCTCGCAGGTGTTGTCGGAGGCCACGAACGACCCCACGACGAAGTCGCCCACCGCGATCTCCTCCACCCGGGCGCCGACCTGCTCGACGACCCCGATGTACTCGTGGCCCATCCGTGCGGGCCCGTCCTGCTTCTCGACACCGCGGTAGGGCCACAGGTCCGAGCCGCAGATGCAGGCGGCGGTCACGCGGATGACCGCGTCGGTCGGCTCCACGATCACCGGCTTCTCGACGTCCTCGACCCGGACGTCGCCGGGTGCGTGCATGACGACAGCGCGCATGGTCTTCCCATCCTCGTTCTCTCGGCTACCCGTCCACGACACCGCGCCCGCCCATGGCACGGGAGTCACTCCCGGGGCCGCCCACAGCGGGGAGGACGCGGGCGCGGCGGTGTACCCCTCCAGGCCACCACGTCCGCGCCCCGGGAGGGAGCCCCTGTCGATGGGGGTACCGGCAGGGCCCCCATCGACTCGACCTGGACGCCCGCCAGGGCCTGGTGGCCGCCGACCGGCTGGGCCGCGCCCCGCACTCCCCGCACTTCGACACGGACCGGCGGCCGCCCGACATGGTGGGGTTCGTCTTTTCGGCCCCCGCACCCGGGACTGCTGCGTCGACCGGCCCCTGGCCCGGCGCACCACCGCCGCGATGCTGCGCCTGGAGGCCGAACGCGATCCCATGGACGGGGAGCTCACCGCGCCGGCCGGGGAGCTGTCGGCGCGCAGCGCCGCCTTCGCCCGGGACCGGGCCGACCACGACGTCCACCGCCACCGCACCGGCGGGAAGTCGTTCCGCCGCACGACGGGCGGGCCGGAGCGCGGCGGCGGTTCGGAGCGGCACGGCCGCGGCGGGGCGGGGGCCGCAGCGCCCCCGCCCCGCCGTCGCCGGTCCTGATCAGTCCTCCTCGGCCTCCGCCTCCCCCGCGGGCCGGAGGTAGTTGCCGATGAAGCCCAGGACACCGAAGGCGGCCGCCGCCCCGACGGTCGGCACGAACAGCAGCTCGGACGTGCCGGTCACCCACTCGGGGCGCTGCGCGAGGACCCCGGCCGCCTGGCCCAGGACCAGGAGCGTGCCCAGCGCGAAGCAGCACAGGAGCCCGACCTTGAACAGCACGCGGACCACGGTGTAGGCGCGGGACTTGAGATCGGTCACGGTCATCCCCCCAGGACCGGAAGGACGCCCCAACCGATCAGACAGCCGATCAGGAAGATCGGGATCATGTAGTAGACGATGAGCGGCAGGAAGGTGCTCTCCGGCCGCGCCCCGGTCAGCCCCGCGGCCACGAAGATCGACCCCGAGGCGGGCGGGGAGGCCCCCTCGGTGGAGGCGAAGACCAGGATGGCGATGATCGCGAGCAGCGGGTCGACGCCCACCCCGACCAGGGCCAGGAAGGAGATCTGGCCGACGGCGGTCAGGGTGGCGGTGGAGGAGAGCGGGCCGGCCACCAGCGCGATCACCAGCCCGACCACGATCACCATCAGGGTGGAGCCGACCGGCAGGGACTCCAGCATGGTGTTGACGTCCTCGGCCAGGCCGAGCCGCCCGAGGATCTCGCTCGCGGCGATCGCGAAGAACAGCAGCGCGCCGATGGTCGCGAACTTGGGCAGGGCCCCGTCGAGCAGGCGGGACCAGCCGCCCACCGTCCGCGGGAGGCGGTCCCGTCCGGCGAGGAGCGAGAAGCCGATGATGAGGATGGGGATCCAGGTCAGCAGGGAGATCTCGCCCATCGCGTCGCCCAGCGGGGTCGACTCGGTGAGGTACTCGCCCAGCGGGCCCACGGTGACGCCGATGGGGATCAGCGCGCCCAGGAAGATCGAGAGCGCCCCGGCCCCCTGCCGCAGCGAGGTGCGCAGCGGGACCAGGTCGTGCTCGTCGACCCGGGGGACGCCGTCGCGGCGCACGAAGTACGCCACCAGGCCGATGCGCAGCAGGATCTGGTAGAGCCCCGCCACGAGCAGGCCCAGGTACACCTGGCCGGTGGTGACCATGCCCCCGGCGAAGCCGATCATGATGACCATGGACGCGCTGGGCGGCAGGGCGGCGCCCATGCCGCCGTTCCCGGCCAGGACGGTCGCGGCCCGGGTGGGCGTCCACCCGGTGCGCACCATCCAGGGTCCGGTGAAGGAGCCGCTGGAGGCGGTGTTGGCAGAGTTGGACCCCGACAGGGACCCGAAGACGGCCGAGGCGACCGTGTCGATGTAGCCGGGGCCGCCGCGGATGCGGCCGAACACGGAGTTGAGGATGGCCAGGATCCTCTGGATCAGCCCCGTGGCGTCGATGAGGTAGGCCATGAACACGAAGGCCAGGGCCGCGTAGAGCACGTCGTGGGTGAGCGCGTCGGCCAGTCCGCCCAGGAGGTAGGCGGGGGCCTGCGCCCCGGCGAACAGGGAGGTGGCCACGAGTCCGAGCAGCATGGCCTCGCCCATGTTCCGCTTGAACACGACGTTCCACACGATGATCACGGCGATGAACGCCGCGAGGGCTAGCAGGGCGATGGGCATGGGGAGACCTTCGGTGCGGGGGTGTGCCGGTGCCCGCGGGCGGGCGGGGTGTCGCTCGGGCGGAGCGACCGCGGGGGCCGGGGCGCGCTCACGCGCGTTCCCGGCGGATGGTCCGCAGGCGCTCGGCCTCGTCCTCCAGGACGAGCCGGGCCGCTGCGAGGGTCTGCTCGGCCTCCAGGCGCGGGACGATGAACACGCCGTCGCCGTCGGCGACCACGATGTCCCCCGGGGCGCAGACCGCGCCCCCCACGGAGATGGTGCGGCCGATGTGGCCGGGCCCGTCCTTGTAGGGGCCCGCGGGGGAGACCGCGGCGGCCCAGACGGGGAATCCGAGCCCGCGCAGCTCGTCGACGTCGCGCACCGCGCCGTCGACCACCATGCCGCGCACCCCCCTGTTGACGGCGCGCTCGGCGATCAGCTCGCCCAGCAGCGCCCGGGAGTCGTCGCCCCCGCCGTCCACGACCAGCACGTCGCCGGGGCGCGCGACGGCCAGGGCGCGGTGCAGGGCCTTGTTGTCGCCGGGGCGCGTCTGGACGGTCAGCGCGCGGCCCGCCAGCCGTGCCCCGGCCCAGACCGGCCTGATCCGGGAGGAGAGGAACCCGAGGCGGTCGCGGGCGTCCCCGATGGCGGCGGTGGGGATCTCCGCGAAGGCGTCGATCAGCTCCCGGGCGCCGTCGCCGGCCGAGCGCGCCAGGTACCGGTGGCGGTCGGCCGCGCCCCGGCTCACCGGTGTCTCGACCGAGAGGCCGGCCAGCAGCTCGATGCTCGCGTCCAGCTCGCGGGACCGCCGCACGGCGTGCAGGCGGGTGCCGCGGTCCAGGCGGTCGAGCGTTTCGGAGCCCCCGGCGAGCACGTCGGCGATCTGCTTGCGCATCCACTCCTCTTCACCCGCCGCGGTCCCCGCGTCGACGGACTCGGTGATCAGTGCGCCGAGGCCCTTCATGAACACGCTGCGCAGCAGTTTGCGTCCGGACGCCGCTCCGACGGTGTCCCCGATCGGCTCGGCGGCGGAGCCCACGGCCTTCAGGGCCTCTGCGGCCGCATCCGCCGCCGGGCCGGCGAGGAGGACCTCGACCGCCGCCCCGAACTTGACGACGGAACCGATGACGGCCCCGTCCACGACGCGGGCCGCGTCACCGATGGTACGGGCCACCTCGGCCTTGACCTGCGGCGAGGCCGCGTTCAGGTCGATGTAGAGGGCGTCCTCGCGCAGGGCGGGCGCGGCGTCGCGGGCGGCGGAGACCGCGTGGGCGGCCGTGGTCAGGCTCAGGACGAGGTCGGCGTCCGCGACCGCCTCGGCCGTCGACGGGGCCCGTGTGACGCCCGCGGGCGTCGGGATCGCGGGCGCGGGGTCGAAGCCGACCGTCCGCCGGCCGGCGGACGCGAAGGCCTCCGCGTAGATCGCGCCGGCTTCGCCGAGCCCCAGGACAGCTACCTTCATTACTCCACCATCTATCATTGGGTGATAGTTTCTCTTGCTGGTTGATAGGGAGTGTGACCTGTGGCTCTTCCGGCTGTCAACCCGCCGGAAACATCTCCGCTACCTTGGGGAGGGCCATACCGGGCGGGAACGCCGTCCCCGGCGGGCTTCGCGGGCCCCGCCCGGGACGCGGAGGACCCCCGAGGACACACGAGCGAAGGAGCGGCGAGGCGAGCATGGGCGCCACAGCCGGAGGCGGGAACCAGGGGCGCACGCTCGACCGTGCGCTGGACGTCCTCGAATGCCTGGAACGCGCGCGCGGCCCGCTGCGGCTGAGCGACATCGCGCGGGAGGCCGACCTGCACCTGGCCACCACCCAGCGGACGGTCAACCAGCTCGTGCGGCGCGGCTACGTCCAGCAGGGCCGCCTGGGCTACTCGCTCGGCCCGGTCGTGCTGTCACTGGCCCACGGCTTCGTGGTCAACGACCGGCTGAGCACGGTCGCCACACCGGTGCTCACCGAGCTGTCCGCGACCACGCGGCTGACCTCGTCGGTGTTCGTCCGGTCGGGGGACGAGCGCATCCTGGTCGCCCGCGTCAGCGGCGCCGACCCCCTGCGCTACCAGTTCCCGATCGGGCGCCGCGTGCCCCTGAACATCGGCGGCGGGAAGGTGCTGCTCGCCGCCCTGCCGGACGAGGAGTTCGAGGAGTACCTCCACCGCTTCCCGGAGGCCGCGCTGGCGTCGGGCGGGACCCAGGGGGCGCGGGAGCTGAAGGAGGAGGTCGAGCGCGTGCGGGAGAACGGCTACCACCTCGCCGAGTCCGAGCGCGAACTGGGCGCGCTGAGCCTCAGCCTGCCGGTGCGCGACGCCGACAAGGAGGTCGTCGGGGCGATCAACCTGGTGACGACGACCGACGTCACCAGCGCCGAGGAGCTGCTCGCCTGGCTGCCGGAGCTGTCGCGGGGGGCCGGCGCCATCGGGGCCCGCATCTGACCGGACCCCCGGGGCGCGGGGGGCGTACGGGGACCGATCCCCACCGAAGCGACCATTCGGAAACCCCGCGTGCCGCCACCCTCACCCTTGGTAGTTTCCCTGTGTCCGGCGGTCCCCTCCGCCCGCGGCCACCGAGAGGAACACGAGGAATCCCATGGGCAGCCCCCGCGCGCAGATGGCGCACCACCTCCCCGAGGCGTACACGGAACTGGCCCGCCTGAGCGCGGTCCTGGACGGTGTCCTCGACGACGGGCTGCACACGCTCGTCAAGCTCCGCGCCTCCGTCCTCAACGGCTGCGCCTTCTGCGTCGACATGCACACCCGGCAGGCCCTGGAGGCGGGGACGTCCCCGCAGCGGGTCGCGCTGGTGGCGGCCTGGCGCGAGGCCGGCGCCCACTTCACCGAGGTCGAGCGCGCCGTGCTGGCGGTCGTGGACGCCCTCACCCGCCTGGACGGCGACGGCCTGCCGGACGAGGTCCACGACGCGGCCGCCGCGCACCTGTCGGAACGGGAGATGGTCGCGCTCGTCACCGCCGTCGGCCTGGTCAACCTCTACAACCGCCTCGGGATCGGCACCGGCATGACCCCGCCGGTGCGCTGACCGCGGGGAGCACCGTGACCGACGACCGGACCTCCCTCGCGATCGTGGGGCTGGGTCCGCGCGGGCTGGCGGTCCTGGAGCGCCTGCTCGCCAACGCCCGCCGCCTGCCCGGGTCCCGCACCGTGACCGTGCACGCCGTCGACCCGTTCCCGCCCGGAGCGGGCCGGGTCTGGCGCACCGACCAGTCACCGCACCTGCTGATGAACACCGTGTCCGCGCAGGTCACCGCCTACACCGACGACGCCGTCACCATGGCCGGGCCGGTGGAGCCCGGCCCCTCCCTGTACGACTGGGCCCGCGGCCGGGGGGACGCCCCGGCGGCCGACGCCTATCCGACGCGGGCCCTGTACGGGCGCTACCTCGCCGACGTCTTCGCCCGGGTGGTCGCCCGCGCCCCCGGCCACGTGCGCGTACGCGTCCACCGGGCCCGCGCGGTCGCCCTGGACGGGGACACCGGACCACAGGCCCTGACGTTCGCCGACGGCCACAGGCTCACCGGACTGGACGCGGTCGTGCTGTGCCAGGGGCACGTGGACACGGCGCCCGCGGCGGAGGAGGAGGCCCCGGGACTGCTGCGCATCCCGCCCGCCAACCCCGCCGACGCGGACCTGTCGGGCATCGCCCCCGGTGAGACCGTCCTGCTGCGCGGTCTGGGGCTGGCCTTCTTCGACTACATGTCCCTGCTCACCGAGGGCCGCGGAGGGGTCTACGAGCGCAGCGGGGGGCGCCTGGTCTACCGCCCCTCCGGCACCGAGCCCCGCCTGGTCGCCGGTTCGCGCCGCGGTGTCCCCCACCGGGCCCGGGGACGCGACCAGAAGGGCCCCTCCGGCCGCCACCTCCCCCGGGTGCTGACCGCCGAACGCCTGCGGGGCCTGCGCGAGAACGCCCGGGGTCCGCTGCACCTGCGCACCGACCTGTGGCCGCTCATCACCCGGGAGGTCGAGGCCGTCCACTACGGCGCGCTGCTCACGCGCCGCGGCCGGGACGGCGCGTCCTTCGCCGACGCCTACGCGGCCGCGTCCTCCCGCCGCCGGCGGGAGGACCTGTTGACCGGGGCGGGGATCACCGGCCGCTGGAGCTGGGCGGGCCCGTCCCTTCCGGCCCGGACCGGCCGGACCGACCACCGCGCCCGGCTGCTGGAGCACCTGCGCCGGGACGTGCGCACCGCGCGCGGCGGCAACGTCGAGGACCCCGTCAAGGCCGCCCTGGACGTGCTGCGCGACCTGCGCAACGAGATCCGCTCCGCCGTCGAGCACCGTGGGCTGACCGGCGGATCGCACCGGGACGACCTCTACGGGTGGTTCACACCTTTGAACGCCCACCTGTCGATCGGCCCGCCGCTCTCCCGGGTGGAGGAGATGACCGCCCTCATCGAGGCCGGTGTCCTCGACGTCCTGGGCCCGGGGATGCGCGTGGCCGTGGACGGCGGGGTGTTCGCCGCCGGTTCCGCGCTCGGGGAGCGCGTCACCGCCCGGGTCCTCATCGAGGCGCGGCTGCCCGAGCCCGACCTGCGCCGCACCGCCGACCCCCTGCTGCGCCACCTGCTGGCGACCGGCGCCTGCGCGCCCCACCGGGTCCCGGACCCGGCGGGGCCCGCGCACGTGACCGGCGGGCTGGACGTCACCGCACGTCCGCAGCGCCTGGTCGACGCCAGGGGAAGGGCCCACCCGCGCCGGTTCGCCTTCGGCGTCCCCACCGAGGGCGTGCACTGGGCGACGGCGGTCGGGGTGAGGCCGGGCGCGGACTCGGTGACCCTGGCCGACGCGGACGCGATCGCCCGCGCGGCCCTGGACCTCGTACCCGGAACCCGGAAGGCGGCACCATGAGCCCCGACAGCGGCCTGCTCTCCCCCGTGTACGCGGGCACCCCCGTCGAGGCGGCGGTGGACGACCCGGCGTGGCTGCGCGCATTGCTGGAGGCCGAGGCCGCCCTGGCCCGCGCCCAGGCCCGCCTGGGCACGGTGCCCGCGGAGGCGGCGCGGGTCATCACCGACACGGCCCGCTCCGCCGCCTTCGACGTCCGGAGGATCGCGCTGGCCTCCCGGGAGAGCGCCAACCCGGTGATCGCCGTGGTGGGCGCGCTCACCGCGGAGGTGGGGGCCCGCGACTCCACGGCGGCCGAGTACGTGCACCGGGGCTCGACCAGCCAGGACGTCTTCGACACCGCGGCGATGCTGGTCTGCTCCCGGGCCTCGGCACTGATCCTGGCCGACCTGGAGCGCACCGCGGACTCCCTGGCCCGCCTGGCCCGCGAACACCGGGACACCCCGATGGCGGGCCGCACGCTGGCCCTGCACGCGGTCCCCACCACGTTCGGGCTCAAGGCGGCCGGATGGCGGCTGCTGGCCATGGACGCCGCCGAACGGCTGCGGTCGGTACGCACCCCGGTCTCGCTGGGCGGCGCGGCCGGGACCCTGGCGGGGTACCTGGAGTACGCTCCCGGTCAGGACCCGGGCGGGTACGCCGACCGGCTCACGGCCGAGTACGCCCGGGAGACCGGCCTGGACGTGCCGGTGCTGCCCTGGCACGCGCTGCGCACCCCCGTCGCCGACCTGGCGTCGGCGCTGTCGTTCGCCTGCGCCGCGCTGGGCAAGATCGCGGCGGACGTGCAGGTCCTGGTCAGGACGGAGATCGGCGAGGTCGGCGAGCCGGCGGTGGCCGGGCGGGGCGCCTCCTCGGCGATGCCGCACAAGCGCAACCCCGTGCTGGCCACCCTGATCCGTTCCGCGGCCCTGCGGGTCCCGGCGCTGGCGTCGGTCCTGCACCTGTGCGTGTCGGCGGAGGACGAGCGCTCGGCGGGCGCCTGGCACGCCGAGTGGGGACCCCTGCGCGACTGCCTTCGGCTCACCGGCGGGGCCGCCCACACCGCCGCCGAGCTCACCGCGGGACTGGTGGTGCACGCCGACCGGATGCGGGCCAACCTGGACATGACCGGCGGCGCGGTGGTGACCGAGCGCGTCGCCGCGGCCCTGGCCCCCGGGCTCGGGAAGGCGGCCGCCAAGGAGCTCCTGGGCGGGCTGGCGGCGCGGGCCGCCGCCGAGGGCACGCCCCTGGCCGGCCTGCTCGCCCGGGAGGTCTCCGGGTCCCTGGACCCGGAACGGGTCGCCGGCCTGCTCGACCCGGCCGCCTACACCGGGGCGGCCGGGCACCTCGTCGACCGGGCACTGGGCGCCCCGCCCCGGGCGGCGGGTCAGAGCGGTTTGCGGCCCTGCACGGAGTAGACCGCGCAGGAGCAGGCCCGGAACGACGGATCGGCCAGCAGGTCCCGCACCCGGGCCAGCTCCCCGTCGGTCATCCCCTCCCGCACGAACGCGTCCCGCAGGTGGCGGGTGTGGTGGGAGATGAGGTGCACGCCGGGGGACTCGGCGGTCCACAGCTCCAGGTGCGGCTGCGGGTCCACCTCCACCAGTCCGGCACGGCGCATCGCCACCGCGGCGTTGCGGCCCCAGGCGGGGTCGGCGCCGGCCCGGGCCATCAGCCGGATCTTCGCGTCCAGGAACCGCTCGTACAGGTCCCGGGCGCCCTCGTCGGGCATGAGCAGGGACGGGCCGTAGGTGATGTCGAACTCGTCCAGCTGGAGCACGCCGCCGGGCTTGAGGGCGCGCACCAGCCTGTCCAGGACCTTGACGCGTTCGGGCAGGTGGAGCAGGACCAGGCGGGAGTGGACGAGGTCGAAGGCCCCCTCGGGCAGCGGGTCCCGGACGACGTCGTGCCGCAGCACCTCCAGCCCCTCGGCGGGGGCGATGTGCTCGGGCTTGACGTCGGTGGCGGTGACCGAGCCGCCCGGGGCGACCCGGTCGGCCAGCCAGTGGGCGACGCTGCCGCCGCCGGCGCCCACCTCCAGGCAGCGCCAGCCGGGGCCGACGCCGGTCTGCGCCAGTCTGCGGGTGGTCAGCGGGTCGTAGGCGGCGGCCAGGAAGCGGTGCTGGTCGGGCGCGTTCTCGTTGTGGTTGTCGAAGACGTAGCCGGGCGCCGTGGCGGTGCCGTTCATCGGGGGCCTCCAGAGAGTACGGTCGGTCGGTCGCGGACCGCCTCGGCGGCCATCCGGGTCAGGGTGGCGGTGCACACCTTGCCGGTGGGGCCGAGCGGTAGCGCGGGCAGGAAGACCACGTGCTCGGGCAGGGCGCGCACGTCCACGCCGTGCCCTTCGCGCAGGTGGGAGAGCAGTTCGCGGGGGGTGGGCGGGTCCACCCCGGGCAGCGGGCAGACACAGGCGCACACGCGCTCGCCCAGGTCGGGGTCGGGCACGGGCACGCACTGGGCCTCGGCCAGGGCGGGGTGGGCGGCCAGGGCGCGCTCCACCTCGGCGGGGTGGAGGGTCACGCCGCCCCGGATGACGGTGCGGCGCAGCCGGTCCACCACCCGCAGGGTCCCGTCGGCGTCGATCCGCCCCAGGTCCCCGGTGCGCACCCACCCGCCCGGGGCGCGCCGGCGGGCGTCGAGGTCGGGTGCGGCCACGTGGCACAGGGGCGTCATCGGCCCGCGGGCGAGGATCTCCCCCGTCCCGCCGGCGGGCAGCGGCCCGCCCCGGGGGTCGCACACCCGGATCTCGCAGACGGCGGGGTCGGGGCGCCCGGCCACCCCCGGCTCCCACGCGGCGGGGTCGTGCGCGGTGTGGCAGTTGACCCCGTCGGTGGACCCGTACACGTTGACCACGGGCCGGCCGAAGCGCCGCACGCACAGGTCGCGGACCTCGCGGTGCAGGGGCGCGCCGCTGGCCACGAGCGCGCGCAGCGAGGAGGTGTCGGCGTCCTGTTCGGCCAGGGCGGTGCGCCGCAGCATGGTGGGGACGCCGACCAGGTGGGTGGGGCGGTGGCGCTCGATCGCGCGCAGCACCCGCACCGGGTCGAACGGGCCGGGCAGGACCAGCGTCGCGCCGAGCGCGACCAGGGAGACCAGGCCCAGCGACCCGAAGGAGGAGGCCAGCGGGACCGCGATCAGCGGGCGGACGGGGCCCCCGCCCAGGACCGCCCGGGCGTAGGCGCCCCGGCCCCCGGCCATCGCGTTGTGGCTGTAGGCGACCATGCTCGGCTCGCCCTCCGAGCCCGAGGAGACGAGGATGCGGGCGGGCGACTCCGGGTCGGGGACGGCCGCGGCGGGCGGCGGGCCGCCGCCGTCCAGGGCCCCGGGGTCCGGGCGCAGGACGGGCGCGTCCCCGGTGTCGTCCCGGTCGGTCACCACGAGGGCGGCCCGGGAGCGGGCCAGCAGGCAGGCCACGTCGGCGGCGGAGCGGCCGTGCGGGACCGGCAGGGAGACGGCGCCCAGCGCGGCGGCGGCGAGCTCGACGGCGAGCGCGTCCCGGCCGTCGGGGAGTAGGACGCCGATGACGTCGCGTTCACCGCAGCCGCGGGCGCGCAGCAGCGCGGCGGCCCGGCCGACCCGCGCCGCCAGCCCGGCCCGGTCCAGGGTGCCGTGCCCGTCCACCACCGCCTCGCGGGCCGGGTCCTCCCGGACCCGGTCCAGGAACAGGGAGTAGAGGTCCCGCCCCGGGCAGAGCCCCTCCCGCACCCAGCGTTCCCGCAGCTGCGCCGGAACGAGGTCGGTGAGCACCAGGCCCGCCGCGGACGTCCAGGTCATCGGTGGTCCTCCGCTTCGGTGAAGGTCCACGGGGCCCGGGGCAGGGCGGTTCCGTGGACGCGGGTGAACGCCTCGGGGAAGGCCTCGGCCGCGGCGGCCGGGTCGGCGGCCGCCGGCGTGCCGGGGCGGGGGCGGTGGGCTGCGCCCCGCCCGGCGGTGCACAGCAACCGGGCGGCGTCGGCCAGGGCGGTGCGGGCGGTGGCACCGGTGCCCGCGCGGGCGCGCAGCAGCAGCCCGGCCAGGGCGGCCTCGGCGGCGAGCAGCCCGCCGAGCACGTCGGTGAGCGTGACCAGGGACGGCGCGGGTTCGCCGCCGTCGGCCAGCAGGTGGGCGATCCCGCCGTGGGCCTGGACCAGGAAGTCCGTGGCCGGGGTGTCCGGCGCGGGGTCCCGGCCGGCCCACCCGTCGGCGTGGACGTGCACCAGGCCGGGGGCGCGGGCGGCCAGGTCGTCGGCGGCCAGGCCGAACCGCTCGGCCCGGCCCGGCGGCCAGTTGTAGAGGAACACGTCCCCGGCGGCCGCCAGGTCCGCGGCGGCACGGCGCCCCTGCCCGGTCTTGAGGTCGCACTCGACGGCGCCCTTGCCCCGGTTGAACGCGGCGAAGCGGGCCGAGAGCCCGCCGGCCAGCGGCGGGACTCCGCGCATGGGGTCCCCGCCGGGCGGTTCGACGCGCACGGTGTCGGCGCCCAGCAGGGTGAGCAGCAGTCCGGCCAGCGGGCCCTGGACGCGGTTGGTGGCCTCCACCACCCGCAGCCCGGACAGGGTTCCCGGTTCGGTGAACGGCGGCAGCGCCCCGGCCGGGCCGGTGCCGCGCAGCCGCCAGGGCGAGGGCGGCTCCTCCTCCGCCGCCTCCTCGGGCGTCCGCAGGGGCACCGCGCCCACCCCGCACGCCCGGGCCGCCTCGGCGGCCGCGGCGAACGGCAGCGCCTCCAGGACGGCGGACAGGACGGCGGGCAGCGGGCACACGGCGGTGGCGAAGCGGCGCTGGAACGGCGCCCACCCGGCGGCGATCGCCTCCCGGGGCGCGCCCAGCAGCTCCCAGAACCGCAGCCAGGCCTCCGGGTCGAGGGTCTCGATCTCGAAGCGGACCCCGTCGGCGGAGCGGAACGGCGGCGGCTCCCCCGGCACGGGGACGGGCGCGCCGTCCGGGTCCGCGGTGGCCTCGGCGGCGTAGGGGGCGACCGCGAGCAGGGCCGCCCCGGACACCGAAACCGAGGCCCGCAGGGCGGGGCCGCCCCTCTCCCGGGCCAGGAGCACCGCCGCGACCGCCTGGGCGGCCAGCACCCCGGCGCACACCGACGCGTAGTCCACCGGCAGGAAGCGCGGCCCGCCCCGGGCCAGCCCGTGCAGGTGGGCCAGGCCGCAGGCGGCCTGCACGTCGCGCTCGTCGGCCGGGTCCGCGCCGCCGGCCGACCAGCCGATGTCGCATCCGGCGCCGCCGGTGCCCGGCAGGTCGATCCGCCCGGCGCCCTCCCACGCCCCGCCCGTGTCGACGGCGCACCCCAGCGCCCGCAGGCGGGCCGCCGCGATCCGCACCGGCAGGGTGTCGCCCGCCGCCCGTACCGCGGTCCCCGCAAGGGGCGCGGCGGCGGCGACCGTCGCGGCGGTCATCACGTCCACTTCCCCGTGCCCGCGGCGGTGCGGGGCAGGCCCAGGCGCTCGCGCAGCGTCCCGCGCCGGACCTTGCCGGTGCCGGTGCGGGGCAGGTCCTCCCAGTCCACGACCACCGGCTCGGCCATCTCCGGCAGGTCCGCCACGGCCTCCTTCCAGGCCCCGACGTCCAGGGCGCCGTCCCGCACGGCCACGACCGGGACGGGCGGCCCGTCGGGCACCCCCAGGACGACGCACTCCAGCACCTGGGGCAGCCGCTCGTCGACGACGTCCTCGATCTCCAGGCAGCCGCCCTCGGTGAGGGAGTCGACCTCCCGGTCCACCAGCCGGACCGCTCCGGTGCGGTCGATGGAGCCGATGTCCCCGGTGTTCCACCACTGGCCGATGAGCTTGCTGCGCCAGCGCCCCTCCTCGCCGACGTAGCCCGTGCACAGGGCGTCGGTGCGGCAGTAGATCAGGCCGGTCTCCCCCGTCGGCAGGGGGCGGAGGGTCTTCTGGTCCACGACTCGGAGCCGGGTCCGGCCCGGGATGGGGCGCCCCAGGTCGCGGGTGGTGGGGTCGGCCCCCTGGCGCTCCGCCAGGGACCGCCGGGTGAAGAACCGGAAGGTCAGCGGACCGGTCTCGCTCTGCCCCCAGCCCTGCATCCACACCGGGGCCCGGCGTTCGCTGGCGCCGAGGAACGCCCGGACGGTGGAGGGGTGGACGGCGTCGAAGGTGCTGACGAACAGCCGCACCCGTGCGAACAGGTCCCCCTCCCGGCCCAGGTGCCGCTGCCAGCGCGCCAGGGTGGCGGGCTGGACCTCCAGGGTGGTGGGGCGGTGCCGGCGCAGCGCGGGAGCGGCCTGCTCCCAGTCGGGGTCGGCGATCACCGAGAGCGCCTCGGGGAACAGCCACAGCACGCCCGCCGTCCAGGCCAGCGCCCGGCCGTGGGCGTAGGAGTAGGAGGAGGTGACGGTGTCGTCGCGGCGGCTGCCCAGGACCGGCCACCGGTGCGACTCGAACCCGGCCAGCCTGCGCATGATGGTGCGGGTGGTGTGCACGACCAGTTTGGGGGTGCCGGTGGTCCCGGAGGTGTGCATGATCGCCAGCGGCGCGTCCAGGTGCGGGCGGCGCGGCGGCGGGGCGGCGGCGCCGTGCAGGTCGGCCGGGGACAGCTCCCCCTGCCGCGCCCCGTCCACGACCAGGGTGCGGGTGGCGCGGCCGCTGATGTCGCGGCCCGCGGAGCGGGCGGTGTGGAGCAGGTCGGCATCGGTGACCAGCAGGGCCGGCCCCAGCCTCCGCAGCAGGGTGTCGAGGGTCTCCGGCGCCAGGTGGGCCGACAGCGACGCCGGGACGGCGCCCAGGCGCGCGGCGGCGCACGACAGCAGCACGTAGTCCCAGTGGTTGCGCTTGGCGATGGCCACCCGGTCTCCGGGGCGCACCCCGGCCTCGGCGAACCAGCCGGCGAACCGCCGGACCAGGGCGGCGGCGCTGGGGACGTCGAGTTCCACGCCCGCCTCGGGGGCGGTGTCCAGGGGCCTGCTCAGCCGGATCGCGGTGGTGGAGCCGCGCCGGGCCAGGTCGTCGAAGAGGGTGCCCAGGTGGATGGGTTTGCTCGTGAGCATCATGCCTCTCATGCCTCGATCGGGGTCGGTTCGCGGGTCTGGGCGAGGTAGGCCGCCGCGCGTTCGGCGGCCGTGAACGCGGAGGCCACCGCGCCCTCGCTGCACGGGCGCAGCGAGGTCCAGTCCCCGGCGTAGTCGACGGCGGACAGGGGCCGCGCCGTGAACGCGGGGCGCGCGGCCAGCGCCGCGGGGCGCGGCAGCGGGAGCCCGTGCGGGAACCGGTGCACGACCGTGCCCCGCACGTGCGCGTCCACCCCGGGGAGGATGTGCTCGGCCCGGGCCAGCAGTGCGCGGTCCACGTCCTCGTCGGGGGCGTCCATCAGCGCGCCGGTCGCCTCGGGGCGGGTGACCAGGGAGATCAGGCCGCGGCCGCGGGGCACCCGGCCGGGGTGCTTGGCGTGGTCCATGGTGACCACCCCCAGCAGGGGGTCGTCGGGCACCAGCAGCGCGAAGCCCCGGCGCGCCCCGCGCGGGGCCAGCGGCGCGTCCAGCAGCGCGGTCATCCGCAGCATCGGCGCGTACTCGCAGGCCCGCAGGTAGTCGCGCTCGGCCGGGGGCGCGGCCGGGTGCAGGCGGGCCGCCTCGGGCGCGGGCACCGCCAGGACGGCGGCCCGGGCCGTGAACGCGCCCGCGGGCGAGTCCACGAGCACGCCGCCCGGCCCGGGGACCACCCCGGTGACGGGGTGGTCGGTGCGTACGTCGAGTCCGGCGGCCAGGGCGCGGGCCAGGGTGTCCATCCCGTCGCGGTAGGTGCGCCAGGTCGCGGTGCTGCCGGAGGCGGCGAGGTGGGCGGCGAAGGGACCGGCGGCGGCCGCCTCCGGAGGCCAGCCGAAGAACCCGGCGGCCAGCGGGCCCAGCAGGCGCTCGCCCAGCTGCGGGTGGCGGTGGCGGAGCAGGTCGGCGACGGTCGCCTCGTCCAGGCCGCCCCGTTCGGGGTGCTCCGGGTCCAGTCCCGCCCGGCCCAGGCGCAGTTGCAGCCGCACCAGGTCCAGGCGGGCCCGCGGGGACAGCCCCATGCCGGTGAGCAGCCCCAGGGGGCGTCCGGCATGGCGGCGGGCCCGGCCCTTCCACCACACCGACAGGGCGTCGCGGACCAGGGGTACCGCCTCGGGGTCGGCGTCCAGGCCGGTGGCCCGGATGAGCCGCCAGGTCGCCGGGTAGGCGTCGGCCGACGGGATCATCTCCGCGCCGGTGTCGATGAGGTGGCCGTCGGTGCGCAGGGTGCGCATCCGCCCGCCCACGGCGTGGACGGACTCCAGCACCCGCACGGTGTGCCCGGCGGCGGCCAGCAGGTGGGCGGTGGCCAGCCCGGCGGGTCCGGCGCCCACGACGGCCACGTCGACGGCGGTCACCACGGCGCGCCCGGCAGCAGGGCCGCGGCCAGGTTGGCGGCGAGCAGGAGCACGACCGTGGCCCGGTGGGTGTGGATGGCCATGCGCCGGGCGCGCAGGATGTCCCCGGTGACGAACCCGGTGTAGAGCTGGGCGACCCGCAGCGCGATGACCGGCAGCAGCACGGTGGGGAACCACCAGGGCGCGATGCCGAGCAGGTGCGATCCGGTGACCAGCAGCGTCTCCAGCGCGGTGACCGCGATGATGAACACCGCGTTGGTGCGCGGGGTGACCCTGGCGGCGACGGTGATGCGCCCGGCCGCCCGGTCGCCGTCGGCGTCGTTGGTGTTGGAGTACAGGCCGAAGATCATCGGGCCGCCGCCGAAGACCAGCGCCTGCACGATGACGAACCCGTCGACGTGGCCGACGAGCAGGCCGTAGGGGACCAGGATCCAGCCCACGCCCAGGCCGGCCAGGAAGAGCTCCTGGAAGCCCCGGTAGCTGAGCTTGAGGCCCCAGGAGTACTGGACCGACGCGACCAGGCACAGCGCGGCGCCGATCACGGCCCACAGCGGCCGGTGCGGGGCCAGCGCCACCACCGCCGTCCACAGGACGACGCTCACGACGGTCGCGATCCGTCCGAAGCGCAGCGCCTGCGCCTCGGTGAGGGTCCCGGCGACCAGGGGTTTGCGGGCCAGGCGGCGGCGGGCGGCGTCCGAGCCGTAGTTGGCGGCGTCGGAGCCGTCCCGGTAGCCGGTGACGTCGTCGAAGGCGACCATGGCGGCCACCACGGCCACCTCGGCGAGCAGCACCAGCAGCAGGAACCCGAGGGTGTCGGCGCGCGGGCCCAGCAGCGGCAGGGTCATCGCGAACACCAGCGGCAGGCCGATGTAGTAGTCGACGATGTCGAGCTTGGCCAGCCGGGCGTAGGTGCCCAGGGCGGGCCGGGGGGCCGGCGCCGCGGGCACCGGTGCGGGCGGCGCGGTCAGGTGGTCGGTCATGCTTTCCTCCCGAGGGCGAACGCGCGGACCGCGGAGACCACGTGCTCGACGGCCGCGTCGGCCAGGTGCGGGTACAGGGGCAGGGAGATGTTGCGGCGCGCCGCCTCCCGGGCGCGGGGCCAGTCCCCGCCGGGCCGGGCGTGGGGGGCGAAGGCGGGCTGCTCGGGCAGGGTCCGCGGGTAGTAGACGTGGGCGTCCACCCCGGCCGCGGCCAGGTGGTCGCGCAGCCCGTCCCGGTCCTCGCACAGCAGCGTGTAGACGTAGGGGAAGCGGCCGTCCCCGCCCACCGGGGGCGCGACCACCCCGGCCTCGGCGAGGTCGGCGAAGGCCGCCGAGTAGTGGTCGCAGATGGCGGTGCGGCGGGCGACGCGCTCCTCCAGCCCCGCCAGGCGGTGCAGCTGGAAGGCCGCCATGACCTCGTCGAAGCGGCTGTTGTGGCCGACGTGGTGGTGCAGGAAGCGGTTGCGGCCGTCCTGGCCGTGGTTGCGCAGCATCCGCACCCGTCCGGCCAGGGCCGCGTCGTCGGTGAGGACCACTCCGCCCTCGCCGGGCATCCCGAAGACCTTGACCTGGACGAAGGAGTACACGCCGGCGTCGCCCCACCGTCCGGCGGGCCTGCCGCGGAGCACGCCGCCCTGGGCGAGCGCGGAGTCCTCCACGAGCCGCAGCCCGGTCCGGGCCGCCAGGTCGCGCAGGCGCGGCATGTCGGCCATGACGGAGAACATGTGCGCGGGCATCAGGGCGCGGGTCCGTCCGGTGACCAGCTCCTCGGCGCGTTCGGGGTCCATGGTCAGGGTGGCCGGGTCGATGTCGGCGAAGACGGGGACCGCGCCGACCGCCAGGACGGTGCTCGCCAGGGGGGCGCAGCCGAAGGCGGGGACGATCACCTCGTCGCCCGGGCCGACGCCCATGGCGGCCAGGACCAGGGTGAGCGCGGAGGTGCCGCTGGAGCAGGCCACCGCGTCGGCGGAGCCCAGGCGGGCGCGCAGCGCGTCCTCGAAGCGGGCGGTGCGCCGGCCCAGGATGAACTTCTGCTCCGGGTCGGTGCCGACCTCGTACAGCGCCTCCAGCAGCACCTCGCGGTCGGCCTCGAACAGGTCGGGGGCGAAGAACGGCACGGCGGTCCGTTCGGCGGCCACGGTCATCGGGACCTCCCGGAGTAGTGGCGTTCGATCTCGTCGCAGACCCGGTCGACGGCCTCCTCGGCCAGGTCGGGGTAGAGCGGGAGGGCCAGGGCCGTGCGGCAGAGCTCCTCGGCCCGGGGCAGATCGCCGGGCCGGTACCCCAGGTGCGCGAAGCAGGGCTGCAGGTGCAAGGGGCGCGGGTAGTAGACCTCGGTGCCGATCCCGGCCGCGGCCAGGCGGGCGGCGAGGCCGTCGCGGTCGTCGACCTGGACGAGGTGGACGTAGACCACCCGGTTCTCGCCGGGCCGGACGGGGAGGTCGCCGGGGACGGCGCGCACGCCGGGCAGGCCGCGCAGCCGGTCGTCGTAGCGGCGCGACAGCACGGCGCGGCGTTCGATGTCGGCGTCCAGGTGGGCGAGCTTGGCCAGCAGGACGGCGGCCTGGAGGTCGTCCATCTTGCTGTTGCCGCCGGTGACGACGGTCGGGTTGGAGATGCCGGGGAACGCGGCCAGGGTGCGCCCGGACCGGCCGTGGTGGCGCAGCATCCGCGCGGTCTCGGCGACGGCGTCGTCGTCGGTGAGCAGCGCTCCGGCGTCACCGACCGCGCCCAGGGTCTTGGCGGGGAAGAAGGAGAGCACTCCCCCGGTGCCGAGCAGTCCGGCGTGCGTCCCGCCGGAGCGCATGCCGATGGCCTCGGCGCTGTCCTCCACCACGGTGAGGCCGTGGGCGTCGGCGACGCGGCGCACGCCCGCCATGTCGGCGAGGCGGTCGAAGAGGTGGACGGGCATGACCATGCGGGTGCGGTCGGTGACGGCGGCCGCCACGGCGTCGGGGTCGATGCCGTACCCGTGCTCCTCGATGTCGGCGAAGACGGGGACGCCGCCGGCGTGCACGACGGCGGTGGCCGTGGCGACGAAGGTGTGGGCCGGGACGATCACCTCGTCGCCCGGGCGCAGTCCGGCGGCGCGCAGCAGCAGGACGAGCGCGTCGGTGCCGGAGTTGACGCCGACGGCGTGCCGGGCACCGGTGTACCGCTCCAGGGCGCGCTCGAACTCGGCGACCATGGAGCCGTGCGAGAATTTCCCGTCGTCCAGGACGCGGGAGCAGTGGCCCCGGATCTCGGGCCATATTCTTCGGAACGCCTCCGACTGGTCGAAGAAGGGTACGCCGGAATTCTCCCCGCTCCTTTCCGTGGAGGCCGGGGAGGCGAGTGTCGACTTCATGTGCTCCGTTCCAGGGGGACGCGGAGGCCCGGCCGCACCCGTGTGCGGCCGGGCCGGGAAAAGGGGTTCGGTTCCCGAAGGCGGGTCAGACGCCCAGGAGCGGGATGTCGTTCTTGCCGAGGTGGTAGTCGCGCACGGCGGCGACCAGCTCGCCGACGCTGAGGGTGCCGTCGCCGTCGGTGTCGATCTGCTGGAACGCCTCCCGGGCCTGGTCGGCGGACAGGCCGATGGCCTCGAACCACCGCTCCAGCTCCACCGGGCTGATCTCGCCGTCGCCGTCGGTGTCGGCGATGCCCATGATGGCCTGGATGGTGGGCTGGAGGACCTCGGCGAAGCCGGCGTTGCCGCGGCTGACGATCTCGCTCTGGGCGGCCTGGAGGAAGGCCTCCTTGTCGAGCTGCTCGGTGCCGGCGGACCGCGCCAGCCGGTCGAACAGGCCGAGGTAGGCGGCCCGCAGGCCGGCCGCGCCCGGACCCGAGGCGTCGGCGCCGAAGCGGTCGAGGATGTTCTGGATCTCCTGCTCGAAGTCCGAGCGCTCGATCACGCCGTTGCCGTTGTGGTCCCAGAGGTTGAAGCGCTCTTCGAGGCGGCTGCTGGCCTTGACGGCGACGCTCATGAATTCTCCTTGAGAAAAGAAAATGAAAAGGAAAGGGTATTTCCGAAGGGGGAATACCGCGGGCTTTCCACCAGGGGCCCGATCCCTTTTACATATTACCCCGACCCGACCCCCGGAAAAACCCTCGGGCAAGAGATCGTCAAAACTGCGGAAACTTTATATCGGACATTCTTCGGTATTTTCTGCAAATGATCCCGGGAAGAGGTCGGCCACCGCCTCCGCGCTCCCCTGCCGGAAGACCACGCGCTCCTCCGGGAGCAGCTCCAGGTCCCGGCCGGTGGGCACCGGGTCGGCGTGGATCAGCACGTTGTAGTGGTTGGGCGTGTGGCAGGCGTCGAAGCCCAGGACCACGCCCACCCGGCGCGGGCCGATCCACACCTCGTCGCCCCGGTCCACGACGCCGGCCGCGGTGATCTCGGCGAAGCCGAGGAAGCCCACGCGGTCGATCCGCGTCCCCTCGGCGGTCCCGGTGTGGTCGGTGGCGACCAGCTCGTGGACCTCGCCCGCGCGCACACAGCGGCTCGCGAACGGCTCCAGCCGCATGCCCCGGTCGGTCCTGCGGTGCACCAGCACCTTGACCAGGGCCGCGGCCACCTCCCGTTTGGCCCCGTCCTCGTGCGGGTTCACCGGACCACCCCCTCTTCCCGGGCCGCCGCGCGGTAGGCCTCGGCGACCAGGCGCAGCGCGGACACCCCGGCCCCGTCGCCGGCCCGTCCGGCGCGGATCCGGGCGGCGAAGTCGGCCGCGACGCCCTCGTACTCGTGCCACAGCGACTCCTTGAAGGCGGGGCGCCCGGCCAGCAGGTCGGCCGTCAGCACCCGCCCGTCCGCGGTGCGCACCTCCACGTCCTTGCGCTCCCCCGGATGGGACCAGTCCAGCAGCACCCGGGCCCGCGCGGCCCCGGCCGCCAGGGCGATGTCCGCCCGGCGGTCCACGCCCGCCCCGTCGTGCTCCACCCGGGCCGCGGTCACCTCGGCCCGGCCCAGCAGGGTCTCCACCAGGTCGAAGGCGTTGGGCCCGTTGTCGGCCACGCATCCGCCGCCGCACCGGGCCGGGTCCAGGTACCAGGTGTCGTCCCCCGCGTGCTCCTCGATCCGCTCTAGGTAGCGCACGGTCACCTCCTCCACGGCGTGCCCGGCGATCCGCTCCCGCAGCGCCGCGAACTCGGAGTTGTACCGGCGGTGGAAGGCCGTGAACAGCACCGTCCCGCGCTCCCGGGCCAGGGCTGCCAGCATCTCCCCCTCAGCCACGTCCAGTGCCAGGGGCTTCTCCGCGCACACCGCCGCTCCGGCGGCGATCGCGTCCGCGCAGATCCGCGCGTGCGCGTCGTTGGGCGCGGTGACCACGACCGCGTCGGGCCGTTCGCGCTCCAGCATCCGGACGTGGTCGGTGTACCCGGCCGCTCCGGGCGGCGGGGCCGCGATCCGGGCCGGGGCCAGGTCGCAGACCGCGACCAGGTCCCAGTCCGGGGAGTCCGCCAGTGCCTTCAGGTGGAACCGGGAGATCACCCCCAGGCCCACCACCGCCACGCGCAGCGCCCTCATCGCCCCTCCTCCAGGATCGCGGGGGCGGCCAGGCCGGTCCGCTCCGCCACGTCGGCCAGTTCGCGGTACAGCCCGGCGGCCAGCGGCACACCGTGCTCCCTGCACCGCCGGGCCCGGTGGTACTCGTGCCAGCCGGGGTAGCGCACCGGGTCCGCGGGATCGACGGGCGGGCAGCCCAGCACCGTCCCGAACAACTCCTCGGCGTCCTCGCGCACGCCCCCGCGCAGCGCGTCGGGGGCCACGGCCAGCATCAGGTACCCGATGTCGTCGTCGCGCCCGGCGGGGCTCCCGTCGCCGGCCAGGGCCTGCGGGGCGGGGCCGCGCCCGGAGCCGGAGACCAGGGCGGACAGCACCTCGACCAGCAGCCCCAGGCCGAAGCCCTTGTACCGGCCCGGCTCTCCGCCGAGCCACATCAGGTGCGCGCGCCCCGCGTCGAACTCGGCCGGGTCGGTGACCGGGCCGCCGCGGTCGTCGCACAGCAGCCCCTCGGGCACCGGCCGCCCCTCCCGGGCGGCCTGGCGGATGCGCCCGGTGGGCGCGGCGGTGGTGCTCATGTCCAGCAGGAAGGGCGGGTGGTCGCCGGCGGGGGCGGCGGCGCTGAGCGGGTTGGTGCCCAGCAGGGCCGCGGCGCCGCCCGGCGGCCGGGCGATGCGCTGTCCGCCGCAGTTGCTGGCGACCAGGCCGACCATGCCGCGTTCGGCCGCGCGCAGCGCGTGGTACCCGGCGCAGCCCAGGTGGGTGGCGCCGCGGACGGCCACCATCCCGATCCCGCCGGCCTCCGCGCGGTCCGCGGCCAGGTCCATGGCCTCGGTGGCGGCCCACAGCCCGAGGGCGCGGCGGGCGTCGACCAGCACGGCGGCCCCCAGGTCGGTGACGATCCGGGGTTCGGCGCGGGGGTCGGCCCGACCCTCGTCGAGCAGGGGCAGGTAGAGGCGGGTGAGGTTGGCGGTGCCGTGGGAGTCCATCCCGGTCAGGTCGCCGTGGCACAGGGCGCGCGCCGAGGCGGCCGCCCGGTGCGGGGGCAGCCCCCGGTGGGCGAAGACCCCGGTGAGGAAGGCCAGCAGTGAGTCGTGGTCGGTCAGGACCGCGGTCCGCTCCGGGGCGGACCCCGGCGGTTCGGGGGAAAGGGTGGTCACTGGTCTCCGTCCGTTGCGTCGGTGAAGGCGGTCAGCAGGCGGGCCACCGTGTCGGCGAACCCGTCGAGGTCGGACAGGCGCACGCGCTCGTCGTCGCCGTGCGCCCCGTCGGCGGCCAGGTCGCCCGGGCCCAGCACGACCGTGCAGGCGTCGGGGACCCCGGCCATCCAGATGGCGTCGCAGGTGAAGGCCGGCTCGTCCGCCGGCCACCGCGGGACCCCGGCCCGGAGCAGCAGGTCGTGGCCCCAGGCGTCGCGGTCGTCCAGGACGGGCAGGCCCCGTTTGGGCCAGTCCAGGCGGGTGAGGCCGCGGGCGTCGGCGGCGGTGCGGGCGAACAGGGCGGTGTCGGCGAAGGAGGCGGTGAACTCCTCCAGCGCGGTGTCGAACGCGCCGGCCACCTCCCGCTCCAGGGTCCGGCCCGCCCCGGCGTCGGCGTAGGAGAGGTTGAACAGCAGGTCGCCGCTGCCGTACACCCGGTTGTGCAGGGTGCCGGTGTGCAGGCCCGCCACGCACACGGCCCCGGTGCGGGCGTGCCCGTCCAGGGACCGGCCCATCCGGTGGGCGAGGAACCCCAGCAGGACCGAGGCGTTGTGCCCGGTGTGGGGGCGGTCGTCGATCGCGTCCTCGCCGCGCACCGACACCCGGGCGGTCATGGACGCGGTGGAGCGGGTGAGGAACCGGCCGGAGGTGGGCTCGCAGAACACGTTGAGGCGGCCGGTGTGGCCGCGGTCGACCAGCGGCCGGGTGCCCAGCACCCCCATGGCGCCGCCCTCCTCGCCCGCGACGGCCTGGATCAGCACGGCCGTGTCGCGGCCCAGCCGGGGCGAGCGCTCGCGGGCGGCGCGCACCCCGGCCAGCAGCGCCACCGCCGGGCCCTTGGCGTCGACGGCGCCCCGGCCCCGGACGAGGCCGCCGTCGCGGGAGGCCGGCGGCCCGCCCGCGACGGTGTCCAGGTGCACGTTGAACATGACGGTGCGCTCGCGGGGCACGGTGTCGGGTCCCAGGCGCAGCACCAGGCTGGGCTGGCACCGGAGGAACCCGGGGTCGGCGGCGGCCTCGCGCACCGCGGCGGGCACCCCGGGCCGGTCCAGGTCCGCGGGGTCGGCCGGGGCGTGGTGCACGGTGCGGAAGCCCGTGGGCGCGGCGGCCCGGGCGTAGTCACGCTGGGCCTGGTGCAGCCGGGGGCGCGGGCCGTCGCGGCCGACCTCCAGAGGCCCGGCGGTGGGCGTCTCCAGCAGCCGCAGCAGCAGGGCGATGTCGTCCTCGGTGAGGGTCACCGGGCTCCCTCCGTGTTCCAGGACCGGCGCACGAGGTCCTCCAGCCGCCGCCCGTACTCCACGAACGCGGCCGGGTCGCCCCGGCCGGGGTCGGCGCCGTCGGCGAGCAGGTGGGGGCGCAGGTGCAGGTGGGGCTCGATGGACAGGGCGCCGCGGTACCCGTGGTCGGCCAGGATCCCCAGGCACTCCCGCACCCCGGCCTCGCCCTCGCCGGGCGGGACGTAGGCGGTGTCGCCGCCGGGGGTGCGGACCGCGTCCTTGATGTGGACGTGGGCCACGTGGGGGGCCAGTGCGCACAGCATGGCGGGGGCGTCGTAGCCGTGGGCGACCCCGTTGCCGGTGTCGAACAGCAGGCGCAGCGCGGGGCTGTCGGCGTGGGCGAGCAGGTCCAGGGCGCGTTCGGCGTCCTCGCCCGCCCAACCCGCGCAGTTCTCGTGGACCAGCAGCAGGCCGGCGTCCCGGGCCCGCGACGCGAGTTCGCGCACGCGGGCGCGGGCGACCCGGCCCCACTCGGATTCGGTCAGCCCGCCGGAGGGATAGGACATGATCCGCACGGTGCGTGTGCCCAGGAGGGCGCAGCGGCGGGCCAGCGCGTCGAGTTCGGCCAGGTCGAGGGCGAAGTCGCCGGTGGCGGGGCGGGACCAGTCGCCGATCTTGGCGGCGACGGCGACCACCCCGGCCCCGGCGCCGCGGATCCGCTCGGCGGCCCGTGCCACGTCCCGTTCGGGCACGGCGGCGATCGGGACCCCGTCCAGGGTGCGCACCTCCAGCAGGTCCCAGCCGAGCGCGTCCAGGGCGGCCAGCTGGCCGTCCAGGCCGGGTGCGGCCTCGTCGCCCAGGCCCGCGAGGCGGGGGGTCTCAGGCTCCGACGGCACTCTCCACCTCCTGTTCGGCGGCGCGGGCCGAGCACAGGTCCTTGGCCTCGGCGAGCAGCCGGACGGCCTCAACGTGCACGGGCAGGTCGCCCAGGTCGCGGGCGGGCTGCGCGAAGCGGGCGTAGCAGCGGTGCCAGAAGGCGGTCAGGGCGTCGTCGGTGAACACCGACCGGGTGGGCCCGCGGCCGTGGGCCGCCACGGTGAGCTGCGCGGTGTGGTCGGCGTCGCTGCAGGGGTAGTGGCCGGTGAGGACGGCCTCGTCGAACTCCAGCACGATCCGGCGCTCCCGCAGCGGCGAGGTCAGGTCCGACTCGATCCGGGTGAGCACCCCGGTGTGGTGCACCAGGTCCATCCGGGCGGCCCCCAGGCCGGGCAGGCGGATCCCGTCGAAGGCCATGTCGTCGAGTTCCGCCGCGGCCACCTCGGCGTCGCCGGCGAGCGCGACCGCGACGGCGAGGGCGTGCGGGACCTCGACGTCGAAGGCGGTGGGGTGCCCGGAGGACTCCAGGGTCCGGGTGAAGCGGGGCTTGTGCTGGAGCACCGTGAGGGTCCGCAGCCGCCCGAACACCCCGGAGCGGTGGACCGCGAGCAGGCGGGCGCTCAGCGCGCTGGCCGTCCACGGGGTGGCGACGGTGAGGCGCAGGCCCCAGCGGCGGCGCAGCCGGGCGATCGCGGCCAGTTCCGCCAGGTCCAGGGCCAGCGGCTTCTCGACGACGACCATGCGGTATCCCAGGCGGGCGAGCCGTTCCAGCGGTTCGGCCCGCAGGTGCGGCGGGGTGCAGAGGTGGACCACGGTGCTCCGGGGCGGCAGGCGGCGCGCGGCCTCCTCCAGGGAGGGCACCGCCGTCACCCCCTCGGCCCCCGGCTGGAGGGGGTCGTGGCCCATCACCGGTCCCGGGGCGAAGAGGCCGCGCGCCGCCGCCCGCGCTTTGGCGAGCGACGGCGCGTGCAGCCCCCGTCCCGATCTCCCCAGGCCGACGATGAGGGTGTGCAGCATGAAGGGAGGACACCTTTCCGTTCGCGGTCCCCGTCGTTCCGCGGCCCCCGAGGGTGCGCGGAACCGATCGAACGGAAGCACAGACTGGACCGATTCCAGGAAAAGCGTCAAGGAATGGAACGGGTTCTCAGGCCCCAAACCCCGGGGAACGGGGTTCCACAACCTGAGAGGATGTTCTGATAAAGGGCATCATGACACGGCGAGAGAAATCGGAGAGGAAATGCCCGTTTTCTCCGGGGAAATCAGGCGACCGAGAAACTGAACAGCCCGCTGGGCGGGGCGTGCCAGCCGCGGTTCGGGGCCACCGGCACCCCGGGGCCGAAGCAGCCGCGCCCGGCGTGCATGCTCACCTCCGCGTCGGTGAGGTTGACCAGCACGTGGGCGGTCGGCGGGAGTACGGTGCAGCTCCCGGACGCGGGGTCCGGGTAGCGCACGAGGTCCTCGAACTCGGTCGTGAAGACGACGACCTCGCCGGTGGCCGCGTGGGCGGGGACCGCCCCCACCAGCGCGCTCGTCAGGGCAAGGGCGAGCGCGGTGGACAGAACCCTCATTCCACCATCCTTTCTCGTTTCATACGCGATTCACGGAAAAGATCACCTCGCGCACCAATGACACGGAGGATCACCGCGCCAATAATCTCCGAACCCGGTGGTGCCCGCAACAGAAAAGGCGAAGAACGCGGTTTCGGTCCGCCCGGGACACCCGAATAAGCCTCGCCGGACGGAATTCGAACAAAAAGCGGACGCCGGCGCGCGCGGCGGGCGCGCCGGTACCGCCGCCCGTCCGCACCCCGTCGCCCGGCGCCCTGACAGGGCCGGGTGGGCGAGTGTTTGCCCCCTCCATGCCCGCCCCTGGCACGCGGAGCGGCCCCGCGCGGACACGCCCGGTTAGGGTGCCCGCACGGGGCCGAAAAGGGGACGCCCCCCGCGGGGCGGCCCCGCGCCGTCAGGGGGGTGGGGATGGCCGCGCGCGGGCAGGGGCGACCGGTCGCCGTCATCGGCGCCGGCGCGATCGGGACGTCGGTGGCGTCGGCGCTGGCGCGGGCGGGCCGCCCGGTGACGGTGTGCGGCGCGAGCCGCCGGTTCGGGCGGATCGAGGTGACCGAGGACGGGTCCACCGAGTCCTGGCCGGTGGCGCAGGCGGACTCCCCCGGCGACATCGCCGGGTACGACACCGCGGTCCTGGCGGTCAAGGCGCACCAGACCGAGGCGGCCGCCGCGTGGCTCAGGGCCGTCTCCGCCCCCGGGACGACGGTGCTGGTGGCCCAGAACGGGGTGGAACAGCGCGAACGCGTCGCCCCCCACACCGGCGGCGCGTACGTGGTGCCCGCCGTGGTCTACCTGAACGTGGAGCGCACGGGGCCGGGCCGGGCGACCCTGCGCCGCGTCGGCCGCCGGGACCTGGTGCTGCCCGACGAGGCCCCGGCCCGGGCGCTGGCGGCGGAGCTGACGGCGGGACGCATGCGCGTCGGCCTGGAGGCGGACTTCGTGACGGCGGCCTGGGCCAAGCTGCTGGCCAACATCACCGCCAACCCGCTCACCGCCCTGACCGGCCGCCGGGCGGACGTGCTCCGGGACCCGGGGGTCGGCGCCGTCGCCCGCCGCATCATGGACGAGGCCCTCCGGGTCGCCCGCGCCGAGGGCGCCGCGCTGTCCGCCGCGCACGCCCGGGAGGTCCTGGCCTGGCTGGAGAACGCGCCGGAGGGTGCCACCACGTCGATGCTCCAGGACCGGATCGCCGGGCGGCCTCTGGAGTACGACGCCCTGACGGGGGCGGTGGTGCGCGCCGCCGAGCGCCACGGCATCGACGTGCCGGTGAACCGGCTGATCCTGGCGCTGACCGCGGCGACCTGTTCCGGTCCGTGACCCACGTCACCCTGGGTCCGGGGCTCCGGGCGGAACGTCACCTAATGTCAGGAGAACCTCAATTCTTCGGCGAGAAGTGGACACATCGTCCCGAACGTGCTCACCCTCCTTCGGAAAGGGCGGGAAATCCGCCGGTGACCTGCCGGTAACGAACGGACGCCGCCGGTCCTGCCCCGACCCGCACCCGCACACTCCGCACACCCCGCACAGCGAAGGAACACATGACCTCCCCCAACGAGCAGAAACCGGACGACCGCACCGCGTCGCCCCCGGAGGAGTCCGCCGAGGGCCGCTTCACCCGCTCCCGCGTCATCGGTCTCATCGCGGGCCCCCTCGTCGGCCTGATCGTCTACCTGCTCATGCCGGACATGCCGCTGCCGCTCGCCGAGGGCGAGGACGAGGCCGTCATCTCGGCCAACGGCCGCACCGTCGCCGCGATCACCGCGTTCATCGCCATCTGGTGGGCGACCGAGGCCATCCCGATCCCGGTCACCTCGCTGCTGCCGCTGGTGCTGTTCCCCGTGATGCTGGACGGCACGCCCATCGCGAGCGTGTCCTCCTCCTACGGCTCCGACACCATCTTCCTGTTCATGGGCGGCTTCATGCTGGCCCTGGCCATGCAGAAGTGGAACCTGCACAAGCGGATCGCGCTGACCATCGTCTCCAAGGTGGGCTCCAACAGCGCGGGGCTGATCGGCGGCTTCATGATCGCCACCGGGTTCATCACCATGTGGGTGAGCAACACCGCCACCGCCGTGATGATGCTGCCCGTGGGCCTGTCCGTCGTCACCGTCCTCACCCAGTTCCGCAACGGGCGCACCGACGCCAACTTCGCGACCGCCCTCATGCTCGGCATCGCCTACGCGTCGTCCATCGGCTCGGTGGCCACCATCATCGGCACCCCGCCCAACGTGCTCATGGTCGGCTACCTCTCCGACACCCACGACATCACCATCGGCTTCGGCCAGTGGATGCTCGCCGGGGTGCCGCTGGCCGCGGTCTTCCTCCTGATCTCCTGGTTCGTGCTGATCAAGGTGTTCCCGCCCCAGGCCAAGAGGGTCGAGGGCGCCCAGGAGCTGATCGGCTCCGAGCTCGCCGCGATGGGGCCCATGTCCCGCGGCGAGAAGGGCGTCTCCCTGGTGTTCGCGCTGGCCGCCCTGTCCTGGATCTTCATCCCGATCCTGGCCCGCAGCGAGAGCGTCGGCGGCGCCCTACCGTGGCTGGCCGGCATCTCCGACGCCGGGATCGCGATGACGGTCGCCGTCGTCCTCTTCCTGGTCCCGATCGACCGGCAGGGCACCCGCCTGCTCGACTGGGCGACCGCGGTGCAGCTCCCCTGGGGCGTGCTGCTGCTGTTCGGCGGCGGCCTGGCCATCTCCGCGCAGTTCACCGCCAGCGGCCTGAGCGCCTGGATCGGAAGCCAGGTCTCGGTCCTGGCCGGGATCCCCCTGTGGGTGCTGATCCTGGTGGTGACCGCTCTGGTGCTGTTCCTGACCGAGCTCACCAGCAACACCGCGACCGCCGCGACGTTCCTGCCGATCCTGGGGGGCGTGGCGATGGGCATGGACATGGACGTCCTCACCCTCGTGGTCCCCGTGGCCCTGGCCGCCACCATGGCGTTCATGCTCCCGGTGGCCACCCCGCCCAACGCGATCGTGTTCGGCACGGGGCACGTCCGCATCGGCCAGATGATCAAGGGCGGCCTGTGGCTGAACCTCATCGCCCTGGTCGTCATCCTGGGCTCGATGTACGCCCTGTTCTCCTGGGCCATCGGCATCACCATGTAGTCCCTACGCGGTCGGCGGCCCGGGGCGGACGGATGCCCCCCCCGCCCCCCCCCCCGCGGGGGGCGCCCCCCCAAGGGCGCGCGTACCGCCGCCCGG
>NZ_JBHVLR010000011.1:166416-231463 GCF_042797335.1 Nocardiopsis sp. NPDC057823 | reverse complement strand
ATCGCCGTGGGCCCCGCCGGGCTGGGGGGGCCGCCCCCCGCGGTTTGCTCCCCCCGCGCCGGGGCGGGGCGGCGGGGGGGGGGGGGGCGCACGCCCGGGGGCCGCGGATCAGGCGGGGGAGTCGGTCAGCGGCAGGCCGCACTCGTTGCGCATGTCAATCCAGGTCTGCGCGGCGGTGTCGGCCGCGGCGCCCTCGTAGGGGACGGGCACGCCGCCCTGGATCTGCGCGGGCAGCCAGTCGGCCCCGGTGACCGAACCCTGGTCGAAGGTGAGGGTGAGCACCCCGGTCTCCGCGGTCGGGCCGCTGAAGTTGTAGAACACGAAGTTGCTCAGCCCGTAGTGGACGTAGGAGTCACCGAGGAACCCGCCCGGGGACAGCACGTGCGCGTGTCCGCCGACGACCGCGGTCGCGCCGGCGTCCACCAGCTCCTGGGCGAGGGTGGGCGCGTGCGGCAGCGGGCAGTGCGACCCCTCCAGGCCCCAGTGCAGGAACACCACGACGTTGTCGTACTGCCCGGCGGCCTCGGCGACGGCGTCGAGCATGTGCTGCTTCATCTCGCCCTTGGTGGAGGCCATGCCGGGCTTGCCCTCGCCCGCGGTCCACTCGGCCATGAGGTGGTCGTCGAGCACGTCGGTGGCGCCGAACATGGCGACGGTCTGCCCGTTGACCTCGGCGACGTGCGGGGCGTACGCCTCCTCGATGTCGTTGCCGGCGCCGACCAGGGCGACGTCGGAGGCCTCGCCGTTGGAGAGGGTGTCGGCCAGGCCGTCGAGGCCGTAGTCCATGCCGTGGTTGTTGGCGACGGTGGCCACGTCCACGCCCGCCTCGGACAGGGCGTCCAGGGCGGACGCGGGCGCCCGGAAGAGGAACTCCTTGCCGGGGGCCGGGGTGCCGCCCTCGGTGATGGCGGTCTCCAGGTTGACCATGGTCAGGTCGGCCGCGGACAGGTGCTCGGAGATGGGGTCGAGCGCGGTCGCCGGGTCGTCCAGGCGGGGGCGGAGCATGCCCTCGAACATCACGTCGCCGCCGAAGGCGATGGTGAACGGTTCGGCGGCGGCCTGCGGCTCGGGGCTGGCGCTGGGCGAGGACGAGGGCTCGCCGCCGGCCGCCCCTTGGAGCTGTTCCGGTTCTTCGTCGGCGGAGGAACAGGCGGCGACGAGCAGGAGGACGAGCGTTGCGGCCCCGAGCGGCAGGGTCGTGCGCGCGCGGGGGCGGATGTGTGCGGGTTGCATGCGTGCTCCAGAAGGGGCGGGGGAAACGGGGGGCGTGTCCTGAGGGTCAGGACGCGCGTCATGCGTCTCCGGTTGGCCGGTGCGCGCGAATCGGAGACCCCGTGCCGCCCGTCACCGGCGAATACTGTTCGTGTTCAGATTATTTCCAAGCGTGTTCGCGTGCCGGGTTCGACATGTCGGGCCCGCGCTCGGGGGCGGCCCTCCGGGTTCAGGGTACGCGCCCGTGACCAGGAGTTTTGTCATGTTCTGCGGCTTCTGTGGCGAGGGTTGCCCGATGGGGCTCAAGGGGTTTTCGTGGGGGTGTGAACGGGCGGAGGGGGTGGCGGGGTCGGTCTTCGGCGCCGTTCCCCGTCTTTTCTCTCAAAAGGGATATCAATCCCATTCTTCTGAATTCACCGCGCACGGGTTGAGGCGCCTCTGAGGCCAATCGACTAAGTTGCTTAGTGGTTTGGTCGAGCGGGTTCACGGAGAACTTTTTTCGCCTGGAGAATCACCCAACGTGTCCGTTCTTTCTCTCTGTGTGTGCACTCAAGAGCCTCTGATCTGCACTGATTTCATATGGTGTTATCGTGATCACTCAGGGTGCCGGGGGTGTGGATAAACATTTCCGGAAAGTGCTTGTGTTCCTTCCCGGGCTTGCTAACGTTTCGGTCCGTTGCCGGTTCGCGAAGAACGCAACCGCGACGCCACGCGGGCCACCCCGCCGTTCCACCGCCCCAGTGCCGGTGACGGGCCCGCGCCGCCGATCGGCGGGACCGTGCGCCACCCGGGCGCCCCGCGCACACCGCGGACCGGACCCGCCCCCACGGCCCAACGCCACGACGGCGTGCATCCCCAGGTTTCCTGCGTCGAAAGGCCGCACCAGATGCGCAACACACTCCGTTACTCCTTCGCCACCGCCGTCGCCGCCGGCCTCGCCTTCGTCCCGGCCGCCGCGGCCTTCGCGGACACCACCACCGACGGCTCCGGGGGCATCGCCTCCGGCAACCAGGTCGTCGTGCCCGTCGACATCGAGGCGGGGCTGTGCGGCAACTCGCTCGCCGTCCTGGGCATCTCCGCGGCCAAGTGCACCCAGGTCTCCGAGGTCCTCTACGAGGCCAGCGGCCAGGGCGGCGGCGCCTCCACCGACGGCTCCGGGGGCGTGGCCTCCGGCAACCAGATCGTCATCCCGGTCGAGGCGGCCGTGGACGCCTGCGGCAACGCCGTCGCCGTCGGCGGGATCTCCAAGGCGGAGTGCGTCGAGGTCGTCGAGGTCCTGGAGGAGGAGTCCGGCAACGGCACCTACTCCACGGACGGCTCCGGGGGTGTGGCCTCCGGCAACCAGATCGTGGTCCCCGTCGAAGCCGCCATCAACATCTGCGGCAACTCGGTGGCGATCCTGGGCGGCGCCAGCTCCAAGTGCACCACCATCATCAACATCATCCAGGCCGCCCCCGAGAACGAGGGCGCCCCCGAGGCGACCACCGACGGCTCCGGGGGCGTGGCCTCCGGCAACCAGGTCGTCGTCCCGGTCGACGCCGCCGTCGACATCTGCGGCAACGCCATCGGCGTGCTGGGCCTGGCCGAGGCCTCCTGCATGGAGATCATCTCCGAGGAGCCCGCGCCCGAGCAGCCCGAGGAGCCGGGCGAGGAGACCCCCGAGGAGCCCGCCGAGCCGGAGGAGCCGGGCGAGGAGACCCCGCAGGAGCCCAAGCCCGAGAAGCCCCGCGAGGAGGACAAGAACGAGGAGGAGCCCTCCTCCGACGACCGGCCCGCCCCCGTCCAGCAGGCGGGCGGTGAGCTTCCCCTCACCGGTGGCGCCCTGACCGGCCTGGTCGCGGCGGGCATCGCCGCCGTCGGCGCCGGCGGTGCGGGCCTGTACTTCGCCCGCAAGCGCAAGGCCGCCGCCACCACCGACACGGAGTAGCGCGAACGGGGGACGAGAACGGCGGGACACGGGCCCGGCCGGACGCCAAGGTCCGGCCGGGCCCGGTGCGGGCGGGGCGGTGCGGGGCGCCCGGAACCGTCTCATACCCTCGAAGACGTGCGCAGAGTCCTGTTCTCCCAACGCATGCTGGCGTTCCACGCGCTGGTCCTCGTCATCGTGCCCTCCTTCATCTGGCTGGGCTTCTGGCAGCTGGACCGCTGGGAACAGCGCAGCGCGTCCGTCGAGCTCCAGCAGGGCAACCTGGCCGCCGACCCCGTCCCGGTCGCCGAGCTCATCGAGGTCGGCGGCGACGTGGACCCCGCCGACCGGTGGCGTGCCGTCGAGGCCTCCGGCACCTGGGACACCGAGCACGAGATCCTCCTGCGCAACCGCGACGGCTCCGGCGGTGTCGGCTTCCACGTGCTGACCCCGCTGGTCACCGAGGAGGGCCCGGCGCTGCTGGTCAACCGGGGCTGGATCCCGCGCGGCGAGACCGCCCTGGACACCCCGGAGATCCCGCCCGCCCCCTCCGGCACCGTCGAGGTGACCGGGCGCCTGCACTTCTCCGAGACCGAGGAGAACACAGGGCTGCGCAACCGCGACGACCTGCCCGAGGGGCAGCTGCTCGTGGCGGACGTCCCGGCGATCGCCGAGGGGCTGCCCTACCCGGTCTACGGCGGGTACGCCGACCTGACCGCGCAGGACCCGGTGCCCGACCCCGCCCCCGAACGCGTCGAGGTGCGCGAACTGGACTCCGGGATGAGCCTGTCCTACGCCGTCCAGTGGTGGGTGTTCACGCTCGTCGCCATCGGCGGGTGGGTCTTCCTGATGCGCCGCGAGCTGAGCGAGGCCCGCGAGGCCGGGGCGGCGGGGGACCCGGACGCTTCGGACGGCCCCGAAGGCCCGGCCTCGGCCTCCGCGGCGGCGGCCTCCGGGGACCGCCCGCGAGAGGATGTGGGCTGACGCCGGCCGACGGCCGCCGACCACAGGGGGACACGTGCAGGAACACGACGACTACCCGGCGCCCGGACGCGTGGAGCGCCGCCCCGTCGACGCCGACGAGAGCGCCCGCGCCGGGCGCTCGTGGTGGGACGGGGCCGCCGACGCCTACCAGGCCGACCACGGCGGGTTCCTCGGCGACGCCGACTTCGTCTGGTGCCCGGAGGGCCTGACCGAGGCCGAGGCCGGACTCCTGGGCGGCCTGGACGGCCTGCGCGGGCGCCGTGTCCTGGAGATCGGCGGGGGAGCCGGCCAGTGCGGCCGGTGGCTGCGGGCCCAGGGGGTCGGCGAGGTCGTCTCCTTCGACCTGTCGTTCCGCCAGCTCCAGCACTCCCGGCGCATCGACGAGCAGCTGGGGCTGCGCCTGCCCGTGGTGCAGGCCGACGCCCAGCGGCTGCCGTTCGCCGACGCCGCCTTCGACACCGTGTTCTCCTCGTTCGGGGCGTTCCCCTTCGTCCCCTCTGCCGACGACGCCCTGGCGGAGGCGGCCCGGGTACTGCGCCCCGGCGGGCGGCTGGTGTTCTCGGTGACGCACCCGGTCCGGTGGAGCTTCCCGGACGACCCCACCGAGCACGGGTTCACGGTCCGGCAGTCGTACTTCGACCGCCGCGCGTACGTGGAGGAGGACGACCACGGCAACGCGGTCTACGTGGAGCACCACCACACGGTGGGCGACTGGGTGCGCGGGATCGCCGGGGCCGGCCTGGTGCTGGGCGACCTGGTGGAGCCCGAATGGCCCCCGGGCAACGACCGGGTGTGGGGCGGCTGGGGCCCGGTGCGCGGACGCATGATCCCGGGGACGGCGATCTTCAGCGCCGACAAGCCCTAGCGGGGGGCCGCCGCCGGCGGTGCGGACAGGTACTCGGGCGGCACCGCCGGGACCAGCCACACCCCGTTGCCCGTCACCCGGAACCCGTGGCCGTCCCGGTGCATGCGCCCGGCGGCGACGGAGAGCACCACCGGCCTGCCCCGCCGCGCGCCCACCCTGGCCGCGGTCTCCTGGTCCGGGGACAGGTGCACGTCGTGCCGGTTCATCGGGCGCAGGCCCTCGGCGGTGATCGCGGGCAGGAAGCGGCCGACCGTCCCGTGGTAGAGGACCTCCGGCGGCACGGCCGGCGCCAGCCCCAGGTCCACGGGTACCGAGTGGCCCTGGCGGGCGCGGATCCGGGTGCGGTCGGCGCTGAACTCGAACCGCTTCTTGTCGTTGCCGGCCACCACCTCGTCCAGCTCCGCCCGGGAGAGCCGGACGTTCGCCCGGCCCAGCCCCGCGAGCAGGGCGTCCACGGAGGTCCACCCCTGGGGGTCCAGCCGCACCCCGGCCCGGCCGGGGTCGTGGCGCAGCACGCGCGCGATGTACTTGGAGGCCCGTACCAGCCTCCGGGGGGCCATCCCCCTCTGTTGTTCCGTGCTCATGACCGCATCCTGGCCGGGCTGGGTGCGCCGGTCCAGGGGTTTACGGACCGGCCGTTTATCCGGTGGACCCGCCGGGCCGCCGCGCACTAACGTCCCTGTCCATCGACGAGGAGGGAAGGGCCCGTGTCACAGCGGTTGCGGGGGATCTGGGCGGAGACGAAGCGGGCGTTCGAGGCGGAGCGGTACCGCGTCGGCGACCGGGAGGTCGACCTGTCGGCCGACCTGGCGGCGATGCGGGAGGGCACCCGCCACCACCTGCCCGAGGACATCGCGGCGCTGCCCGTGCCCGCCGCGCGCCACGACACCCGGTTCGAGGTGACCGGGGAGAGCACGCTGGCCGCGCTGCTGCGCCTGGCGGGGGAGGGCGGGGTGGCGGCGCTCAACTTCGCCTCGGCGCGCAACCCGGGCGGAGGCGTGGCCAACGGCGCACGGGCCCAGGAGGAGAGCCTGGCCAGGTCCACGGCGCTGTACGCCTCGCTGATCCGGTGCCCGGAGTTCTACGAGCACCACAGGGCGGAGCGGTCGCTGCTGTACAGCGACAGGGTGATCTGGTCGCCGCGGGTGCCGGTGCTGTGCGACGACCGGGGCGACCGGCTGGCGGAGCCGCCGGCGGTCGGGTTCCTCACCTGCGCCGCGCCCAACCGGCGGATGGTCGAGCGCAACGGGGTCGAGAGCGCCGGGCCGATCCCCCGGGTGCTCGCACGCCGGGCCGGGGGCGTGCTGGCCGTGGCCGCCCACCACGGGGTGGACGTGCTCGTGCTCGGCGCCTGGGGGTGCGGTGTGTTCGGCAACCGCCCGGAGGAGGTCGCGGCGGCCTTCGCCGAGCACCTGCACGGGGACTACGCCGGGGTGTTCGCGCGGGTGGTGTTCGCGATCCTGGACCGCGACGGCGCGGTGCACCGGGCGTTCGGCGACCGCTTCCCGGAGTCGGCCGGCGTGTGACGGGCGCCCTCAGCCCCCCCGCGCGGCCCGGCGCCCGGCGCCGTCGAGGTTGCGCGCGGCGGACTCGTCCACCTGGGCCAGGCGCCGCAGGACCGTCAGCAGGGTGTCGCCGAGCACCGTCTTGACGACGGCGCCCTCCAGTACCTCCTCCGTCGCGGGCAGTCCGCTGATGCGGTCCAGGTCGACGGCGGCGATGCCCTCCGCCGCCTCGGCGTAACGGTCCAGGTCGGCGTCGCCGACGGAGTGGCCGACCTCGCGGTGCCCGGCCAGGACCACGGCCAGCGCGTGCAGCGCGGGGTGGTCCGGGTAGAAGTGCCAGCCGCGCCGGGTGACGAGGGCCAGGGCGCGTTCGCGGTCCTCCTCCCGCGGTTCGATGTCGTCGCCGACCAGGGGCAGCCGGCGCATCACGAGGCCGAGCTTGGAGTGCAGTCCGACGTCGGGCTCGCCGACCTCGGCGAGGACCTCCCGGACGGTGGCGACGGACAGGCCGCCGACGGTGGTGAGCGCCCGCACCAGGCGCAGCCTGCTCAGGTGCTCGTCGCCGTAGCGGGCCTGGTTGCGGCCGGTGGCCTCACCGCGGGGGAGCAGGCCCTCCCGCAGGTAGTACTTGATGGTCGGGATGGGGACTCCGGACCGTTCACTGAGTTCGGCGATGCGCATGCGGCCATCTTCTCCTGTCTCCCGTCTCCCGGGGGCTCTTGTGCGATCCATATGGATAGTGGATAGTGTTGGTATCTGCACTGGATAGCACTGGTATCCATGAGGAGTATCCCATGAACCCCCCGAAGACCACCCTCCGCACCGTCATCGACCTGCACCGACCGCTCACCCTGACCGCGCTCCTGTGCGCGGCCGTACTGCTGGTGGCCGTCCCCGGCCTCCTCCTCGACGGGAGGACCGTCACGGGCGACCCCGTCTGGCTCAAGCCCGCCAAGTTCGCGGTCTCCATCGCGGTCTACAACGTGACCCTCGCCTGGCTGCTGTCCCTGCTCACCGTGTGGCGCCGCACCGGCTGGTGGCTGGGGACGGTCGTCGCCGTGATGGTCACCGGCGAGCTCGTCGCCATCACCCTCCAGGCGGTGCGCGGCCGGACCAGCCACTTCAACAACGCCACGGAGTTCGACAGCGCCGTCTACTCGCTGATGGCGTCCATGATCGTCACGGTCTGGGTCGCCACCTTCGCCATCGGGGTCATCCTGCTGGTCCAGCGCCTGGGCGAGCGCTCCGTCACCGCCGCCGTCCGCGCCTCCCTCGCGATCGCCCTCGCGGGGATGGCCGTCGCCTTCTTCATGACCTCGCCGACCGCCGAACAGATGGTCACCCTCCAGCAGGGCGGGTCGGCGGACGTGATCGGCGCGCACACCGTCGGGATGCCCGACGGCGGGCCCGGCCTGCCGCTCGTCGGCTGGAGCACGGTGGCCGGCGACCTGCGCGTCGCCCACTTCGTGGGCCTGCACGGCCTCCAGGTGATCGTCCTGTTCGCGTTCGGGCTGATCGCCCTCGCCGACCGCTACCCCCGCCTGGCCGACGACGCCCTGCGCACCCGGCTGGTCCTTGTCGCCTCCGGCGCCTACACGGGCCTGCTCGCCCTGCTCACCTGGCAGGCCCTGCGCGGGCAGTCGGTGGTCGCCCCGGACGCCCTCACCCTGGGCGCCGCCGCCGCGCTGGCCGCCGCCACCGCCGCGGGCGCCTGGTGGGCCCTGGGCCGGCGCGAGCGCGAACACGTATGATCCCGGGTGACCGGACGGAGGCGGCCATGCGGCTCAAGCTCGACCTGCACGACATCTTCAACCGCGGGCGCGACATCGACCGCGCCCTCGCGGACATCATGGACGAGGCCGAGCGCACGGGCGCCAAGACCGTGGAGATCATCCCGGGCAAGGGGTCGGGCCAGCTCAAGAAGCGGGTGCTGCGCTTTCTCGACCGCAAGGACGTCAAGGCCCGCTACCACCGCGTCGAGAAGGACTCCAAGAACTTCGGCCGCCTGTTCGTCCACTTCAAGCACTGACGCCGCCCGGGACCACCGCCCCGGGGATCGAAACCGTGTTCGGGTGATTGCGGTGAGTTGTGCGAGACTTTGCCGCCGCCATCCCCGGGGCGCCGGGAGGACGGTCCACACTCGGGAATGACGTGTCCACGAGGGGGGACCAGATGATCACGACCGACTTCCTGCCCGGGTCGCCCTGCTGGGTCGAGGTGTCCTCGCCCGACACCGACGCCTCGGCCGCCTTCTACCGGCGGGTCTTCGGCTGGAAGGCGATCGAGGACAGCCCCGAGGCCGCCGGCTACCTGTGCTTCCAGCTCGACGAGGACAAGGTCGCCGGGCTCAGCCCCCTCCTCGGCGAGGGCGAGCACCCCGCGTGGACGGTCTTCTTCCACGACCCCGACGTGGACTCCACGGTCCCCGCCGTCGAACGCCTGGGCGGCACCGTCCTGTTCGAGCCGTTCGACGTGCTGCGGCTGGGCCGCACCGCCCAGTTCTTCGACCCGCAGGGCGGCCGGTTCGCGGTCTGGAACCCCATCGGGTTCCCCGGCGTGCAGCGCGCCGACACCCACGGGTCCCTCTGCCGGGTGGAGCTGTGGACCCCCGACGGGAACGGCTCGGAGGACTTCTACCGGGAGCTGTTCCGCTGGAGCTACGCCGACTCGCCCCGGTCGGCCTGGAACGGCCGCTACCGCGCCATCACACCCGCCGGGGCCGGTCGCGACCGCGACCAGGGCGGCATCGTGGCCCTGCCCCCCGAGCGGGTGGACGACACCGAGGGCTCGGCCGAATGGAACCCGGTCTTCCGGGTGGCCGACGCCGACAGGGCCCTGGAGGCCGTCCGCGCCGGAGGCGGACAGGTCTACACGGGCCCCGAGGACACTCTCGGCGCGGGCCGCATCGCGGTCTGCGCGGACCCCTTCGGTGCCGGGTTCGTCCTGTCGGAGCCTCCGCAGGGCTGAATCCCCGGGGTGTCCTCCGCCTCCGAAGAGCGGGGGCGGGGGACACCGGGCCGCCTCACTGGCGCGAGACCGCCGAGGCCCCGCCGCGCAGGACGAACTTCTGGATCTTGCCGGTGGCCGTCTTGGGCAGCGCCTCCACGAATTCCACGCTGGTCGGCGCCTTGAAGTGCGCCAGGTTGTCCCGGGCGAAGTCGATGATCTCCTGCTCGGTCGCCCGTGCGCCCTCGCGCAGCACCACCGCGGCGCGCGGCGACTCCCCCCACTTCTCGTGCGCGACGCCGAACACCGCCACCTCCAGGACGGCCGGGTGGCGCAGCAGCACGCCCTCGACTTCGACGGAGGAGATGTTCTCCCCGCCGGAGATGATGACGTCCTTGAGCCGGTCCTGGATCTCCACGTACCCGTCCGGGTGCACCAGGGCGGCGTCGCCACTGTGGAACCACCCGTCGCCCATGGCGCGTTCGGTGGCCTCGGGGTCGTTGTAGTACCCCTTCATCACCACGTTGCCGCGCACGGTGATCTCGCCGACCGTCCTGCCGTCCCAGGGCACCTCGTTCCCGTCCTCGCCGACCACCCGCAGTTCGCCGGAGGTGATCAGTTCGACGCCCTGCCGGGCCTTGACCGCGGCCCGCTCCCGCGGCGGCAGCCCCGCGTGCTCGGCGCGGGGCTCGCAGACGGTGATGAACGGCGCCGTCTCGGTCAGGCCGTACACGTGGGTGACGGTCCAGCCGAACCCGTCCTCCAGGCGCTCGATGGTGGCCGCCGCCGGGGAGGCCCCCGCCGTGAACACGTGGACCCCGGCCGGCACCTCGCCGCGCACGCCGTCGGGGGTGTTGGCGAGCATGATGAGCACGGTCGGGGCGGCGCACAGCCACCGGACGTCCTCGGTGCGGATGAGCTCGAACACCGTCGCCGGGTCCATCGCCGGCAGGCACACGTGCACCCCGGCCGCCGCCGTCACCGTCCACGTGAACGTCCACCCGTTGGCGTGGAACATCGGCAGCGTCCACAGGTAGGACTCGCCGATGCCGATCCGCCCGTACAGCAGGGTGCCCACCGAGTTCATGTACGCGTTGCGGTGGGTGATCATCACGCCCTTGGGCCGGGCCGTGGTCCCCGAGGTGTAGTTGATGGTCAGCAGCCGGTGTTCGTCGATCCCGGGCCGGTCGAACGCCGGGTCCGCCCCCGCGACCAGCGCCTCGTAGTCCTCCCACCCCTCCCGGGCGCCCTCCAGCGCGACGAACCGCTCCACCCCCGGCATCCGGTCGCGCACGCCGTCGACCGCGTCCAGCTGGTCGGCGTGCGCGCACAGCACCTTCGCGCCGGAGTGGTTCACGATGTAGACGAAGTCCTCGGCGGTCAGCCGGAAGTTCACCGGCACCAGCACCGCCCCCAGCTGCGGCACCGCGTAGAACGACTCCAGCTGGGCGTGCGTGTTGGGCGCGATGTAGGCGACCCGGTCGCCCGGGGACACCCCCATCCCCTGGAGGGCCGACGACCACCGGTCGCAGCGGTCGAAGAACTCCTCGTAGGTCAGCCGCAGGCCGCGGTCGACCACCGCGAGCCGGTCGGGGTGCAGCCTGCGGGTCCGGCGGGCGAACTCCAAAGGCGTGAGCGCGAGTTCCATGGCGGCCTTTCTCTGCGTCGTGCGGGCTCCGCGCCGTGCGGGCGCGTCAGAGGTCGAACAGTCGGGCGGCGTTGTCGTGCAGGACGCCGCGCATCCAGTCGTCGCCCAGGCCGAGGCCGGCCAGGGCGTCGAGCTGCTCCACGTAGGGGTAGGGGATGTTCGGGTAGTCCGTGCCGAGCAGGACGCGGTCGGCCAGGTCCTTGAGCCGGGGGTACCCGTCCGCGGGGAAGGGGGCCTTCCGCTCGGTGAAGCGGGTGAACACCATGGTGGTGTCCAGGTGCACGCCGGGGTACCGCTCGGCCAGGTCGAGGAAGGCCGTGTACTCGGGGGAGCCGGCGTGGGCGATGATCGCGGTCAGCCCGGGATGGCGGCGCAGCACCTCCCCGAACGGGCCCGGCCCGGTGTGCTCGCCGGGCTGCGGTCCGGACCCGCAGTGCACCACGACGGGGACCCCGGCGTCGGCGAGCGCGCCCCAGGCGCCGTCGAGCAGGGGGTCGCGCGGGTCGTAGCCGCCGACCTGCACGTGGGCCTTGAACACGCGGGCGCCCGCGGCGATGGCGGCGGGGACGTAGTCGCGCGCTTCGGGCTCGGGGTAGAAGGTGGCGCTGTGCAGGCAGTCGGGGTGGCCGGCGGCGAACCCGGCGGCCCAGTCGTTGAGCCAGGCGGCCATGCCGGGGCGGTGGGCGTAGAACAGCGAGGTGTACCGCCGCACGCCGAACCCCCGCAGCCGGGCGACCCTGGCCTCCTCGTCGTCCCGGTAGGTGATGGGCCAGTACCCGCCCAGGGCGTCGAAGTAGGACCACACCTTGCGCAGGACGTTGTCGGGCATGAAATGGGTGTGCACGTCCACGAGCCCGGGCAGGCCCAGGCCCTGCCAGTGGTGGCGGACGGCGTCTGACTCCGTTGAGACGTCGGTCACACGGACACGATACGAGGGCGACCGGCCGCGGACCAGCCCGGGGAGGCGGACGGCCGAATCCCGTTCAGGACGCCAGGAGCAGGACCCCGCAGACGACGATCGCGGAGGCGGCGACGCGCACCGCCCCGAAGCGCTCCTTGAACAGCAGGCTGCCCAGCAGCGCCGCGAACACGATGCTGGTCTCGCGCAGCGCGGCGATCCCCGCGAGGGCGCCGCTCAGCTGCGCCCACAGCACGATCCCGTAGGCGGCCGCGCTGATGGCGCCGCCCGCCAGCCCGACCTTCCACACCGGCCGGAGCTGCCGGAGCAGCCTGCCCCGCCGGGTGGCCGCCGCCACCAGGAAGAACACCGGTCCCTGGAGGACCATGATCCACGTGATGTAGCCCAGCGGGTCCTGGGTGAAGCGCACCCCGTAGGCGTCCACCACGGTGTACGCGGCGATGGCCAGGCCGGTGGCGAACGCGGCGGGCAGGGCCGTCAGCTGCGCCCGGGAGGGGCGCCCGCCGGCGAACACGAGGGTCATCAGCCCGGCGGAGACGGCCAGCACCCCCAGCAGGTGGGGCGCGGACACGGCCTCCCCCAGCAGGGTCACCCCGACCAGCGCCACCACCCACGGGGCGGTGCCGCGGGCCAGCGGGTACACCTGCCCGAACTCGCCGCTCCGGTAGGAGACCATCAGCAGGCCGAAGTAGACCAGGTGGGTGAGCACGGAGGCGGCCAGGAACGGCCAGGCCTCCCGGGGCGGCGGGCCGACCACGAACAGCAGCGGCAGGGTGGGGACCATGCCGCCCAGGCCGATGAGCGCGAAGCCCAGGAGCCGGTCGGTGATGCCGTGGGCGATGGCGTTCCAGGCGGCGTGCAGCAGCGCGGCGAGGAGCACCGCGGCCACGATCACAGGAGTCATGGAGGTTTCGTCTCGGTGGCGGGCAAGGCCGCCCACCCTACTCCCGGCCCCTCCCGGGCTCGCGCCCGCCCGCCGGCCCCTTCCGCCCGCCGCCCGCCGGTGGCGCGGCCGTGCGGGGCCGGGCTCAGGCCCGGCGGCGGGCGCGGGCGTTGGTGGGGGCGATGCGGTCGTTGCGCAGGTGCTCGAACACGATCGACGCGCGCACGTCGGCCACCTCGGGGCGTTCGGTGAGCTTGTCGATGACGAACGCGTAGAGGCTGTTGTTGTCCGGCAGCGCCACGTGGATGAGGAAGTCCTCGCTGCCGGAGGTCACGAACACCGACAGCGTGTCCGGCAGCGAGCGCACCCAGTCGCGGAACGCCTCGATGTTGTGCCGCGAGGGCTTGTCCACGCTCACGGTGATGAGCGCCTGCACCGGGCGGCCGATGAGCTCCAGGTCCACGTCCAGCAGTGAGCCGCGGATCACACCCCTCTCCCGCAGCGCGCGGGTCCGGTCCAGGGTCGTCGTGGGCGAGGCGCCCACCGCGGCGGCCACATCGCGGTTGGTCTTCCGTGCGTCCGCCTGGAGTTCGGCCAGGATCGCCGTATCAAGTTCGTCGAGATCAGCCATATGTGCATCTTACCCGTATTAAGTACGGAAAGTTGTGTATACAGCCGAGCTATGCCTAACATTTAGGCGACAAGGTCGTATTTGGCTCGCCCGAGAAGAGACCCTTCGGAGGCAGGCGATGACGCTCGCCGGTCGGCCTGGCTCTGGTGCAACGCCGCACCACCGCTGAACAAAGGGACGTCCGTCGCCGTTATGTCACCCTCGTCGATGACGGCCGTCGCCGACCGACCGTCGGTACGGCCCGCCCCGGCGCCCACCACAGCCCGCCGGGGCCGCATCCTCGCCCTCGTGGCCATCGCCTGCGCGGCGCTCAACCTGCGCCTGGTGGTCACCTCTCTGTCACCCCTGCTGACCACGATCTCCGCGGAGTTCGGGTTCACCGCCACGGTCGTCGGTGTCTTCGGAACACTGCCGCTGATCGCCTTCGCCGTGTTCGGACTGGTCACGCCGCTGATCATGCGGCGGATCGGCTCCGAGGCCACGGTCGTGCTCAGCATGCTCCTCACCGCCGCCGGGCAGGCGCTGCGCGCCTTCGCCCCCGGCACCGGCACCCTGCTGCTGCTCACCGCAGTGGCGCTCACCGGTGCCGCCCTGGGCAACGTCGTGCTGCCCCCGCTGATCAAGCAGTACTTCCCCGACCGGCTGGCCGCGCTGAGCACGGTCCAGATGGTCGCCATCCACCTCGGCGCCCTGTTCCCGCCGCTGGTGGCGGTGCCCCTGGCCGAGGCCTTCGGCTGGCGGGTCGCGCTGGGCTCCTGGGCCGTCATCGCCCTGGTCGCGGGCCTTCTCTGGATCGCCCGGTGGGCCTTCCCGGACGGGCGCGGCACCGGCCGTACCGCCCGCGCCGATCAGGGGCCCGAGTTGGCCCGCCCGCTGTACCGGGTGGGCATGGCATGGCGGATGGCACTGCTGTTCGGCCTGGTCACCTGGAACGTCTTCACCCTGTTCACCTGGCTGCCGACGCTGCTCACCGACGCCGGGCACACCTCCGCCTACGCCGGGACGATGGTGTCCCTCATGGTCGGGGTGAGCCTGCTGTTCGGACTGGTCGCACCGACGGCCACCGCCCGGGCCGCCGACACGTTCCCGATCGTCGCGCTGGGCGTGGCCGGGTACGCCGTCGGATACCTGGGCCTGGCCGCGGGCCCGGCCTGGCTGGCCCCGCTGTGGACGTGCTTCCTGGGCCTGGGCACGAGCCTGTTCGTGGTCGTCATGACCATGGTCAACACCCGCGCCACCACGGCCCGGGGCTCGGCCTCGCTGTCCGGGTTCGTCCAGGGGGTGGGCAGCGGCGTCGCCCTGGGCGGCCCGCTGCTGTTCGGCCTGCTCTCGGAGCTGACCGGCGGGTGGACCCTGTCGTACCTGCTCGTCGCGGGCGGATCGCTGGCCGGGGCGGCCGTGGTGGCCTACCTCGAACGCACCCCGTGGACGGTCGAGGCGGCCGCGGCCGGGCAGCGGCCCGCGCGCCGCGGGCGGCGCTCCGCCGGCGGACGCCGCTCCGGGGAGCGGCGGGACTGACCGCACCCGGGGCTACCGCCCCGGCACGGCCACCGCGTGGGGTTCTCACCCAGGAGCCCCACGCGGTTCTCTTTTCTCTTTTTTCCCATGTAGAGCACGTATTTCACGTGCACCTGCATTCTCACGGGTTTCTTCGCGGTACACATGAACGGAGTTCCCACTCTCCGGTCAAGAGGATTCCGGGCCGATTTCCCGGAGGTCCGTGGCCGGACGTGGCCACGTCGGGAAGCCCTGTGTTATGGGGGCTCCAGGAGGCGCGTCCGCCGCCGGGAAGACCTTTTCCGACCTGCGGAGAGAAGGTTTCCGGCGGGAATCACCGATGTGCGCGAACCGACACCGGAAAGACGTTTAATGTTGGGAACGCAAGCATAATGGCGGTATGACGACCTCACCCCCCGGGCAGCCCCCGGGGAGGCTTCCCTGACCCCGGAGACGGTGTGTGCCGGCCGCCCCGTAGGCGGCCCCGCACGCGCCCATCGAGCAGAACAGGCCGGCATCGCGTCATCCCCGGTACCGGAGGGACCCTCAGGGGAGTCGATCACCATGGCGGCGGACCAACTCCGTTTTCACCCCGCTCTCACCGTCCGGCGTTCCCCCGTGCCCGGCACGGCCGACCGCCCTCCGCTCCCCGGCGCGGACGCACCGCCGCCCGCCGGGCCGGTCCCCGCGCTCCCGGCCCCCGCGGTGCGCGGACCCCGCCCGGCCGCCGCGGAGGCCCCGCCCCCGATCGCGGCCGACCCGCCCCCGCTCATCCGCAACCGGGACTTCCAGGCCCTGTGGACCAGCCGGTTCTTCGCCGGGCTGGGCAAGGAGAGCGGAGAGGTCGCCTACCCGCTGCTGTGCCTCATGCTCGCCGGGTCCGCGTCCCAGGCCGGGATCATCGGTGCCGCCCAGGTGGTCACGACCATGGTCGCCGCCGTCGTCGGAGGCTCGCTCGCCGACCGCTCCAACCGGCGCGCCGTCCTGCTCTGCTGCGACCTGGGGCGGCTCGTCCTGCTCGGGGTGTTCGGGATCGTGCTGCTCGGCGGGAACACCACCTTCCCGGTCATCATCACCGTCGCCGTGTGCTCCTCCGCGCTCATGGGCGTCTCCAACCCGGTGGCCATGGCCGCCATCAAGCAGTTGGTGCCTCCGCCGCAGGTGGCGGACGCCTCCGCCCAGAACCAGATCCGCTTCTTCAGCACCAGCGCGCTGGGCGCGCCCGCCGCCGGGTTCCTGTTCAACCTGGGCCGGGCCTTCCCGTTCCTGGCCGAGGCGCTGGCCTACCTGGTGTCGGCGGCGCTGGTGCTGTTCATCCGGCGCCCCATGCAGGCGTCCGGGTACCGCGCCCGTGAACCGTGGACGCTGCGCGGGATGGTGGGCGGTTTCGTGTTCCTGGCCCGGCACCCCATCCTGCGGCCGATGCTGATGTGGATCGTCGGCTTCAACGTCGCCTTCACCCAGACCGGCGCCTTCCTGGCGCTCATCGCCACCGCCGAGAGCCAGGGGGCGGGGCACTTCCAGATCGGCCTCACCGTGTCCCTGGCCGGCGCCGGCGGCCTGGTCGGAGCACTGGCGGCCGGGCCGGTCATCAAGCTGGTGCGGCCCTCGGCGACGTTCCTGGCCGCCGCCTGGTCGGCCCCGGTGTGCGCGCTCGCGCTGGTGGTCGCGCCCAACGTGCTGTCCCTGGGCCTGCTGGTCGGCTGCGTGTTCGCGATCGTCCCGTGCGTGAACGCCGTGTTCTACGGCTACATCGCGGCGTCGGTCACCGACGAGTACCAGGGCCGGGTGCTGGGCGCGGTCACGTTCATGTGCCTGGTGTCCCAGCCGGTGGGGATCCTCGGCGTGGGCCTGGTGTTCGACGCCGCGGGGCCGAACTGGGTGTTCCTGTCCATGGCCGTGGTGTCGGGGCTGGCCGCGCTGTTCAGCCTCTCCCCGGTCATGCGGGACCTGCCCCGGCCCGAGGACGTCACCGTCGAGTGAACCGTCCCCGGGCCGCCGGGCCCCTCAGCCCCGGATGGGCATCGCCATGATGGGCTCGGAGGTGGGCTGCTCGGAACCGCCGAGCGGTTCGACGGTCACCGCGACCCCCTCGGTGTCGGCGCCCCGGGGGGCGGCCGGGACCGGGGCGACCACGCCCTGGTCGTCCACCGGCAGCACCCCGGCCGAGTACACGGAGCCGTCGGCCCGCGTGAACCACAGCTGGTAGTCCTCGTCCTCCAGCGGCTCCAGGCCGTGGCCGCTGAACACCAGGCTGCCGTGCGCCTCGGAGTACACCGCCGCGACGAAGACGCCCTCCATGGGCTCGGCGGTGGTGTACTCCGCGCCCGGGTCCGACAGCACCGCGGCCACCAGCCGCTCGTTCTCCTGGAGGTCCCGGATGCGCTGCGCCTGCTCCCAGGCCACCGCGCCCAGCGCGACCGCCACGGCCAGGCAGGCGGCCACCACCCATGTCGACCCGCGTGTCCACCACCGGCGGACGGGCTCGGCCAGCCGGTCGGGCGGCGGGGCCAGCTGGCGGGTGCGGGCCACTTCCGCCATCACCCGGGCGCGCAGCCCCTCCGGGGGCCGGGTCCGCGCCGCCTCGCCCAGCAGTGCGGCCGTCTCGGTGAACCCGCGCACCTCCTGCACACACGAGTCGCACCGGGCCAGGTGGTCCTCGAACCGGACCGTCTCCTCCGGGGGCAGGGCGTTCAGGGCGTAGGCCCCCGACAGGGTGTGCGGGTCCTGCCGCAGTCTCCGGTTCACCACTCCACCCCCAGGCAGTCGCGCAACCGGATCAGGCCGTCGCGCATCCGCGTCTTGATCGTGCCCAGCGGAGTGGACAGAAGCCTCGCCACTTCACGGTAGGTGTAGCCGCCGTAGTAGGCCAGCCGTACCGACTGCCTCTGGAGTTCGGTGAGCGTGTCCAGGCAGCGCCGCACGCGTTCGCGCTCCAGGCGGTCGGTGACCTCCTCGGCGACCTCGTCGTAGGGGCGGTCCGCCTCGGCGGCGGCCGCCCGCGCCTCCCGGGCCGCGCCGACCTCCTCCGAGCGCACCCGGTCCACCGCGCGCCGGTGGGCGAGGGTCATCAGCCACGCCCGCGGGGTTCCGCGCCGGGGATCGTAGCGGCAGGCGGTGCGCCACACCTCCACCATGACCTCCTGGGCCACCTCCTCGGACTGGGCCGGGTCGCGCAGCACCCGCCGCACCAGTCCGTACACCGACGGGGCGACCCGGTCGTACACCTCCCCGAACGCGGCCTCGTCGCCGCGCGCCACCCGCCCCAGGAGGTCGGCGAGGGTGTGTTCGGGCCCGGGCACCGCTTCCGGTTCCACGGCCCGGGGGCCGTGCGGGTGCGCCGCGTCGTGATCCATCCGGTCCTCCCTGCCGCGATGGCGGGCCGCGCCGTCCGGCGCGGCCCTGAAGAGCCCGGACGACCCGGCCTACGCTCGCGGGCCGTCCGGGAGTCGTGCCGACTACTCCGGCATCAGCACGGTGTCGACGATGTACACGGTGGCGTTGGCGGTCTGGACGTTGCCGCAGACCACCTTGGAGTCCCCGTTGACGGTGAAGTCCTCGCCGGCGCCCTCGGTGGTGACGTCCCCGCCCTGGAGCGAGGTGAACGTCCCGTCCTCCAGGTCGGCGGGCGCGTGGCGGCCCTCGACCACGTGGTAGGTGAGCACCTCGGTGAGCTGCTCCTGGTCGGCGAGCAGCGCGTCCAGGTCCTCCTGCGGGATCTTCTCGAAGGCGTCGTTGGTGGGCGCGAACACGGTGATGTCCTCCGCCGAGTTCAGCGTGTCCACCAGGTCGGCCTCGGTGACCGCCGTGACCAGTGTGGACAGCACCGGGTTGTTGGAGGCCGCGGTGGCCACCGGGTCCTGGGCCATGCCCTCGAAGCTGCCCGCGCCGTCGGCCGGGACGGCCTCGCAGCCGGGTCCGAAGTTCTCGCCCGCGGTCTCGGTCATCTCCCCGCCGCCGTTGTCCGTGCCCTGGTCGGTGCTCTCCTCGGTGGCGGCGCCCTCGGCGGGGGCCTCCTCCTCGCCCATACCGCTGCACGCGGTCAGACCCAGGGCCAGAACGGCGGCGGCACCGGCGAGCATGCTCTTGCGGATCATCTCTATCTCCTTTGACTCTTCTTTTCTCGAGAACCGTGGGATCGGTGGGAAATCGTGCGGTGCGCCGGGCCTCAGGTCGCGGTGAACGCGATCCGGTGCCATCCGGTGGCCCCGCTCGGTATGGGTTCGGCGCGTTCGGAGGTCTGCACGGCGCCGGTGGCGTCGGTGGCGCGGACCTCGACGTCGTGGCGGCCGGGTCCGACGGAGACCTCGGCGACCCACTGGACCCAGGTGTCGATGCCGGGGACCTTGGCGAGTTCGGCGTCGGCCCAGGGCCCGCCGTCGACGCGCACCTCGACGGCGTCCACACCCCGGTGCTGGGCCCAGGCCACCCCGGCCAGGACGACCTCCCCGGACGGGACCCGGGCCAGCGGCGCGGGCACGTCGATCCGCGACATGGTGCGGATCGGGGCCCTGACGGCCCAGCCGCGCTGCGCCCAGTAGGCCTGTTCGTCGGAGAAGCGGGTGAGCTTCAGGTCGGTGACCCACTTGGTGGCGCTCACGAACCCGTACAGGCCCGGAACGACGGTGCGGACGGGGAAGCCGTGTTCGTGGGGGAGCGGGGTGCCGTTCATGCCCACCGCGAGCAGCGCGTCGCGGCCGTCCATGACGACCTCGGTGGGGGTTCCACACGTCCAGCCGTCGTGGGAGGTGGCCAGGATCTGGTCGGCGCCGGCGTGCACCCCCGCGCGGCGCAGCAGGTCGGCCAGGGGGTACCCCAGCCAGCGGGCGTTGCCGGCCAGGTCGCCGCCCACCTGGTTGGAGACACAGGTCAGGGTGATGTCCGCCTCGACCAGGGGCAGGTCCAGGAGCTCGTCCATGGCGATCTCGAAGGGGCGGTCGACCATGCCGTGCACCCGCAGCCGCCACCGGGAGGCGTCCGGCCGGGGAACGGTCAGCGCCGTGTCGATGCGGTAGAAGACGCGGTCGGGGGTGACGAACGGGGTCAGTCCCGGAACGCCCAGTTCGGTCGCCGCGGGCAGGGGCGGGAGCGGTCGCGCCGCGGCGGGCAGGACCACGGACTCCGGCCCTCCGGAGCCGCCGATCCACCCCGGTACCAGGCGGGACAGGGCTCCGGCGGCCCCCGCCCCGGCGGCGATCCCCAGGGAGGTCAGCACGAACGCGCGGCGTCCCGGCCGGTGCTCGACCGGGCCGGCGGGCGCGGCCCCGTCGCCGGGGTCCTGTCCGGCCGGTCGCGCGCGCCGGGCGGCGCGCAGCAGTACCGCCAGGCACAGGGCGCCGACGGCCACGGCGGCGAGGACGGGGATCACGGTCCTCACATCGCCGCCGCGGCCGACGAACACCGCCGTGACGCCCGCCGCGCCGAACACCGCCAGGCCCGCGTAGCCCAGGGACGGCCGCCGCAGCGCGACCACCCCGAGCACGACTCCCGCTCCCAGGAGGGTGACGACGATGCCCGAGAGCAGCACGACCTTGTCGGAGGTCCCGAACAGCGCGATCGCCCACTCGGTCAGGGCCTGGGGGGTGTTGTCGACGACGGCGTCACCGACGGCGACCACGGGGGAAGGTGTTCCCAGGAGCGCGGCGGCCAGTTCTCCGGCGGCCGCGCAGGCCGCCACGGTCACCGCGCCCACGCACGCGCCGGGGAGGAGCCGCCCTCTCCTGCGGATCCGGTCCCCGGTGTCCTGCGTTCTCGTGGTCACATGGGGTATTCGGAGCCGGACGGGGGGCGGATGGGTCCCGGACCGGATTTTTTTCCGGGGGCTACTCGGCGGTGAACCTCAGGTAGTGGTGGCCCTCGGCGCCGTCGGGGATGGTCTCCACCTCGACGTGGGACTGGGTGAACCCGGTGGCGTCGGTGGCGCGGACCTCCAGCGCGTGCATGCCGGGCTCGACGGAGACCTCGGTGACCCACTGGACCCAGGTGTCGATGCCGGGGACCCGCGCGAGTTCGGCGGTGGACCACTCGCCCCGGTCCAGCCGGACCTCCACCGCGTCGATGCCGGTGTGCTGGGCCCAGGCCACCCCGGCGACGGCCACGTCCCCGGCGGGGACCCGGGTGAAGTCGCCGGGGACGTCGATCCGCGACATGGTCTTGACCGGTCCGCGCTCCGCCCAGCCGCGGTCGGCCCAGTAGGCCTGTTCGTCGGAGAAGCGGGTGAGCTTCAGGTCGGTGACCCACTTGGTGGCGCTCACGAACCCGTACAGGCCCGGAACGACGGTGCGGACGGGGAAGCCGTGTTCGTGGGGGAGGGGAGCGCCGTTCATGCCCACCGCGAGCAGCGCGTCGCGGCCGTCCATGACGACCTCGGTGGGGGTTCCACACGTCCAGCCGTCGTGGGAGGTGGCCAGGATCTGGTCGGCGCCGGCGTGCACCCCCGCGCGGCGCAGCAGGTCGGCCAGGGGGTACCCCAGCCAGCGGGCGTTGCCGGCCAGGTCGCCGCCGACCCGGTTGGAGACGCAGGTCAGGGTGATGTCGGCCTCGACCAGGGGCAGGTCGAGGAGTTCGGCCATGGTGATCTCGAAGGGGCGGTCGACCATGCCGTGCACCCGCAGCCGCCACCGGGAGGCGTCCGGGCGGGGGACGGTCAGGGCGGTGTCGATCCGGTAGAAGTCGTCGTTGGGAGTGAAGAAGGGGGACAGCCCGGGGATCCCGAGGTCCGTGCCGGGCGCGAGCGCCGGGAGCGGTTCGGCGGCCGCCGGCAGCCGCAGCGCCCCGGGTCCGCCGGTCCGGCCCGACAGGGATGGCAGCCACAGTCCGGCCCCGCCCGCCACCGCTCCCGCGGCGATCACCCCCGCGGACGCCACCACCGTGCGCCTCCCCGGGCCGCCCGGCGCGGTGTCCGCACCGGTGCCGGGCTCGGCGTTCCCGGGCTCCGCGTCCACGGGCGCGGCGTCGGCGGGCGCAGGGGCGGCCGGGGACGCGGCGGGCAGGGTGCGGCGCAGGAGGGCCAGGGCCAGGGCGCCGGCCAGCGCGGCCACCAGGACGGGGACCGCGGCCCACGGGTCGTCGGTGCGGCGCAGCCAGGCGGCGGCCAGACCCGCCAGTGCGACCGCGCCCAGGACCGCGTACCCCGCGGCCGGTCGGCGCAGGGCGGGTCCGCCCGCGGCGCAGGCCACCGCGACCAGCACCAGCAGGACCCCCGCGACCAGCACCGCCTTGTCGGCCGCGCCGAACACCGAGATCGCCCACGCCACCAGCCCGAAGGGGCTGTGGTCCACCACCGCGTCGGCCACCACCGTCACCGGCGGCGAAACCCGCAGCAGTGCGGCGGCGGGCTGTGCGGCTCCCAGTGCGGCGGCCGCCGTCGCCAGGCCGATGAGCGGCCCCGCGAAACGGGGCGGGGCAGGTGCTGACATACCAGCAAGAATCGCCCATCCCCCGCCCCGGCGCCAGGCCCGGCGGACTTTCCGCCCGTTGTGGGGCACCACGGTCGGTTCGACTCCCGGAGTGCTGGAGGATGTTTCCCGTACGTCGTCTCCCCAACGATCGGAGTTCCCCCACATGGTGCGGAAGACGCCCCTCGCCGCGGCCGCGCTCATGGTCTCGGGCAGCCTTCTGCTCAGCGGCTGCACGGTCACCGCGGACATATCGGACTGGTGGTCCGAGACGTTCGGGGACGCGTCCGGGCCGCCCGAGGTCCGGGAGGAGTTCCCCTACGTCCGGGAGGGACGCATCTTCCAGGACACCGGGCAGGACACCGAGATGCGCTTCTCCGTCACGGGGCTGGAGCGCACCGACGAGTACACCGTCATGTACTACGAGATCACCTATCTCGACGACTTCTCCGGCCCCAACCGGAACCTCAGCATGGCCCACACCCTCGTCGACCCCCTCACCGGGCGCGTCTACCGGCAGTTCCTCGACGAGAACGGCCTCAAGTACGGCTCCGAGAGCCCCAACCAGGACGGCCTCTACCCCGTCCACGACGGGGTCACCAACGAGTACGTCCGCTACTTCCCGCGCATCCCCGACGAGGTGCGGCAGGTCACCTTCGTCGGCAGCGGCCTGGGCGCCATGACCGGCATCCCCATCCAGGACGTCGAGGAGGAGCGCCCCGACCCGGAGAGCCCCAACGGCCCCGACCACCTCTCCCTCGACGACCCGCCGCCGAGCGGCGAGAACCTCACCTTCGCCAACCGGCGCCCCGACGGGGACGCCGTCGCCGACGAGGGCTGGGTGCAGAGCTTCGTCGACTCCGAGATCGCCTCCACCACCCGCGACGGCGACCGCGAGATCATCTCGCTGCACTCCGACGTCATGTTCGAGTTCGACCGCTCCGACCTGACCGAGGAGGCGGAGGAGGTCGTCCGCCGGGCGGCCACCTCCCTGGCGGCCAACGTCGACCCCGACGAGCCCACCATCACGATCATCGGCCACACCGACGGCATCGGCGACGACGCCTACAACGACCGCCTGTCGGTGCAGCGCGCCGAGAGCGTCCGCGACCTGCTCGCGGAGGAGATCGGCCCGGGCTTCACCCTGGAGGTGGAGGGCCGCGGCAAGAAGGAGCCCATCGCCCGCGAGGGCGGCCCGGACGACGAGCAGGCCCGCGCCCGCAACCGGCGGGTGGAGTTCTCGTACATCTTCAACGACACCACCGAGGCGACGGAGGAAGAGGAGTACGACGACGACGGCCTGAACACCGCCCAGCGCAACGTCACCTGGCCCGCCCCCTACGACGACGACCCGGGTTCGGTGGTGGCCGAGAGGGAGCAGGACGGCATCCGCCTGGAGGTCTACCCGCTGCGGCGCGACGGCGCCTACGTGATCGGCACGGTCGCCCTCACCAACACCACCGACGCGCCGCTGATACCGGAGATGGGCGGCTCCGACGTGGTGGCCGGCGGCCCGGAGCAGTTCAGCAAGGGCACCCTGGGCGGCTTCCAGCTGTTCGAGCCGGAGAGCGGCCTGGTGCGGTACGTGGCGCAGATGGACTTCGGCGAGGGCCGCTACAGCAGCTTCGCGGAGGAGGTGCACGTCCTCCAGCCGGGCAACACCTACAACCTGGTGGCGGTGTTCCCGGCCCCGGCCACGAGCGTGGAGGAGCTGACCCTGCGCGCCGGGCCGTTCGGCGAGTTCGAGGAGGTCCCGGTCGAGTACTAGGGAGTGTTCTTTTGAACCTCCGCTGCGCTGCGGCCCGCCCGTCGCCCGCCACCGCCCTCAACGGACGGCCTATGGCCGCAGCTCGGCCACCTTGCTCGGCGCCCCCCGAGGGCGGGAACCTCCGGCCCTGCGTCGCGGTCCTCGCCCGCCCGTCGAGCGGCGGAAGGTCCTCAACGGACGGCCTACGGCCACAGGCTTTCCTCGAGGGCCGCTCCTCCGGGACCTCCGGAACCCCGCCGGGCGCCTCACGAACCCCAGGCGGTACAGGAGGGCGTTCGAAGAACGGGCTCTAGGCGGCACCACGGGGGTCGTCGGCATCGCGCCGGCGGCCCCCGTTCCCGTGTCCGGGCCCGCCGCCCGGGGCACGGGGGGCACGGGACGCCCGGTGATCACGAAGCCGTAACCATGCGTGAAAACCTCAACTGTTACTTTTTCCTCGCGATCTACAGGTAATGGTGGTCTCCGTGTGACGAAGGTGGTGTCCCGCGATGAGCGGTGGAACGGGTGCGAATCCGAACGAGGCGCGGCAGGGCGGTGAGGACGCCGAGGCGCTGGCCACGGCGATGGCCGGCCTGGCCGACGCGTTCGACCTGACGGTCGACGACGCGATCCGGGTGGCGGGCGAGGAGGACGTCGAGGCCGGGTGGAGGTCCTTCCGCGAGCGCCACCTCCAGGGGTTCGTGGACGTACAGGGCCACGGGCTCCAGCTGGCCGACAACATCCAGGCCGGGGCGAGCGAGATCGCCCTCAACGACCTGGAGAGCTCCCAGGAGCTGTCCGGCGCCGCCCACCACGTGCCGCCCGGCCTGGGCAACGTCAACTTCTACTGACACCCCCTTCCCCCCTCCTCCCCCGAACCCCCTTTGAGGAACCCCCGTGGCTTCTTTCGACCTCTCCCTCACCCTGCGCACCACTGACGCGATACCCGCCCTGATCCGCGCCCGGACCGCCGACTTCGAGGACCTCAACGGGCGCGTCCTGGGCGACGCGGGGGACCTCCAGGCCGCCCTGGACGGCGCGGCCGGGCAGTTCACGAGCATCCTGGCCTGGGATATCAGCACCCTGTCGGCTGAGGACCGGCAGCTGTGGACGGACGCCGCGGTGGCGCTGACCTACGCGGCGATGGTCAGCGACATGTGGGCCGACCACGTGGAGGAGTTCCGCGAGGGCCGCGAGGAGCTGCTGGAGGAGTGGAACACCGCCGTCGCCGACTGCGAGGGGCGGGTGCCGGGCGAGTACTCCGCCAGCCGCATCACCTCGACGTTCCCCGAGCGCAGGGGGTTCTGGAGCGCGGAGAACACCTGCCGGGACCTGTACGAGGAGCTGGTCGAGAAGCGCACGAGCGTCAGCGGCCGGTTCGACACCCTGTGGACCGCCTACCAGGAGCACGCCGAGGAGATCGGCGACATGCTGGAGGAGGGCGCCACCAAGGTCAACGTGCAGAAGCTCATCGACGGCGGGTACGCGAACTGGGCGTTCTACAACCTGGACCCGAACCGGTACACGATGCTGGTGGACGGCCGGGAGCTGACCGAGGAGAACGCCCGGGAGTGGTCCACCGAGCTGGCCGCCTACTGGTCCGGGGACAGGCCGCTGGACGACCGCTACCACGAGCTGATGCTCATGATGGCGATGATCGGCACCAACGCCAAACAGGCGCAGAACACGGGAAGCGGGTTCCGCTCCGAGGAGATCGACTTCCTGGAGGCCTTCTACACCAACCTGGAGCTGGAGGGCGGCGGGCCCTACACGGGCGTCCTGGCCGTCCCGGCGCTGATGGACGGCGACCACATGAGCGGGGAGGAGCGCGAGCACGCCCTGGGGGTGCTCGGCGACGGGCTGCTCACGCTCTCCGACGAGGACCTGGGCGGCGGGTACGACCTGCTGCCGGAGAGCGTGCGCCGGGCGACCGAGGGGCCCTTCCTCTACGAGACGGGCGCCGACGAGCCGCCGTACCTTCTGGCCACCTACCAGGACGACGCGCGGGCCCTGTCGCAGCTGCTCCGGTACACCGACGACGAGCTCCAGGGCGGCGACGCGTTCTCCACCAACCTCACCCTGGGCGCGGGCGCGTACATGCACTACTGGGGCGTGGAGGGCGAGAACGGCTGGGTGGTGTCGGAGGACCTGGCCCCGCTGGTGGAGGTCGGCACCCGCAACGAGGACGCCAACCACTACGTGCTCACCGGCGAGTACCCGGACGGCCGGGAGACCGTCCCGGGCCTGCCGGACTTCGCCCCGCACGAGCGGACCAACGCGGTCGAGGGCCTGCTCACCTACGACTGGCACGACGACGGCGCGACCGCGCGCGGGCTCATCGACTGGATCGCCGAGGACGCGCTGAGCGAGGACGACGAGGTCCGCGACCGCGCGGGGACGGCGTTCGAGGGGCTCATGGAGACCCTCACCGACGAGGCGATGTACGAGCAGCTCGTCAACACGGGCGTGCATATCACCGAGGGGGACAACAAGTACGAGGACGCGGTGTTCACCCAGTTCAACACGGAACTCGGGCTCGGGCTCGTGGACGTGTTCGACGCGAACATCTACAGCTTCTCCACGAGCGATGTGTGGGAGTCGGAGGACGTTCCCGTCGCAGGCGTCGGCGAGTTCGACCCGGACAGCGGGACCGTGCGCTTGGGGGCTGAGGAACGTGCCCGGTTCATGCACTATCTGATGGGTGGCGACGAGTCCGCGGCGCGGCTGATCCAGTCGGTCGACGTCTACCAGCAGGTCGAGACGGCGGCGTTCTTGGAGAACGGGCGCCCCGAGGAGAACGCCCGAGGGCTGGGAACGCTGCAGGCACTCCTGGAGGAGGCCACCGAGCGCGACGCCCGGGACCGGGAGGACGATCTGGGCCACCAGGTCGAACGGAACACGGCGATCGCCGAGTTCTTCGTCGGTGAGGCGGCCTCGCTGTCGGAGAAGATCCCGCTCATCGGCACGGCGGTGTCCAAGGGCATGGAGTTGGGTCAGGACAGCATCGTCAACGCGATCATCGATGGCGATTACGAGGTGGTCCCCCGGGGCTCCACCTACAGCAGCGAGATCAACCGGATACGCAACTTCGAGGTGGAGGCCCTGGAGTACGTGGCGCACCACGACCCCTCGAAGTTCAACGAAGTCCAGTACAACGGGGATCTCCAGGACCTGGTCGAGGGCGGGGTGATCACTGTCCGCCAGAACGGGGCGGTGCTCGACGCCGAAGACATCGGGGAGGACTTCGTGTTCGGCGCCGATGTCACGGTCACCGTGGAGAAGGACTCGAACAACTGGAACGAGGACTTCCGGCAGGACGGTGGCAGGTGGTCCATGGACGCCTCCATGGGCAACGTCATCGGGGATATGCCCTTCACGACCAGTGACGGGCGAACCTACCCGGGCGACTCGCGGGTCGACCAGTTCACGGGAGAGTTCGGTATCGGATACGGCGACGTGCGGGAGTACTTCAAGCCTGCTGAGGGGAGTGGCGGCGATGGAGAGTGAGGACCGGCGGGGCGGAGGCGGCGCGCGCGGACTCGTGCAGGGCGTATCCGCCCTCCTGGCACTGCCGCTGCTGGTGGGGTGCGCATCCGGCGCAGCTCCAGAGGATCAGCCGTCGGAGCCGGTCGAGCGGGCCGGTGTCTCCTTCTCGTGGATGGAGCGTGAGGTGAGCGTCCGGACACTGGACCGGATGTTCGCAGAGCACGGCTCGGAGGAGGTGCTGGGCAACACCGACGAACGGTCGCTGGACGTCCTGCTGGAGTCGGGTGTGGTCCGGTCGGCCGAGGACGGCGGGGGGTATGAGGTCGTCCTGGACAAGGAACAGTGGAACACCGATGACGCCGCCGGCGGCCTGCGCCGTCTGGACGGGGCCCTCGGCGCGGCGATGTGGCCGAACGAGGTGACCTGGTGCGGGGATCCGGTGGACGGCGAGGCGTTCGTGGACGCCTACACGGAGGAGTTCGAGGGCGTCTTCGACACGACCGGGGAGTACGAGGCGAGTGTCGCCGACTACGTCGACTGCGGGGACGGGCGCCCGTGAGGGGCTCGGGGGCGGCCGCTGTGATCGCGGCAGCGGTCGGTTGCACGGCGCTGTCCGGATGTGCTGCTTTTTCGGAGCGGGAGGAGTCCGGGCCGCCGGAGGAGGCGGAGGCCTCGCGCGGACCGCACGCGGAATGGGTGCAGCGGACCGTGCGGGCCTTCACGCTGGAGCGCATGTTCGTCGAGCAGGACCCGGATCCGGTCACGCCGCACGCCGGCGACAGGCCGCGGGAAGTGCTGGCGGAGGCCGGGGTCCTGGTGGAGGACGGTGAGGGGGCGAGGGTGGAGACCGACCCGGACCTGTGGTCCTCCTCCCTCGGCGAAGGGCTGAGCGGTGACGGCCCCCTGCTCCAGGAGGTGGACCAGGCCCTGGCCGACTTCCTGCGGGAGAACACGGTCACCTGGTGCGGCCCCGAGGTGCCCGGCGACACCTTCGTCGACTCCTACCCCGGCTCCGGAGGCGACTCCTTCGACACGCACGAGGAGTACGAGGCGGACATCGCCGACTACGTCGACTGCGGGGACGGCGGTTGACCGGACCCGCGCTCCTGCGCACGGCCGCGGCCCTCGGCGCCGCGGTGTCGCGAGCCGGTGGGCGGTGAGGCGTTCGTGGACGCCTACACGGAGGAGTTCGAGGGCGCCTTCGACACGACCGGGGAGTACGAGGCGAGTGTCGCCGACTACGTCGACTGCGGGGACGGGCGCCCGTGAACGGGGCGGCCCCGGCGCCGTGGGGCGCCGGGGCCGCCCCGCCGGTCAGTGGGCGGGCGAGGTGAGGGCGAGGCGGGCGAGCAGGTCGCGGCCGCGTTCGGCGCTGCGGGGCTCGGACAGCACCTCGTACCGCTCGGCGACGATCTCCGTCCGCGACGCGAACGTCCGCTTCCCGCCCAGGGAGGCGTAGCCCATCGCCGCGAACGCTGTGCCGGCGCCCACGCCCGCGAGCAGCCCCGCGAGGATCGACCCGAGGAGGCCGCCCGGAGTGAACATCCCCAGCACGACACCGATGAGCAGACCGAACCACACGCCCGACAGGGCCGCCGAACCCAGCACCCGGCCCCAGGTCAGCCGACCGGTGACCCGCTCCACCACGCGGGGCCCGGTGCCGACGATGGTGAGGTCCTCGACCGGGAAGCCGTTGGCGGCCAGGTGGTCGACGGCGCGCTGCGCCTCGGCGTAGGCGGTGTAGGACCCGATCGACCATCCCGTGGGCGGGGTGGGCAGGGTCCGAGGGTCAGGGGAGAACATGTGCACCTCCGGGTGCGGGTTCCTTGGTCGCCGGACCGCCCCCGCAGGGGTCCGGCGGTCGGGTGGCCCGGGGCCCGCAGGACGGGCGGACCCCGGGTCGGGGGGCCGGGGGTCCCGGTGCAGCGGGACACCCGGGGCGATCAGCGCCGGGTGGCGGCGCGTTGGTCCGGGACCGGGGAAGAACGGGCGGCGGGCGGTGCCATGGCCTGTGCCTCCTCCCTGCGTGCGCGGCGGCCTGCGAGGTCCTGTACCTGGAACAACGGCCTTGCGTCGGTGGGTGTTCCCTAAGTTGAGCTTCTCTAACTCAACTCTAAAGAAGGGGGCGTGCGACCGGATCAGGGGCGCGGTGTGCGGGGGCGGCCCACGGACTCCTGGGCGGAGACGGCGGCGAGCACGGCGTCGGCGGTCTCCCCGGCGGTGCGGGAGCCGTCGACGGGCAGTTCGGCGAGGTGGAGCCGCTCGACCTCGGCGCGCACGAGCTCCTGGAAGCGCAGGGTGCGGGCCAGGAACACGTCGATGAGGCGCCGCTCCGGTGCGGAGGCGGCGGCGTGGCCGGAGTCCGTGTACATGCGCTCGCGCAGGAGGGCGTCCGGGGCGGTGAGCCACACGGCGCCCGTGCGCGGGGCGGTCAGGTCCGCGACGCGGGACGGCCACAGCGCCGACCCCTCCAGCACCAGGCCGGGGCCCCCGCCGACGGCGTGCTCGGCGACGATCTCCTCGACGCGCGGCCACTGGCGCTCGTAGTGGGCGAGAACGGAGTCGATCAGCTCGTCCAGGGGCAGGGTGCCGTAGTGCTCGGCGACGTGCGGCGGCACCTCCCGGCCGGGCGTCCGCCAGGGGCGGCCCGGGTGCCGGGCCAGGTGGTCGGTGGTGGCGTGGGAGAAGCCGAGCCGCTCCGCGAGCGCCCGCGCGGCGGTGGACTTGCCGGTGTGGGACGTGCCGCCGATGAGGATCACCCGGATGCCGCTCATGCCCCCGACCCTAGCCGTGCGGGACCCGCGGACGGGGCGAGAGGGCGGAGAAGGGGGCCGGGGGCGCCGCGGCACGGGTACGGCGCCCCCGGGGCGCCTCAGTGGTCGGCCAGGTCGAGCCGGGCCAGCCGGTCGGGGTCGGACAGGATGTCGATCGCGGCGATCCTGCCCCCGGAGACGGTGAAGCTCATGACGGAGAACGGTCGGCCGTCGACGGTGTTGACCAGTCCGGCCAGGCCGTTGACGAGCGCCGGACGGGTGTCGGTGCCGGTGGCCATGCGCTGGAAGGTGGAGAGCCGCCCGGCCACGGCCTCGACGCCGCGGACGACCTTCAGGCCGTTCGTGAGCGCGCCGCCGTCGGCGCGCAGCACCACGTCGGGGTCCAGGACGGACACCAGCGCCTCGAAGTCGCCGCCGCGCGCGGCGGCCAGGAAGGCGTCCACCACCTTCCGCTGCTCGGCCGGGTCCGGGTCCGGGCTCGGGGCCGCGCCGCGGACCCGCTGACGGGCCCGGCTGGCGAGCTTCTTGGCCGTGGCGGGGGTGCGGTCGACGATGGGCGCGATCTGCTCGAACGGCAGGCCGAACATGTCGTGCAGCACGAAGGCCAGGCGTTCGGCCGGGGAGAGCGACTCCAGCACCACCAGCAGCGCCAGTCCCACCGAGTCGGCCAGCAGCACCTGCTGCTCCGGATCGGTGTGCTCCTCCCTGCCGACCACCGGATCCGGCAGGCGCTCCTCCAGTGGCTCCTCGCGCCGCACCTTGCGGGCGCGCAGTACGTCCAGGCAGACCCGGCCGACCACGGTGGTCAGCCAGCCGCCGAGGTTGTCGATGTCGTCGGAGTCCGAGCGCGCCAGGCGCAGCCATGCCTCCTGGACCGCGTCCTCGGCCTCGGTGAGTGAGCCGAGCATGCGGTAGGCGACCGCCCTCAGGTGGGGGCGGTGGCCCTCGAACCGTTCGGCCAGGAAGTCATGGGATGTCATGCCGGGGGGCCTCTCTTCTTCGGCGGTTTCAGTACTGATGACGCGCGGGACCCCGGAAAGGTGACCGCGAACGGGCGTCACCTTCGCCCCGTTCGGCCCGTCAATGCGGCGACCGACACGAGGGAAGGGTTGCCGAGGATGAACAGGATCCGGGTCCACGGAACGGTGGAGGACGGCTTCGAACCGGTGGAGGAGGTGTTCGCCGAGGTCGTGGCCGAGCAGGACGGCCTGGCGGGCTCGCAGCTCACCGCCTACGCGCACGGCCGGCGGGTGGTGGACCTGTGGGCCGGGGACGGGGTGGACGGCGACACGATGACCGGGGTCTACTCCTCGACCAAGGGTGCCGCGACGCTGGTGGTGGCACTGTTGGTGCAGGAGGGGGTCCTCGGCCTGGACGAGCCGGTGGCCCGGCACTGGCCGGAGTTCGCCGCCGCCGGCAAGGACACGATCACGCTGCGGGACGTCCTGACCCACCGCTCCGGCGTCATCGGCGTCGACGGCGGCCTGTCGGCGGCCGAGCTGGCCGACGACGCGGTGATCGCGCGCCGCCTGGCCGGACAGCGGCCGTACTGGCGTCCCGGGGCGGCCTACGGCTACGGGGGCTTCGTCTCGTTCGCCATGGTGGGCGAGGTGATCCGGCGGGTGACCGGCCGGTCGCTGCAACGGATCTACGAGGAGCGCATCCGGGAACCGTACGGACTGGACCTCTACCTGGGGCTGCCCGAGTCCGAGGAGGAGCGGTTCCGGCCGATCCTGTGGTGGGAGGCGGACCCGGAGCGGGAGGCCGCGTTCTGGGCGAACGTCCCGGGCCCCCGGAGCCTCGTCGGCATCGGCTACGGGCTCGACGGCACGCCCCCGCTGGACCAGGTGGGCTTCGCCAACACGCGCGGCGTCCGCGCGAACGGCCCGGCCTCGGCCGGGGGAGTGGGCAGCGCTCGCGGCCTGGCCGGCCTGTACGCGGCGGCCGTCTGGGGCGTCGACGGGCGGCCCCCGCTGCTGGAGCCGGACACCGTCGGCGAGTTCGCCCAGCTGCACTCCGTCGGCGCGGACCTGGTCCGCGGCGATCAGGGGAACTATGCGCTCGGCTTCCAGGCCAAGGGGCTGCGGTACCCGTTCCTGAGCGCGAACGCCTTCGGCCATGACGGCTCGGCCGGTTCGGAGGCCTTCGCCGATCCGGTCGGCGGCATCGCCTTCGGCTATACCCGGCGCCGTTTCGGCTTCGGCTGGTCCTATCCCGAACACGACCGACTCGCCGCCGCGGTGCACGCCGCCGTCGCCTCCCGAGGAGAACGCGCATGAGCGACCACACCCCCGCCCGTTCGGACAGAAGCGGACTCGCACTGCTGGTGATGGCGGCCGCGCAGCTGCTGATGGTGATGGACGGCACCATCGTGACCGTCGGCCTGCCCGTCATCGGAGCCGATCTCCGGATCCCCGAGGGCGAGCTGGACCGGGTCCTCACCTCCTATGCCCTGGCCTTCGGCGGCCTGCTGCTGGTCGGGGGCCGCGCCGGCGACCTGTGGGGTCGACGCAGGCTGTTCCGTGTCGGGCTGGTCGTCTTCCTGCTCGCCTCTCTGCTGGGCGGTGCGGCCGGTAGCGGCGCCGTGCTGATCACCGCACGCGTGCTCCAGGGCGTAGGCGCGGCCATCGTCGCCCCGGCGGCGCTGTCCCTGCTCGCCGAGACCTTCCCCGCCGGGCCCCGGCGCAACAGGGCACTCGGCGTGTACGGAGCCATGGGCGGTCTCGGCTCCGTGGTCGGCCTGCTCCTGGGAGGCGCGCTCACCGAGTACCTGGGGTGGCGGTGGATCATGTTCGTCAACATCCCCATAGCCCTGCTGGTCCTGGTCGGCACCGTCGTCCTGGTGCCCGGAACCCGCCGCCCCGGCGGCCTGGACCTGCCCGGCGCCGTCACCGCGACCCTGGCCCTCGGCTCGCTGGTCTACGCGATCAACCGCGCCGGATCCCATGGGGTGGGCGACGGGACCGCCCTGGTCTTCGGCGCGTGCGCCGTCGCGCTGTTCACGGTGTTCCCGTTCATCCAGCGCGGCGCGCGCAACCCGATCCTGCCGCCGGGTGTGCCGGCCGACCGCGGCAGGCTCGGCGCCAACCTGGTCATGCTGCTCATGGGCGCGGGACAGCTGGCCACCTTCTACTTCCTCACCCTGTACATGCAGACGGTCCAGCAGTACTCGCCCATGACCACCGGCCTGGCCTACCTGCCGTTCGCCATCGGCGTCGGTATCGGCTCCGGTGTCGTCGGGCCTGCATTGCAGGCCCGCGCCTCCACCCGGACCGTTCTGGTGGTCGGCACGGCGACGGCCGCCACGGCGATGGCGTGGTTCGGCCTCCTGGCACCGGACCAGAACCCGCTGCTGGTGCTGCTGCCCGCGCAGCTGGTGGGGGGAATCGGCCTGGGAACCGGATTCGTCGCCGCCACCATCGGCGGCGTCAGGGGCGTCGCATCGCAGGACTCGGGCATCGCCTCCGGCCTCGTCAACACCAGCCAGCAGATCGGCGGTGCCCTGGGTTTGGCCGTGCTGGCCGGCGTCGCCGTCGCCACCACTGCGGCCCAGCCGCCGGGGACGGGCCTGAACGAGGCGCTCACCAGCGGATACACCGTCGGCATGCTCGGTGCGGGCGCCTTCTACGTGGTCGCCCTCCTCACCGCCGTCCTGCTGCTGCGACCACGCTCCGCGGAGCGGGACACCGAACCCCTCGAAAAAACCGCCGGATGAGGTCGCGTCCACCGGTCACCTTCGGCCCGAGCGATCCGTCATAGAGGCAGAACACCGAACGGAAGGAAACACCACCATGACCGCCACCGAGCAGCAGAACCGCCAGTCCCGCCTCCCCGACCCCGTCGCGCTCGTCCCCGAGCTCAAGGACATCGCCGGCGCCCTGTTCAAGGCGACCGGGAACGGCACGGTTCCGCGGACCACCATCGGCCTGGTCCAGCTGCGCGCCGGACAGATCGCCGGCAGCACGTACCTGACGAGCCTGCACACCGGCAACCTCCGCCGGGCGGAGGCGACCGAGGAGCAGATCACCGCCGTGGCCTCCTGGCGGGACGCGCCCTACTTCTCCGACGCCGAACGGGTCGCGCTGGAGCTGGTCGAATCCGTCCTGACCCCGAACGCGTCGGGCGAGCGGGTCCCCGACGAGCTGTACGCCAGGGCTTCGCAGCACTACGACGACAAGGCGCTCGCCACGCTGATCATGGCGATCGGCCAGGTCTGCTTCTTCCTGCCGCTGGCCCTCATCGGCAAGCCGCTGCCCGGGGTGTCCCCGGCGGAGCAGTGGAGGGCGTAGCGGCCCGGACCCCATGAGGTCGGTGGATCCCGTCCCGGGATGATGCCGACCGCGGAAAAGCCCTCGTGCTCCGACCGGAGCACGAGGGCTTCGCGTTGGGCGGGGTCGGGCGCGGGGCGGGCATGGGAGGCCGCCTATCCCCGTGGCGACCGGCTTCGGTTGGCGGTGGCGGGCTGTGGGGGATCTCCCGACGGGTGAGCCGGAAGATATCCACAGGCTGTGGACGACTTTCCGGCGCCGGTCCGCGACGGGGGCGGAACACGTGGCCGGGGCGCCGGCGCGGCGCGAAGTGCCCGAAGTCAGTGGGTATCGGTCGGCTCGTGCCCGGGATGCGATTTTCGGGGGACGGGCAAGAGAAATCGGCCGACCGGTGGGTACCGGTCGGCCGTTGAGCGCGGTCGAAACCTAGGAGGCCCGATTCTTCACGCCGTGGAGGAACGCGGTCCAGGCATCGGGGTTGTAGTCGAGGTGGCCCAGGGGGCGGTTCTGGGTGTCACGGACAAGGACGAGAGGCCCCTCGGCGACCTCGACGCAACTGCCTTCTCCACTGCTGTGGCTGCTCTTGTGCCACTTCTCCACGGCGATCCTCTCGCTCGGGCTCAGGCGTGGAGCTTCACGCCCTGGAGGAAGGATGTCCACGCTTCGGCGGAGTAGTCGAGGTGTCCGAGAGGACGGTTCTGGGTGTCCCGGACGAGGACGCTCTGCCCCTCCGCCACCTCAACGCAGCTGCCCTGCCCCGAGCTGTAGCTGCTCTTGTGCCACAGCGGCCGACCGGACTCGTGCCTGCTCTTCAATGCTTTCCCTGACCTTCCTGACGAATTCGACGCTGGCGCCCATGGACAGTGCCTCGGCTTGCAGGAGCCCAAAGATGGTCATGCACTTCTGCACGGTCTCTTGATCGTCGATGAGCACCTCACCGCTCGCGTACTCGGCGGAGGCCAGCGGCGGATTGTCGGGAAAGGTGTAGATCCGGAACGGGCCTGCGGTCCCGGGGTGATAGTGGGACCGCGGGGGTGTGACCTGGAAGCGGATCCTGCCTTCCTCGGCAAGCTGGAGGACCCAGTCCAACTGGGCGATTTGAGTACGTTCGTCCCCCATGATGAGGTCTAGGACGAACGCCTCTACCACGATAGACACTAGCGGAGGGTGGTCCCTCATAAGTATCTCTTGCCTCTTTTTCCTCGCCAGCACCATCTCTTCCACCACTGAGGTGCTGGCCCACGGCAGGGAGTCACGAATCGTGGTGCGGGCGTACTCGGGCGTCTGGATCAGTCCGGGAAAGATCTGAGACTGGTACTCGCGGAGCTCGGTTGATTTCTGCTCCAGCTTCGGGACCTTTTTGTACCAGGGTGGGATGGTTTCGGTCTCCTGGCTCCTCTCCCACGCGCGGACCAGTTGGCCGTTGGCCTGGAGGGCCTGGTCGAGGAGGGTCACCTGGTCCTCGCTCATGCCCCGCTTGCCGTTCTCCCAGGCGGATACGTGAGCGGCGACCACGCTGGCGTAGGGCGCCAGCTCCGCCTGGGTCAGCTTGGCCTTGCGGCGGAGGGCCTTGAGTTCCTTGCCCACCCTGGCCCATTCGGGCTTGCGGCGATCCGACATTCGTCACCTGCTCAAAGGAGGGGGAAACCGGGGATAACCACGATGCAACGCCCTCTCAACCGCCCGCAACCGATTCACCGAAATGTTGTCCCTGTGGTTGATTCGCTGGCCTTTCCCCGAACCGCTGGCCCAAGGTGTTGTCACGAAGGCGCACGGTGACCGAAAGGGTCTTTGTACCCTTCTCGGTTCTTCTGGGTGGTTCTCGGCGTCGTCGGACAACGGTGCGGAAGGCGGATGAGCGCAGAATGGAATCGGTGACCCGCATGGAACCCCGTCGAGAGCGGAACACGGCCTCCAGCGACGACATCGAAGAGGTGGTGCCGCGACCGCCCTGTACCGCGCCGCCGGGCAGGATTCCGCTCCAGCGCCGGACCGCCGACCCGCGCGACCGGGTCGCGATCCTCGTGGACGTCGAGAGCGGGGAGCTGGGGCACTCCATCACGGTCCCGGGCGTCGCCGAGCAGACGGGGGTGCTGCGGCGGCAGCTCTCCGCGCTCGCGCTGCTGCCCGAGGCGCAGACCGACGTCCTTCAGGGCCTGGTCAGCGAGCTGTTCACCAACGCCGTCCGGCACACGCGCAGCGGGCTCCCCGGGGGCCGGGTCGTCGTGACCCTGCACCGGCTCCGGGGGCGGGTGCAGGTCAGGGTGACCGACCAGGGGCCGCGCGGCGGCGGTGTCGGGACCCCGCACGTGCGCGAACAGGACCTGGACCGGGAGGGCGGGTTCGGGCTGAGGCTCGTCGCCATGCAGGCGGACAGGTGGGGGACCCTGTCCGAGGGCGGGCGGACCACGGTCTGGTTCGAGCTGGATCGCGGGTGAGCCCGGCCATGTCCTGGAACCGCGCCGACGACGGTGAACAGTACGAGGCGGCCCGGCGGCTCAACGCCGAGGCGGGCCGGATGTGGACGGTGATGTGGGCCCCGGCCCTGCGCGCGTACGTGGCGTTCTACCAGGGGGCGGCCGTGGTCCGCTGGCAGAGCGCACCCACGGCGGAGGGACTGGTGGAACGGCTGCGTGAAGCCGAACGGCTTCTCGGCGCGGACACGGGGAGGGCGTGGGCGCCGGCTCCCCGGCGTGACGGGGACGGCTCGCGGGCCCCCGGGGCCCGAACCGCCAGCGCGCACCGCCGCCCTTCGACCGCACCGCTTCCGCCGCCGGCTGGGACGCCGAAGCAGCGCCCCGTGCCCACACCGGTCCCCGCGCCGACCCCGCCCACGGCGGAGGCGACCGTGGCGGAGGCGCAAGCGATATGGGCGCCCGCGACGGAGCCGGTGCCGCTGATGACTTCTCCCGGCCGCCCTTCCCCGGCAGGGGACACCGGGACCGACGGCCGTACCGCTTCGGCGGAGGCGGCCGGGGATGATGCCCGCATGCTTCGGGCGGGGGCCATCGCCATCGATGGCCTGTCCACCCCGGCCGGGTCGGTCAGGGCCGTTGACCGCCCGTCCCCGGCAGGGGACACCGACATCGACGGCCGTACCGCCGTCGGCACGCGTGCCGCGGGGCGTCTTCCCCGTACCCTCGGCGCACCCGACGGCACGGGGTTCCTCCCCGAGCGCGTCGTCCCCGAGGAGGAGCGGACGGACCCGGGCGCGTCCGCGCGCGGCGGCGCCCGCACCGGGGACGTTCCCGCGCGCACCGGCCCCAGGGGCCTCCGGCACGCCCGGCTCGGCGGAGCCGACGACCGCGCCGCCGTGACCGCGCGGCTGCGCGGCCCGCGCACCGGAACCCGCACGGTGGTGATCCCCGGAGAGGGCCCGCCGCCGCAGGTGTGGGGACCCCTCGGGACCGGGGGACACGCGCGCGGGGGTTCGGCACCGTGAGAACCGAGCCCGCGACCGTGCACGAGGCGCTGCTCATGCTCCAGGACCGGAAGGACACGACCCGCGGCGCGCACCGGGAGGCCGCGACGCGGACGACCGGTTGGGAGTGGCCGATCCCGCAGCCGACCCTGGAGGAGGTCATCGCCTCCCTGGAGATGGTGTACGACCTGGCGGAGGGCACCGCGGAGGACGCCGAGGCGATCCTTCGCCTGGTGCACACCCTGCGCGGCCTGCACACGGGCCCCGCACACCGCTCCGTCCTCGACCACCTCCACTCCGCTCATCGCTGACCCCGGCCCGGCACCGGCCCCGCGCCCCGCCCCGGGCTCCGGCGGGACGCGGGGACCGGTTCAGGACACGGGTGGTCGGGTGGCCGACCAGCGGCGGAGTTCGTCGGCCAGGGCGACCGGGGCGTCCAGCTGGATCAGGTGCCCGGCCTCCGGGACGAGGGACAGCGTGCTGCCCGGGATCGCCTCCCGCAGCCGGTGGGCGCGGTCGACCGGGATCCAGGTGTCCTCCGTCCCCCACACGATGTGCACGGGGAACGGCAGCTCCGCCAGGTGCGGTTCGACCTCTTCCGTGAACCGCTCGTCGGCCTGGGCGATCTGCCGGTAGAACGCCTCCTTGCCCTCCTCGCCCAGCCACGGGCCGACCAGCGCGTCGAGCTCCTCGGGCCGCAGCCCCCGGTGCGACGCCCCGGCGATGTAGGCGCGCAGGGCCCCCTCGTGCACCGCGTCCGGCAGGCGGGCGAACACCGCCGCGTTCTCCCGCACCAGCCGGAAGAACGGCGACCCCCACGGCCGCAGCGCCACCACGTCCACCAGGCACAGCGCCAGGTACGCGGCGCCGTGCAGCAGCGCCGCGCGCAGCGAGACGGCGCCGCCGTAGTCGTGGGCGATGACGCGCGGGCGCTCCAGCCCCCAGTGGTCCAGGAGCGCCGCGAACGCCTCGCCCTGCACCCCCAGGTCGACCGGGTTCCGCGGGTCCTTCGAGGAGGCGCCGTAACCCGGCATGTCCCACAGGTACACGGTGAAGTCGCGGGCCAGCGCGTCGGCGAACGGCGACCACAGCCGCGAGGACCACGGTGTGCCGTGGCACATGACCAGGGGCGGTCCCGCGCCCCGGCGCCCCCAGGCGATCCGGTGCCCGCGCCACTCGAACATCTCTTTCACGTCCATGGTCTCCAGGGTGCCGGAGATCGGGGCGGGAGGAGGGTTCGTCCACAGGGCGGATTCCACAGAGGCCGGCACGGAGCGCGTGGACCGGAAAACGTGTGGACACCGGCCCGGGGTCGGGGGATAGGTTCTGTTCCGTGTCCTCTCCCGAAGCGTCCAGACGCGTGCCGCCGGTCCGCCGGTAGGCACGTGACGCCGCCGACGCCCTCAGCCGTCGGCCGAGATCCCAGGCCCCCGCAGCGGGGTCTGCCTCCCATGCGCTCGTGAACACCGGCGGTGCCGCGCGCCCGCCTTCCCTTCACACGACGCTCTCGGGAGACACCCGTGCCATTTCTGCTGTACATGCTCGCCCTCGCGGTCTTCGCGCAGGGCACGTCGGAGTTCATGCTCGCCGGGCTGCTGCCCGCCGTCTCCGCCGACCTGGACGTTTCCATTCCGCAGGCGGGGCTGCTGACCTCGTCCTTCGCCGTCGGCATGGTGATCGGCGCGCCCGTGATGGCCGCGCTGGGCCGCCGGTGGTCACCGCGGTGGACCCTGACCGGCTTCCTCGGCCTGTTCACCGCCGCCCACGCCGTGGGCGCCCTCACCGACGACTTCTCCGTCCTGCTCGCCACCCGGGTGGTCGCGGCCCTGGCCAACGCCGGATTCCTGGCGGTCGCCCTGGCCGTGGTCGCCGCCGTGGTGCCCGCGGGCCTGCGGGCCCGCGGGCTGGCGGTGGTGCTCGGCGGCACCACGCTGGCGCTGGTCGCGGGGGCCCCGCTGGGGGCGGTCCTGGGGGCCGGGTTCGGCTGGCGGTCGACGCTGTGGGCGGTGGCCGCGGTCTCGCTGCCCGCGCTCGTCGCGGTGGCCGTCGCCACCCCGAACCGGGCCGGCGGCGCTCGGCCGGACGCGGACCGGGACGACCTGCCCGCTGCCGACGCCCCCGGCTTGGGCGCCGAGCTCGCGGTCCTCGGCCGTGCCCGCCTCCAGGTCGTCCTGCTGCTCGCCGTGCTCGTCAACGGTGCGACGTTCTGCGTGTTCACCTACCTCGCCCCGCTGGTGACGGACGCGGCGGGGCTGTCGCCGGGCGCGGTCCCGGTGGTGCTGGCGCTCTTCGGGGCCGGGGCGTTCGCCGGGGTGCGGGCGGCGGGGGCCTTCGCCGACCGGCACTGGCGGACGCTGCTCCTCTGGGGCGGATGCGGGCTGCCGGCGTGCTGGGGCCTCCTCGCCGCCACCGCTTCGCACGCCGCCGCCGTGGTGGCGCTGGTCCCCCTCGCGGGCGCGCTGTCGTTCGCGGTGGGCGGCACCCTCATCGCCCGCATCATGGCGAACGCCGCGGAGGCGCCCACCATGGGCGGTTCGTTCGCGACGGCGGCCCTCAACCTGGGCGCCGTCGCCGGGCCCGTGCTGGGCGGGACCACCTACGCCGCGGCCGGGGCGCACGGCCCGGTGCTGGTGGCGGTGGCCCTGGTGCTCGCCGCCCTCGCCGCGGGCGGCGTCCAGGCCCTGGCCGCCGCCCGGACGGCCGCCCGGGCGGGTGCGCCGACGCCCGACGACGTCCGCGACTGAGTCAGCGGACGGCCGACGCGAGCGGCCGCCTCCCCGCCCGTCGCGGGCGGGGAGGCGGCCGCGACGCGGCCCGGGAAATGTCGGGGGCGGACGGTACAGTGCGGGGAACGCCCGCCGCCGAGTCCGTCGAGGGAGCCGTCCATGGCCGGGACCGTCCTGCGCACACGCGCGCTGAACCGGGCCACACTCGACCGGCAGCTCCTCCTCTCCCGCACCGAACTGCCCGTGGCGGACGTGGTCACCCACCTGGTCGGCCTCCAGGCCCAGACCACCCACACCTGGTACCTGGGACTGGAGAACCGCATCGAGGGCCTGGACCCCCACCGGGTCGGCCGCATGCTCACCGACGGCGAACTGGTCCGCGTCACCCTCATGCGCGGCACCCTCCACCTCGTCACCCCGCGGGACTGCCGCTTCCTGCGCCCCACCGTGCAGCCCGCCATCGACCGCGGGTTCTCGGGCAGCCGCCACGGCCAGGCCACCCGCGGCATGGACCTCGACGCCGTCGCCCGCGCCGGGTACGACCTCCTGCTCGCCCGTCCCATGACCCCGAACGACCTGGCCGGACACCTCGCCGAGCGGTGGCCCCGGGTGGGCGGCGAGCACCTCGCCCAAGCGGTCAAGGACCGGCTCCCCCTCGTGCAGATCCCCCCGCGCGGGGTGTGGGGCGCCACCGGGGCGCCCGCGTTCGCGCCCGCCGACACCTGGACCGGGCTGGCCATGGACGCCGACCCCGACCCGGAGGGCCTGGTGCTGCGCTACCTGGCGGCGTTCGGCCCGGCGAGCGTCAAGGACATGCAGGCGTGGTCCTCGCTCACCCGGTTCAAGCCGGTCTTCGACGGCCTGCGGGACCGCCTCGTCGAACTGCGGGCCGAGGACGGCACCGTCCTGTTCGACCTCCCCGACGCGCCCCGGCCCGACGAGGACACCGAGGCCCCGGTCCGCTTCCTCTACGACTTCGACAACGTCCTGCGCGGCCACGCCGACCGCAGCCGCGTGCTGCCGCACGAGCACCGGGCGCGGCTGGTCTCCCGCAACGGCATGCCCCCGGGGACGGTCCTGGTGGACGGGTTCGTCCGCGCCTCCTGGAAGGTGGTGCGCGCCCGGGGGGCCGAGCCCCACCTGGAGGTCTCCCTGTTCGAGCCGATCACCGCCGCGGACCGCGAGGCGGTCGCCGCCGAGGGCGAGCGCACCCTGGCGTTCCTGGAACCCGGGGGACACGGGATCCGGTTCGTCGAGCCCTGATCCCGCACCGGTTCCCCGGACCGTATCGCCCGCCCGCTTCGCCCGTGGGTGCCCTGATGTGGACGTATGCATCCGGACCACGGACAATACGGGGTGATATGGAAGGATTCTCGGGTGACTGAAGAGTTCCGTGCCGCGTTCCAACGCGTGCTCGACACCGCCGCCGAACAGGCTCCCGGGTTTCCCGCGGCCGTGCACGACGTCTTCCGGCTCTCCTCCCAGGTCCCGCAGGAGGAGCTGGCCGTCGCCATGGAGGCGCTGGCCCCCGTGCTGTCGGACTGCGAACCCGTGGCCGGCATCGCCGCCGACCTCGCGGTCCTGGCCGGCGCGCTGGTGGAGGCCGGTGCGCCCGCGGGGCAGGTGGGGCTGGAGGTGCTGCGCCAGCTCGGCAGTTACGGACAGGCCGCAGCCGCGTTCATGCACGCCTGGGACAAGACCGGCGGCGGCGCCCCGCCGCACCCCGGCGAGGTGGGCGAGGCCGAGGAGCAGCGGGTCGAGGAGGTCCTGGGCGAGAACGCGCCCCTGGCCACCGTCGGCTGGTGGACCTGCCTGCGCTACGGGCTCGCCGCCAAGGCCATGCTCGGCGACTCCCGGGTGCGGGCGGCCGTGCGCGCCGACTCCGGGGCCCTGGAGAGCCTGAGCCAGATCGTGCACGCCCTCTCCACCCGGCTGCCCGAGTTCACCGAGGTCGGCGAACTCCTGAAGATGGCCGAGGCGGACAGCGCGCTGGTGCTGGACCGGGCCTCCTGGCGGGCCTTCCGCGTCCGGTTCGACGGCATCGGCGACAACTTCCAGCTGCACACGCTGCTGGCCGACGCGCTCATCGGCAAGGAGGGGCAGCGGCTGCCCGGCACCCGGCCGGACCCGCGGTGGACCGCCGCCTGCCTGGACGGCGCCCCGGACCCGCTGGCGGACGTGGTGCGCGGCGAGTGGGACCTGGTCGGCGGTGACGGGACCTGGGTCGGCAACGAGGCGTGCCCGGCGGACATCCCCTTCGTCGACGGGGAGCGTGTGCTGGTGTTGGAACCGCAGACGCTCGCCCACTCGTGGCGGGCGGGGCGGCGCCACGCGCACATCCCGGGCAGCCTGACGATCGTCGAGGAGCTGCACCCGGACGAGGCCACCGGGTGGTGGTCGCGGATGCACCCGGCCGGATCGGTGCGCCACCCGCTGGCGCCCGCCATCGAACACGGGGACACCGGCGCGCACCGGCCGCCCCGGCACTTCGGCGTGGCCGCGCACTTCGAGGAGGTCGACGCGGGTCCGCTGTCGTCGACGTTCCCGGCCCTGGAGCCGGACGACCTGTCGGACGGCCTGCCGGGCGGGCTCCCGCAGGAGGCGTCGCCGGGCGGCCCGTGGGCCGAGGCGTACCCGCGCGAGGCGGTGGGGTGGGCCGACGACCCCGCGCCGCGGCCCGAGCCCCGGGTCGAGCCGCAGATCGAGGCGTGGCCGCTCGTCGAGCGGGCGCCCGACCCGTGGCCGGCCGTCGAGCCCGAACCCGAGCCCCGGGGGTACATCCCGCCCGACGACGGCCGCCCGCCGGGCGCGCACCTGGTGCCGCCGCTGCCGCCCGGGGTGTCGGACAGCTGGGCGTGGGCCCCGCACTGGAAGTGGCCGCCCCCGCCCGGCCCCGCGCCGAGCCCGTGAGACCCCGCCGCCGAAGGCGGCACCCGGGCACGCCGTAGCGCACCCGGTATCCCCCGAACACCGAACCCGGAGACCCCCATGCCCGAGCCCGCCCGGAGCGCTGCCCCGGAACCCGCCCCCGCCGAGCCTGTCGAGCCCGCCGGAGCCGCGGCGGCCGCTGAGGACGCCGTGATCGAGACCCCCCGGACCCCCGGGGCAGAGGAGCCCGAGACGGCGGGCGGCCCCGTCGGGGAGGACGGGGGCACCGGGACCGCGGCGACCCCGGACACCGCCGACGGCGTGGAGAGTGCTTCCGGCCCTGCGAAGTCGTGGGCGGCCCGGGTGGCGCTGGTGGCGGCCGCCGGACTGGTGGTGGGCGGCACCGCCTACCTGGGAGTGGAGGTCGCCGACGCGTTCGCGCCGGCCGCCACGACCGGGGCGGCCGAGTCCGGGCCCGACCGGGACACGGGCGAACGCCGCACCACGCCACTGCTCGCGGACCCCGGCGAGGGTGCCCCCCAGGGGACCGGTGCCGGCCCCGAGGCCGGCGGTGAAGCGGCGGCCCCCGCCCAGGGCCCCGTCGACGCACCGGTGGAGGGCACCGCGCCCGCCGACGGGAGCGGCGGTACCTCCGGAGGGGAGGACCCGCGCGCGCAGATCCTCGACGACATCCTCAACACGCCCCAGGAGCGCCCGCCCCTGGTCAACGACTGCGACCAGGCCTGCGTCGACGCCCAGACGGCACGCGAGGAGGAGGGCGTCGAGCCCGTGGTCGTCGAGTTCCACCCCGAGGACTACGAATTCCCCACCACCCCCTGACCAGGGAACGGGGCGGCGGGTCCGCGCGCCGTGGGCGCGGACGGCGCCGCGTCGGCGGCGGGCCTGGGCCCGGGCGGGAATACGCAGGTGGACGCCCCGGGAGCCGGTGTCCGACCGGCGCGGCAGCCGCGGTCGCCCACAGGGAGCACGGACCCGACTAGGCTGGCGTTCGGCAATCCGACACCCCGGCAGGCCGACCGCGCTGGGTGAGTCACGAGCACACTCAAGGAGATCCCGTCATGGGGCAGCGACACTTCGATCTGGTCGTTCTCGGCGCGGGCCCGGGCGGCTACGTCGCCGCGATCCGGGCCGCCCAGCTCGGCCTGAACACCGCCGTCATCGAGGAGAAGTACTGGGGCGGCGTCTGCCTCAACGTGGGCTGCATCCCCTCCAAGGCCCTGCTGCGCAACGCGGAGCTGGCCCACCTCTTCACCAACGAGGCCGACCTCTTCGGCATCAAGGTCGACGGCAAGGTCGAGTTCGACTACGGCAAGGCGTTCAGCCGCAGCCGCGAGGTCGCGGACGGCCGCGTCAAGGGCGTCCACTTCCTCATGAAGAAGAACAAGATCACCGAGATCGACGGCCGCGGCACCTTCGTCGACGACCACACCATCGAGGTCGCGGGCGGCGACGGCTCCAGCGAGACCGTCACCTTCGACCACGCGGTGATCGCCGCCGGCTCCTCCACCAAGCTGCTGCCCGGCACGCAGCTGTCGGAGCGGGTCGTCACCTACGAGGAGCAGATCCTCGAATCCGAGCTGCCCGGCAGCATCATCATCGCCGGAGCGGGCGCCATCGGCGTCGAGTTCGCCTACGTCCTGGCCAACTACGGCGTGGACGTCACCATCGTCGAGTTCCTGGACCGCATCGTCCCCCTGGAGGACGAGGAGGTCTCCAAGGAGCTCTCCCGCGCCTACAAGAAGCTCGGCGTCAAGGTCCTGACCTCCACCCGCGTGGAGGGCGTCGAGGACACCGGGAGCAACGTCAAGGTCACCGTCACCACCACCGGGGGCGACCAGCAGGTCCTGGAGGCCGACAAGCTGCTCCAGGCCATCGGGTTCGCGCCCAACGTCGAGGGCTACGGCCTGGAGAAGACCGGCGTGGAGCTGACCGAGCGGGGCGCCATCGCCATCGACGGCCGGGGCCGCACCAACGTGCCGCACATCTTCGCGATCGGCGACGTCACCGCCAAGCTGATGCTGGCCCACACCGCCGAGGCCATGGGCATCGTCGCGGTGGAGACCATCGCCGGGGCCGAGACCCAGGAGATCGACTACAAGTTCATCCCGCGCGCCACCTACTGCCAGCCGCAGATCGCGAGCTTCGGCTACACCGAGAACGAGGCCCGCGAGGCCGGGTTCGACGTGCAGGTCGCGAAGTTCCCGTTCATGGCCAACGGCAAGGCGCACGGCATCGGCGACAGCCGCGGGTTCGTCAAGGTCCTCTCCGACGCCAAGTACGGGGAGATCCTGGGCGCCCACATGATCGGCCCCGACGTCACCGAGCTGCTGCCGGAGCTGACCCTGGCCCAGCAGTGGGACCTGACCGTCCACGAGGTGTCGCGCAACATCCACGCCCACCCGACGCTGAGCGAGGCCGTCAAGGAGGCCGTGCACGGGCTGTCCGGGCACATGATCAACTTCTAGGCCGTCCGCCGCGGGGGCCCGTCCCGCGGCGTGCGGAACGAAGGGCGCCGGGGCCGGTCCCCGGCGCCCTTCCCCGTGTCCGGTGCCGGGCGCGCCGGGCGCGGTCGCGGCCCCGGCGGCCGTCCGTCGTCCTGTTGTGCCGGACCGCGGCGGACTTGCTAAGTTTCCCTGTGTCCCCCGCCGGAACCGTCCCCTTTCGTCCGGCACACTCCCGACACCGAGAGTCACCCATGCGACTGATCCCGTCCTCCCCCCTGTCGTGCCTGGGCACGGCCGTCGCCGCCGCAGTGATCGGTGGTTTCGTCCTGGTCGGCTGCGACGTCGTCGAGTTCGACGAGTTCGACACGGACTTCGGCCTCTTCTCCGGGGACGGGGAGGCGTCCCCGAGCCCGGAGGCGAGCGCGAGCCCGAGCCCGGAGGACGGGGAGGGGCAGGAGGAGGCTGCGCAGTACGCGCTGCCGGAGTCGTGCGCGGAGGCCGGCGCCGCGGAGGTTGTCGGGGACCTCGCGCCGGGGACCGTGCTGGCCGAGGACCGCGGCGAGGTCGAGGGGTTCGCCGACGCCGAGCAGCTGACCTGCTCGTTCAGCGACGGCTCCGGGACGCCGGGCGCGGCCACGTTCACCCTGGTGTTCACCCTCAACGTCGACCCGAGCCTGAGCCCCGACGTGGTGGCGGTGCCGGGCGCCGAGGAGGAGATGAACTGGGAGGTGGACATCGACGTGGACGTCGACACCTACCACACGGACGAGTCCGACTCCCTGGGCGGCGACCTGGAGTACGTGGGCACGGTGGACGGCGGCACCCGCCACCTGTACCTGTCGCTGCCGGGCGAGCTGTACGTGACCGCGATCGCCTACGGCGGGGAGGTGCCGCGCGAGGACCTGGAGCGCGTGGTGATGCTGGCCGCGGAGCGGGTGCGCGGCTGACCCCGGCCGGGGCGCAGGGAGCACGGACGTCGAGGCCGCCGGCACCGCCGGCGGCCTCCGCCGTGCCCGCCCCCGGTCAGCGCAGGAGGTCGGGCAGCCCTCCGGCGAGGGCGTGCAGGCAGCGCGCGGCCAGGGCGGCGGGGCCGTCCTCTCCTCCGGGCGGTGCGTCCCCGGCGGACCAGGTCTCCATGGACAGGCGGATGGCGTCGGTGACGGCGGCCGCCGCCAGGCGCACCGTCAGGTCATCGTCGGGGCGGCCGGCGGCCGCCGCCAGCAGCGGTACCAGGAGCTCCTCCGACTCCTGGTTGACCCGGTACCAGACGGTCCGCAGGGTGGCGTCCTCGCGGGCGGCGCGCAGCAGCGCGCGCGTCCACTCCAGGGCGCGCTCCTCCTCCGGCCCACCGGGCGTCAGGGCGTCCACGACGGACCGCTCGACGGCCTCGGGCAGCCCCGGGGTCGGCCCGCCGTCGCCGACGGGCTCCTCCAGTGCGGCCAGCGCGTCCCGCCAGTGCTGTGCACCGGTGCTGAGCAGCGGGGCGACGGCGTCCTGCTTGGTGCGGAAGTACCGGTAGAACGTGCGCAGCGCCACCCCGGCGGCGGCTGCGATGTCCTCGGCGGTGGTGTTGTCGACGCCGCGCTCGGCGAAGAGCCGGGCGGCGGCCCGGGCGATCTCCACCTGCGTCGCGGCCTTGCGGCGGGCGGTGAGGGAGGGGCGGGACCCCCCGGATTCTGCGGTGACCATCGCGCTCGATCCTAAGTCCCACCCAGGGCGGCATAAAAAGTCGGAGTGGCATGTTGTGCCAATTGGACATTTCATGCACGAAGCCGCGCCCGGCCGGACGCGGCGGAGGAGGTAAGGGCCGTGAACCGTTACGAGGGACGACGGGTCCTGGTCACCGGCGGCGGGTCGGGCATCGGCCAGGCCACCGTGCTGCGCATGCTGGCTGAGGGCGGCAATGTCGTCGCCGCCGACGTCAGCGAGGCCGGGCTCAAGGACACCATCGACCGGGCGGGGGACCTGGCCGAGCGGCTGACCACGGTGTTCCTGGACGTCTCCGACGAGGATTCGGTGCGCACCTGCGTCGGCATCGCCGTCGAGGCCCTGGGCGGGCTCGACGCGCTCGTCAACGCCGCCGGGATCCTGCGCTCCTCGCACACCGAGCGGACGGCGCTGGCGGACTTCGAGCGGGTGCTGCGCGTCAACCTGGTCGGCACGTTCCTGGTGATCCGCGAGGCGCTGCCCGAGCTGAAGCGGGGGAACGGCCCCGCCGTGGTGAACTTCAGCTCCACCTCGGCGGCGTTCGCCCACCCCTACATGGCGGCGTACGCGGCCAGCAAGGGCGGGATCCAGTCGATGACCCACGCGCTGGCGTCGGAGTTCGCCGGCGCCGGGATCCGTTTCACCGCCGTGCAGCCCGGCTCCATCTCCAGCGGGATGACCGACGGCAGCGGCGCCAGCGGCCAGAGCCGCGGGCCCGGACTGCCCGACGACGCCGACATGGCCCTGTTCGCCAAGCTCGGCCCCGCCCTCGGGCAGGGGTTCGCCGGGCCGGAGACGGTGGCCTCGGTGGTGGCGATGCTGGCCTCCGACGACGGTGCGTTCATCACCGGGACCGAGGTCCGCGTCGACGGCGGCACCCACTTCTGACCCCGGGGAGCGAGAAAGGGGCCGTGCCGCGGAACATCCGCGGCACGGCCCCTTCCGTTGTGCCCGGGGCCGGTCAGCCCTGGTCCAGGAGACGGGCGCAGCGGATCAGGCCCAGGTGGGAGTACGCCTGCGGGTGGTTGCCCAGCGCGCGTTCGGTCACCGGGTCGAACTCCTCCGGCAGCAGGCCGGTCGGACCGGCGCAGTCCACCAGGTGAGCGAACAGCTCCTCGGCCTCCGCGCGGCGCCCCGTGGCCAGGTAGGCCTCGATCAGCCAGGTCGTGCACAGGTGGAAGCCGCCCTCGCCGCCGGGCAGGCCGTCGTCTCGGTGGTACCGGTACACGGTGGGGCCGCTGCGCAGCTCGGCCTCGATGGCGGTCACGGTGGCCTGGAACCGCTCGTCGGAGGGGTCGATGAGCCCGGACAGCCCGATGTGCAGCGAGGCCGCGTCCAGGTCGGTGCCGTCGTAGGCGGTGGTGAACGCCTGCGCGTCCGCGTTCCACCCCTTGTCCACGACCTCGGCGGCGATCTGTGCCCGTAGGGGCTCCCAGCCGGGGTCGGGGGCGCGGTCGTAGGCGGCCGCCAGGGTGAGCGCGCGGTCCAGGGTGAGCCAGCACATGACCTTGGAGTAGACGCGGTGCCGGGGCTCGTCGCGCTCCTCCCAGATGCCGTGGTCGGGCTCCTGCCAGCGCCGGGCGACGGCGTGGGCCATCTCCTGGACCAGCTCCCAGTCGCGGTCGGCCAGGGTGCCGCGCACCCGGGCGAGGTGGGCGATGAGCTCCACGACGGGGCCGAACACGTCGAGCTGCACCTGGTGGTCGGCGAGGTTGCCGACCCGGACGGGGCGGGACCCGGCGTAGCCGGACAGGGAGTCGATGACCTCCTCGGGGCCCAGGTCGGTGCCGCGCAGCGAGTACAGGGGCTTGAGCAGCTCGGGGCCGGGGAGGGTCTCCACGACGCGGTGCACCCAGTCCAGGAACGCCTCGGCCTCGGCGGTGGAGCCGAGGTCGACCAGGGCCTGGACGGTCAGGGCCCCGTCGCGCAGCCAGCAGTACCGGTAGTCCCAGTTGCGGATGCCGCCGATCTCCTCGGGCAGGGAGGTGGTGGCCGCGGCCATGACGCCGCCGGTGGGGGTGCATAGCCCGCGCAGGGTCAGCGCGGAGCGCGCCACCAGCCGCCTCTCGGTCTCGGGCAGGGACAGCCCGCCGAGCCAGTCGGCCCACTCGGCCTCGCCGGTGCGGCGCCGCTCGGCCTCGGGGAGGTCGCCGGGGGCCAGGGAGTCGGTGCCGCAGCGCAGCTCCAGCACCACGGGGCGCTCGGAGGTGGGCTGGACGGTGGCGTAGGCGATGTCGTCCACGCCGTCGTGGTCGATGCGCCAGGACACGCCGGGCGAGTACAGGGCGATGGGGAACTCGGCGCCCTCGACGACGAGGCCGTCGTCCTTGGGGGTGATGCGCACCGGGGCGCGGCCGAAGTCGGGGCGCGGGGCGAACTCCACCACGGCCGGGGTGGTCCCGGTGATCACCCGCACCAGGTCGGTGCGGCCCGGTGCGGTGTCGGTGGCCAGGTAGTCGATGACCTCCAGCCGCGAGAAGCGCGTGCGCACCGTCATCGTGTCGCGCTCGTACCGCTGGCCCAGGGGCAGGCCCTTGTGGGCAGGGGCGATCGCGAACACCCCGGCGGAGCGTCCGCCCAGCAGTTCGGCGAACAGGGCCGGGGAGTCGGGCTCGGGGTGGCACAGCCACAGCAGGCGGGCGTCCGGGCCCACGAGGGCGACCGAGGACTGATTGGACAGCAGCGACATGCGCTCGATCGGGGTGGGGCGCTCCCCGAACACCCAGGATCGGCGCTCGGCGGCCAGCAGGGAGAGCAGCTGGGCGGCGGCCGGGGTGTCGGCCACCCGGTGGGCGGCCACGGAGGGTTCGGTGGTGTCGCCGACCCGGATCCCGGCGTCGGCGCCGGACAGGTGCAGGAAGACGGGCTCCTCGCCGTCGCCGCCGCCCATGTACAGCACCGCGGTGGCCTCGACCTGCCCGCGCAGGACCTCCAGGGCCTCGGCCTTGCCGTGCGCGGAGGGGTCGGCGGTCAGGTCGGTGTCGAACTCGGTGCCGTGGGCGCCGACCAGGCGCACCTCGCCGGGCAGCCGGGACAGGGCGGCCAGGTCGCGCAGCGGGCGGGCGGAGATGACCGCGCACACCGTGCCGGGGAGTTCGGCCAGCTCGCGTAGGGCGCGCACCGCTTCGGGCAGCGGGCGGCGGTCGGGGCGGCCGTCCGCGTCCAGCGGGGCCAGGGCTCCGTCGTAGTCGCAGGCCACCAGCAGCCGGGAGGTGCGGGCCAGTGCCGACACCCGTCGGCGCGCATCGGTGGACAAGGGGTCGGGGGTCACGCCGGTGGGCTCTTCCGGCATGCCCGGGGCCGCGTTCACCGTTTGGGTGAGCGTCACTGTGCCTCCTCCGCTGGTCCACGCAACGACCTGGGAAAAATGGGTGATCTGTAGGACTCCGTACGCATACGCCGGGTTCACACGAGACTGGTGTGGAAAACGTAGAACCCGGGGCTTGTGGCACGGGTGGGGCCTCAGGGGACTTGAAGCAGATCTCAGGAACTTTTAACGCGGATGTGGATGAAAGGGATCGCGCGCAGCGTCAAGATCCGGTCCTCCGGAAGTCAACGCGAGACTACCTGCGGTCTGTTGCCCCTGAGGCCCGTGGGGGGCGTGATGCAGGTCACTCTAGAGGTGTTTCGGGTGAATGGCGAGGGTGTGTCCGAGATGGAGGCGGGGCGTCGAGCGTTGCGAATGCGGAGAAAGCACGCAAAGCCGACTTGACCGGGACTCTTCCCCTTCTTGGCCGAGAGGATGGTGTGCGGTGTGCCACCGGCCGATCGGGATTTTTTCGTCGGCGCCGGCCCGCGGGAGCCGGGCGAGGGCGCGGCCGCGTCCGCGTGAACCGCGGGACGCGCCCGGGCGTCCTCCCCGGGCGGACCCCCCTCTACGGAACGAAGAAGAACGACCATGACCGAGGACCGGCACGCCCCCGGGCCCGACGGGTTGGACGGAGTGGACGAGGTGCCGTGGGGCGACCTCGAACACGCCTACGGCAGCGCCGAGAACGTGCCCGGACTGCTGGCCGCCGCGTTCACCGCCGAGGAGGCGCCGGCCCGGGAGGCGGTCACGGCGCTGCTCAGCGCCGTGCACCACCAGGGCGGCCGGATACTCCCGGTGGCGGTTCCGCTGTTGCCGTTCCTGATCCGGCTGGCGGCCGACCGTGGAAGGCCGACCGCGGTCCGCGAGGCTTCCACGACCCTGATGACCGAGCTGGCCCACTGCGGATGCGGGGTGGAACAGCGGTTCGTGGCTCCGGGCTGGAGGGAAGCCCTGGTCGCGGCGGTGCCGGAGCTCATCGCGCTGCTGGAGGACCCGGAGCCGTTGTTGCGCTCCGGCGCGGCTTCCGTGCTGGCCTGGTGTCCGGTCGCGGGGAGTGGGAGCGCGGCCGCACTGCGCCGTCGCTGGGAACGGGAACCGGACGAACAGGTACGGCTGGTGCTGCTGGAGAGCGCTGCCCGGCTCTCCGCCCGCCGATCGGACCCGGCGGCACCGGGCACGGCCACCGGAGAGGACGTCGAGTGGCTGCTGTACCTGCGCGAGCACGGTGACGTCGATGAACGCATGATCCTCGGACTCGCCGACCCGTTGCTGCTGCCGGACGACCCGGCGGGGCTCTTCGTCGAGGCGGTCGAACGCGACGGCCGCCCACCGTGGCAGCGGGCGGCGTTCCGGGCCTGCTCCCGGGGGCACTTCACCGATGAGCAGTACCGGCGGTCCTCGCTGCTCCGGGCCTCCCACGTACTCGCGAACCGGCCCGGGGTCCGTGCCGAGCTGGCCCTTCGGCTGCTGGGATCGCCGTACGCGGGGGCGCGGCTCGGGGCGGTGGACACCGTCACCGGTCTGGTCGCGGAATTCCGTGGGGCCGAGGCGGAATGGGCCGACACCGCGGGTGGGCTGCTGGAGGAGACCGTCACGGAGGCCCGGACGATCGCCGCGCAGGTTCTCTCGGTGGCCGGGGAGGCCGCCGTTCCGTGGGCGGACGCGCTGGCCGAGCGGGCGGCCCGGGCGGAGGACACGGCCGAGCGGGCGTCCGCCCTGTTCGCGCTGTCCCGCTTGCGAGACTTCCGAGCGGTGTCGCTGGTGCTGGAAGGGTCCGGGGAACCGGGCTTCGGACTCGCCTGGTCGCGGGGGCCCGGCGGATGGTCTTCCGCCCCCGGGCTGCCCGATGTACTGGAGGCGTTCGCCCACGAGGCCGGACCGCTCACCCCTTGGCTGCGGGAACGGCTGCGCCGGGATGACGATGCCGTCCTCGGCGTGCTCCGCCTGCTGGAGCGGTGGGGCGCGGCCGCGGCCCCGTTCACCGATGAGGTGGCCGCCCACCTGGACGCCGGGCCGCGGTCCAGAGCGGCGATGAACGTTCTCGCCGCCGTCGGCCGGCCCGCCTCCCGGCAAGCGGAGGCCGTACGCCGCAGCGCGGGATCGGTGAACGCGGGTGCCGCGGCACTGGCCTACTGGCGGCTCACGGGAGACGGTGAGGGGGCGATGGGCCTCGTCGGTGGGTTCCGCCGCCGGCAGTGGGCGCCGGTGTGGACCCTGCTCGCCGAGATCGGCCCGGCGGCCGTGCGCTTTGTGGACACGGTGCGCAGCGAGGTGGGGAGACCGGGCGGGGACCCGCGGGCGGTCCTGGCGCTGTGGCGGACCACCGGCGATACCGACACGGCCCTGAGCCTGCTCCTCGATGGGGAGACCGCCCCGTTGACGGTGCTCACGGCCTTCTGGCAGGGCCGTGAGGCCGTGCGTGCGCTGGGGGAGATGGGTGCGGCGGCCGCGCCCGCCCTGCCGCTGTTGCGAGGGTTGCGGGCCGCCCCGCGGCGGCCGTGGCGGCAGGGGTGGCCCGGCTCCGGATGGCGGGACGTCCTCCATGATCGGGAACTGCTGGGCCTGCTCGACGAAACGATCACTCACATCGAGGGGTGACCCCCTTCGACGGAACGAAGAAGAACGACCATGACCGAGGACCGGCACACCCCCGGGCCCGACGGGTTGGACGAGGTGCCGTGGGGCGACCTCGAAGACGTCTACGGCAGCGCCGAAAGCGTGCCGGGCCTGTTGACCACCGCCTTCACCGGCGACGAGAACGAGGCCCACCGGGCGCTCTCCGATCTGGACACGAACGTCTACCACCAGGGCGGCCAGATCTGTTCGGCGGCGCCCGCACTGCTGCCGTTCCTGCTGCGGCTGGCGGCCGCGGCGGACCGGCCCGCGGCGGTGCGTTCCCACGCGCTGCAACTGGTGGCGGACCTGGGGTCGAGCGGGTGGTGTGCGCGGTCGCGCTTCGTGGATCCCGGCTGGCCGTCCGCCTGGCAGGCCGTGCTCCCGGAGGTCGTCGCCCTTCTGGACGATGCGGAGGCCCCGGTCCGCGCTTCGGCCGCGGCGGTGCTGTCCTGGGCGGTGGCCCGGGCGGACGAGATGCTCTCCGTGCTCCGGCGCCGCTGGGAGGCCGAGCCCGATGAGGTGACCGGGTTGAGCATGGTGGAGGCCGCCGCCGCCCTCACGGACCGGCATCCGGAGGGAGAGGCGCGGGTGTCGTCCGCCGAGGGCGACGTGCGGTGGCTGCTGGAGCTGCGCGACCACGGAGATGTGGACACGCGGATGACCATCGGCTTCCGGAGTCCGCTGCTGCTGCCGGACGACCCCGTGGGCCTGGCCGTCACGGCGGTCGAGGGGGACGATCCGCGGCCGCCGTGGCTGCGATCGATCTACGGTGACCACCTCGACGATGAGCGTGCGATGGCCGCGGCGCTGGAACAGCGGGTGGCCGAGGCGCTCGCGGACCGTCCCGACGACCGCGCGGAGCTGGCCCGCCGGTTGCTGGGGTCCCGGCGGGCCGGGGCCCGGGTGGGCGCGGTGGAGCTCATCGCCGGACTCGTCGGCGGGTTCCGGGGCGCCGAAGCGGAGTGGGCCGACACCGTCGGGCCGCTGCTGGCGGAGCCCTGGTCGAAGCGGCGGACGCGGGCGGTCCAGATCCTCTCGGTGGCCGGGGAGGCCGCGGCGCCGTGGGCGGACGCCCTGGCCGAGCGTGCCGCCCGGGTGGAGGATACCGGGGAGCGTCACCCGCCCGGCAAGGAGCGGGCGGCCGCGCTGTTCGGTCTGGCCCGTCTGCGCGATCCGCGGGTGGTCCCACTGCTGCTGAAGCAGGCGGACGAACCGTGTCTCGGGCTCTCCGCCGCGCGGAGTCACGGCGGTGGGTGGCTCTTCTCCCCGGCGCTGCCCGATGTTCTGGGCCTGCTCGCGACCGAGGCCGACGCGCTCTTGCCCGTACTGGCCGAACTGCTGCGCGGGCCGAAGGACGGCATGCTCGCCGCCCTGGCCACGGTCGGGGAATGGGGGCCGTTGGCGGCTCCGCTCGCCGACGGAGTGGCCGCTCTCCTGGAGGGCTCCGACCACCCGTCGCGCGAGCTGGCGGTGCTGGCCGCGATCGGCCCCGCCGCGGCGCGGCACGCCCCGCTGGTGCGGTGGTTCACCGGGCCCGAGAACGACGGTTCGGCCGCGTTGGCGTTCTGGCGGCTCACCGGGGACGCGGCAGGCGCCCTGGCCCTGCTGGAGGAGGTCGGCCCCCGGAGGTGGGGCCCGTACTGGACCCTGCTCGCCGAACTCGGAGCGGTGGCCGCCCGCCACGTCGACGCGGCGCGCGAGGAGGCGGAGAAGGGGAACCCTCCGGCCGTCCTGGCGTACTGGCGGCTGACGGGGGACGCGGACACGGCCCTGTCGGCCCTCCTCGACGGCGGGTACGCGCCGCTGGGCGGCGGGGTGCACTCGTGGACCGGACCGGCGGCGGTCCGGGTGGTGGAGGAGATGGGCGCGGCGGCCGCGCCCGCGCTGCCGAGGCTGCGGGAGCTACGGGCGGCCCCCCGGCGGCCGGGGAACCTGAGCTCCGGCTGGCGCGACGTGGCCGACGACCGGGACCTGCTGGCGCTGCTCGACAGGGCCATCGCGCGTGTCGGAGGAGGGTGAGGCCCGGCCTCCGAAAGGGGGCTTGCGTTGCGGTGGGCGGAGCTGTTCGGTGGTGCCCATGGCCGATGACGAACGCCTGCGCGGGCTGGACGGGGTGCCCTGGGGCGATCTCGTGGACTGCCACGGACAGGACGGCACCGGGGTCCGCGACGACCTCGCGGCGGCGCTCGCCGGGGACCCCGCGGAGGCCGCCGGGGCCGTCGAGGACCTCTGCGTGAGCCTCGCCGACCGGGGGTACGGGTACCGGCTCCCGTCGGCGGTGCCCGCGGCGCTGCCGTTCCTGGCGCGGGCGGCCGCCGATGCCGTGCGCCCGCGGCAGGTCCGGCTGGACGCCCTCGACCTCGTCGGGGACGTGTGCTCCGGCTGGGACCTGCCCGCACCGGCCACCGTGCGGGAGGCGCTGCTCCCCCTGCTGGCCGACCCCTGCCCCGAGGTGCGCGTCAAGGCCGCCGAGGCCCTGGCCCGGGGGCGGGGCGGGGACGCGGCCGTGGTGGAGGCCCTGCGCGAACGCCACGGGGCCGAGACCGACCCCGGGGTCCGGCTCCGTCTCCTGGCCGCCGCCGTCCGGCTCACCGGGCGTGGCGGCCCGGTTCCGGGATGGCTGCGCGACCGGTTCGAGAACGGGGACCGCGACGAGCGGGTGCTGGTCGGGTCCGGGGCCTTCGGGGACCCGGTGCCGACCGCCCGGGCCGCCATGGACGACCTGGTCCGGGAGCCGTGTCCCCGGTGGTTCCGGGCCGCCGGGCTGGGCGCCGACGGCCGTGACGACCGGCGCTTCCGCTACGCCCAGGTCTGGATCCACCGGGCGCTGGACCGCGACGGGCGGGAACGGGTCGCCCGGGACCTGCTCGGGCACGCCGACGCACGGGTGCGCGCGGCCGCCGTGCGGGCGGCGCTGGACCTGGTCGGGGAGTTCCGTTCGGCGGCCGGGCCGTGGGCCGGGCGGGTCGCGCCGCTGCTGGACGACCCCGACCCGGAGGTCCGGCGGTGGGCGGTGCGGTCGCTGTCCGCGGTCGGGGATCGGGCACGCCCGTGGTCGGACCGGCTGGCCGGCATCGCAGCGGAACCCGGCGACGACGCCGCGCAGGCGCTGCTCGCCCTGGCCCGGCTCGGCGACCCCCGCGCGCCCGCGCTCCTCCTGGCCCGCTCCGGCCTGCCGCTGTTCGGGTTCGACCCGGTCCCCTCCCGGGACCCGTGGGGCTGGGACCCGACGTTCGAGGAGGCCATGGAGGCGTTCGCGCCCTGGGCCGACGAGCTGCTGCCGCACCTGCGCGAACGGATGGGGGGCGACCCCTGGGAGGCCCGGTGGGCGGCCCCCGCCCTGGCGGCGTGGGGTCCCCGCGCGGCCCCGCTGGCCGACACGGTCGCCGGCCTGCTCGGCGGCGGCGACCGCGACCCCGGCCTGGTGGCGGTGCTGGCCGCGATCGGCCCCGCCGCGGCGCGGCACGCCGACCGGGTGCGGGAGTCCGCGGCCGGCCCCGGACGGGCCCACGCGTACCTGCGGCTCACCGGTGACACGGGGGCGGCGCTGGACCTGCTGGGCCCCTTCGGCGCCCGGTGGCACGACCGGGAGTGGGCGCTGCTCGCCGAGGCCGGTCCCGCCGCCGCCCGCTACGAGGCCGACCTGCGGGAGTACACGGACCTGCGGGGGGCGCACGACGCCCGGGCCCTGCACGCCCTGTGGCGGGTCACCGGGGACACGCGTGCGGTGCTCGCCGCGCTGCTCGACACCGACCACCCCTACCTGGGGGAGCGGGTGCTCACCGGCACCGGCACGGCCGCCGTGCGCCTGCTCGGCGGGATCGGTCCCCCTGCCGGGCGGGCGCTGCCGCGGCTGCGCGCGCTGCTCGGCTCCGACCGCACCGCCCACGTGTCGCCGCAGGCTCTGAGCAGGCGCGGTATCGCCCAGGACCGGGACCTGACCGCCCTGCTGCGCGACGCGGTCGCCCGGATCGGAGGAAGGGGCTGAGGGGCCCGCACCGGGCGGGCCCCGGCGGTCACGAGGTCTTCTCGGGCTTGCGCAGGTGGTGCACGAACGCGGGCGGGACGTTGGCGATCACCCGGTCGGACCGGACGCCGTAACGGTCGATCCAGTCCTGCACCACCCAGCTGGTGCGCGCCTGGCGCAGGTAGTCCTCGCGCCGGGCGATGACCGCCTTCACCTCCTTCGTGTACAGGTAGCCGTAGAAGGAGAGGTGGCCGCCGGGGCGCAGCACCTCGAAGTAGTACTCCAGGATCTCCCGGACGGCGTCGGCGGTGAAGTTCGCGAACGGCAGCCCCGACAGGATCACGTCGTAGGTGCGGTCGGTGCCCATGTCGCCGACCAGCTTGGCGTGCACCCGCGCCTGCGCGGCGATCGGTGACAGCGCGGGGTCGGTCTCCAGCAGGTGTTCGAGGTGGGCGGCGAACTCGGGGTTGGCCTCCACCAGGTCGGCGGTGTCCCCCGGACGCATGGCGGCGGCGATCCCGCGGGTGATGGCCCCCGTGCCCGCGCCCACCTCCATGATCCGCAGCGGCTCGTCGGGTACCGGACGGACACGGACGTGTTCGGCCATCGCCCGGGCCAGCGCTGGGCTGCTGGGCAGGATGGAACCGGTGGCATGGAACGTCCGCAGCGCCTGGGTGAAGAACAGCCTGGTGTCGCGCAGGCGTTCGTCGAGGGCGGCGAGGGGTCCGGCGGTGCTCTTTGTCTCGGACATAACCGAACGCTAACCCCTGGCGGCCTCCGATGGGAGACACCGGTGTTCCCGCGCCGTGAATTGCGGGTGTGGACCATCCCACCGCCCCGGCGGGAACCCCGGCCGCGGCACCGCGCCGACCGTGGTGGTTAGGCTGGCCCCATGAGCGAAGCGGACGAGGGCACCCGTACCGAGCACCCCCGGACGGCGCTGGTGACAGGCGCCTCCTCCGGCATCGGCGAGGAGTACGCGCGCCGCCTGGCCCAGCGCGGCTACGGCCTGGTGCTGGTGGCCCGGCGCAAGGAGCTCCTGGAGTCGCTGGCCGAGGAGATCCGCGACATCTACGGCACCCCCGTCGAGGTCCTGCCCGCCGACCTCGGCTCGCGCGGCGGGGTGGACGCGGTCGCCGGGCGCCTCACCGCCGACGGCACGGGGGAGCGCCCCGCCGTCGACCTGCTCGTCAACAACGCCGGGCGCGGCGACGGCGGAGCGTTCACCGAACAGGACCCCGCCGACATCGACGCCATGCTCGAACTCAACGTGCGGGCCGTCCTCCAGCTGACCCGGGCCGTGCTGCCGGTGCAGATCGCCCGCCGCGAGGCCGGGGAGCAGGCCAGGCTCGGTGTCATCACCGTCTCCTCGCTGGCCGGGGAGCCCGCCGTGAACCCTGGCGGTTCGGTGTACGGGGCGGGCAAGAAGTTCCTCACCCTGTGGAGCGAGAGCGTGTCCGCGGAGGTGCGGGGCAGGGGCGTGTCCGTCACCGTGGTGCTGCCCGGGTTCGTGCGCACCGACATGACCCGGGGCGTCCAGGAGAAGGGGCTGCCCGAGTTCGCGTTCGTGCCCAAGGAGCACATCGTCCGCGACTCGCTGCGGGCCTGGGCTGCCGGGCGCTCCCACGTGGTCCCCGGAGCCCAGTACAAGACCGCCGACGGCCTGCTCAAGGTCCTGCCGCGCTCCCTGGTGCGGCTGGTGGCCCGCCGCATGGTGTGACGGGCCGGTGCCGGGGCGGGCGCGGCGGCGGATGTGACGTGTTCCCCGACCGCATGGTGAGACTCCCGCCCCCGCGTGCAGCGGATGGTGGCCGCAACGCCTAGGCTTGTCAGTGCACTGTCGGTCGAGGAAAGACACCATGAAGACCTTCGAAGAGCTGTTCGCCGAGCTGTCCGAGAAGGCGCGCACCCGACCCGAGGGGTCCGGGACCGTCGCCCAGCTCGACGCCGGCGTCCATGCCATCGGCAAGAAGGTCGTCGAGGAGGCGGCCGAGGTCTGGATGGCCGCGGAGTACGAATCCGACGAGCAGGCCGCCGAAGAGATCTCGCAGCTCCTCTACCACCTCCAGGTCCTGATGCTGGCCCGTGGCCTGCGGCTGGAAGACGTCTACAAGCATCTGTAGGTCGGCGCGCCCCGACCACGGCGCGTACGGCCGCTCGACGTCTTCGAACACGCAGAGCCAACACGAAAGCCAGAACACATGCCCGACATGCTGAGAATCGCCGTGCCCAACAAGGGCCAGCTGTCCGAGCCCGCCGTCGAGATGCTGCGCGAGGCCGGCTACCGGCAGCGCAAGAGCAGCCGCGACCTGGTGATGGTCGACCCGGACAACGAGACCGAGTTCTTCTTCCTGCGCCCCAAGGACATCGCCGTGTACGTCGGCGAGGGCATCCTGCAGGCCGGGATCACCGGCCGCGACATGCTGCTGGACTCCGGCGCCCCCGTGGACGAGGTGCTGCCGCTGGGGTTCGGGGGGTCCACGTTCCGGTTCGCCGCGCCCAACGGCGCGAACATGACGGTCGCCGACCTCGACGGCAAGCGCGTCGCCACGTCGTTCGACGGGCTGCTCCGCTCCTACCTGGAGAAGGAGGGGGTCGACGCGCGCGTCATCCACCTGGACGGCGCGGTGGAGAGCTCCGTCCAGCTGGGGGTGGCCGACGCCGTCGCCGACGTGGTGTCGACCGGCACCACGCTGCGCCAGGCGGGGCTGGAGACGTTCGGGGAGCCGATCCTGGTGTCGGAGGCGGTGCTGATCCGCCCCGTGGACGCCGGACCCGACGCCAAGTTCGACACCCTGCTGCGGCGGCTGCGCGGCGTCCTGGTCGCCCGCGACTACGTGATGATGGACTACGACGTGCACGCCGAGCGCCTGGAGGCGGCGGTGGCGCTGACCCCCGGCATGGAGGGCCCGACGGTGTCCCCCCTGCACCGGGAGGGCTGGGTGGCGGTGCGGTCGATGGTGCCGCGCCGGGACGCCCAGCGGATCATGGACGACCTGTGGCAGCTGGGCGCCCGGGCGATCCTGGTGACGGACATCTACGCCTGCCGCCTGTAGGCGGCGGGTGGAGGAGGGGCCCGCGGGCGACCGCGGGCCCCTCCGCGCGTCCGGGGCGTGCGTCCCGGAGGGTGCGGGCGGCCGCCGCCCTCCGACGGGGGTACCGGTGCGGGCCGGGCGGGACGCTCAGGCGGGGACGACGGTGATGGTGTACTCCGTGCCCTCCCCGTGGTCCGGGATCTCGACGGACAGCACGCGGCGCTCCGCGTCCCAGTCGGAGGTCCAGCCGTCCGGGGCGTCCACGGTGAGCTCGTGGTCGGGGAAGGCGTGCGCCGGGAGGTGGATCTCGGTGGGGCCCGACACGCCCTCGCGTTCGGTGAACCGGAGCCGGAACCGGGCCGGTCCGGCGTCGTAGGAGACCTCCACCGGCCGCCCCGCCACCGCCCGGGGGTAGGCGCGGGACATGACCTCCGCCAGCGGCCCCGGGGTGAGGTCGGTGTCCGCCCACGGCCCCCAGCCGTCGTGGTCGTTGGACCAGTAGGCGCGGCCGGAGGCCATCGACTCGGTCTCCTCCAGCATGCGGCGCACGTAGGCGTCCGCGCCCGGGCCCGACATGTCCAGGCCGAACTCGCCCAGCACGATCGGCGCCCCCAGGCGTTCGGCGGTGACGCGGACGCTGTCGGACCACAGGTCGATGCTGCGGTCCACGGTCGCGCGGGAGTCGCCCTCGTAGGGCCGCCCGAGGTCCATGGGCAGCGGGTAGGCGTGCGGGGCGTAGGCGATGCGGGGCCCGCCCTCGCGCGGGTCCTCCAAGCGGGGGAGCGCGGAGGGGAAGCCCCAGTTGACGCCCACGGCCTGGCCCTCGACGAAGATCCAGGCGTCCTGGTCGACCTCGCGGATGCGCTCCAGGCAGCGCCGGTACAGCTCGGCCAGGGGGCCGGCCTCGAAGTCCGGGCCCTGGAGGCTGCCGCCGAACGGCTCGTTCATGAGGTCGTAGCCCAGGACGGCGGGCTCGTCGGCGAAGCGGGCGGCCACGTGGTTCCAGGCGGCGGCGTAGTCGTCCATGAGGTACGGGTGCTCGCCGGTGGTGTTCCAGAAGTGGTCGAAGGAGCGCATGACGCCCGGCTCCAGGTAGACCAGCTCCCACATGTCCTGGGACTCCACCGGCAGGCCGTCGTTGTGGGTGGCCCACCGCGGGGCGCCGTTGCCGGAGTGCTCCTGCGGGCTGGTGTAGCGGCCGTAGAGGTCCTGGTGCATGTCGAGGAGGACGTGGTAGCCGCGTTCGGCGTACCAGTCGACGCGCTCGGCGACGGCGTCGAGGTAGTCCTCGTCGTAGACGCCGCGTTCGGGCTCCAGCGCCTGCCACTGGATGAGGAAGCGGACGAAGTTGGTCCCCATGAGGTCGTACTCGGCCTGGACGGCGTCCTCGGTGATCCAGGGGAGGCGCTCGGGGTCGGACTTGGCCGAGCCGGAGGTGTTGAAGCCGTGCAGGAACAGGGCGCGCCCCCGGTCGTCGGTGATGTAGCGGGTGGGTCCCGGGTCGTGCCGGGTGGCCGCGGCGAGCAGGCCGGGCAGCAGGACCAGGACGGCGAGGACCGCCGCGAGACGTTTCAAGTCGCGTCCTTCGGGGGGGTGGGGAAAAGAGACGTACGTCACTATCCTGCAAAACGTGAATCTTATTCGCAATATCCCGGCGGCCGCCTCCGCCGCCGCGCTGCTGCCGTGTCTGCTGTTCGGCACCACCGGCTTCCTCACCTGGCTGGGCGCGCGGGGCGCCTGGCTGCTGCTGCCCAGCGCCCTGGGGGCGCCGTTCGCCGTGCCCGGGCTGCGGTTCGCGCCGCTGGGCGAACAGCCCTGGTCGGCGCTCGCCGCCGAGCTGGCCGGGGTGGCCGTGCTCGTCGCCGTCGTGTGGTGGGCGACGGCGCGGTCCGTGGCGCGCCGCCCCGACGCCTCCGCCGTCCGGGCTTTCCTGGCGGGGTGGGGCGCGTTCGCCCTCGGGGCGGCGGCCGCCGGTGTGCCGCGCGCCCTGCTGCCCGCCTGGGAGATGGGGCTGGGCCCCGTCGGGTGGTACGCGATGCTCGCGGGCGGGCTGGTCACGGGGCTGCTGTGGGGTTCGACACTGGGCTGGATCTGCGGATTCGCCCGGCTGGCGACCCGGCCGCGGGCGGCGGTGGCGGCCTGAAGACCCGGGTGGGACGGGGTTTCGGACGCACCTGAACCCGTCGTCCGTCGGTTTGATGGTGTTCACGCGCTGTTCGTCCACGGTGATCCCCCGTGGCCGAAGGTGGTCGTTTCCGGGGGAGGACTCCGGCACTGACGGAGGACTGTGTCACGATGCCCGAATGATCGAAGACTTCCGCCGCGCCGTCGCCGACGTCGTCGAGGCCGCCCAGTCGCGGCCCCACGAGGTTCTACCGCTCGCCGGAACGCTGTTCCAGCTGGCCGGGCACGTTCCCGTCGAGGAGCGGGCCGCAGCGCTCGCGGCCATCGCCGAACGTCTCCGCACGCCGGAGCGGATCGCCCTGGGGGCCGTCGCCGACCTGGCGGTGCTGTGCGGCGCCCTCGTCGAGGTGGGGACCCCGGCCGGGCCCGCCGGGGTCGAGATCACCCGACGCGCGCGGGAGGTCGGCGCGCAGGCGCTGCGGTTCGCGGACGCCTGGGAGTCGACGGGCGAGGACGACCCGCCGCACCCGCGGGAGACCGGCGAGTCGCACCGGGCGCGGGTGACCCCGGTGCTCGGCGACGCCGACATGTACTCGCTCGCCTCGTGGGCGACCATGCAGCCGTACGGGATCGCGATCCGCGCCGTGCTGGGCGACGCCGAGGTGCGCGCCGCGCTGCGCCATGACCCGCGGGGGCTCGCCGAGCTGCAGGCGTTGTCCTCCCGGATGCGCCGCCACGTCGAGGAGTTCGGCGAGGTGTACGAGCTGCTGCTGATGGCCGAGGCCGACCGGATGCTCGTCCTGGACCGGGCGTCGGGGCGCGCCTTCCGGGTGCGCTTCGACGGTGTGGGGGACAACTTCCAGCTGCACACGCTGCTGGCCGACGCGCTCATCGGCCCGGAGGGCCGGGGCGTGCCGGGGCAGCGGCCGATGCCGGACTGGGTGGCGTCCGCCACCGACCTGCGCGACGACCCGCGGCTGTCGATCGTCGAGGGCGAGTGGGACCTGGTCGGCGGCGACGGCATGTGGGTGGGCAACGAGGCGACGCCGGGATCGGTGCCGGTCGTCGACGGCGAGCGGGTGCTGGTGCTGGAGCCGATCTCCCTCAAGCACACCTGGCGGACCGGCCGCCGCCACCCGCACATCCCGGGGTGGCTGCGGGTCGAGGAGGAGCTGGGGCGCGACGAGGCCGCCGCCTGGTGGGGGCGGGTGCACCCGGCGGGCACCGTCGTGCACCCCCTGGTGCAGAGCCAGGAGGAGACGTCCCCGGTGGTGGACGTGCCGCCGGAGGACTGGAGCCCCGCCGACGCGGCGCCGGCTCCGGGCCGTCCCGGCCCCCGGGACGCCGACGACTCCTGGAACGCGGTCGGCGCCTCGGGCGCCTCCGGTGCGCACACCGCCGCGGCGTACGAGGGCGACTCCGGCTCCCACGGCCACGGCGGCCCCGCCGGCGCCGACGCGTCCGGGCCTTCGGGCGCCTACAGCGCCCCCGGGTACACGGATGCGGCCGGGGTCCCTGGTGGGCACGGTGCCCCTGGACACGGCGGTGCCCCCGGTGTGCCGGGGGCCGGTGATGTCCCGGGTGGCTGGACGCCTGCGGCCGGTGCCCCGGGTGCCCACGGGCACGGTGGTGTCGCCGGTGCCCCGGGCGCGGCTGGGACCTCTGGTACGTACGGTGACTCCGGTCATGGCGGTGCTGTAGGTGCGGGTGCGCCCGGTGTTTCCGGGTACGGAGACACGGCTGGTGCCCCGAGTGGGCATGGTGCCTCTGGACACGGTGGTGTGCCCGGGGCGCATGGCGCCTCCGGGTACGGAGACACGGCTGGTGCCCCGAGTGGGCATGGTGCCCCTGGACATGGCAGTGCGCCCGGGGCCTCCGGGTACGCAGATGCGGCCGGTGTTTCTGGTGGGCACGGTGCTCCTGGGCACGGCGGCGCGGCTGGTGCGCCCGGGGCACATGGCTCCTCGGGGTACGCGGATGCGGCCGGTGCTTCTGGTAGTCATGGTGCGCCCGGGCATAGTGGTGGTTCTGGTGCCTCGGGTGTCGCTGATACCTCTGGTGCGTACGGTGGCTCTGGCCATGGTGGTGCGGGCGGTGCGGGTGCGCCCGGTGCTTCCGGGTATGGAGACACGGCTGGTGT
>NZ_JBHVLR010000011.1:159255-166318 GCF_042797335.1 Nocardiopsis sp. NPDC057823 | reverse complement strand
GTGTCTGGTGGGCATGGTGCCTCTGGGCACGGTGGTGCGCCCGGGGCGCATGGCACCTCCGGGTATGGAGACACGGCTGGTGTGTCTGGTGGGCATGGTGCCTCTGGGCACGGTGGTGCGCCCGGGGCGCATGGCACCTCCGGGTATGGAGACACGGCTGGTGTGTCTGGTGGGCACGGTGCCCCTGGCTACGCAGATGCGGTCGGTGCCCCCGGGCACGGCGGTGCGGCTGGGGCCTCTGGCTATGCAGATGTGACCGGGGCCCCGGGTGCGCATGGTGCTTCCGGGCACGGTGCCCCTGGACACGGTGGTGCCGCTGGGGCCTCTGGTGCGTACGGAGACACGGCTGGGGCCGGTGCTCCCGGGTACGCGGATGCGTCCGGGTACGGCGATGTCGCCGGGGCGGGTGACGGCTCGGGTGGCCGCCCGGTCGCCGAGGTGGGCGGCGGGGCCTCCGAGTACGGCGGGTCATCCGGGGCCACCGGGGCGCAGGGGACGTGGGACGCCTTCGGGAGCGGTGGGGCGAGCGCGCCTCCGGGAGCCTCGTTGGTGCCGCCGCCTCCCGCGGACCGCTGGGAGGTCGAGGCGGAGCCGTCGATCGCTCCGGGACCCGAGGCGGACCGCGAGCCGCCCGGCGCCGGGCTGCTGGAGCCCATGCCGGAGGGGGTCTCCGACAGCAGCGGGTGGGGCCCGTCCTGGAAGTCCTGACCGCCGTACCGCCGGCCTCCTAGGAGGCCGGGGGCTCGGGGCGGGACTGGAGCGCGGCCCAGATGAGCGGGATCTGGAGCGGGACGCGCCCCCAGGCCACGATGCGGTTGTCGGCCGGGCCGGGCAGACGCCCCGTGCCCGAGTCCATGGCCATCCGGATGTTGGCGGGCCACACGGCGAGGAGGAGGGCGGCGCCGGCCGGCCCCGCCCAGCGGCGGCGGGTCAGCAGGCCCAGGCCGCACGCGGCCTCGGCGACGCCGCTGCCGTACACCCAGGCGCGCGGCGCGGGCAGGGAGCGCGGCATGATCGCCTCGAACGGCTTCGGGGCGATGAAGTGCAGTACGGCCGAGGCCAGGAACAGGCCGCCGAGGGCGTACGGGGCGGCCGTGCGCGGGTTCTTCGTCACGACCCCTAAGTTACCCGCGGGTCATAAAACGCGGAAGGGCCCCGGAGCGGACTCCGGGACCCCCGTCACCTAGCAGCAGCGCGACCCGGGATTCGTGTCGCCCTTGTCCGTGTGGTGGCGCCAGAAGACGCGCTCGCTCATGGGCTCCTCGCCCGGGTGCTCCCGGTTGTGGTGCTCCAGGTAGATCTCGTAGGCCCGCTCGCCCACGACCCCGCGGGCGATCTGCCACGCCTCGCGCAGTCCGTGCAGCAGCCTCGGACCGAGTGCCGAGCCCGTCGTCATCGTCCGCTACTCCTTCTTCTCCTCGGAGGAACCGCCCACGCTCTCCAGCTGCCGAGCGTACTCGCGCTCCTCACGGCTCGGGATGAGCCCGTCCGGGGCCCAGGTCTTGGACCTCTCGTACGGGATCTCGGTGATGGGCAGCGTGCCCTCCGGGGCGCGCAGCGCCTTGATCCACACCCGGACCGAGTCGGCCAGGATGATGACCACCAGCAGCGCGAACAGCACCGACAGCGTGCCCTGGACCGTCGTGTTCACGACCACCTGGCGCATGGCCTCCTCGCCCTGCACCGCGCCCACCCCGGGCTCGCCGTTGGCGAGCGCCTCGGAGAACTGGCTGCGCTGGGCGAAGAACCCGATCTTCGGGTCGTCGGAGAACACCTTCTGGTAGCTCGCGGTCAGGGTGACCACCGCGTCCCAGGCCAGCGGCACCAGGGTGACCCAGGCGTACTTGGCCCTGCCGGACTTGATGATCAGCGTGGTGCACACCGCCAGGGCGATCGCCGCCAGCAGCTGGTTCGCGATGCCGAACAGCGGGAACAGCTGGTTGATACCGCCCAGCGGGTCGTTCACGCCCGCCCACAGGAAGTAGCCCCAGCCGCCGACGATCAGAGCGCTGCAGATCCACGCGCCGGGCCGCCAGCTCGTGTCGCGCATCGGCTTGTACACGTTGCCCAGGGTGTCCTGGAGCATGAACCGGCCGACGCGGGTTCCGGCGTCGACGGTGGTGAGGATGAACAGCGCCTCGAACATGACGGCGAAGTGGTACCAGAACGCCATCATGGCCTGGCCGCCGAACACGTTGGAGAAGATCGTCGCGGCACCCAGCGCGAACGTCGGCGCGCCGCCGGTCCGGGCGATGATCTCGCTCTCGCCGATGTTCGTCGCGATCTGCTGCAGTGTCGCGGCGTCCACCGTGAAGCCGAGCTGGCTGACGGTCTGCGCGGCGGACTCCACACTGCCGCCCAGGGCGTTCATCGGCATGTTCATCGCGAAGTACACGCCGGGGTCGATGATGCACGCGGTGATCAGCGCCATGACCGCCACGAACGACTCGGTGAGCATCGAGCCGTAGCCGATCATGCGGACCTGGGTCTCCTTCTCGATGAGCTTGGGCGTGGTGCCCGAGGAGATCAGCGCGTGGAACCCCGACAGCGCGCCGCAGGCGATCGTGATGAACACGAACGGGAACAGCGGCCCGGCCACCACGGGGCCCTGGCCGTTGAACGCGAACTCGGTGAACCGCGGCAGCTGCAGCGACGGCATCGCGATGAGGATGGAAACCGCGAGCAGGACGACCACGCCGACCTTCATGAAGGTCGACAGGTAGTCGCGCGGCGCCAGCAGCAGCCACACGGGCAGCACCGAGGCGACGAAGCCGTAGACGATCAGGCCGATGGTCAGTTCGTTCTTGCTGAAGAGGAAGACCTCGCTCAGCACGGCGTGCTCGGCCACCCAGCCGCCGCCGACGATGGACAGCAGCAGCAGGACGACGCCGATGGCGGAGGTCTCCATGACCTTGCCGGGCCTGACGAACCGCAGGTACACGCCCATGAACAGGGCGATGGGGATGGTCATGATCAGCGAGAACGCGCCCCACGGCGACTCGGCCAGGGCGTTCACGACGACCATGGCCAGCACGGCCAGCAGGATGATCATGATGGACAGCACCGCGATGAGCGCGGCGATGCCGCCGACCGGGCCGATCTCCTCGCGCGCCATCTGGCCGAGCGAGCGGCCGTTGCGGCGGGTGGAGAAGAACAGCACGACCATGTCCTGCACGGCACCCGCGAAGATCACACCCAGGATGATCCAGATGGTGCCGGGCATGAAGCCCATCTGCGCCGCGAGGACCGGGCCGACGAGGGGTCCGGCGCCGGCGATGGCGGCGAAGTGGTGGCCGTAGAGCACCCGGCGGTCGGTCGGGTGGTAGTCGGCGCCGTTGTTGAGGCGCTCGGCCGGGGTGGCCCGGGTCGGGTCGGCCATCAGCACCTTGTACTGGATGAACCGTGCGTAGAAGCGGTAGGCGATGGCGTAGGAGGCGAGCGCGGCGAAGATCAGCCAGGCGGCCGAGATCTCCTCGCCTCGGCCGATGGCGATCACGCCCCACGCGACCGCTCCCACGAGGGCGACGCCGGCCCAGATGGCGATGCTCTGTGGTGTCCACTTCGGCTTGTCCGGCGCCGGCGGGGGCCCCGCCTTGCCATTGACCGGAACAGAGGACATCTGATCCTTCTCTCTAACCTGTCGGGAACCCGGGGAGGAATCCGGGAGCCATATCGCGACAATCGTGCAGGACCTACCCGTGTTGCGGGCGTCACAAAGGAATCGGTTGCATTGCAGATTCAATACTTTGGGAACTTTCCCGAAACCATCTGGTAAGTGGGGGGAACCGCGCGTGCCCTGCCCGTACGGCTTTCCGGTCCGGCCGACACGGTGGGTGCGCGGGCGGGCACAATGGCGGAATGGAGACACCACAGGTGGCGGAGGAGAAGGAGACGCTCGCCCGCGTCACGGGTGAGACGGGCGGAGACCTGGTGCTGCGCCGGGTGGGCGCGCACTACGAGATCTACAGCAACGGGGTGTTCCTCATGGACACCCGGGACGGCACCTCGGAGCGCGAGATGGTGCGCGCGAGCCTGGCGGCGCTGCCGCGGGGGCGCGGCCGGGCGCGGGTCCTCATCGGCGGCCTGGGGGTGGGCTTCTCGGCGCGGGAGGCGCTGGACGACCCCCGGGTCTCCCTGGTGGAGGTCGTCGAGCTGGAGCCGCAGGTCATCGCCTGGCACGACGGCGAACTGGGCGAGGCCGCGGGCTACGTGCACCGCGACCCCCGCTGCCGGGTGCACAACGCCGACATCGTCGCCTGGACGGAGGCGGCGGCCGGGCGGCCGCAGCGCTACGACGCGATCTGCCTGGACACCGACAACGGCCCGGACTGGACCGTGACCGAGGCCAACGGCCGGCTGTACCGGGCGGCGGGGCTGGACCTGCTCAAGGGGCTGTTGGCCCCGGGCGGGGTGCTGGCGTTCTGGAGCGCCAACCCGGTGGAGTCCTTCGAGGCCCTACTGCGCGAGCGCTTCACCCACGTGGAGGCGATCGAGGTGACGGTGGCCCACAGCATCCCCGACACCGTCTACCTCGCCCGGGAGGCCTGACCGCGGAGCGGTTCCGGCCGCGGGACGCCGTGCCCGCCGCCGGGACCGCGGTCAGGGGGCGGGCACGGCGGGGGCCTCAGCCGCGGGAGGACATGAAGCGGGCGAACTCCTCCAGGGAGATGCGGGAGTCGCCGTCGGAGTCCATGGCGCTCACCGTTTCGGCGGCCTGCTCGTCGGTGCACTCGTCGCCGAGGTTGCGCATGAGGGCGACCAGCTCGGAGGCGGTGATGCGGCCGTCGCCGTCGGCGTCCACGAGGGCGAACGTGGCGGCGTACTCGGAGGTTTCGGGCATTGTCTCTCCCAGTCGGGGGTCCGTTGGTGCGGAAAGGCTACCGGTAGGACGAAGGGCCGCACCGGGCGGTTCTCGCACCGGGGCGGCCCTTCGTTCGGGGGGCGTGTTCAGGTCACTTGCCGACCGAGGCCCGGGAGCCGATCCAGCGGGCGATGACCGTGAACAGCAGCACCAGCACGAACAGGCACAGCGCCGCGCCCCACGCGCGGTCGATGCCCGCCTCGAACGGCTGGGCCGCACCGCGGTACAGCTGCATCGGCACGGCGCCCTGGGGGGAGCCCTGGAACGCGGTGACGATGATGCCGGTGCCGAACGCCGTCAGCAGCAGCGGCGCGGTCTCGCCGATACCGCGGGCGATCGCCAGCATCGAGCCGGTGGTCAGGCCCGGGGCGGCGGCGGGCAGCACCGTGTGGACGATGGTCTGCCACTTGCGGGCGCCCAGGCCGTAGCTGGCGTTGCGGATCTCGTCCGGGACCAGCCGCAGCATCTCCTCCGCCGAGCGTGTGACGATCGGCAGCATCATCACCGCGATCGCGACGGCGCCCACGAACGTGCCGAAGCCCATCGCCCCCCAGCCGATCACCAGCAGGCCGTAGACGAACAGACCCACGAAGATCGAGGGGATGCCGGTCATGACGTCGGTGAAGAACCGGATCGCGCCGGTCAGGCGGTTGGGGCCGAACTCCACGATGTACACGGCGGTGGCGATGCCGAACGGGATCGACATCGCGACGGCCAGCGCCATGATGTACAGCGTGCCGAAGAACCCGGCGGCGTAGCCGCCGCCCTCGCGCCGGGGCGGGGGCTCGGTGGCGGTGAAGAACTCCAGGTTCACCACGCCGATGCCGCGCCGGGTGACCTCGAAGATGATGAGGAACAGCGGGATCATCGCGAGGATCATCGCGCCGGTCAGGACGACCGTGGCCGCGCGGTTCTTGAACCGCCGGTAGCCGGTGCCGGGCGGGCGCACGCTCAGCGGGACGTGCTGCGCCGGGGTCGGGGGTGTGGTGGTCGCGGTGCTCATACGGCGGCGTCTCCCGTGAACTGCCCCAGGCGCCACACGACGACGCGGGCCAGGACGTTGATGATCATCGTGACGAGGAAGAGGGCGACACCGATCGCCATCAGCGCCGTCCGGGTCTCCGGCGAGGACTCGCCGAAGGTCGCGGCGATGTGCGAGGCCATGCTGCTGCCGGCGCCGAAGAGGCTGGCGCCCCAGGACTGGGAGCCGCCGATCAGCATCAGGACGGCGATGGTCTCGCCGAGGGCGCGGCCCAGGCCCAGCATGGTCGCGGCGACGATGCCGGAGAAGCTGGCGGGCAGCACCACCTTGGTGATGACCTCCCACCGGGTGGAGCCCAGCGCGTAGCCGGCCATCTGCTGCTCCAGCGGCTGCACCACGATGACCTCGCGGATGATGGCGGTCATGATCGGCAGGATCATGATGGCCAGCACGATCCCGGCGGGGAAGTAGCCGACGCCGCGCACCGGGCCCTCGAAGAGGAAGAACCAGCCCAGGGTCGACTCGACCAGGTCGAAGAAGGGCCGCATCACGTTCGGCAGGAACCAGTGCAGGCCCCAGAGGCCGAAGATGACGCTGGGCACCGCGGCCAGCAGCTCCACCGTGTAGGAGAGCGGCTTGGCGATGCGGCGCGGGGCCATGTGGGTGAGGTAGACGGCGACCATGATGGACAGCGGCAGCGCGATGACGATCGCGATGGTCGCGGTGACCAGGGTGCCGTAGATGAACGGCCAGGCGCCGTAGGTACCGGTGATCTCGGTCCGGGAGCCGCCCGCCGTCCAGTCCTCCCCGAGGAGGAAGCCGAAGAAGCCCTCCTTGGCGAACACCGGCCAGGCCTCGGTGGTCGTCCGGACGACCATCAGCGCCAGGATGACCAGCACGACGGTCCCGCAGGCGGCGACCGTCCACTTGAAGATCGGGTCGGCCAGGCGCCCTCTGCCGGCCGACAAGGTCCTCCGTGGGGAGTCCTCGGGGGCCTGCGGGGCCTCGGGGGCCTCGGTGGACATGTGCTTCTCCTCTGTGGCTTTCGTGGGGAGTGGAGAGCGTCCCCGCCCCGGCACCACGGGGCGGAAGAGGGGTGGAAGGGCGGCGGGCGGGGCGGGGGGGCCCGCCCCCCCGGGGGGGGACCCGGGGGGGGGGGGGGACCACGCGCCCAGGGGGGGGGGCCGCGCTCGGTGGGGGCGGTGGTGTTATAGACCGCA
>NZ_JBHVLR010000011.1:0-159245 GCF_042797335.1 Nocardiopsis sp. NPDC057823 | reverse complement strand
CTTGTGTGGTGTTTTTTTTTTTTATTCCCCCCCCCCCCCCCCCCGGGGGGGGGGGGGGGGTGGGGGGGGGGGGGGGGGGGGGGGGGGGGGGCCCCCCCCCCCCCCGCGGAGGGTCTCCGGGAGGGGGAGGGGAACCTCGCGCCTCGGGGAGGGGGCCGCGCTAGTTGGCGGAGTTGGTCTTCTCCAGCTCGGCGACGACGCGGTCGGTCAGGGCCTCGCCCAGGGGGGCGTAGCCCAGCTCGCCGGCGAGGTCGCGGGCGCTCTGGTCGGTCAGCGCCCAGGTCCAGAAGTCGATGATCGCGTCGGCGTTGGCCTGCTCGTAGCCGCAGGTGTAGGTGAAGATCCAGTTGGAGCCGGCGATCGGGTAGCCGTCACCGCCGACGTTGTCGATCGCGAACTGGAAGTTGTCCGGGACCTCGACCTCCTCGGAGGCGGCCATGGTGGCCTCCAGGGTGGGCTCGATCGGGGTGCCGTCCTCGTTCACGATGTGGGCGACGGCCAGTCCGGCCTCCTGGGCGTAGGACTGGTTGACGTAGCCGATACCGCCGGGGTTCTGGGTGATGCCCTGGGTGACGCCGTCGTTCTGCTGGCCGCCGACCAGGCCGTCGGCCCAGTCGAGCTCCTTGCCCTCGCCGTACTCGTCGGCCCAGGACTCGACCTCGGTGGACAGGTAGTGGCTGAACACGTAGGTGGTGCCGGAGCTGTCGGAGCGGTGGACCGGGATGATCTCGTCGCTCGGCAGTTCCATGTCGGGGTTGAGCTCGGCGATCGCCGGGTCGTCGAAGGTGGTGATCTCGCGGGAGTAGATCCCGGCGATCGTCTCGGCGTCCAGGACCAGGCCGTCCAGGGCCTCGTTGCTGAACGCGATGACCACGGCGCCGAAGACCACCGGGAACTGGACGGCCTCGCAGCTGCGGGCCTCCTGGGCGGCGGCCAGGTCCTCGTCGTCCAGGGGCTCCTCGGAGGAGCCGAAGTCGACGGTCTGCTCCAGGAACTGCTCCACACCGGCACCGGAGCCGACGCTCTGGTAGTTGATCTGGACGCCGGGCTGGACGTCCTGGTTGTAGGTGTAGATCAGGTCCTGGAAGAGCGGGTCGGGGAAGCTGGCGCCCGCGCCGGTCAGCGAAGCGCTGAGCTGCTCGGCGGCAGCGTCACCGCCGGTGTCACCACCGGTGTCGCCTCCGCCGCCGCACGCAGTGGCGAGCAGGGGGATGGCCGCCAGGACGGCGAGCTTGGAACGCCCGTTGCGCATGTCGAAGTTCTCCTCGTTGAATCACCGCTGTCGGGGCTGACGTGAAACGACGTTAAACGCGGAGAAAGTCGTGTCGCCATCGAAATGGCAGACCTTCGGTGGAAGTCGGGTGAATGGAGGGTGAATGGTGGTCACATTCCGGTAACGAGCGGCGTGTGATGGTTCTGTGTCCGGGGTGTCGCCGTGGCGAATCCCACTGTGATGACCTGCGGGTATGCCAAGTAGAGCGGGGAGTGCGGGGTCATCGCGCCGATATTGGGGATTTTTCGATCATTCACTTTCGCGTGCGTCTTCGAGAGAAGTGACGCGAACATGAACAAGGGGTCGCCCCGGACGTGCCGGGGGACCCTTGGAGAAAGTTCAGAGCATGCTTATCCGCCGTTCGCAGTGTCCAATCGGTAGCCGATTCCGCGCACGGTGTGGATGAACCTCGGACGGGCCTCGGAGTCACCCAGCTTGTGACGCAGCCGGCGGATGTGCACGGCGATGGTGTTGTTCACCGGGGGCAGCGGCTTGTGCCAGACCTCGGTCCACAGCTCCTCGCGGCTGACCACCCGGCCGTGGTGGCGCAGCAGGAAGTCCATGATCCCGAACTCCCGAAGCGCCAGGTCCACCGGATGGCCGTCCACGAACAGCCGGTGCCCCAGGGCGTCCAGCTCCAGGGCGCCCGAGCGCAGCGACGTGCCGGGGCCGGAGACGTGCTCCAGGGAGTGGTGGCCGTCCACCCCCGGCAGCGAGCCGCGCAGCAGCGCGGCCAGCTCCGGGATGCGGTAGGGCCGGTTGACGCAGGCGGTGGCCCCGGCGGCCAGCGCGCGCAGCGCGCGCTGGGAGTCGCCGGGGCCCACTCCGATGAGGATCGGGATGTCGGTCGCGCGCCGGGTCACCCGCACCAGCGTCTCCAGGTCGACCTCGGGCGGGGTGGCGCTGGTGACGATCGTGTCCGGGCGCAGCAGCCCCACCCGCAGCAGGGCCTCGGCCCCGTCGACGCACACGGTGATGTCCACGTCGTGGCCGCTGAGCGAGAGCACCAGCTGGTGCGACTGCTCCGACTCCGGCTCCACCAGCAGGACCCGCAGCGGGCCTTCCGCGCGCTCCACCGCGTCGTCCGGGGCGCCCGCGGGACGGGGGACGGACGTGGAGGCGGGGAGCGCGGTCATGGTCATGGTTCCACTTCGTCGGGGAGGGCGTGTCGAAGAGGTCTGCGGGGCTTTCCGATCAGCCGAAGCGGCCGGAGATGTAGTCCTCGGTGCGCTGGTCGGCCGGCTTGCTGAAGATGGTGGCGGTCTCGTCGAACTCCACCAGGCTGCCGTAGCGCTCGCCCTTCTCGTCGACGCCCGCGGTGAAGAACGCGGTGCGGTCGGAGACGCGCGCGGCCTGCTGCATGTTGTGGGTGACGATGACGATCGTGTACTCGGCCGCCAGCTCGTACATCAGGTCCTCGATCTTGAGCGTGGCGATCGGGTCCAGTGCCGAGCACGGCTCGTCCATGAGGATGACCTCGGGGTTCACCGCGACGGTCCGCGCGATGCAGAGGCGCTGCTGCTGGCCGCCGGAGAGGGCGAAGGCGCTCTCCTTGAGCTTGTCCTTGACCTCGTCCCACAGGGCGGCCTTGGTGAGGGTCTCCTCGACCAGGTCGTCCATGTTGCCGCGCATGCCGTTGATGCGGGGTCCGTAGGCGACGTTGTCGTAGATCGACTTGGGGAACGGGTTGGGCTTCTGGAAGACCATCCCGATGCGCCGGCGGACCTCGATGGGGTCGACGTGCGGGGCGTACAGGTCCTCGCCGTGGTACTCGACCTTACCCTCGACGCGGGCGCCGGGGATGAGGTCGTTCATCCGGTTGAGCGTCCGCAGCACCGTGCTCTTGCCGCAGCCGGAGGGGCCGATCATCGCGGTGATCTGGCGCGGGCCGACCTTGAGGTCGACGTCGCGCACGGCCTTGTTGGAGCCGTAGTAGATGGAGAGGCCGGAGACGTCGAAGACGGGGTCTCCCAGCCCGGGCACCTCGCGGTTGTACCGGACGGTGTCGGGGGCGACTCCGCGACCGGAGTCGGTGCCACGAGTGGACGCGGTGTTGCTGATGGACATGGTGCCACTTCCGGGTCGGACGGTGCTTGCGGGCTCATGGGGGGTGAACCGCCGGGGCGCGGTCGAACCCATGCAAATATGTCCGGGTGAAGTGACGGTGAACGATCCCCGTGGCACGGATGAACGTGGGCGGTGGACTCGGATGTGTGATGACGCGGACCGTTGCCCGCCGGTCACCGAACCGCACGGATCGGTTCCGCGGAGTCGGATCCGGCCTGGTGAGCGGCCGGACGGGTCCGGACACGGCGGTGCCCCGGCCGCGGGGCCGGGGCACCGGTGCTCTGCGCGGGGCCGCCCGGTCAGGCGCCCGCTTCGCCGGACTGCTCGGCGATCTTCTGCCTGACCTCTTCCATGTCCAGCTCGCGGGCCTGGGTGATCAGGCTCTCCAGCGCCTCCGACGGCAGGGCGCCCGGCTCGCTGTAGATGACGGTCTGGTCCCGCACGATCATCAGGGTCGGGATGGACTGGATCTTGAACTCGAAGGCCAGCTCGCGCTGGGCCTCGGTGTCCACCTTGGCGTGCACGATGTCGGCGTTCTTCACCGAGGACTGCTCGAAGACCGGGGCGAACTGCCGGCAGGGACCGCACCAGTCCGCCCAGAAGTCGATGAGGACGAAGTCGTTGTCCTTCAGCGTGTCCGCGAAGTTGTCCTTGGTGAGTTCGACGGTGGCCACGGAATCTCCTGCATCTGTCGGTGTCGGACGGACCGGTCGGACCGGGCCGTCCTCCTCTTGGTGGACTACAGCGATCGTGCCCACTCGTTTGTTCCACATGCTCGCAGGGAGTACCCGGAGTCCGGACTGAACTGGAAGTTTCCTACACAACACGTGGTCAATACCTGTTTGGGTGGAAAGTGAAGATGGGGCTACGGTGGCGGGACAGGAGAGAAGAGGGGGACTCCGATGGGTGCTGACACGGCCGACGCGGACACCAAAGAGGGTGGAGACCCCGTCGACTACCGCTTCACCCTGGCCAACGAGCGCACCTTCCTCGCCTGGGTGCGCACCGCGCTGGCCCTGCTGGCCGGAGCGGTGGCCGTCCTGCACCTGCTCCCCCTGGGCTGGGACGCGGGGCCGCGCACGGTGGTCGGCCTGACCCTGGCCGTCCTGGCCGCGGTCATCACCGTCTACGCCCCGATGCGCTGGTACCGGGTCCAGCGCATCATGCGCGACGGCGGCACCCTGAGGATGAGCGTGCTGCCGCTGCTGACCACGTTCGCGGTGGGGCTGGTGTGCCTGGTGGTGCTTTTGGGGCATCTGTTGTGAGCAGTCCGATCGACCGGGAGGACCCGGGCCTACAGCCCGAGCGCACCCTGCTCGCGTGGCAGCGCACCCTGATCCTGCTGGTGGTGGTGGGGCTGCTGTTCCTGCGCGGCGAGCTGACCACCGGGGCGAACCCGATCCCCCAGGCGCCGCCCGTGGTCCGGATGGCGCTGATGATCGCCTTCCTGTTCGTCGCCGCCATCGTGGGCCTGCACCTGTGGCTGCGCTGGCGCCGCAGCCGCGAGGGCCTGCGCGATCCCGCCGGCACCGGCGGGCCGCCGCGCGCGGTGTCCGCGCCCTGGGCCATGGTCCTGCTGTGCGCGTCCGTCCTGGTGCTGGCCCTCGTCCAGATCGCGGCGGTGCTCGCCGGCTGACCGTGTCCCCGGTGCTCCCGTTCCGCGTGTCCGTGCCGGTGGCGGCCGGTGCCCGGGCTGCGACGGCGCGATGTGTGTCCCGGGTCGTGGCCGCGTCCTGCGCGTCCGCGCGCCCTCCGTGACCGGTGGCGGGTCGGCGTCAGTGTCAGTGTCTGCGGTCCGTCCGAGGACCGGACGGGGTCCCGGCGGGAGGGGCCACCGTCACGGCCCGTCCGCACCGCGGTCGGCCGCCGGTCCCGGAGGGCCGGGGCCCGTGCCTGCGGGCGGACGATCGTGTTCGCACGGTACGGGCGGTCGCCGCCCCCTGCGGGGCGCCGTCGTCTCTGCCGTCTCCCCGGGGCAGGGGGGAGAGCGGACCCCCTCGGCGGGGAGGTCTCCATGAGCGGGGATGGAGTGGGACGCCCTCGGCGGGCGAGAGGCGGGAGGTGTCCGCTCCGGACCCGGACCGGGCGGGAGCGGGCCGGTGCTAGGCGGGCTGCGGGACGGTGTCCTGCGCCCGGCGGTGCTCCACGATCGAGTTGATGATGGCGTTGAGGTCGCGGGTCGGCTCGTAGCCGATCAGGTCCTTGGCCAGCGAGGTGTCGGGGTAGCGGCGCTGCATGTCCTCGTAGCCCTCGCCGTAGGCCTCGTCGTAGTCGATGTAGACGATCTCGCTGTCCGAGCCGGTCAGCTCCACGACGCGGTCGGCCAGCCCCTTGATGGACACCTCCTCGTGCCCGCCCAGGTTGACCGCCCGGTTGTAGGCCGCCGGGGTGTCCATCAGCTCCAGCATGCCGGGCACCACGTCGAACACCGAGCCGAAGCAGCGGCGCTGCGTCCCGGTGCCGTAGACGGTGATGGGCCGGCCCGCGAGCGCCTGGTCGACGAACCGGGGCACGACCATGCCGTAGCGGCCGGTCTGGCGGGGCCCCACCACGTTGAAGAAGCGGGTGATCACGCACGGGACGCCGGACTCGGAGCCGTGCACGTAGGCCACCAGCTCGTCCAGCCCCTTGGCCGCGGCGTAGGACCAGCGGCTCTTGGTCGGCGAGCCGTAGATCCGGTCGTCGTCCTCCTTGAGCCCGTCGGCGTCGTTCTTGCCGTAGACCTCGCTGGTGGACGCGACCATGTAGGGCACCCGGTGGCGGACCGCGGCCTCCACCACGTTCTCGGTGCCGTGCAGGTTGATCCGCAGCGACCTCAGCGGCGCGTCGACGATGTTGTAGACGCCCACCGCCGCTGCCAGGTGGAACACCGTGTCGGCCTGCGAGACCAGGTCGTCGACCAGGTCCCGGTCCAGGATGTCCCCTTGTACGAAGCGGAACCCGGGTGAGCCCTCCAGTTGGACCAGGTTCTGTAGGGACCCGGTCGAAAGGTCGTCCAGGACGACCACCTCGTGCCCCTGTGCGACGAGGCGGTCGCACAGGTGGGAGCCGATGAAGCCGGCTCCTCCGGTGACCACAGCCTTCATGGTTTCCCCTCCATTTTCAGGCGTTGACTTGTTTCTTCACTGGGGAGATGACGCGAAATGGGATGGGTGGGGGGTTCCGGTGCCGGGGCGGGGCCCGGCGCCGCTCAGGCCAGACAGCGCAGGATGTGGAAGCCCTCGCCGAAGGCGACGCCGGCCTGCATGCCCCGCAGGACGGCCAGGCTGCGCAGGGTCAACTCCGAGCGGGTGTGCGGGTGCCGGTGGCTCTGCGACCCGTACAGCTCCATGCCGAGGAGTTTGTCCCCCACCTCCTTCTCGGACAGTTCCACGATGAGGTTGGGCGAGGGCGCCTGCTCCAGCCGCCACTGGTCGGCGGCCTCCTCGTAGGCGAGCACCAGGCGGGGGTGGTGGCGCAGCTCCCTGTCGGACGGGCGCAGGGCGGTGTGCACCGCCTCGGCCGTGGCCTGGTGGTCCTGGTTGTAGCTGGTCCGGTGGGGGGCGATGACCACGGTCGGGCGCAGCCGCGAGACGGCCAGCGGGCTGGTGCTCTCGATGATCTGGGTGAGCTCCACGCGGGGGACGGCGTCCAGCCTCAGGTGGTACTCGTCGCCGGGCAGCGCCATGTGCCAGTCGTCCCAGCGGAAGTGGTCGGCGACCTTCTTGATCTCCGCGTAGCGCTCCTCCGCGGTGGAGAAACCCTTCGGCGACTGGTCTGCGGTGTCCCCGACGGTCATGAACTGCACGAAGACCTCGGCGCCCTCGGCCTTGGCCTTGCTCATGAGGCCGCCGCAGCCGAGCGTCTCGTCGTCCGGGTGTGGTGCGAAGACCAGGATGCGTTCCTGGGACCAGTCCGTCGTCATGCTGGTTTCCCGTCCTTTACCGAGTGTTGGGGGCGCGCGCCCGCGAGCGGTGCGACTGCGGGGTGCCCCGGGTGACACGGCGGCCGCGGTGCCGCCACGGGGAGATCGGCTCGTGTGAGATCAGCTCTGTGCTCTCGCCCGACGGAGGATCTCCAGGGCGTCCGGACCCGCGTTGAGCAGCAGGTCGATCGCCGACAGCCGGGGGGCGAAGTCCTCGGGCTCCCGCTGGTGCTGGCGGTAGACCGGGTGCCGGAACCCCTGCCACTCGACGTCGATCCCGTAGCGGAGCAGGATCTGCGGGTCGAGGTAGCCCCGGGCCCCGTCGCCGGACAGCAGGACGTCCGCTCCGGTCTTCGCGCAGATCTGGGCCAGCAGCTCGGTCTTGCGGCCGGGGAAGTCACCGATCTCGCTCGCGCGCAGGACCGGCGTGTCGATGCCGAATCCGCGCATCACCATCCGCGTCGTGGCGATGGCCAGGGTCGCGAGGTCGTCCCACTCGGTCTCGTACAGGTGGGCGATTTCTTCCTTGTACTCGTTCCAGTAGGGCGTCTTGGGGTAACAGTGTTCTGCCAGTGCCTTGAGGTGCTTTGCCCTCCATTTCTGGTTGTTGTCAATCTCTTTGTCCAGAATGCGGTCGTCTCGACTGCCCTGGGTCACGGGAACCGTCAATAGCACCGGGCGGCCACGTCCGGCCACATAGTTCCGGTTCTGCCATCCGCGGCGCTCGAACTGCACCGTGTCGAGGAAGACGAAGAGGTCGCAACGGTCGAGTTTGTCGACCGTTCCCAGCCAGGGCAGGTAGTGCGGCTGGTGGATCGCCACCCGGACGCGTCGGCCCGGGGAGGTGTCCCGGCCGGTCAGCGGGCCGGAGCCGGGTTCTCGATCCGAGGCGGCGGGAGCAGGATCGGGTGATGGGGAAGCAGGGTCGCCGATCACGCCGGGCACTCTCCTTGTCTCCGTCCGTCTCGGAACACGTGGGCCCCCGCGTATCGGGGCCGTCCGGGGATAAACCGACGGCGCGTGCGCCCCCGGTCCCCGATCTCAAATATCTTCTAATGGGTACCACTTCACGCAAGCCCGTGTATACGATTTCCGTGGCCTACATAGGACGCGAACTCGGGTGAACCCCTCCAGGTGGCAGGGCGTCAACCTAACGCCGACTTAGCGGGTTATTGTCGGTCCGAAACCGCTGACTTTCGGGAGGGGTCCCAAGGCTGTGCGTATCGTGCGTTTCGTCGGCGGCCTGCTGATCGGGCTCATCGCCCTGGCACTTGCCGCCGCGCTCTTCGTCTTCTGGCTCGACTTCGCGACCGACATGGCCGCCGCGGCCGGACTCGGCCCCGTCGGGTACGTGTTCCTGTGGCTCGCCTTCGGCGCCAACCTTCTGCTCTGGACCGCCGTCGGGCTGCTGCGCCTGGGGGACGACTCCGTCCGCGCCGTGCTGCGGCGCGGCACCGCGGCCGACGAACGCCGGGCCGTCCGCTCCCGCGAGCGCGTCCTCGTCGGCGCCGGCGGCCCCTCCGGGGACGCCGGGACCGAGGGCGACCACGCCCCGGAGGCCGGGGACGGCCCCCGGGACGCCACCATCGCCGTGGTCATCCCCGCCCACAACGAGGAACCGGTCATCCACGGGGCCATCGGCTCGGCGCTGGGCCTGTTCCCCCGGTGGGACATCTACGTCGTGTCGGACTCCTCCAAGGACTCCACCGCCGAGATCGCCGCCAAGACCGGCGTCAACGTCCTGGAGCTGCTCACCAACCGCGGCAAGGCCGGGGCCATCGAGGCCGTCATCGAGGAGTTCGCGCTCACCGAGAACTACGACGGCGTGCTCATCCTCGACGCCGACACCGAGCTCGACAAGGGGTACGTCGACGGGGTCCGGCGCCAGCTGCGCGACCCCAAGGTCGCCGCCGTCGCCGGGTTCGTGGTGTCGGAGTGGAAGCCGCGGGAGCGGACCTTCGTCGGCCGGATGATCTCCGCCTACCGCGACCGCCTGTACTTCATGCTCCAGTACTTCATGCGGTTCGGGCAGACCTGGCGCGGCACCAACGCGTCGTTCATCGTCCCCGGCTTCGCCAGCGTGTACCGCAGCGAGGCGCTGCGGGAGATCGAGGTCAACCCCGAGGGCCTGGTCATCGAGGACTTCAACATGACGTTCGAGGTGCAGCACAAGCGCCTGGGGCGGATCTCGATGCGGCCGGACACCAAGGCCTACAGCCAGGACCCGTTCACGTTCTCCGACTACCGCAAGCAGGTGGGCCGGTGGACGCTGGGGTTCTGGCAGACGGTGCGCAGGCACGGGATCTGGCCCAGCACGTTCTGGGTGTTCCTCGGGCTGTACATCCTCGAGGTCGTGGTGGTCTCGGTCATCCTGCTGCTGACCACGGTCATCGCCGTGTTCGTCCTGATCGGCACCATCGCCGGGGAGGCGTTCGTGTCGGTGCCCCTCGTGGGGACGTCGTTCACGGCGGTCACGGCGTTCCTGCCGCTGACGGCGCTGGCCATGGGCCTGCTCATCCCCGACTACATGCTCACCTGCGTCATGGCCGCGATCCGGCGGCGGCCGTCGTACCTCGTGTACGGGCTGCTGTTCTTCCCGATCCGGGTGGTGGACGCCTTCATCACGCTCCGGATGATCCCGCGGGCCTGGACCGCCCGGTCGGACGGCCGGTGGGCCAGCCCCGACCGCGTCTCGAAGAAGTGACACCGTGCGGCGCGGGGGCGCCGCGCGGTGTGGGGGACGGCACGTGGCACCCCGGGGACGGCCGGTTTCGGACAGCGTTTAGCCTCGGGAAAGGGCCCCGGATCTCCGCGGGGTGCGAGACCGTCCGAGTGGGTGTGGAGCAACGGTGGACAAGAGCCGTGTGTCGTTGGGGTTGTACCGGGTGCTGGCCTATGTGACCGGTGTCTTCCTGCTGGGCCTGACCTTCGTGGCCATGCCCGCCAAGTACCTCATCGGGGAGACCGCGCGGTTCTCCCTGATGCCGGCGCCGTTCGGCCTGGACCACTGGTTCGGGCCCGAGTCGCCGCTGATGCTGTTCATCGCCATGCCGCACGGCTACATCTACATGGTGTACGTGCTGGTGGTGCTGTGGGTCGCCCTGGACCGCCGCTGGAGCGCGCCCAAGACGCTCGGTGTGGTGCTGGCCGGCACCATCCCGATCCTCGGCTTCGTGGTCGAGCACCGTGTCGTGAAGGCGGAGAAGGCGAAGGAGGCCGGGGCGGCCGCCCCGGCTCAGGAGCCCGCCGCCGCCGGCTGATCCCCGGGCCGTTCCCCCGGACCCGCGGCCTCCTCCGACCGGGCCCCCTCTGCCTCGGAGGGGGCCTTCGTGTCGTCGGACACCCGCGCGTCCGCCAGCTCGCGCCGCATCAGCAGGACCCAGAACACCAGCGCGGAGACGCCGAACATCGCCCACTGGAAGGTGTAGCTCAGGCTGCGCCAGTTGACCGTGAACCCGGTGGGCGGCTCGGGCGGCGGCACCGGCGTGAGGCCCTCGGCCGCCGGGTCGCCCTCGGGCAGGATGACGTACCCCTCGTAGAGGGGGTGGTCCCACTCGTTGACCAGCAGCGAGGTGGCGATCCGCTCCACCGTCCCGTCCTCGGTGGCGACCGGGGTGAACCCGCCGTCGGAGACCGGCGGCAGCAGCCAGCCGGTGACGGTCACCTCCCCGCCCGGGACCTCGGGGGCCGCGGCGCCCTCGGGGATCCAGCCGCGGTCGACGGTGACGGCCGCGCCGTCGTCGGTGACCAGCGGCAGGATGACGTCGTGGCCGCGGGCGCCGTCCTCGGTGCGCGGCACCAGCAGCGTCTCCTCGGGGGAGTAGCGTCCGGTGACGGTGACCGCCGTGTTGGCGAAGGTCTCCGGGTGCATGTACTCGCCGGGTTCGAGGAGGTCGTCCAGCGGCACGGCGCCGGCGAGGTCCTCCACCGGGTTGGTGATGACCTCGCGGTCCGGCTCGAAGGCGCGGACGAACTGCCAGGCGGTGCCGGCGACGCACACCGCGGCGACCAGGAGGATGCCGAGGTGGATGCCGAGCCATCGGGGACGGAGCAGCGGTGATCTCACCCGACCAGGCTATGTGCGCCTCCGGAGGAGTCGGTCATGACCCCGGGTTGACACTGCACGCGGTGGCTTGGGCCGGTATCGACGGAGGAATGGCGATCACTTTAAGTAAGTTCTCGTGACAGAGGGTTGTCTACCGAGGTCGGGGTGGGTAGTGTCTCTATCAACGCGGAACGACAAAGTCGCTCCGGGGCCCCAGGGCCGCCGAGCGCACCGAGCCGCCCGCGTGCGGACCTTCCAGGCCGCGACTCCAGGGGGGAGGAGTCGCAGGCCGCTTCCCAGGCGAGGGGCGCTTCCGTACTTTGAGGGGGGATGCGGAAGCGGCCCTCGCCGCCTTCGTGCGGCGGGGTGCGCCTTCGGGCGCACCCCGTACGCATGCCCGGGGTCACCGCCCGGGGTCACTGTGCGGCGGTCGCGGCGCGGCGGGCCTGGGGGAGCGTGTAGGCGAGGGCGACGCCGAAGCAGGCGGAGAGGGTGACGCCCAGCAGCAGGTCGGTGAGGACGGCGGCGAAGCCCATGCCGACCGCCAGTCCGAGGGAGAGTCCGAGGGTCCAGTCCGGGGAGGTGCTCTGTGTCTTCGTCATGTGCACCATCCTCGCCGCCGGGCCGCGGGGCCGGTAGGCGCCGTTGTCACCGGCCCGGGATGACGGTTGTCACCCCGGGCGCCGGCATCCCTCACATGTCCTGTTCGGGGGCGGTGCGGGGGCTCAGCCCATGGTCTTCTGGCCGTCGAAGGACTCGCGGATGATGTCGGCGTGGCCGCAGTGCTGGGCGGTCTCTCGGAGGATGTGCAGGAGCACGTCGCGGACCGACCAGGAGGCGCCCTGCTCGAACCACGGGGCCTCCGGGAGCGGGTGGCTCTTCTCCAGGTCGGGCAGGGAGAGGACGTACTCCTCGGTCGCGGCCGCGACGAGGTCGTAGCGGGCGAGGGTGCCCTCCAGGGTCTCGCCGTCCAGCAGGTTGAAGCTGTCGGCCTGCTCCTGCCAGGAGGCCGGGTCCTCGTAGTCGACCGGCTCGGCGGGCGGGCCGTCCTGGGCGAACCGGATCCAGTTCTCCTCCATCTGCGTCACGTGCTTGACCAGGCCCGCCAGCGTCAGCTCGCTGTCGGTGGTGCGCCGGGTGGCCTGGTGGTCGTCCAGCCCCCTGACCGCGAACCGCAGGAAGTCGCGCTGGTCCGCGAGCATCTTCAGGATGGAGGTGCGCTCGGTGTCCGTCGCCATCGTGGCCGCCTTCTCTCTTCGCCGTCTCGGTGGTACCACCCTAGAAAGCGTGGAGGTCAGGTTCTGTCCTCCACCGGCGGCGGATACCGGTGGCCTCCCGGCGCTTGCGGATACCCTGGCGTTCTGGCGACCCGGAGGCCCCATGACCATTCCGCTCCAGTACCGGATCGACGGACCGCGGCACGCGCCCGTCGTGCTGCTCGTGCCGCCGTTCGGCACCACCATGTCGGTGTGGGAGCCGCAGATGCCCGAGCTGACCCGCAACCGCCGGGTCCTGCGGATCGACCACCGCGGCCACGGCTCCTCGCCGGCCGCGGCCGGCTCGTGCGGCATCGAGGACCTCGCGCTGGACGTGCTGGCGCTGCTGGAGAAGCTGGACCTGGCACGGGTGTCGGCGGTGGGCGCCGGGTTCGCCGCCTCGCTGGTGGTGTGGATCGCCGCCAACTCGCCGCGCACCCTGGAGCGGATCGCCCTGCTGGCCGCGGCGCCGCGCACGCCCCCCGCGCACCGGTGGAGCCGGCTGGCGGATCGGGCGCGCGAGGCCGGGATGGAGTCGGTGCTGGCCGACGTGTCGCTGCCGTGGTTCACCCCCGACATGGGGCGGGAGCGCCCCGACGTGGTGGAGCGGTTCACCGACGAGCTGGGCCGGATCGACCCGGCGACGTTCGCCTCGGTGTGCGACGCGGTGCACGCGATGGACCAGCGGCACCTGGTCGCGGGCGTGCGGGTGCCCGCCCTGGTCGTGTCGGCCGCGCACGATCCCCTGCTGCCGCCCGGGCACGGGCGCAGGCTCGCCGACGGCATCGCCGACTCCCGGTTCGAGGTCGTCGCGGGAGCCGCGCACCTGCTCGGTGTGGAGCGGGCGGACCGGGTCAACGAGCTGCTGGTGGAGCACGTGGCCCCGTGACTCAGATGAGCGGGCGGCTGACCTCCAGCAGGTAGCCGTCCGGGTCGCGGAAGTGGGCGGCGCGGATCCCCCACGCCGTCCAGTCGCGCGGCGCCATCACCTGGCGCGCCCCGGCGGCGACCAGCCGGGCGGCGGTGGCGTCCACGTCGTCCACCTCGAACACCACGGCCATGCGGTCCTGGTGGGGCAGTCCGGGGTCGGCCGTGTCGGTCTCCAGCGCCTCGGCCATGACCTCGCGCTGGTTGAGCGCCAGGCGGGTGGTGGAGTCCACGTCGAACTCGGCGTAGCGGCTGTGCTCGTCACCGCGCAGCACGGGGAGCTTGAGCACGTCGGAGTAGAACCGGAAGCAGGCTTCGTAGTCGTCGACCAGTAGGCGGATGTAGCTGCAGCGCATCTCGGGGGCCTCCCAGCGGGGTCTGCGGTCGTCGGCACCAGTGTGGCGCCTCGGGGTGACGCCCTTCCTGAGTATCCGTACCCGGTTTCCGGGTCCAGGGGGGTGCCGACACGGTGGCGGGGGGATTTCCCGCTGCCGTCCGGATGCGGCCACGTCCCTGCGCCGAACTGTGCCTTCGCCGGGGATAGTCCATGTGCGGCGGTCCGTACCATCTCTACTTTCATATGTAGTGCTTGTTCTGTCTGATGTAGTACATGTACTATCAACCGCAGTAGAGAGACGATGAAGGAGGTGCGGCCATGGCGGAAGCCGGTGTGCGATCGGTGGCCCGAGAGGTGTCGTACGGGACCCCCGAGCCGGCCGCGATCACCGTTCGCGGCCTGCGCATGAACTACGGGGCCACCGAGGTCCTGCGCGGTGTCGACCTGACCGCCCGCCGCGGCGAGGTCGTCGCCCTGCTCGGCCCCAACGGGGCCGGCAAGACCACCACCGTCGAGATCCTGGAGGGCTTCCGGGCCCGTTCCGCCGGCGAGGTCGAGGTGCTCGGCTCGGACCCGGCCCGAGGCGACGAGCGCTGGCGGTCCCGGATCGGCGTGGTCATGCAGTCCTGGCGCGACCACGCCGCCTGGAGGGTGCGCGACCTCGTCGACCACTTCGGCCGCTTCCACGCCCCCTACTCCGAGCCCGGCCGCCCGCGCCCCTACGACACCGACGAACTGCTGGAGTCCCTGGGCCTGGCCGAGCACGCCCACAAGCGGCTGCGCACCCTCTCCGGCGGCCAGCGGCGCCGCGTCGACGTCGCTCTGGGCCTGGTCGGCCGCCCCGAGCTGCTCTTCCTCGACGAGCCCACCACCGGCCTGGACCCCCAGGCCCGGCGCGACTTCCACGAGCTGGTCCACCGGCTCACCGACGAGGACGACACCACCGTCCTGCTCACCACCCACGACCTGGCCGAGGCGGAGAAGCTCGCCGACCGCGTCCTCATCCTCGCGGGCGGGCGCATCGTCGCCGACGGCAGCGCAGACCGGCTCTCCTCCCTGGTCGGCATGCAGAGCGAGGTCACCTGGAGCGTCGGCGGGGAGCGCCACGTGCACGCCACCGACGCCCCGGCCCGGCACATCGCCGAGCTGTACCGGGTGCACGGGGACGGGATCACCGACCTCAAGGTCCTGCGCCCCTCGCTGGAGGAGGTCTACCTGGACCTGGTCCAGCGCTCCGAGTCCGGCGACGCCGAGCGCGCCGCCGCCGAGTTCGCCGAGGAGATCCGATGAACCCCACCGCCCACGCCGTCCGCACCGGGTTCTCGCGCGGCTGGACCGAGTTCAAGAACTCGTTCGCCAACGCGGGCGAGGTGATCGGCGGCTACTTCGCGATGCCCCTCGTCTTCGTCGCCCTCACCCTGTTCGTGGGGGACGACACGGTGGAGGGCGCGGACGTCCCGGTCGCCGCGATGATGATGACCGGCGGCGTGACGATGCTGCTGCTCATGCTCGGCACCGCCACGGTCGCCCAGGTCATCGGCAGCGAACGCGAGGACGGGACCCTGCTGCGGGCCCGCGTCGCGCCCAACGGGATGGTCGGCTACGCGGTGGCCAAGACCTGGCACCTCGTCACCATGTCCGCGGCCGCCATGGCGTTCATGCTGCTGCCCGGCCTCCTCCTCGTCGACGGGTTCGCCGTCCAGGGGGTGTCCGGCGTGTTCACCCTGCTCTGGGTGTCGCTGCTGTCCATGACCGCCCTCGCGCCGATCGGCGCGATCATCGGGGCCACCCTGAGCAACCCGCGCACCGGCGTCGGCGTGATCATGCTGCCCGTCATGGGGCTGACCATGGTCTCCGGGGTCATGTTCCCGATCTCGGTGATGCCCTCCTGGCTCCAGACGCTCGCCCAGGTCTTCCCCGTCTACTGGTCCGGCATGGGCGTGCGCGCCGCGCTGCTCCCCGAGGCCCACGCCGCAGCCGAGCTCGCGGGGACCTGGCAGCTGCCGCAAGCCGCCGGGGTTCTGGCACTGTGGTCCGTGGTCGGGTTCGTGGCCGCGCAGTGGGTGCTGCGCCGGATGACCCGCAAGACGTCGGGATCGAGGGTCCAGCAGGCCCGGGAGAAGGCGATGCAGCGTGCCTACTGAGGAGAAGAAGGGCGGGGGCGGCCGCCGCGGCAGGGCGGCGGCCGGACCGGCCGAGGCCATCTACAACCGCATCGCGATGCTGCGGGCGGAGCGGGACGTCTCGCGGCGCCAGCTCGCCGAGGCGCTCGGGGTGCACTACCAGACGGTGGGCTACCTGGAGCGGGGCGAGTACAGCCCCAGCCTCCACCTGGCCCTGAGGATCGCCCGCTACTTCGAGGTCCCGGTGGAGGTCGTGTTCTCCACCGAGCCGTTCCCCCGCATCGGCGGTTGAGCCGCCGCACCCGACCGCACCACCACGAAGGATCGCCATGTTCATCGGACAGCCGAACAGCCGGACCCAGGAGCGCATCCGCTCCATGATCGAGAACCCGCGGCGCCGGGCGTTCTGGGCGGCGCGCTCGCGCCGCCGCGCGGCGGTGGCCGTCTTCGTCGCCCTCACCCTGGCGGCGGCCCTCTTCCTCGCCCTGCCCCTGGTCGTCGGCGCCTCGCTGTCGTTCGCCGGGATCGCCGGGTTCGTCGGGCTGCTGCTCGTGAGCGCGGTGCTGTCGACCCACATCAACATCGCCGCCCGCTGGGTGGTGGGCTACCACGGCCTGGACGAGTTCCAGCGGGCGGAGATGGACCGGGCCACCCGCCTCGGCCACCACGTGACGGCCGCCCTGGCGACCCTGCTGGTCGCGGTGACCGCCGGGTTCGCCACGGCGGCGCCCGGAACGGACATGGGGGCCGAGCTGCCGCTGGCCGTGCTGGCGCCGCTGGTGGTGGTCACCACGATGGCCCACGCCGCGTTCCCGGCCTGCTACCTGGCCTGGACCCGCCCCGACGAGCTCCCCGACGACGAGGACTGACGGCCGGGACCCCGGCGCGAAAAGGAGCACCATGAACACCCCCCGCCGTTCTGCCGACCTGTCCGACACGATCCTTCTCGAGAAGCTCGAGGAGCCCGGTGCCCGGGCCGTCTGGGCCCGCCGTTCCACCCGCCTGCGCCTGGTCGCGCTGGTTCTGGCCCTGACCCTGCTCGGCACGGCCGCGTTCGCCGTCATGGTGACCGCGCGGACGGGCGCGCTCGTCATCGCTTCGGCGCTGGCGCTGATCGTTGTGCTGGCCCTCCACACGTCCTTCGCTCAGCGGTTGAACGCCGGAGCCCGCGTGCTCAGGGGCTACGAGCGGGTGGTGGACGAGCGCCAGCGCGCGGAGATCGACCACGCCCGAGCCCTGGGCCACACGGTGACCGGTCGGGCGATGGCGGCCCTGGTGATGCTGGGCGGGATCGCCCACCTGGTCGCCGGGGACGTCCTGGGCGCGGTGGTGGAGGTGCCGGTCGGCCTGGCCGCCGCAGTCGCGTGGGTCGTGCTGGCGCTTCACAACCTTTTCCCCGCCTGCCATCTGGCCTGGGTCCAGCCCGATGAGGAGTGACGGATTTCCCCGTCAGCGCCTTGCCGCGTGGCGCCGACCGGTAGAACGGGTGCTGTGCGCGTATTCACCGAGGCCGAAGCCTCGAAGTGCTTCTGGGACCTGCTCGCAGCGGTGGAGGGCGGGGAGGTTGTGACCGTCACCCGTGAGGGCCGTCCCGTCGCCGAGATGTCGAAATACCGTCGGTGTGCGCTCACCGCCGGATCCGCGGAGCGACCTGGCGGGGAGCGCACGGACGGGGCCGGTCACCAGATGTCGGGGCCGGCCCAGCCGTAGGTGTCGCGGTGGGAGACGGCGGCGAGCTCGTCCTCGGAGAGGACGCGGGGCTCGCCGAGCCGGCGGGCGCGCAGGTAGGCGGCGCACAGCCAGTCGAGCAGGCGCAGGTTCTCCAGGGCGTGCTCCAGGCCCCGGCCCAGGGCGACCCCGCCGTGGTCGGCCAGCAGCGCGGCGTCGCGGCCCTTGAGGGCCTTGACCGCCTGGTCGGCGATGTCGCCGCTGCCGTAGAGGGTGTACGGGGTCACCGCGATCGCCCCGCCCAGGGCCGCGGCGCGGTGGTGGATCGGCGGCAGTTCGGCCAGCACCGAGGACACGGCGACGGTGTCGGCCGTGAACGCGTTGACCACGGCGCTCGTCTCCCGCCCGTGGTCGGCGGTCCGCCGGTGCACGGCCATGTGCAGGGTGGTCTCGGCCGCCGGGTCGCGGCGGCCCTCCAGCATCCGGTCGTCCAGCGCCATCACCGGGCAGTCGGCGGGCTGGACCTGGTCCAGGGGGACCCCGTGCGGGGTGACGACGACCAGGTCCCCGTTGCGGACGCTGAGGGTGGCGGATTCGCCGGGGGCGATACCGGGGAGTGCGGCGAGGGTCCGGGCGGCCAGGCAGACGTCCCGTCGTTCCTGCTCCAACAACATCTGGCGACTTCCTCGAGGGTGCGCGGTCGGACCCTGGGCGGGCCGTCGGTGCCGGACGCCCGTGAGCCGGGCGAACCACTTAGGTACACCTAAATGTACGTCAAAGTCTCTTCCCCGTATTCCCCAGGCCCGGGCGTGGGCTCCGCCCCCGACCGCCGCGGCGTGTGGTTCCTTACGCCTGGGTCACGTGGTGCGGACCACGGGTGACGACGCCTCTTGCGGTCATTCGCGCTGTTCAGGGCCTGTTCGTGGGCATTGTGACGCAGGTGCCCCATGGGGAGAGGTTGTTTGTGACCAGCGAACGAGGGCACACCGGGCCCGTGAACGAACGGCATGACACCCTCCCCGAGGCGCCCTACCTGGCGCCCCCGGGCTCGACCCGCGCCACCAGCATCCACATCGACGGGCAGTGGCGGGCCGCCCGCGACGGCCGGGTGCGGGAGATCATCGACCCCGCCGACGCGTCGGTGCTGACCGTCGTCAGCGAGGGCGGCCGGGCCGACACCGAGGACGCGATCGCCGCCGCCGGGCGGGCCTTCGCCGGCCCGTGGCGCGGCACCGCGGCGGGCGAGCGCGCCCGCCTGCTGGAGCGCATCGCCGACCTCCTCCAGCGGGACCGGGCCGACATCGCCCTGGCGGAGTCCCTCGACACCGGCAAGACGGTGGAGGAGGGCGGCATCGACGTCGACGACGTCACCGGGGTCTTCCGCTACTACGCGGGCCTGGCCGACAAGGACGCCGGCCGCCTGGTGTCCGCGCCCGAGGGGGTGCAGAGCCGGATCGTGTACGAACCCGTCGGCGTCTGCGGCCTCATCACCCCGTGGAACTACCCGCTGCTCCAGCTCTCCTGGAAGCTCGCCCCGGCCCTGGCCGCCGGGAACACCTGCGTGATCAAGCCCACCGAGGTCACCCCCGTCACCAGCCTCAAGCTCATGGAGCTGGTGGTGGAGGCGGGCGTCCCCGCCGGGGTCGTCAACCTGGTCACCGGCAGCGGGCCCGAGGCGGGCGCGCCCCTGTCGGAGCACCCCGGCGTGGACCTGGTGTCCTTCACCGGCGGCCTGGCCACCGGCCGGCTGATCATGGCCGCCGCCGCGCCCACGGTCAAGAGGGTCGCGCTGGAACTGGGCGGCAAGAACCCCAACATCGTCTTCCCGGACGTGGACCTGGACACCGCCGTGGACCATGCCCTCTCCGCCGCGTTCTTCCACTCCGGCCAGGTCTGCTCGGCCGGGGCCCGGCTCATCGTGCACGAGGACGTCCACGACGCCTTCACCGCCGAGCTGGCCCGCCGCGCCGACGCCATCCGCATCGGTCGCGGCCAGGACGAGGGGGTGCGCTGCGGCCCGCTGGTGTCGGAGCGGCACCGCGCCAAGGTCGAGGCCGCCGTCGCCCGCGGCGTCGAGGAGGGCGCGCGCATCATCGCGGGAGGCAAGCGCCCCGACGAGCCCGGGCTCCGGGACGGCTACTTCTACCGCCCCACCGTGTTCGTCGACTGCGACCGCTCCATGGACATCGTGCAGACCGAGGTGTTCGGCCCGGTCGTCACCGTCGAGCGCTTCCGCACCGAGGAGGAGGCGATCGCCCTGGGCAACGACACCGACTACGGGCTCTCCGGCGGCGTGTGGACGGACGACACCGCGCGCGGCGAGCGCGTGGCGGCGGCCCTGCGCCACGGCACCGTCTGGATCAACGACTACGGCCCCTACTTCCCCGGAGCCGAGTGGGGAGGCTTCGGCCGCAGCGGCATCGGCCGCGAACTCGGCCCGTCCGGGCTCGCCGAGTACCGGGAGGCCAAGCACATCTACCGCAACCTGGCACCCGAACCGCAGCGCTGGTTCGGCTGACCGCGAAGGCACGGGCCGGTTTCCCCGCCATCCCCCGGCAGAACAACGAGAGGAATCACGCCGTGTCCCACGACCGGACCTACGACTACGTGATCGTCGGCGGCGGCACCGCGGGGTCGGTGCTCGCCGACCGCCTCACCGAGGACCCCGACACCACCGTCTGCCTGATCGAGGGCGGCCCCGACGACCGGGACCTGGAGCACGTGCTCCGCCTGCGCGACTGGCTGGGCGTCCTCGACGGCGACCTCGACCTGAAGTACACGACCACCGAGCAGCCCCGCGGCAACTCGCACATCCTCCACTCGCGGGCCCGCGTGCTGGGCGGGTGCTCCTCCCACAACACGCTCATCAGCTTCCGGCCCTTCGCCGAGGACCTCGACGACTGGGTGGCCGCCGGGGCCGAGGGCTGGGACAACGCCACCGTGCAGTCCTACGCCGACCGGATCAAGTGCAACATCGTCCCGGTCGCCGACAAGGACCGCAACACCATGGTCCGCGACTGGGTGGAGTCCGCGGCGAAGGCCGCCGGGGTCCCGGTCGTCGAGGACTTCAACGCGCTGACCTCGCACGGCGGTGGGTTCTCCGGGGGCGCCGGGTTCCTGTCCATCGCCTACGACCCCTACACCGGGTACCGCTCCTCGGCGTCGGTCGCCTACCTGCACCCGGTCATGGACGTGCGCGACAACCTCACCGTCCTATTGGAGACCTGGGTGGACAGGGTCGTCCTGGACGGGGACCGCGCCACCGGGGTGGAGGCGACGGACGGGGACGGGACCCGTGTCTCGGTGTCGGCGCGGCGCGAGGTGATCCTGTGCGCGGGCGCCGTCGACACGCCCCGGCTGCTGCTGCTCTCCGGCATCGGCGACACCGCGCACCTGCGCGAGGTCGGGGTGGAACCCCGCCACGACCTGCCGGGCGTGGGCGAGAACCTGCTCGACCACCCCGAGTCGATCATCATGTGGAGGACGAGCAGGCCGGTCCCGCGGAACACGGTGATGCACTCCGACGCCGCGCTGTTCGTCCGGCGCGACGGCTCCGATCCGCGCCCGGACCTGATGTTCCACATCTACCAGGTCCCCTTCGACGACAACACGAAGCGGCTGGGCTACACCTCCCCGCCCGACGGATACGCGGTCTGCATGACCCCGAACATCCCGCGCTCGCGCTCGCGCGGCCGCCTCTACCTGACCAGCGCGGACCCCCGGGACAAGCCCGCCCTGGACTTCCGGTACTTCACCGACCCCGACGGCTACGACGAGCGGACCATCGTCGACGGCCTCAAGCTCGCCCGGAGGGTGGCCGAGGCCGAGCCGTTCCGCTCCTGGATCGAGGCCGAGGTCGCCCCCGGCCCCGGGGTGCGGACCGACGAGGAGCTGTCGGAGTACGGCCGCCGCGCCGCCCACACCGTCTACCACCCGGCGGGCACCTGCCGGATGGGCGCCGCCGACGACCCGATGGCCGTGGTCGACCCGCGGCTGCGGGTGCGGGGCCTGCGCGGGCTGCGGATCGCCGACGCGTCCGTCTTCCCGACCCTGCCCACTCCCAACCCCATGGTCACGGTCCTGGCCCTGGGCGAGCGCGCCGCCGACCTGGTGCGCGAGGACCACCGCCGCGAGGAGGCCCGATGAGCGCCCCGACGACCGAACCCGCCACGCCGCCGGGCGGCGGGCGGGACGTCACCTTCTCCGTCCGCAACCTGTGGAAGATCTTCGGCAGGAACGCCGACACCGTCATCGGCAGCGGGCTGGAGCGGGCCGACCGGGACCGGATCAGGGAGGAGACCGGCTGCACCGTCGCTGTGCGCGACGTCTCCTTCGACGTCCGGCCCGGTGAGATCTTCGTGGTCATGGGCCTGTCCGGCTCGGGAAAGTCCACGCTCATCCGCTGCCTGACCCGCCTGATCGAGCCCACGTCGGGGCAGGTCCTGCTCGACGGCGAGGACATCGGCGAGGCCACCCCGCAGCGGCTGCGCGAGCTGCGCCGCCACAAGATCGCCATGGTCTTCCAGCACTTCGGGCTGCTGCCCAACCGCAGGATCATCGACAACGTGGCCTACGGCCTGGAGGTGCGCGGCATGGCGCGCCCCGAACGCTACGAGCGGGCCGAGCAGATGATCGGCATGGTCGGCCTGTCGGGCTACGAGGACTCCCGGCCGGGCGAGCTGTCCGGCGGCATGCAGCAGCGCGTCGGCCTGGCCCGCGCGCTGGCGGTGGACCCCGAGGTGCTGCTGTTCGACGAGCCGTTCAGCGCCCTGGACCCGCTCATCCGCCGCGACATGCAGCAGGAGGTCGTCCGGCTCCAGCGCGAGCTGGCCAAGACCTCGGTGTTCATCACCCACGACCTCCAGGAGGCGCTCAAGCTGGGCGACCGCATCGCCATCATGCGCGACGGCGAACTCGTCCAAGTGGGAACCCCGGAGGAGGTGGTGGGGCGGCCGGCCGACGCGTACGTCGCCGACTTCACCTCCGACGTCGCCCGCACCACCGTGCTCACGGCCCGCTGGCTGGTGCGCGACCCCTTCCCCGAGGAGAGCACCGACGGGCCGGTGACCGAACCCGGCACCGTGCTGGCGGAGGTGCTGCCGATGCTCGCCGCCAGCACCGCCCCGGTTCGGGTGGTGGAGGACGGCCGGCTGCTCGGCTACGTGGGCCGCGACGACGTGCTGCGCGCCATCGCCGAGGACCAGCTGGCCGACGCCTCCGTGGCCGCCGCCATCGAGGAGGAGACGGTGGGCGAGCTGTCCGAGGACCTCGTCGACCACGGCTCCGACAACCCCGCGGCCGACACCGCCCCGGACGGCCCGCATGGCCCCACCGGTCTTGGCGCCTCCGGTAGTCCTGTCGGACCCACCAGTCCAGGCGGGCCCGGTGGCCCAGGCGGGCCCGGTGGCCCCACCGATCCCGGTGGCCCCACCGATCCCGGTGGCCCCGATGACCCCCTTGGCTCTGGTGGCCTCACCGGCCCCGACGATCCTGGTGGCCCCGACCGCCTGGGAGGTCCCACCGACACCGGCGGCTCCGGCCGGTCGGGGGAAGGCGGTCCGGCAGGGGCCTCGGCGGTGCCGGCGCCTCCTGGGGCCCCGGCGGCCTCCGGCTCCCCGGACGGCCCGGAGGCCCCGGGCTCCCGGCGGGTCCCGCAGGCCCCGGCCGGGACCGACCCCGCGGGGCACGGGGGTCCCGCGCCGACCGGGTCGGGTGGCTGACATGGCCGTGACGACCCCGGCGGGGGGAGCCGGAGCGTCCGACCCGATGCTCCGGGAACGGGCGGGCCGGCCCCGGGCGTCCGCGCGCCGGGACCCGGCCGCGGCGCTGCGGTCCCCGTGGGTCCTGGCGCCGGCGGTGTTCGCCGTCCTGGTGGCGGGATACTGGGCGGCGCGCCTGGCCTGGGGCGGCGGACCCGGCTTCCCGACCGGCACCGGTGAGCGGTTCATGGCGTGGCTGGACGGGATCTACGCCTGGATCGTCGTCAACCGCAACGACAGCCCGCTGTTCCTGTACTTCTTCAACTACATCTCGGTGGGGCTGGGATCGGCCGTCGTGCTGATCAACCGGTTCCTGGAGTTCCTGACCTGGCCCGGGGTGACCGTGCTCGGCACCATCGTCGCCTGGCGGGTGGCCGGGTGGCGGATCGCGCTGCTGGTCCTGGCCACCTTCGGGGTGTTCGCCCTGACCGGGCTGTGGGACGAGTCGATGCGGACGCTGGCGCTGATCATCACCTCGGTGTCCATCGCCCTGCTGGTCGGCGTCCCGCTGGGCGTCCTGGCGGGGCGCAGTGACGGCTTCCACCGGGCGGTCCGGCCGGTGCTGGACTTCATGCAGATCATGCCGGCGTTCGCGTACCTGCTGCCGTTCGTGCTGCTGTTCGGCATCGGCGACCCGGCGGCGGCCGTGGTCACCGCGGTCTACGCGATCCCGCCCGCGGTGCGCATCACCGCCCTGGCCATCCGCGAGGTGCCCCGGGGCGCGATCGAGGCGACCACCTCGCTGGGGTCGACGCCCTGGCAGATCCTCACCAAGGTGCAGCTGCCCAGCGCCCGGCGCACCATCCTGCTGGGCGTCAACCAGACCATCATGCTGGCCGTGTCCATGGTCGTCATCGCGTCGGTCATCGGCGCGGGCGGCCTGGGCGACGCCATCTACCAGGCCCTCTCCAAGGTCAACGTGGGGCAGGCGCTCCAGGCCGGGCTGGCGATCGTCATGCTCGCCATCGCCATGGACCGGGTGACCGGCGCCGTCGGGCACGGCTCGCGGGGTGCGAACAGGCTTCCCGAGCGGTACCGGCTGCCGCTGCTGGGGGCCGACCTCGCCGTCCTCATCACCACCGTGGCGGTGTGCCGCCTGGTGGGGGTGGAGGGCTGGCCGCGCGACCTGTCCGTCGACATCAGCGGCCCGGTGAACGCCTTCGAGGACTGGCTCCAGGCGGTGGTCGGCCCGTTCACCACGGCGCTGGGCACGTGGACCCTGGACTGGGTGCTGGGCCCGCTGAGCGAGCTGCTGGGCGGCTCGCCCTGGTGGCTGGTGATCCTGTGCGCCACCGCGCTGGGGTGGGTCTTCGGGGGGTGGCGCGTCGCGCTGGTCTCCGCCGGGTCGTTCGCGGTCGTCGGCCTGCTCGGGGTGTGGGACAACGCCATGGACACGCTGTCCCAGGTGCTGGTGGCGTCGGTGCTCACCGTCGCGCTGGGCGTGGTCGTCGGGGTGCTGATGTCGCGCAGCGACGTGTTCGCCGCGATCCTGCGGCCCGTTCTGGACGCCATGCAGACCCTGCCGCCGTTCGTGTACCTCATCCCGGCGGTGGCGCTGTTCGGCATCGGGCGGGTGCCCGCCCTGGTGGCGGCGGTCATCTTCGCGCTGCCGCCGGTGATCCGGCTGGTCGACGACGGGATCCGGGGGGTGTCCCCGGCCTCGCTGGAGGCGGCCGCCTCCCAGGGCTCCACGCGGTGGCAGCTGCTGACCAAGGTCGAGCTTCCGCTGGCGCGCGGCTCGCTGCTGCTCGCCGTCAACCAGGGGCTCATCCTGGTGCTGTCCATGGTGGTCATGGGCGCCCTGGTGGGCGCCGGGTCGCTGGGCTTCGACGTGGTGTTCGGCCTGGCGCAGAACGAGCTGGGGCTGGGTCTGGCCTCGGGCCTGGCCATCGTGTGCCTGGGCCTGTTCCTGGACCGGGTCACCCAGGGAAGGAGGGTGCAGCGTGCGTAGGGGACCCCTCGTCAGGATCCTGGCGGCCGCGACCGCGGCGGCCCTGGTCTCCTCCTGCGCGGTGCGCACCGACCAGCTCGCCCGGGACCCGGGCACGGTGCGCATGGCGCTCAACGGCTGGGTGGGCTACGAGGCCAGCGCCGAGGTGCTCGCGTACATCCTCCGCGAGGAGATGGACTACCAGGTGCAGCTGGTCCGGGTGGACGAGCAGCCGTCCTGGCAGGCCATCGACCAGGGCGTCATCGACGTCATCGTGGAGAACTGGGGCCACGAGGACCTCATGGAGCTGTACGGCCCCGAGGGCAACGGCACCGCGGTCGACGGCGGCCCCAACGGCAACGAGGGCGTGATCGGCTGGTACGTGCCCGCCTACGTGGCGGAGGAGTACCCGGAGATCACCACGCTGGAGGGGCTGCGGGAGAACACCGACGTCTTCCGCACCGCCGAGACCGGGGACCGGGGGGAGTTCCTGGGCGGCGCGCCCGGGTTCGTCACCCAGGACCAGGGGATGATCAACGCCTTCGGTCTGGACCTGGAGATCGTGTTCGCCGGGTCCGAGCCCGCGCAGATCACCGAGGTGCGGCGGCGGTACGCGGCCAGGGAGCCGGTGCTCTTCTACTTCTACGACCCGCAGTGGCTCCAGGAGGAGCTGGACCTGGTCAAGATCGACCTGCCGGACCACGAGGAGGGCTGCGACGCCGACCCGGACTCGGTGCCCTGCGACTACCCGGCCTACGACCTGAACAAGATCTTCCGGGCCGGGTTCGTTGAGGAGAACGACCCCGCCTACCGGTTCCTCGACAACTGGACGTGGACCAACGCGGACCAGAACGAGGTGGCCCGGATGATCGCCGACGAGGGCCTGGACCCCACCGAGGCGGCCGAGATCTGGGTCCGGGAGAACCCGGACGTGTGGCGGCCGTGGCTCCCGGAGGGCTTCGGGAACCGCTGACCGCGGTGTGAGGGGCGGGTCGCGGTTGCGACGCGGCCCGGTCACGGCAGGCATGACGAGGGGTTTCGGGGGAATCGGGGTATTCGTGCCCCTTGCCCGTGCGAGCGCAGCACATGAGAATCATTCATGTTCGCTGGTGCGGGCGCCGACCCCCGGGAGGACCATGCGCTGGGACCGATTCGCCGTCGCGGTGGGAACGGTGCTGTTCCTGGACGCCCTGCGGGTGTTCCTGCCCTCGCTCACCACCCTCTTCGGGCGGGCGGGGGAGACCCCGGCCGAGCTGATGGGCCTGTACGCCCTCGCCTGGTTCCTGGCCCCCGTCCCCTTCGTCGCCGCGGCCCGGTACCTGGACCCCTGGCGTACCGCCCTGGCCGCGGGCGCCGTGCTCGCGGCCGGGCGCCTGGCCCTCCAGGCCACCGACGGCGGCGCGCCGCAGCTGTACCTGGCGTCGTTCCTGGTGGGCACCGGCACCGTGTGGCTGACCGCGTCCGCCATGACCGCCGTCGACCGGCCTCGGACCACCGGGCACGGGGTGATGGTCGGCGTCGTCACCGGCGTCGCCGCCACCGCCGTGATCCACACCCTCCTCAACACCGTCGACCTCGCTTGGCGCGACGGCCCCTGGGCCTGGGCCGGGGTGCTCGTCGAGGTCGCCCTGTTCGCCTGGGCCGCCGCCGGGACCCACCGGCACGGGTCGGGCCACACCGAGCCCCGGCCCGCACCCGCCCGGGCCTGGCTCGCCCTGGGCCCGCTGCTGTTCCTCTCCGGCCTGTACACCGCCAACCCGGCCGTGGGCGAGGTCATCGGCCAGACACCGGTGGCCGCCGCGCTCGTGGCCACCACCGCCGTCCTGTCCGTGATGGTCGCGGCCGACCCGCGCTGGTCCACCGGGCACCCGGCTGCCCCGTTCGCCGTCCTGGCCGGGGCACTCGCCGTCCTGGCGGCGTCGCCCACCGAGTTCGGCGGCGTCCCCGGAGTGTGGCCCGCCTGGGCGCTCGCCGCCCTGCCGATCGGCCAGCTCGCCCTGGCGGGCTGCGCCGGGTGGGCGGTCCACCGCACCGGCCGGCCGACGCGCGCGGCCACCGGGTGGGCGGCGTTCGGCGGGCTGTTCCTGCTGGCGGTCGCGGTCTTCGGGTTCTACGCCGCCTACGACCTGTACTACGACAACACCGCGGTGCCGTTCCTGGCCCTGGTGCCCCTCGCGATCGCCATGAGCGGCCGCGGCCCCGTCCCGGCCCGCGCCGGGCGCCCCTGGCTGACCGCGGGGGCGGCCGCGCTGGCCCTGGTGCTGACCGTCGCCGTGCCGTCCTGGCACGCGTCCTTCCGCGGCGGGGCGGAGCGGGCCCACGAACCCGTGTCGGGGCTGCGGCTGGCCGCCTACAACGTCCGCATGGGCTTCGGCATGGACGGGCGCTACGCCCTGCACGAGCAGATCGCGCTGCTCCGCCAGGACGTCCCCGACATCGTCGTGCTCAGCGAGGTCGACCGCGGGTGGCTGCTCAACGGCGGCCACGACGCGCTGTCCCTCACCGCCGAGCAGCTGGGCATGACGGCCTACTGGGCGCCCGCCGACGGGCCGCTGTGGGGCGACGCCCTGCTCACCTCCCGCGAGGTTACCGAGGTGCGCGGGCACGCCCTCACCCCCAGCGGGCCGACCGGCGCCCAGGCGCTGGAGGCCGTCGTGCGGTGGGACGGCGGCACCGAGGTCAGCGTGATCGCCACCCACGTGCAGCCGCGGACCTACGACTTCACCGCCGAGAGCGCCCGCGCCCAGCTGCACGACCTCGCGGCGATCGTCGAGGGGGCCCGGGCCGAGGGGCGGCCGGTGGTCCTGGCCGGGGACCTCAACATCGAGCCGGGGGACCCGGCGTGGTCGATCCTCACCGACGCGGGCCTGCACGACCCCTTCGACCGGCCCTTCAACACCATCCCGACCCTGGCGGGGGAGCCCGCCGAGATCGACCACATCCTCGTCACCGAGGAGTTCGCCGCGGCGAACCCGGACAACCCGGACGTGCCGTACTCCGACCACCGGATGGTCTCGGTCGACCTCGCGCTGGAGTGATCAGCGGTCGGGGCGCTCGTACCGCAGCCGCCGGGCCACCCAGTACACGTTCACGCAGGACGCCGCGAACCCGGCGGCCAGCACCACCACCAGCCACACGGGCGCGTCCATGACCACCGACGCCGCCGTGCCCGCCGCCAGCACCAGGCAGCCGAACACCGCCAGCACCAGCCGGAACCCCAACGCGCTCGCCGGGCGCTCCGGACTGCCCAGCGGTCCCTTCAACCGTCCCCGGCGCAACTTCTCGCGTCCCACGGCGACCACCTCCGGTCCTTACCACTACCCCTACCCCCGCCGGCCCCACACCCGGCCCCCGCACAACGCCGCGGGGGCGGGACACCGTGACGGTGTCCCGCCCCCGCGGGGCGAAGCGTTCCTACAGGTCGCCCAGGAGGGCGGGGAGGGCGGACTCGTAGGCCCCGCGCAGCTCGGCCAGCGGCACCTCCACGGCGCCGCCCGCGTGCGACACCACCAGGGCGTCGCCGCCCACGGTGCCGATCTGCTCCACCGGGACCCCGTGCCGGGCCGCCAGCGCCACGAACTCCTCCTCGTCGCCCGGGGCCACCGCCACGACCGCGCGGGCGCCGGACTCGCTGAACAGGGCGGTGAACACGTCCTCGGACACCGTCACCCGCACGCCCGTGCCGCCGCGCAGCGCCGACTCGGCCAGGGCCACGCCCAGGCCGCCGTCGGACAGGTCGTGGGCGGCCCGGGCCAGCCCGCGCTCGGCGGCCTCGGCCAGCACCTCGCCCAGCGCCGCCTCGGCGGTCAGGTCCACCCGCGGCGGCAGCCCGCCCAGGTGGCCGTGGACCGTGTCGGCCCACGCCGAGCCGCCGAACTCCGGCCGGGTCTCGCCGAGCAGGAACACCCGCGCGCCCTCGGAGTCGAACGCCGACTTCAGGCGGGTCCGCACGTCGTCGATGACGCCCAGCACGCCGATGACCGGGGTCGGGTTGATCGCCACGTCGCCGGTCTGGTTGTAGAAGCTCACGTTGCCGCCGGTCACCGGGGTGCCCAGCGCCTTGCAGGCGTCGGCCAGGCCGCGGGTGGACTCGGCGAACTGCCACATGACGCCCGGGTCCTCCGGCGAGCCGAAGTTGAGGCAGTTGGTCACCGCGAGCGGCCGGGCGCCGGTGGCCGCCACGTTGCGGTACGCCTCCGCGTACGCCAGCTGGGTGCCCGTGTACGGGTCCAGGCGGGTGTAGCGGCCGTTGCCGTCGGTCGACAGCGCCACGCCCCGGTGCGAGTCGTCGGCGATGCGGATCATCCCGGCGTCGTGCGGGGTCGACACCACGGTGTCGCCGCGCACGTAGCTGTCGTACTGCTGCGTCACCCAGCTCGGGTCGCCCACGCCCGGGGCGCCGAGCACCCGCAGCAGCTGCTCGCGCAGCTCCGCGTCGGTCGCGGGGCGGGGCAGGGCCCCGGCGTCGTCGGCCTGGAGCGCGTCCTGCGACTCCGGACGGGAGTAGGGGCGCTCGTAGACCGGGCCCTCGTCGGAGGCGGTCCGCGGCGGCATGTCCACCACGGTCTCCCCGTGCCAGGTCATGACCAGGCGCCCGCCGCGCTCGGCCTCCTCGTCGGTGACGTCGGTGACCTCGCCGATCTCGGTGGCCAGGATCTGCCACTTGTCGCAGATGGCCAGGAACTCGTCCATCTTGGCCGGCTCGACGATGGCCATCATGCGCTCCTGCGACTCGCTCATGAGGATCTCCTCGGGAGTGAGCCGCGGGTCGCGCAGCGGCACCCGGTCCAGCCGGATGTTCATGCCGCCGGTGCCGCCCGCCGCCAGTTCGGTGGTGGCGCAGGAGACGCCCGCCGCGCCCAGGTCCTGGATGCCCACGACCAGGTCCTTGGCGAACAGCTCCAGGCTGCACTCGATGAGCAGCTTCTCCATGAACGGGTCGCCGACCTGGACGCTGGGCCGCTTGGCGTGCGACTCGTCGTCGAAGGTGGCGCTGGCCAGCACCGACGCGCCGCCGATGCCGTCGGGGCCGGTGGTGGAGCCGAACAGCACCACCTTGTTGCCGGGGCCGGGCGCCTGCGCCAGCTTGATGTCCTCGTGCTTCATCACGCCCACGCACAGGGCGTTGACCAGCGGGTTGCCGATGTAGCCGGGGCCGAAGCCGATCTCGCCGCCGATGTTGGGCAGGCCCAGGCAGTTGCCGTAGAAGGAGATGCCCGAGACCACGCCCGGCAGCACCCGCTTGGTGTCGTCGGCGTCGGCCGGGCCGAACCGCAGCGCGTCCATGACCGCCACCGGGCGGGCGCCCATGGTGAGGATGTCGCGGACGATGCCGCCCACGCCGGTGGCCGCGCCCTGGTGCGGCTCCACGTAGGAGGGGTGGTTGTGCGACTCGATCTTGAAGGTCACCGCGCGGCCGTCGCCGACGTCGACCACACCGGCGTTCTCGCCCATGCCGACCAGCAGGGCGTCGCTCTGGGGGGCCTTCTCGCCGAACTGGCGCAGGTGCACCTTGGACGACTTGTACGAGCAGTGCTCGCTCCACATGACCGAGTAGATGGCCAGCTCGGAGGAGGTGGGGCGGCGGCCCAGGATCTCGCGGACCCGCTCGTACTCATCCTTCGCCATGCCCAGTTCGGCGTACGGCTGAGGCGTGTCCGGGCTGCTCTGCGCCACGGCGACGGTGTCGAGACGAGGTACTTCAGACATGCGTGGTTCCGTTCGGGATGTGCTGGTGTGAGCCGGGCCGCGGCGTCCGCCGACCGGCGCGGAAGGTCGTGGGCGGGGTCATCGGGTGAGGTCCGCGTAGCGGAGCATCAGCACCGCGGGGTCCCCCGCGTTGCCCGTGGAGGAGTCGGCGATCATGACGGTCTCGTCGGTCAGCACGGTCTGCTCCGGCGGCACGTCCTCGGGCGACTCGGCGCCCTCGGGGAGCATGATCTTCCAGTCCCGGTCCAGCAGGTGGTCGTAGACCTCCTGGACGGTGGCCCGGGCGTCCTCGGTGACCTCCTCGTCCTCGGTGAGCACGGTGACCAGCCGGGCGCAGCCCTCCTGCCGGCAGTACACGTCGGTCTCCGGGTCGGAGACGTAGGCCAGGCCGGGAGGAGGGTCGCCGAGCGACGAGGCCTCGGGCACGTCGGGCGCCTGGGCGGGCGGGGCCGTGCCCTCCTGCCCGGTCTGCTGCGCACCGGGCGGTACGGCGCCCAGCGAGTTGAACAGGCCGACGGCGGCCGACACCACCAGGCCCACGACGACGATGGAGGCGAGTACGTACATCGTGGTCCGGGAGCGCAGGAGCGCCATCATCGCGAGGATCGTCCCCTTGTCGGTGTGCGGTGGGACCGGGCCGGGCTCAGACGCCGGCCGGGCTCTTGGCGCCCAGGTGGGCGAGGATCGAGGTGAAGAAGCCCAGGCCCTCGGTGGAGGGGCCGGTCAGCGCCTCCACGGCGTGCTCCGGGTGCGGCATGAGGCCGACGACGTTGCCGTGCTCGTTGGTGATCCCGGCGATGCCGCGGCGGGAGCCGTTGGGGTTGGATCCGGCGTACCGGACCACGACCCGGTTCTCCGCCTCCAGGGCGTCGAGGGTGGTCTCGTCGGCGACGTAGCTGCCCTCGCCGCTCTTGAGGACGACCAGGATCTCCTGCCCCCCGGCGTAGTCGCCGGTCCAGGCGGTGGCGGTGTTCTCCACCCGCAGCCTCTGCTCGCGGTTGACGAAGCGCAGGGTGGAGTTGCGGGTGAGCGCGCCCGGCAGCAGGTGGCTCTCGCACAGGATCTGGAAGCCGTTGCAGATGCCCAGGACCGGCAGGGCCCCGGAGCGGGCGGCCGGGACGAGCTCGGACATCAGCGGCGCGAAGCGGGCGATGGCGCCGCAGCGCAGGTAGTCGCCGTAGGAGAAGCCCCCGGGGAGGACGACCGCGTCGACTCCCCTGAGGTCGGCGTCCGCGTGCCACAGGGCGACGGGCTCCGCGCCCGCCAGCGCGACGGCGCGCGCGGCGTCCTTGTCGTCGAGGGAACCGGGGAAGGTGACGACGCCCACACGGGCTGTCATGAGCACACTCCGAGTCGTTGGTCGGGTCCCTCCCCGCGGCTGCGGGGAGTTTCGGCGAGGAGGCTGGCGGCGCCTGTCCGGCCCCGAGGGGGGCACCGCGTCCGCACTTGGCAGCGTACCCGCTCACCTGTGCTCGGGTACGACCCTCACCCCTGTTCCGCGACTCCCGTTCGTACGATTCTCCCGATTCCAGCGGCTCGGGAGGGCCCGCGGGTGTACGACCCGACAGGTGCCGTGGTGTGCGACACAGTGGCGGCGGGGATGCCGGCGGGTCCTCCCGGGACCCCTCAGACCCGGTCCAGGGCCAGGGCGCCGAACTGTGCGGGGACGCCCCCGGCCGCGGCGCCCTCGGGGTCCGCGTCGCAGTTGGCCCGGCGTTTGCGCAGGAGCACGGTGATCCGCGGCTCCCCCTCGAAGGACACCTCGTCCATGAGGCGGCGCATCAACAGAATGCCCCTACCCGATTCTGAGTCCAGTCCGGGTAGGGGCGGCGGGCGTTCCGAGGCGAAACGGGCGGCGAGCGCTTCGGGGTCCGGCGCTCTCCCGGTATGGGAGATGCGGACCTCGCACCAATGCCGGTCGATCTCGGCGTCCACCCGGTAATCGGAGGAGGGACCCCCGTGCTCCACGGCGTTGGCGCAGGCCTCGGAGGAGGCCAGCAGGAAGTCGTCGACACAGTCCCGGCACATTCCGGCCCGGAACAGGAGTGTTCCGAGGATGTCGCGTACGACCGCGACCGTGTACGCCCGCCGCGGCAGGGAGATCGAGAAGACGGCGTCCATGAAATAACACCTCTCGTGCTCCGTCGTCGGTCATGGGCCCGGCACGTCAAGGAACCTTCCCGAGGGCGGCGGACGTAAAACGACCGGCGGCGCCCTCATGGGACGCCGCCGGTCTTTACATTGCACATCCGGCGCTAAGGGCACTTCTCGCGCTTTTGGGCGAAGGCCGTTAATCCGGCATCTCCGTCCGCTGCCGTGAAGCGCGGCGCGGGGCCGCGGGGCCGGGAGGGTCAGGAGGCCACGTGGACCCGGAAGTCCTCGATCACGGTGTTGGCGAGCAGGGTCTCGGCCAGGCGGCGGACGTCGGCCAGCTTGGCCTCGTCGACCTCCCCCTCGACCTCGACCTCGAAGCGCTTGCCCTGGCGGACCTGTTCGATCCCCTCGAAACCCAGGCGCGAGCAGGCGCCGGCGATCGCCTGGCCCTGCGGGTCCAGGATCTCGGGCTTGAGCATGACGTCAACAACGACGCGGGCCACAGGGTCCTCCACAAGAGAAATGGGTGTGCCGCCCTCCTCGTCCGCTCCCGGCTCCCCGGCCGGGCGGACGCCTCTCCGTACTGCTCGGAGCGGGCGACGCCAGAGTACGGCACGCGCGGGGGCCGCCGGTGCGGGTGAGTCCTTCGTCACCCCGGCCCGCCGCGTGGCCGGAACCGGCCGGGGAATACCCGGAGCGCCTGCGGGTAGTGGGATCCGGGGATGTTTACCGCAACCTGAACCCCGCAAGCGAGTGTTTCGGTACGTTCGTGACTCGGATCACCACGATTGATGTCATCATTGAGAGCACAAGGTGGCGTCTAACAGGGTGGAAGTGATCGTCCGGTCGTCCTGAGGGGGAATCTTGACGACTATCGAAATGGAACCGATCGCCGCGCGGAACAGTGACGGGCAGGAGCCCGAAGAGGCTTTGGACTTCGCCACCGCCGTCACGCCGTTCGCGGACCAGCTCTATCCCACGGCCCTGCGGATGACCCGCAATCCGGCCGACGCAGAAGACCTCGTCCAAGAGACGTTCGCCAAGGCCTTCGCCAATTTCCACCAGTTCCGCGCCGGCACCAATCTGCGTGCCTGGCTCTACCGGATCTTGACCAACACCTTCATCAACAGCTACCGCAAGAAGCAGCGCGAGCCGCGCCAGGAGACCACCGACGAGATCAAGGACTGGCAGCTCGCCGCCGCCGAGGCGCACACGTCCTCGGGCATGCGGTCGGCCGAGAACGAGGTCCTGGACCACCTGCCCGACTCCGACATCAAGCAGGCGCTCGCGCGGCTGCCGGAGGAGTTCCAGGAGGTCATCTACCTCGTCGACATCGAGGGCTACGCCTACAAGGAGGTGGCCGAGCGCATGGGCACCCCGCTGGGGACCGTGATGTCCCGGCTGCACCGCGCCCGGCGCCAGCTCCGCGAGATGCTGGCCGACTACGCGCGCGACCGCGGCATGCGGGTCCCCGCCGCCCGCTGACCGCGCCTCTTCGGAACGGCACCGCGCGGGAGGGCTGGAACCCCGCCCCCGCCCGGCGCCGAGGTCCGCGACCCCGCCCCCCGGAGGGTTTTCGGACCGACCGCTCCGCCACGCTCCGTGGCCGGACCCGGCCGCCCGTCGCTCCGCGGCCGGACGTTGCGCAAGCCGACGACAAAGTCGTCGGAAGACCTTGTACATGCTAGGAAGCCCTGCTAATCGGGCTGGTCCGGCATCGGGGAACATGGATCCGCGGCGTAAAAGGTGATGGCCGGGTCTTGCGCTCGCCAGGGTGAGTTCTGTCACCATATGGTGAGGTCCGCCGTACACCCATCACCCCGGGTGCACGTGCGGCGATCCGGCCGATCAGCGCCCACCCGCGCGAAACCGGCCCCGAGTACCGAGGAGCGACGTGTCGGACACCACCGTGCACGAGGAACCGGAGCTCATCCAGCTCCTGACACCGGAAGGGGAACTGACGGGGCACCCCGACTACCCCCTGGAGATCACCGCGGACGAGATCCGCGACCTGTACCGGGACCTGGTCCTGGTGCGCCGCTTCGACGGCGAGGCCGTCTCCCTGCAGCGCCAGGGGGAGCTGGGCCTGTGGGCCTCGCTCCTGGGCCAGGAGGCCGCCCAGATCGGCTCCGGCCGCGCCCTGCGCGGGACCGACATGGCCTTCCCCTCCTACCGCGAGCACGGCGTCGCCTGGTGCCGCGGCGTGGAGCCCAAGGAACTGCTCGGCATGTTCCGGGGCGTCACCAACGGCGGCTGGGACCCCCACGAGCACGGATTCCACCTCTACACGATCGTCATCGGCAGCCAGGCCCTGCACGCCACCGGCTACGCCATGGGCGTGCAGCGCGACGGCGCCGTCGGCGAGGACGGCACCGCCGTCATCACCTACTTCGGCGACGGGGCCACCAGCCAGGGCGACACCAACGAGGCGTTCAACTTCGCCTCGGTGAACAACGCCCCCGTGGTCTTCTTCTGCCAGAACAACCAGTGGGCCATCTCCGAGCCGCTGGAGCGCCAGGCCCGCGTGCCCATCTACAAGCGCGCCTCCGGCTTCGGCTTCCCCGGCCTGCGCGTGGACGGCAACGACGTGCTGGCGGTCCTGGCCGTCACCCGGGCCGCGCTGGACAACGCCCGCGAGGGCAACGGGCCCACCCTGGTCGAGGCGTTCACCTACCGCATGGGCGCCCACACCACCAACGACGACCCGACCCGGTACCGCAACGCGGCCGAGCTGGACGAGTGGAAGGCCAAGGACCCGATCCTGCGGGTGCGCCGGTACCTGGAGAACAACGGGCTGGCCGACGAGGAGTTCTTCGCCTCGGTCGACGCCGAGGCCGACGCCCTGGGCGAGAAGGTCCGCACCCAGTGCCGGAGCCTGCCCGACCCCGAGCCGCTGGACATCTTCCACGAGGTGTACGCCGAGCCCAACGTCCACATCGACCGCCAGCGCGCGGAGTACGCCGATTACCTGGCCTCCTTCGAGGCGGAAGGGGTCCGATAGGCCATGACCAACCTCACCATCGGCAAGGCCATCAACGCCGGCCTGCGCGCGGCCATGGAGCACGACCCCAAGGTCCTCGTCATGGGCGAGGACGTCGGCCGGCTCGGCGGCGTCTTCCGGGTGACCGACGGCCTGCACAAGGACTTCGGCGCCGACCGGGTCATCGACACCCCCCTCGCGGAGTCGGGCATCGTCGGCACCGCCATCGGCATGGCGCTGCGCGGCTACCGCCCCGTGGTGGAGATCCAGTTCGACGGGTTCTTCTTCCCGGCGGCCAACCAGACCTTCACCCAGCTCGCCAAGATGCGCCGCCGCTCCGCGGGCGCCCTCAGCGTGCCCCTGGTCATGCGCATCCCCTACGGCGGCGGCATCGGCGCCGTGGAGCACCACAGCGAGTCGCCCGAGTCGTACTTCCTGCACACCGCGGGCCTGCGCGTGATCAGCGTCGCCAACGCCGTGGACGCCTACTGGATGATCCAGCAGGCGATCCGCAGCGAGGACCCGGTGATCTTCCTGGAGCCCAAGCGGCGCTACTACGAGAAGGCCGAGGTGGACACCGAGGCGTCCATCGCCGAGGCCGCCCCCATGGGCGCGGCCCGGGTCGCCCGCCCCGGCACCGACGTCACCCTGCTCGCCTACGGGCCCATGGTCAAGACCGCCCTCCAGGCGGCCGAGGCCGACACCGACCACTCCATCGAGGTCATCGACCTGCGGTCGCTGGCCCCCGTGGACTACCCGACCGTCGTCGAGTCCGTCAAGAAGACGGGCCGCCTGGTGGTCGCCCACGAGGCCACGCTCACCGGCGGGCCGGGCGCGGAGATCGCCGCCCGGATCACCGAGGAGTGCTTCTACCACCTGGAGTCCCCGGTCATCCGCGTCGCCGCGTTCGACACCCCCTACCCGCAGTCGCGGCTGGAGGAGTACTACCTGCCGGACCTGGACCGGGTCCTGGACGGGGTCGACCGGGCGTTCGCGTACTAGGGGATCAGGGACACATGGCGATTCAGAAGAACGCCCCCGCGGTGGGCGGCGTGCACTCGTTCAAACTGCCCGACGTGGGCGAAGGCCTGGTCGACGCGGAGATCCTCACCTGGTTCGTCAAGCCCGGTGACGTGATCGAGGTCAACCAGAACATCTGCGAGATCGAGACGGCCAAGGCGGTCGTCGAGCTGCCGAGCCCCTTTGCGGGCACGGTCAAGGAGCTGCTGGTCGAGGAGGGGCAGACGGTGGACGTCGGCACGGTGATCATCACCGTGGACGACGGCACCGGCGGCGGTGACGACGCCGCGGCCCCGGCCGAGGAGGAGCGGGAGAAGCCGCTGGTGGGCTACGGCGAGAAGGCCGCCGCCACCCAGCGCCGCGCCCGCCGCCGCCCGGCCTCCTCCGGCCCGGTCTCCCCGGCCCCGGCGGCCAGGCCGGCCGCCGCCCCGGCCCCGCCGGTCGCGGTGGCCCCCGCTCCCGTGGCCTCGCAGGGCCGCCCGCTGGCCAAGCCGCCGGTGCGCAAGCTCGCCAAGGACCTGGGGGTGAACCTGGCGACGGTCGTCCCCAGCGGCGCGGGCGGGATCATCACCCGCGACGACGTCCACGCGGCGGCCCAGGGCGTGCAGGCCGCCCCGGAACCGGCCGCCGCGCCCCAGGAGGCGCCCGCGGCCGCCGCGGCGCCCGCCGGGTCGGTGGACCGGTCCGCGCGGGAGCGGCGGGTCCCGATCAAGGGCGTGCGCAAGGCGACCGCGGCGGCGATGGTGGGCAGCGCGTTCACCGCGCCGCACGTCACCGAGTTCCTCCAGGTGGACGTCACCCGCACCATGAAGGCGGTCGCGCGGCTGCGCGAGCACCCCGACTTCGCGGGTGTGCGGGTGTCGCCGCTGCTCATGGTCGCCAAGGCGCTGCTGCTGGCGATCAGGCGCAACCCGGACGTCAACGCGTCCTGGGACGAGGCGAACCAGGAGATCGTGGTCAAGGACTACGTGAACCTGGGGATCGCGGCCGCCACCGAGCGCGGACTGGTGGTGCCCAACATCAAGGACGCCGGGGCCAAGACGCTGCCGCAGCTGGCGGTCGCGCTCAAGGAGCTCACCGAGACCGCCCGCGCGGGCAAGGTGACCCCGGCGGACATGTCCGGCGGCACGGTCACGATCACCAACGTGGGCGTGTTCGGAGTGGACGCGGGCACCCCGATCCTCAACCCGGGCGAGGCGGCGATCCTGGCCTTCGGCCAGATCCGCGACATGCCGTGGGTGCACAAGGGCAAGCTGAAGATCCGCAAGGTCACGACGCTGTCGCTGTCCTTCGACCACCGGCTGGTCGACGGGGAGCTCGGCTCGAAGGTGCTGCGCGATGTCGGCGCCGCGCTGGAGGACCCGGAGTTGACCTCGCTCGCCTGGGGGTAGTCTCCTGTGAACCGCACCGTCGGGGCTGACGGTGCGACGTGGCCCCCGGGGGAGACCCCGGGGGCCGCACTGTTCTCCGGGGCCTCTTCCCGGGGCATCGCGGCGCACGGCGGCGGGGGCGGGCGGGTCCGGGGATTTTTTTCGGGAACGGTCCGCACGGGATGTCGAGGATCCGCGGGCGGCTCCGTCCCCGGGGCGGAGGCGGCCGGAGGGGCCGCACCGGAACAGAGGAGAGAGACCATGGCCAAGTACCTGCTGCTCAAGCACTACCGGGGCGCCCCGGCGGCGGTCAACGACGTGCCCATGGACCGGTGGACCCCGGAGGAGATCGCGGCCCACGTGCGGTACATGGACGACTTCGCCGCCCGGCTGGAGGAGACCGGGGAGTACGTCGACAGCCAGGCGCTCTCCCCCGAGGGCGTGTTCGTCCGCTACGACGGCGAGGGCCGGCCGCCGGTCACCGACGGGCCGTTCGCCGAGACCAAGGACCTCATCGCCGGCTGGATGGTGATCGACGTCGACAGCCACGAGCGCGCCGTCGAGCTGGCCGGGGAGCTGTCGGCCGCCCCCGGCGCGGGCGGGCGGCCGATCCACGAGTGGCTCGAGCTGCGCCCGTTCCTGGGCGCGGCGCCCACCGTCACGGAGTGACGCCGGAGTGGACGGGACACTGCTCCGGAGCCTCACCCCGGGCGTGATCGGCATCCTCGTCCGCCGCGGAGCCGACTTCGCGGCGGCCGAGGACGCCGTGCAGGACGCCCTGGTCGAAGCGGTCCGGGCCTGGCCGGACGACCCGCCGCGGGACCCGAAGGGCTGGCTGGTCACCGTGGCCTGGCGCAGGTTCCTCGACGCGGCCCGGGCGGACACCTCCCGCCGCCGGAGGGAGGACCTCGTCGACGGGGAGCCGGAGCCCGGGCCCGTGTCCGGAGTGGACGACACGCTCTGGCTGTACTTCCTGTGCGCCCACCCGTCGCTGACGCCGTCGTCCGCGGTCGCGCTCACGCTGCGGGCCGTCGGCGGGCTGACCACCCGCCAGATCGCCCGGGCCTACCTGGTGCCCGAGGCGACCATGGCGCAGCGCATCAGCCGTGCCAAGCGCACCGTCGCCGGCGCGCGGTTCGACCGGCCCGGCGATGTCGCCACGGTGCTGCGCGTCCTCTACCTGGTCTTCAACGAGGGCTACTCCGGCGACGTCGACCTCGCCGCGGAGGCGATCCGGCTCACCCGGGGGCTCGCGGCCGCGGTGGACCACCCCGAGGTGTCCGGGCTGCTCGCGCTCATGCTGCTCCACCACGCCCGGCGCGCCGCCCGGACGGACGCCGACGGCGCCCTGGTGCCGCTCGCCGAGCAGGACCGGGGCCGGTGGGACACCGCGCTGATCGCCGAGGGGGTGGGGATCCTCCAGGCGGCCCTGGCCCGGGACCGGCTGGGCGGGTTCCAGGCCCAGGCGGCCGTCGCGGCGCTCCACGCCGACGCGCCCACCGCCGAGGAGACCGACTGGGTGCAGATCGTCGAGTGGTACGACGAGCTCGTGCGCCTGACCGACAGCCCGGTCGTCCGCCTCAACCGGGCGGTGGCCGTCGGCGAGGCCGACGGGCCGCGCGCCGGGCTGGCGGCGCTCGCGGAACTGGACGACTCGCTGCCCCGCCACACCGCCGTGGCGGCGTACCTCCGCGAACGCGACGGGGACCTGGCGGAGGCGGCCCGCCTGTACGCGGAGGCGGCGCGGCGGGCGACCGATCTGGCCGAGCGGGACCACCTGACGCGCTGCGCGGCCCGGATCAACACCCGCCTGCGCGGCTGACGGGCCGGTGCCGGGGCGCGGTGGTCCGGGTGGTCGTGCGGGGCGCAGGGGGCTCCGGTTCCCGGGGGTGTGGTGGCGCGATGCTCCCGGTGGGAGAGCGGCAGTGGGGGCGGGACGCGCGGGGGGCCGGTGCGCCGTGCGCACCGGCCCCGCCCGCGAGGCGGGATCCGCCCCCCAAGGGGGAGGGGGGCGGATCCACTACTGCTGTTGTTCCCCGGCGTGTCGGCCCGGACACCTTCGGTTTCCGCGGTGTCCGGATCGGCTCAGAACGGGAGGGCCACCATCCCGTACACCGCACCGGTCGCGGCCAGCGCGAGCCCGGCCAGGGCCGCCAGCGGCAGGTGCACCCGGGAGAACGGCCGCAGCCACCCGCGCACCAGGCAGACGCCCACGGACACCGCGGACACCAGCGCCAGCACCGCCGTCACCGTCATCGGCAGCGTGAGGGCCGGGGAGCCCTCGGACAGCCAGACCTGGGCCCGGTTCAGGTCCGTCACCCCGTAGACCAGCAGCCCCGCCGCCGTGGCGGCGGCCAGCGCGGTCGAGGTCAGCAGCATACGCGTGGCCAGCGTGAACCCGTTCCCGGACCGCTGGACCGGGACCAGGACCGTGGCCAGCACCAGCAGCGCCACTCCGGCGACGACCAGGTGCAGGGAGGGGGAGCCCAGGGGGCCGGTGCGGGTGTACACGCTGGTCGGGTTCATGTCGGTGGCGATCGCCGCCACCTCGCCGTCGCGTTCGACGAACGCCAGGAGGTCCTCGCCGTTCTCGGCGGCGAACACCCCCTCGGACACCGGCAGCCAGCGGTCGTCCACGGCCAGGGCCCCGCTCACCGACAGCGTCCCGTCGCCCGCGTCGCGGACCGTCACGTTGTCGAACAGCGCCACCAGCCGGGCCGGGCCCGAGGCCGCCAGGCGGGAGGTGATGTAAGAGCCCTCGTAGGCGCCCAGGTCGGCGTCCGGGTCGGGCCGCCCCTCGGGGAGGGACTGGGGCGCGAAGGTGTCGGCGAACGCGCCGACCACCGCCATGCGCAGGTCGACCAGCGGGTTCGCCCCCGCCGCGTCGTCGCCGTTGACCGCGACGAACACACCCGCGTCGAGACCGGGCACCACCGCGTACCCCGTGTGGACCCCCGCCAGGTCGCCCCCGTGGCCGATGAGCGGGACCTCTCCCGCCCGCCACTGGTAGGTGCCGTAGCCCATCCCGGTGGTCTCCGGGTGCATCTCGGCGTGCCGCTCCAGCATCGCCTCGGCCACGCCCGGGGCCAGGGCCTGCTCCCCGTCGATCCGCCCGCCGTCCAGCAGCGCCTCCATGAAGCGGGCCATGTCGCCGACGGTGGTCACCGCCGCCCCCGCCGGGACGTCCCCGATGAAGGCGTCCCCGGCCGGGGTCCCGTCCGCCAGGTGCGAGGTCACCAGCGGCCGGTCGGCGCGGACGTCGGCGAGCTGCTCGAAGGAGGTGTCCTCCATGCCCAGCGGTGTGAACACGGTCCGCCGGACGTACTCCTCGAACGGGACCCCCGACACCTCCTGCACGACGTACCCCGCCAGCGCGATCCCGTAGTTGGAGTAGCCGGTGTACTCGCCCGGGGCGAACAGCCGCTCCGGGACGGCGGTGCGCACGACCTCGTCGAGGGGCGTGCCCTCCTCCGCGCCGAGGCGTTCGACCACCTCGGCGAACCCCGCGGTGTGGGTGAGCAGGTCGTGCAGGGTCACCGTGGGGCCGGTCAGGCGGGCCTCCTCGGGCAGGTACGCGTTGACGTCCTCGGTCAGGTCCAGGCGCCCCTCGCCGGCCAGGGTGAGCACGGCGGCCGCGGTGAACGACTTGGCCACGGACGCGGTGGGGAACAGGTGCTCCTCCGCGTCCAGCGGGGTGCCCTCTGCCAGGTCGGCGTACCCGTGGGCGGCGGTGGCGACCTGCTCGCCGTCCAGGACGACGGTCACGGCCGCGCCGGGGGAGCCGTACTCCTCCAGGAGTTCGGCCACACGGGTGTCGGTGAACTCGCGGGCGGTCTCCGGGGTCAGGGGAGTGGCCTCGACGGGGGCCGCCGGGGCCGCGGGGGCGGCGGCGCGGGCCGCCGGGGCGGCCGCTGCCGTGATGGCGGGCGCGGTGATCAGGAGGGCGGCCGCGCAGAGTGCGGCGGCGCTTCGGCCGGGCATGGTGACCTCTCGTCAGGGGGTTCCTCTCCCCTCGAAACTAGGGTTCGGACCCCTGCGGGCACACGGGCGCCGACCACCCGAACCGGGGTGGAGCGGGCTCCACCACCGGAGGGGGAGCCGGGGCCCGGAACGCCCCCGACGGGCCGGTTCCGGGCCGGAACCGGCGGCCGAGGCCCGCCCCCGCGGCGGGGGCGGGCCTCACGGTCCGGGGCGGTGCCGGGCGCTAGGGGCGGGCGCCGACCTCCCCGACCCAGCCCGACCAGACGTAGCCGACCTGCTCGGCGGTCAGCGGGTAGGACAGGCCGTAGTCCTCGGCGGAGCCGAGGGCGGGGTCCTCCGCCAGCAGGGTGGTGTCGCGGTACAGCAGCGCCCCGTTCCCGGCGTCGTAGAGGAAGCGGTACTCCGACACGGTCGCCCCGTCCTCCACCTCCACGGAGAACAGCTCTCCCTCACGGCCCAGCTGGTCGGTGGCGGTGCCCAGGTGCTCCAGACCGTCCAGCCCGGCGAGCACGCGCTGCACGGCCGCCTCCTCCGGGCCGGCCAGCGGCCGGGTCCCGTACAGGAACTCCACGGCGTTCACGATCCCGGCCGGGGAACCGTCCTCCGGGCCCTCCCCGAGCCCGGCGAGCACGTCCGCCAGGGCGTCCGGGTCGGTGGGCAGCTCGGCGGGCCAGACCAGGGAGGGGTGCAGGGTCTCCTCGGAGGACTCGCTCCCCTGCTCCAGGAACCGCTCGTGGTCGGCCTCCTCGCCGCCCTTGTCCAGCGGCGGCTGCGGGTGGGCGTCCGACCGGTGCTCCCCGCCCGGGCCCGTCCACTCGTTCCACTCGTAGGGGACGTACCGGTAGCCGTGGGTCTCGTCGGGGTCGTCGTCCCCGGCGTTGGCGGTGAGCCGGATCAGCTGTGTCCCCGTGGTGGAGACGAAGGCGACGTCCCCCGAGCCCGGGGCCGGGCCGCGCTCCCCGGCGACCTCGGCCAGGGCGAGCAGGGCGTCGGTCCCGTCGACCGGGTCGCCGCCGACGACCTCGATCGGCTCGGGCGGGGCGGCGTAGGCGGCGGGGATGCCGCCCGGCTCGTCGGCGGGCAGGAGCAGGGTTCCGGCGCCCACGGCCAGGGCCGCGGCGGCGGCTCCGGCGGCCAGGACGGGGATGCGGCGCCACAGGGGTCGGGACACGGCGGGGGACTCCTCGATTCGGGCGATGGCGTTGGCGCGGGCCCGGTGGCGGGCCTCGGGGGCGGGGGCGGCGCCCGCTGCGGGGTCGGCGCCGTTCAGAGCGGAGCGCAGAGCGGTCAGGTCGTCCATGCCGCCTCCTTCGGGGCGTGGTCGGCGGGGTGTTCGTTCATGTGGGCGGTGAGTTTCTTACGGGCCCGGTGCAGCCGGGCGCGGGCGGTGACGTGGGTGCAGCCGACGACCCGGGCCGCCTGGCGGCAGTCGAGCCCCTCCCAGGTCACGAGCATCACGAGTTCGCGTTCCGGCTCCGTCAGCCGGGCCAGGGCGGCCAGGGCCCCGGCGCGTTCGACCACCCGGTCGGCGTCGTCGGCGTGGACCGCCGAACCGGGTTGCCGGCCCAGGGACTCGGCGATCAGGTCCTGCCGGTGGTCCTTGCGCAGGTGGGCCAGGGTGATCCGGCGTGCGCAGGCGTACAGCCAGGGCAGTTCGCGCCCGGGCGGCAGGCGCTCGGCGCGGCGCCAGGCCACGGCGAACGCCTCGGAGGCGACATCGTCGGCGTGGTCCGGGCCCACCCGGCGCCGTGCGTAGCGGTAGACGGCGTCGTAGTGCTCCTCGAACATGGCGTTGAAGTCGCGCTGGCCGGAGTATGCGTCCCCGGCCGTGCCGCGTCTCATCGGCGTACCTCCCGTCCTCTCACCTGGATGTGTCGGGGGAGGGGGCGGGTGTTAGGGCGCGGTGCGGACTTTTTTCCGGCCGGTCCGGCGGGGGCGGTCCGGCAGGGGCGGGCCCCGGCGTCAGCCCAGCAGGAAGGTCACCGCGAAGAGCACCGGGACCGTCGCGAACGTGGAGATCAGCACGGTGTCGCGGACGGTGTCGACCTCGACGCCGAAGCGCAGGGAGTAGGTGAACACGTTCTGGGCCGTGGGCAGCGCCGCCAGCACCACCACCGCGAACAGGTCCGGGCCGGACAGGCCGAAGGCCAGGGCGCCCAGCGCCCACGCCACGAGGGGCTGCACGACGGATTTCAGGGCCACCGCGAACAGCACGGAGCCGCGCTGGGGGCCGCGCCCGGGCATGCCGGAGCCGTGCAGGGAGATGCCGAACGCGAGCAGCATCGCCGGGACCGCCATACCGCCGATCAGCTCGAACGGCTCCAGGAACGGGGCGGGCGGCGACCATCCCACCGCCGAGACCGTCACCCCGGCCAGGGAGGCCAGCAGCAGCGGGTTGCGCACGGGGGTGCTCAGGGCACGGCGCAGCACCGGGCCCGCGCCGCGGACGTCGCCGCCGGACAGGTCCAGCACGGTCACGGCGACCGGGGCCATGACCAGCATCTGCGTCAGCAGGATCGGGGCCACCAGGGAGGCGTCGCCCAGGACGTAGGAGGCGATGGGCAGGCCCAGGTTCCCGGCGTTCACGTAGGAGGAGGTCAGTGCGGACATGGTGGTGCGGGATACGCCCCAGCGGCGCAGCAGGCCGGCCGCGACCACGACGAGGACCACGGCCGCGACGCTCAGGGCGCTCACCACGACCTTGCCCGACCACAGCACCGACAGGTCGGTGTCGAGCAGGATCGTGAACATCAGCGCGGGGCCGGCCACGTAGAAGGCCAGGGCGCTGAGCACGTCGCGGGCGCCGTTGCCCAGGAGCGAGAGGCGTCCCAGCATGTAGCCGATGACGACGACGGTGGTGATGACGCCGAAACCGGTGACCACGCCGGACACGGCACCTCCAAGGGCTCGGGGACCTTTGGACGGTACCCCCGTACCGGGGAGGGCTGCCAGGGTGCGGGTCACACCGGCTACGCTCTACCGCACTCCCCACCCGTCCGGAAGGCGGTCCCCGTGGTCATCCGGAGAACCCGTGCCGCGGCCCTGTGCGCGGCCGCCGCGGCGATCGTGTGCGCCGCGGCCCCTTCTCCGCACCCGGACCCGGTGGACCGCGCCTCCCCTGGCGGGCCGGTGTACCGTCCCCGGGAGGTCGGCACGGTGTCGGAGGTCGCCTGGGAGTGGTCCGCTCCCGAGGGCCGGGGGCTCCACCGGGTGCTGGCCGGGGTCTCCGGCGCCCTGATGGTGCTCGACGACGGCGTCATCGCCCTGGCGGGGGACACCGGTGCGGAACTGTGGCACCACCGGGAGCGGGGCCGGCGCGTGGCGCGGGCCGCCGTCACCCCCGACCGGGAGACCCTGCTGCTGGCCTACGCGGGCCACGGCTTCCGGGACGTGCTGGCGCTGTCCACCGGGACCGGAGAGATCGTCGGCGCGTACCGGGAGGACGGGGGCCGGGGGGACGGGGGCCGCGAGGAGGGGGACCTCGGGGAGGAACACCTCACCGACGGTCTGCGGGTCTCGGTCCGGGGCGAGGGCGCGGCGGTCACGGTGACCGCGCGCTCCCTGTTCGACGGCGGGCGGGCCTGGTCCCACGGGGTGGACCCGCCGGTCCCCGACCCGGAGGCCTTCCACCACGGGGACGTCGCCGTCACCCCCGGGGCGGTGGCCGTCACCGGCACCTTCACGGACGGGGACGGGGACCACACGGCCGTCGCGGTCGCGCTGGAACCGGATACCGGTCGGGTCCTGTGGGAGCGGGAGCACGGGTTCACCGACCACACGGCGGCCGTCCCGGAGCTGACCGCCTCGCCGGACGGCGCGGTGCTGATGTGGGAGCTGCCGTACACCGACCCGGGCGGGCGGCTGCTCCACCGGCTGCTGGAACCGGCCACGGGGGAGGAGGTCCCGGGGACCTTCCTGCACGACGTGGAGCGCCGCCGGGTCGCCTTCGGGGCGGACGGGTACGTGGACCACGCCTGGGACACCGACACGGACGAGGTCGAGTACCGGTACGTGGGCTTCGACGGCACCGTGCGGGAGGAGGTCACCGCACCGGCCCGCCCGGGGGAGTCGGAGACCCACCGGGGGTGGCGGCTGTCCGACGGGGTGCTGCGCCTGCACTTCGTGGAGGGGCCCGACTCCGTCCGCGGGCCGGTGACCGCGGAGGTCCTCTCCTGGGACGGCGGGGTGCGCAGGATCCCGCTGGGCCCGGCAGCGGACGGGACCCGGCCGGAGCCCGGGCCCCACGCCTATCGCGCGGGCCCGGTCGCCGTCCGGGTACCGGGGGCCGTCCTGGTCACGGAGGACACCGAGCGGTGGCGCGGGCCCGGACGGGTCGTCGCGCTGCGCTGACCCGCACGCGGCGCCGCGCGGCGGGGCGGTGTGCGCCGGGGCGGTGCGTGTCCGCGGGGCACGCCTACCCGCGGGGCGAGGGCGGGGCCGAGGGCTCCGCCTCCTCTTCCTCCCGTGCCTCCTCCTCGGCTTCGCGCTCGGCCTCCTCCTCCGCCTCGCGGGCGGCCTCCCGGGCCGCCTCGCGCGCGGTGCAGACCTCGGCGGCGGGGGCGGAGGAGCCGTCCACCGCGATGACGGTGAAGCAGTACTCCATCACCGTGTCCTCGGTGAGGACCTGTGCGGACACCACCCCGGGGCCGGTGCGGGCCAGGGTCGCGGGGTCGTGTCCCCGGGGGCCGCCCAGGACGAAGAAGGACGCGGTGCCGCCGCTGTTGTCGGTCCAGGTGAGCATGACGTTGCCGAGGTTGTCCTGGAGGGCGACGGCGGTGGGGGCGGCCACCTCCGGCGGGGCGCTGGGCGAGACGGCCTCGTCGGCGGGCTCCTCGGACGGCCGCGGCTCCTCGGCGGGCTCCGCGGCGGCCGTCGTCTCCGCCGCGGGCCGCGGCGCCGCGGACGCGAACACGCCGGAGACGGCGGTGACCAGCAGGATGCCGCAGACCGAGACGGCGATGTGCAGGTGGCGGCGCCACCGGGAGGGGGTGTCGTCGAAGACGGCGGGGAGCCGGCCGGCGGTGTCCTCCTCCTGCTCGATCGTGTCGACGGGCAGGAAGGAGGCCCAGCCGTCGCCCGTCCAGCCCTCCAGCCGCGACCAGGCGCGCAGCGGTGAGATCTCCTCGCCGCGCAGCTTGGCCATCATGATCTCGGCGGTCCCGCCGGCATCGACGGCGGGCAGCCTGCTCCCCTCCAGGCCGGTCGGCGCGGCGGGCGGGGCGGGGTTCCACGCGGCCGCCGGGTGCGGGCCGGACGGCGGCGCGTACGCCGGATGCGGGCCCGTACCCGGGGCCGTGCTCTCGGGCGGCCGCACGGGGTACCCGCCGCCCGGGACGCCGGGAGGTGGGGGTGTCGCGGCGTCCCACGCGGCCGCCGGGTGCGGACCCGAGGGAGCCGCCGCGGGCGCGGACGGCGGGGTGTGGGACGCGCCGGAGGGGCCCGGCGGCCGTCCTCCCGAAGCCGGTCCGTGCCCGGGATGCGGGCCGGAAGGGGCTGTCGCGGAGTGCGGTCCGGACACGGGAGGCGCGGGCATGCCCGGGGCGGTGGGGGGCTCGGACCCCCACGCGGCCGCCGCGGGCTGCGCCCCGGAGGGGGTGTACGCGGGGCGCGCGCCCGAAGGCGTGTGCGCCCCGGGAGCGCCCGGCCCCGGAGGCTCCACGGTGTGGCCGGTGGCCGGTGCGGCGGTTGCGTCCCACGTGGCCGCTGGGGGCTGCGCGCCAGAGGGGCCGGGGGACGGGGCGGTGTGCGGCTGTGCCTCGGAGGGCGTACCGCCCGGGGCCGGTGTGGCGTGGGGTGCTTCCGAGAACCACGAGGCGGCAGTGGGGTGCGCGCCGGAGGGCGCGCCCGGTGCTGGTGGTGCGGGTGGCTGTGCCGGTGCGGGAGCGCCGGTGGGGGGCGTTTCGGGGTTCCATGCGGCGGCCGGGGGCTGTACTCCGGAGGGTGCCGAGGCGGATGCGTCCCATGCGGCTGCGGCAGGGTGCGCGCCGGAGGGTGCCGGGGCGGTTGTGTCCCATGTGGCTGAGGCGGGGTGGGCGCCGGAGAGGGAGCCCGGTGCGGGAGCACCGGTGGAGGGCATCTCGGGGGGCCACGCGGTGGCCGCGGGCTGTACCCCGGAGGGTGCTGAGGCGGTTGCGTCCCAAGTGGCCGCGGCGGGGTGCGCGCCGGAGGGGGCGGTTGGCTGTGCGGGTGCGGGAGCGCTGGTGGAGGGGAGCTCAGGGTTCCACGCGGCGGCCGGGGGCTGTACCCCGGAGGGTGCTGAGGCGGTCGCATCCCAAGTGGCCGCGGCGGGGTGCGCGCCGGAGGGGGCGGTTGGCTGTGCGGGTGCGGGAGCGCTGGTGGAGGGGGGCTCAGGGTTCCACGAGGCGGCCGCGGGCTGCACCCCGGAGGGGGTGGTGTGCGGCTGGGGCTCGGGGGTCGGGCGGGGGGATCGGGCCTGCTCGAAGGCGTTGGCGAAGGCCGCCGCGCTCGGGTAGCGCTCGCCGGGGTCCTTGGCCAGCGCGCGGGTGAGCACTCCGCGCAGCTTGCGGGACACGTCGTTCCGAGGGACCGGCCGCACCTCGTGGGTGAGCACGCGCTCCGCGTACGTGCGCGGGTCGAACGACCCCTCCGCGAACGGCGGCCGCCCCACCAGCAGCGTCCACACCGTGGACGCCAGCTGGTACACGTCCGACGCCGGGGTGCGGGGCTCGCCGCGCAGCGCCTCCGGCGAGGCGTGCAGGAACGACTCCGCCCGCGGGTCGGGCGGCGGCGGGGCCTCCCCCGGGCGGTGCACCGCACCGAACCCCGTCAGCACCGGGGTGCGCCCCGCGCGCAGCACGTTCCCCGGGCACACGTCCCCGTGCAGCATCCCCCGCCGGTGCATCGCCTCCAGCGCCTCCGCGATCCGGCGCGCGACCGCCGCCGCCTCCTGCACCGGCGCCGGTCCCTTGCTCGCCAGCAGCTCCGCGAACGAGCCGTCCGGGTAGAACGGCAGCGCCACGAAGAAGTTCCCGTCCGCGGTGCTCCCCGCGTCCAGCAGGGGCACCACGCCGGGCACGCCGCTGAGGTCGCGCAGCCGTTCGAGCTCGGTCCGCCCGCGGTTCGACGGCATCACCTTGAGCACGACGTCGGCCCCGCTGGTGGACCGGGTCGCGCGCACGATACGGGCTCGACGCCCCTGCGTCAACGGGACCGGCGTCTCGTACCCGGGCGCCCATGAGGACATGAGAGGAAGGACCCCCTAGGTGTGGGTGGACGGGCGGCGGGTCAGGGCCGCGCGGACGTCTCCTGGGCGTTCGCGCCCCACCCGCGTTCTTCGTTGACCTCCTGCTGTCTGCCGAAGGCCCCCACCAGGGCGATGACGCCGCAGATCAGCGCGACGAGGATGAGTCCGCCGATCACCGCGGGCCACACCTGCTGGCGCCGCCGCCAGTAGCGGCTGGACCCGTACAGCAGCGCCGACCGCAGCTGGCGGTGGCGCAGCGCGTCCGCCTGGAGGACGTACTTCTCCTCGTCGGGCGTGTAGTGGAACGCCTCGGGGAGCTGCGGCTCCGGGTCGGTAGGGGGAGGGGTGGACATCGTCGCCGAGCCTACTAGAACAGACCGTCCAGGTACCGGGTGAGCTTGCTGTAGTTGTCCGCGGTGTCACTGGTGGCCGCGATCAGCGTCGCGAACGCCGCGTTCACCTCGGAGAAGTGGGTGTCGAACTCCTGCGCCTTGCTCTGGAACTGCGGGCTGCCCGACCCCTCCCACTTGCTCACGGTGGACTCGGACTGCTCGTGGATCTGGCTCATGATCGCGGTGAACCGGCCCAGGTGCGCCTGCTGGTCCTCGGCCAGGCCCTGGATACCGGCGACGTCGCCGTAGACGTCGAAGTTGGAGGCTCCCATGGGGTACGCCCTTTCTCGGAAAAGAGGGAACGGGGGTCAGGCGTTGATCGGCCGGGAAAGCCCGCCGAGGTCGGCGGCGGACTGGCCGAGGACGTCACTCGATTCCTGGTCGGTGAGGTTGAACTGGCTCTGCCCCTCGTTCAACTTGATGCCGTTCTGGCCGCACCAGGTCATGAGCTCTTCGAAGCGCTCGGAGAGGGCCTGCTTGGCGTCGTTGAAGTCCTTGAGGGACTGGCCCTGGAGGACGTTGGCGTCCTGGCTCATGTCGTCGATGAGCTGCCCCATCTGGGTCCGGAGATTGTCGGATTCCTGTCCGAGCTGTTCTCCGCCGCTTGCGAGGGCATCGTGATTCTCAATACCGACGTGTGACATCGTGACCTTTCCGGTTGTTCGGGGGCGGGGGTTCCTCCGGGTGGCTTTTCGGCCACCGTGAGAAAGGAGGGGACGATACGGACGATAGTAAATTCCGGGCCTGAGGGTCAACGCGGGGCGGACATCCGAAATGTCTCATTCTGTGGGGCTTTCCGTGGGGACCGGAGTGCGCACCCACCGCACGGCCAGCGGCCACCCGTCCATGGACGCGTCGTGGAACCGGGGGAACAGCTCCTCGGTTCCGGCGACCTCCCCGTCCTCGCCCAGGTCGACCCGGAACCAGGCGGCGGGCGTCTGCACCAGGGCCGCGTCGCGCTCCGCCGGCAGCGCGTACTGCTCGACGGGCCCGTCGGCGTCCTCCAGGACCCGGGCGGCGGTGTGCGCCTGTCCGTCGACGGACACCAGGTAGGCGCCCGCGGCGGGCTCGCCGGCGGTGGCGGCGGACCGCAGCAGGGCGGTCCCCGAACCCCAGACGGGCGCGTCGTCGAAGCTCTGCCAGGGGACGCCGTCGATGGTCAGGGTCGCGTTGACGACGCTGCCGGAGGTCTCGCGCACCACGAGGTTCCCGCCGCCGCTCACGGTGCGGGTCTGCACGCTGTCGCGGATGTGCAGGGCCCCGTCCGGGGTGAGCGACCAGTCGCTGGGCCGCCGGTTCTCGCCCAGCGGCAGGCTGCCCTCCTGGTTGGGGGTGCCCGCGGGGGCGTCCAGGGGCACCGACAGCACCCGGGGCGGGTTGGCGTCGGCGGGGTTGTCGGAGACGAACCACAGGCGGTCGCCGTGCACGGCCGGCGCGGACAGCACCTCCCCGGCGGGCGGGGTGATGCTCTCCACCGGCAGGTAGAAGAACGCGGAGGGCTCCTCCCCCTCGGTGGGCTCGGCCGTGGGCGGGGTCTCCTCGGAGTCCGTGAGGACGGCGACGTGGACGGCGTTGGGCTCGCGGGTGGCGTACACGTAGTACGCCCAGTCCTCGGAGAAGCGCGCGTGCACGGGCGGCGCGGTGGCCATGGGGTCGACGGAGCCGTCGGGCAGGTCGAACCGGTGCAGGGGGCGCCCCGTCTCCGCGTCGTGGAAGACCAGGGCCTGGTCGGCCTCGGGATCGCCGCCCTCGTAGCCTCGGTGCACGAGGGCCAGGCCGACGGGTCCCTCCTCGGCGAGGTCCTCGACGGTCTCGGGGGTGTCCTCGCCGGGTTCGTCCGCCGCTGTGCCTGTGCAGGCGGTGAGCGCGAGCAGGCACACGGTCAGAGCCAGGGTGCGCCGCATGGGGGACTGCCTTTCGGGGGAACGGTGCCGGGTTCCGAGCGTGCGGGGGGTGGGATGCCCCTAGGAAGATTACGGTTCGACCGGTGACAAAACGTTCACCGGGGGGACTCGGAATGGAACGCGGTACCCGCGAGCACGAGGTGACGGGCCGGATCCGGTGCGCTCCGATGGCCGGTTCCGGCCACCGTCGGTGCCGGCGTCCCCTGCCCGGGGCGGAGTCCTGGGACTTTCAGCCGAGGTGTTCCACGGGCCCGTCCTCCTGTCGGAACGGCCGCCCCCTTCGGCCGCCAGAGCGCTCCCGGTACCCCGTCAGGCGGCCTCCCGCTTCCGTTCGTCGCCGCGCATCGACGGCGGACGACCGGGGTGGCGGGTCGAAGGGGCACCGAAGCGGCCTCCGCGTCGACCGTGGGTGCCCGGATGTGCCGACCGCCGCAGTCCGGCGGCAGTCCATCCCGGGTCGATGGGGGCCGGCCCGCCCGTGGGGCGGGTGCAAGGCGGAGGGTGGTGCGGTATCTATTGTCGAATCTGTTCAGAGGGAGGTCGTGTCCGGGATTTCCGAGCAAAGCATCGCCCGAAAGAATCACGGGGAGAGGTTCATATATTAAAACTATTAACTCTTTTTGAAGCGAATTCGAAAACGGTGGAAGTCGGTCCGTTTTGGAGGGCTGTCCGTTCTGGGGTGTCGATGATGATTTGACTGAAATTCTTTTGCTGGAGCTCCGCGGTTCATGGGGTGCTGTGAGAATTATGGTGATGGGAGGTTCGGTGGTGGTCAGAATGAGTCGGGCTCCTAGGGCGGGTTCTGTTGTCCTCGCTTTCTTTGTTCTGGCGCCTTTGATGGGATGTTCGAACTCCGTTGATACTTCGGCTTCCGAAGCGGCAGAGGATGCTGAGCCGTGGCATGGTCCGGATTGGGTGCATCGGGCGGTTCGTCTTGCTGTATTGGATCGCATGATCCTCGAGCAGGGTGAGGACGGAGTCCTCGGGTCTTCCGGAGAAGATTACGAAATTTTGGTCGAGCATGGAATCCTGACAGAAGAACAGGATGGATACCGGGTGGAGCAAGACCCTGGAAAGTGGTCTCCTTGGGAGGAGGTGTGGTCTGATGTGGACTCGATAGACGACTCCCTTGCCGGAATTTTGGAAGCCAACACCATTGATTGGTGCGGAGAAGAACAGAATGCGTTCGATTTTGCCCGATCATACAAGGATCGATTCTCTGGCGAGTTCGATTCGCAGGAGGAGTATCGCGAGAGTATCGCCGAATACGTCGACTGCGGTGATGGGCGCTTGTGAAATCCGCTGAACCGTGTTCTCTCGGGAATGGCCGAGGGCATGGCACATACTTCTTCCCGTGGTGTCGGCTCTCCTACTTCGTGCGTTGACGCTTGTGCTGCGTAAGGGGGAAGGGATTCCTCACGTGGGCCTGGCCGGATCGGATCGGGCGTGGTAGGCCGTGCGGGCGTTCACAGTAGAGCGGTTGTACGTCGAATGAACGGATGTGCTCCCGGGCGGGGCCGGGGCTCGGGCGAGGGGCGGGGCGATGAGCGGGGACGGTCAGTCCCCGCGGTGAAGGGTCGGACGACACGGGGCCCTGCCAGTGCGGGTGGACGACGGCTTGTACGCCTTCGCGCGGACGGACAGGGTGATCCGGTGTGCCGTGGCGCGGCCCCGGCCGCGACTTCGCCGGGGCCGTTCCGGTAGGGCCTGAGAGCCCTTCGGAGCCGGGGAGGCCGCGGGGAGGACACCACCGGATGCCGGCCTGCGGGAGCGGACGGACCGGAACCGTGGCCGGTTCCGGCCAGGCGGGCGCGGGGAGGCGGGGCCTCCCCGCGCGGGGTCAGGCCGGGGGTTCGCTCCAGCCGACCTGGAGGAGGTCGGGGCGCTGGCCGCGGCGGGCCAGCAGGGCGCGGCCCGGGGGGAGCTGGCGGGAGGCGGTGCCGTTGGAGAGGCGGCCCTCCATGCGGTCGCCGGAGAACAGCACGCCCGGGCTGGCCATGTCGTTGAGCGCCTGGAGCACCGGTTCGAACAGGGCGCGGGCCGCGCCGCCGGTGCGGCGGGCCGCGATGACGTGCAGGCCGAGGTCGGCGCCCTGGGGGATGAACGGGGCCAGCGGCGCCAGCGGGTTGGACCGCGACCCCGTCATGTCCATGTCGTCCACGACGACGTACAGGTCCAGGCCCTTCCACCAGCTGCGCTCGCGCAGCTGCTTGGGGGTGACGTCCGGGCCGGGCAGGCGCTCCTTGAGCGACCCGGCGAGGTTCCTGGCGACCGCGTTCGTCTGCTCGGTGGTGGTGCAGTACGCCAGCAGGTACTCCTCCGGCACCAGCTCCAGGTGGCTGCGCCGGAAGTCCACCATGACGATGCCGATCTCCTTGGCCGGCCGCCGCATGATCTGCTTGACCAGCCCGCGCAGCAGGGCGCTCTTGCCGCTCTGCGGGTCGCCGAACACCACCAGGTGCGGGTCGCGGGTGAGGTCGGTGGTGGCCGGGGCCAGGGTGCTCTCGGCCATGCCCAGCACCAGCTCCAGGCGGCGGCCCCGGGGGGCGCGGCGGCCCTTGAGCAGGTCGTCCAGCTCCACCCGGGCGGGCAGGGTCTTGACGCCCTGCACCGCACCCTGGGGCCATCGCTCGCCGACGCGGGCGATGAGGTCGGCCAGTCCCTCGGACAGGTCGGCGTCGGTCGCCGACCCGTCCACCCGGGGCAGCGCCACGTGGGTGTGGTGCTCGGCGGCGGTCAGGCCGCGGCCCGGGGTGTCCTTGGGGACCTCGTCGGCGACCTTGCGGCCGATCCCCGAGTCCATGGGGTCGCTGAGCCGCAGCTCGAACCGGCCGCCGAAGAGCGCCTGGAGCCGGGACCGCACCTGGGAGGACGCGGCCCCGGTGAGGATGGTGTGCACGCCCAGGGAGGGGCCCCGGGTGGCGATGTCCATGAGGAACTCGTCGGCCTCGTCGAAGGTGTCCCGGACCGACGACCAGCCGTCGATCATCAGGAACACGTCGCCCGAGACGCTCTCGGGCACCTTCCCCTCGGCGCGCGCCCGGCGCAGCGCCGCGGGGGAGTCCAGCTTGTACTTGCGGAACGCCCGCTGGCGCCGGTCGAGCTGGGCGCGCACGTCCACCAGCACCCGCTGCACCTTCTCGGGGTCGGCGCGACCGGCCACGCCCGCCACGTGCGGCAGCCCGTCGAGCGACTGGAGCCCGCCGCCGCCGAAGTCGATGGCGTACACGACGACCCGGCCCGGCGGGTACCGCCAGGCGAGGGAGGCGACCAGGGTGCGCAGCATCGTCGACTTGCCGGACTGGGGCCCGCCCAGGATCACCACGTTGCCCTCGCCGCCGGTGAAGTCCAGCTCCGCGGGCACGGTGCGCTGCTCGCGCGGGATGTCGGTGAGCCCGAACACGGCGCGCATCTCCTCGGCCGGCGGCTCGGTGCCCGGCCCCGTCGGGACCCTGCTCCCGCCGTCCGCGCCTTCCACGCCGTCCTCACCGTTCTCGCCGCCCTCGCCCAGTGCGGCGAGCACGGTGTCGAGGGTGAGCAGCTCGGGCAGCGGCGGCAGCCACACCGGCCGCACCGGCGCCGCCCCGGAGGCGACCAGCCGGTCCACGATGACCTGGAGGATGGTCCGCTTCTCCGCCTTGGGCGCCTCCTGGCGGCCCTTGAGCGAGCCGATCAGGGAGTCCACCAGGGACCCGGCGCCGGTGACCTTGTCCAGGCCGTTGTAGGACAGCAGCGGCAGCACCGGCTCGTGCTCGTCCTTCTCCTCCTGCGCGGGCGGCTCGTAGGGCCCCGACACCATGGCGGCCTTGAACCGCTCGAACACCGAGGTGTCCACCTTCAGGTACCCGGAGCCGGGCTCGGGCGGCAGGTGGTAGGCGTCGCCCACCCCGATCGCCTCGCGGCTCTCCGCCTCGGAGAACGTGCGCAGGCCGATCCGGTAGGACAGGTGCGACTCCAGCCCCTTGATCTTCCCGGACTCCAGGCGCTGGGTGGCCAGCAGCAGGTGCACGCCGATCGACCGGCCGATGCGTCCGATCGCCACGAACAGCTCGGCGAAGTCCGGGTGGGCGGTGAGCAGCTCGGAGAACTCGTCGATGATGATGAGCAGGTGCGGCAGCGGCTCCAGCGAGGGGTCGCCCTCCCTGGCCGCCTCGTAGGCGTGCAGGTTGGGCAGGTTCCCGGCGTCCTTGAGGATCTGCTGGCGGCGCACCAGCTCGCCGAAGGTGGCCTCGCGGAACCGGGCCACCAGCGAGTCGTCGTCGGCCAGGTTGGTGATGAGCCCGGAGCTGTGCGGCAGCCGGTCGGTGTCGGCGAAGGTCGCGCCGCCCTTGAAGTCCACCAGCAGCAGTGCCAGGTTCTCCGGCGAATGGTTGATGACCAGCGACGCCACCATGGTCCGCAGCATCTCGGACTTGCCGGAGCCGGTGGCACCGACCACCAGCCCGTGCGGGCCCATGCCGCCGAACGCCGCCTCCTTCAGGTCCAGCAGCACCGTGTTGCCGCCGGGCCCGATCCCGATGGGCACCCGCAGGTAGTCGCCGGTGCTGCGGCGCGCCCAGGTGCGGCGGGTGTCGAGGTGGGCGACGTCGGGCACGCCGAGGATCTCGGGCAGGCCGACGGTGGAGTGCATGGCGTCGTCGCCGTCGGAGGCGGCGATGCCGTAGGGCGCCAGGAGGCGGGACAGGGTGGTGAGGTGGGCGACGCCGGCCCGGTCCGCCCTGCCCTCCAGGGGCGGGTGGAGGGGGTCCCCGTCCTCGGTGGCGAGCCCGTCGCCGTCCTGAGTCAGGACCCCGTCGGCGTCGATGCGCAGGCGCAGGTCGACCGCCTCGGGCTCCTCGCGCTTGTCGGAGACCAGGGCGATGACGTGGATGCCCAGGTCGGCCAGGGAGGCCACCGGGGGTTCGGCGGCCAGCCCGGACAGGGTGGACTGGTGCTCTCCGTCGAGGACCACTACCAGCCGCTGCGTGCCCGGGCCCGGCGGGCGTCCGCGCCGCCGTTGCAGGTCCACGGTGCGGCGTTCGATCTCGTCGGCGAGGAGTTCGGCGGCCTGCACCGTGTTCCCGGCGACGAACCGGGCGGGCATGGGCCCGTCCTTGGCGTCCTCGAACGTGTTGTGCGGCAGCCACTTGAGCCACTCCCACCGGTCGCGCAGCCGCTGGTCGCGGACCACGCCCACCCGCAGGTCGTGCGGGGAGTGGAACACCGCGAGCTGGGCGAGGAGCGCCCGGACCAGGGAGCGCCCGGCGGCCCGGTCGCCGATCACCGAGACCACGCCGTACTCGCGCAGCGGCAGCACCAGCGGCATCTCGGGCACGTCCGCGTAGAGGTCGATGAGCTGGTCGGCGGCGCCCTGGCAGACGGGGTCGTAGACGATGAGCGGGGAGGAGGTGTCGACCTTCAGCTTGAGCCGCCGGGCCAGCGGCCGGGTGCCCGTGCCCAGGCGCGCGTCGAGGAAGTCGGGGTCGGTGGCGCGCCGCTCCCAGCGCCGGGCGCGCGACCGCGCCGGCTCGGTGAGCAGGTCGGGGGCGGGGTGGCGGAACGCGTTGTCGGCCCGCTGGGTCGAGGCGACGTCCCGGACGATCTCGCGCAGCTGGTCCAGGTAGTCGAGGTAGCGTTCGCGCTGCTCGCGGATGCGCTTGCGGGGGCCGTTGTGCTGGGCGACGAACATGATGATGCCCACGACCACGCTGGCGAGCATGATCATGACCCCGGCGACGGCCATCAGCGGGCGGTGACCCATGGTGATCGACATCAGCAGCGACCCCGAACCGGTGATGATCGGCATGATGATCATGGCACCGGAACTCGACGCGGGCGCGTTCTCGGGCATCTGCGGAGGGGCTGCGATGACCAGCGGGGACGTCCCGGGGGCGGGGGGAACGCTGCGGGCAGGCCGGGGGACCGTCCTCGTCGCCACGGGCACCTCTCTTCCGTCCACCTACAGGGGGCTGGTGTCTGGGTGACTACGCTAGGCATGATCTCGCGAACGCCGCGAATCGCCTAATTTCACTTCAGTCCAGCCCCCGACCGGTCATGACGCCGCACAAGGCGTCCGAGCCGAGACGACGAAGGAACGATGGGTGTGAGTGGATACTGCCGGGTGACCGTCACCGGTCCGGAACGCTGGGCGGATCTGGCCCTGCCCGGGACGGTGCCCGTGGCCGCGCTGATGCCGCGCATCGTCGAGGTCTGCGCCCCCGACGACGGGTCACTGGAACCCGCGGCCTGGACGCTCACCACCGTCGACGGCGCCCCCGTCCACCCGGACGAGCCCCTGGAGGGGGCCGGGGTGCACGACGGCGACGTGCTGCTGCTGGAACGGCGCACCGCTCTGGGGAGACCCGCGCACGTGGACGACGTGCGCGGGGCGGTCGAGGACCGGATCGACGCGACGGCGCGGATCTGGAACCCCACCACGACCTTCGCGTTCGGCCTGCTGGCCGCCGTGATCGGGCCGCTGGCGGTGCTCGGGCCGGCGATGCGCCTGTACCCGTCGCCCTGGCACCTGGCCGTGGCGGTGCTGGGCACCCTGTTCGCGATCGGCGCGATGGTGATGGCCGCCCGGCGGCCGCTGCCCGCCGTCGCGCACGTGCTGCTCGCCGCCTCCTGCGTGTGGGGCGGGGTGGCGGCGGCGACCGCCGCCGGGCTGGTCACCCGCTCCGAGCCCCTGGTGACACTGGCGTTCGCGCTGGTCGGCGCGCTGCTGGTGGCGGCGGTGGGCTGGGCGCTGCACGAGACGGGCCTGCCCTACATCGCCGGACTGGGCGTCGTGGCGCTGGCGGCCGCGGTGCTGGTCGTGGTGGGCATCTTCGTGTCGCCCGTGTACGGGGCGCGGTCGATGGGGATCCTGCTGGCGCTGTGCGTGGGCGTGCTGCCGCGGGTGGCGATGGTGATGGGCGGGCTGTCGGGACTCGACTACGAGGTGGGCCGTTCGGGGCAGGTCGCCACCGAGCGGTTCGAGGACACCTTCACCAACAGCGACCGGCTGCTTCTGGGCATCGTGACGGGCGCGGCGGTGTCGGGGGGCGCGGTCGTGGTCCTGCTCGGGGTGCTCGCCGAAGGGCTGCCGGACCTGCTGCTGTGCGGTCTGCTGTCGACGCTGCTGGTGCTGCGCTCGCGCCTGTTCGACCGGATCCGGCACGTGCTGCCGCTGCGCCTGGCCGGCCTGGTCGGGTTCGGCGCGACCGGGTTCGCGGTGGCCGGGGAGTACGGGTTCCTCGCCGCCTGGCTGCCGGGGGCCGCGCTGCTCGCGGGCGTGGTCCTGGCCTCGCTGAGCTGGGTGCGTCTGACCGACGTGCCGCGCGCGTCGCTGCGCCGCCTCCTGAACTGGACGGAGATCCTGGTGGTCATCGCGATGTCCGGGGTCTTCGCCTGGGCGATGGGGCTGTTCGGCCTGGTCGCCCGCATGACCGGCTAGTCCGTGACCCGGGGCGGTGCCGCCGCTTCGGACCGGTCCCGGGCCGGAGGCTCCTCCCCGTGCTCCCGGGCGGCCGCCCCCGCGGCGGCGCCCTCGGTGAGGGCGGCGATCCGGCGGCGCCGCCGCACCTCGCGCAGGGACACCCCGACGATGCGGGTGGCCACCACCGCGCCGATCACCGCCAGCGGCAGGACCAGCGCCGTCACCGGCTGCCGGATCCCCTCGTAGCGGGCGCCGGAGCCGTCCAGCACCAGGAACCCGGCCGGGCGCGCCCGTACGGCGCCGACCCCGCCCGCACCGTCGCCCCCGGTGGCCAGGAACCGCCCCGAGCCGCCGCCCATGAGCGTCAGCGACGCCACCCGGGCCACCGGGACGACCGTCGTCGCCCCGTCGGAGACCGGCGCGCCGAACACGGTCTCGACGCGCGCCGAGCCGCCGGTGCGCTCGATCAGGCCGGACAGGGCGGCCACGGCCGGGTGGCGTGCGGCACGGCGCGCCGCTGCGGATTCCGACATGTTCGTTCGTCCCCCCGGGAGTGAAAGCGGTCTTTCACGCTATAACGCCCATCGCCGCGCCGGGCGGAATCCCCGGCCCCTGGCGCGTTCCGGCCAACCGGAGCCGCCGCGCCCGGCCCGCCACGCCCGGACCCCCGTCGCCGGCCCGCCGGCCCCGGTCAGAAGAGCGGCTCGCCGGGCTCGAAGGTGTCCGGGTCCACCGGGACCACCCGGTCCTCGGGGGTGATGACCACCAGGGCCTCCCCGTCCGGGTGCTCCGCCGCGCGCCGGAACCGGAGCGGGTCCTCGGCGCCGGCCAGCAGGTCCTCGCCGCTGCGGACGTCCCACACGTACGAGGTGTGCTCGGCGGTCTGGTCCCCCTCCGCCCCGGTGAAGACGTACCAGTCCGCGTAGAGCCGCTCCCCGTCGGGGGAGAACCCCAGGTGCCCCAGCTCGGCCCTCGTCCCGGCGTCGGCGAACCCGCCCATCGTGAACGACCGCACCTCGCGGCGCCGCGCGTAGTCCCACCACACCAGCCGGTCCCCGGAGACGAACACCACCTCGTCGGTGCCGGGGACCACGAGGAAGTCCGGCTCGGTCAGGTCCCGGACGGTGTGCAGCTCCTCGCCGCTGCGCACGTCCCACACCGTCAGCTGCGAGGCGTCGGCCGTGATGATCCGCTCCGAGTCGGGCATGGACGCCGTGATGACGGAGTCCTCGACCGCCTGACCCACCGGCTCCCCGGTGGCGGTGTCCACCAGGCCCACGTGGGGCTCCTGCATGCGGGCGTCGACGAAGACCGTCATCAGCGAGCCGTCGGGGCTGAACCCGACCTCCCGGACCGACTCCGGCTCGTCCACCCACACCCCGTCGGGGCCGCTGGGGCCGCGCTGCGGGCCCAGGTGCTCGACGGTCGTCCCGGACGGCAGGTCGAACGAGGTCGCCATGGTCACCGGCGTGTCCACGCCGTCGAGTTCGCGCTCCACCCCGGCCGCCACCAGGCAGCCCGTCGGGGAGAACACCGGGGCCGTCGGCCCGGACACCCCGGCCAGCCGGGCCACCTCCTCCCGGGTGTCCCAGTCCCAGATGCTCAGCCCCTCGGTGGTGAGCACCGCCAGCAGCTCCCCGGAGGGGTCGAAGGACAGCGCCCAGGCCGGGGCCCGCTCCCCGGACAGCCGGTCCTCCGGGGCGGGGTAGGCGACCCCCTCCGAACAGGGGGAGCCCTCGGACATCACCGGGGCTGCGGGCTCCTCCTCCCGGCCCGCGTCCCGCCAGGCCCACACGCCGGCGGACGCGACGGCGGCCAGCGCCACCGCGCCGGCCGCCAGCGCGACGGCCCGCCGCGGGCGCGGCCGCGGGTCCGTGGCGGCAGGGGCGTCCCCGGCGGCCTCGACCAGCGCCCGCTGCTCCCCGGCCCGGGCGCGCACCGCCGCCAGCACCTCCCGCGGCCAGGGGTCGGCCGCGCGCGGCCCGCCGAGCATCCGCACCAGGTCGGCGGTGCCGGGCCGCAGCACCGGGCTGTTGCGCAGGCACGCCTCCACCAGGCCGCGCAGTTGCAGCGGTACCCGGGGCAGCCCGGCGGGGCCCTCCAGGCCGCTCGCGGCGTACGACACCGTGGCCGCCCATGAGAACACGTCGGTGCCCGGGCCGGTCCCGCCCTCGGGGGCGGCGAAGGAGGGGTGCGGCGCCCGCAGGTCCACACCGGCGACCGCCCACTCCAGGCCGGGGTCGGCCAGCAGGGCCCGTTCGGTGGTGACCAGCACCCCGGCCGGCCACAGCGACCCGTGCGCCCGGCCCGCCGCGTGCACGTCGTCGAGCGCCAGCGCCAGGTGCAGGGCGAGCGCGTGCAGAGCGTCCGTGGACAGCGGCCCGACCTCGGCCACCAGGTCGGGGAGCCCCATGCCGTAGGGGTGCTCCACCGCCGCCCACGGCACCGCGCCGCGCAGGTCGGCGGCCAGCACCGTGCACACACGGTCGCTCTCCAGCCGGTACCCGGCCTCCACCAGCTCTCCGAACGCCGCGCGGAACCGGGCGTCGGTGGCGTGCTCGGAGCGCACCACGCGCACGGCCGCGGGCGGCCCGCCCGGGGCGGAGGCCAGGTAGATGCGCGCGTAGGCGTCCTCGCCCAGCCGGGAGTGGAGCCGGTAGGGGCCGACGGAGGGCGGGTCGTGCGGGTGCAGGGGCTGCATGGTCCTTCAGAGGGTCTCCGGGAGCGGGGCGGGGCGGCCGGCGGGGATCAGCCGATGCGGTCGATCAGCCTCATGCGGGCGGGGTCGATCACCCAGACGGGCGCGTTGCCGATGGGGACGGCGGCGAGCACCTCGTCGTCGGGGTGCACGGTGAGCCACTCGATGAACCCCTCGTCGCCGTCCTCGGTGATCTCCCGCCCGGTGGACAGCTCCCACACCTTGGTCCCGAACAGCGGCAGGTCGTCCTCGGTGATGAAGAAGTCCGACCCCTTGTAGTTGGCGTACACCCGGTCGGCCGTCGGGTTCACGGCGACCTCTTCCAGAGAGCCGCCCTCGGGGACCTCCGCGGTGAACTCCCCGAGCCGCTCCCCGTCGGGCAGGGAGGTGCGGACGATCCGCCCGTCCTGGGTGACGTGGAACATCTCCGATCCGGAGAACGCGATGTTGGAGCCCAGCGTGGACCGCACCCCCTCCAGGCGCAGGACCTCCTCGCGGGTGCCGGCCTCCCACAGGATCAGCACCCCGTTGTGGTCCACGCCGACGACGTGCCCGCCGCCGGGGGTCGTCCGTATCTCGTCGGCGGGGCCCGGCCCCTTGTAGAGGCCGGTGGCCTCGCCGGTCTCCAGGTCCAGCTCGATCACGGCGGCGTCCGACCCCCAGTCCGAGTACAGCAGGGACCCGCCGTCGGCGGCGAACGCCACCGTCTCGGCGTCGGTGCCCTCCTGGAGGACCCGGTGCTCCCCGGTCTCGACCGTGATGACGTGGACCCCGTCGGAGTCGGCGTAGGCGATGCGGCAGCCGTCGGGGGACACCACCGGGACGGCCCCGAAGCCGTCCGTCTCGATGCCGATGAGGCCCAGCTCGGTCTTCTCCCGCCAGTCCCACAGGGCGATGCCGCTGTCGCCCCCGGCCACCATGACGTCGCCGTCGGGCGAGAACACCGGGGTGAGCATCTGTGAACCGGGGGCCCGGGGGTGTTCCCGGGCGGCGTCGGCGTACTCGGGGGCGATGTGCTCGGCCAGGTCGCACCGCTCGCGGGAGCCGGGGCGCTCCTCGGGCCCCCCGTCCTCGCCCGGCGACGACACGGCGGCCCAGGTGCCGACCCCGCCGGCCAGGGCCAGCGCGGTGGCGGCCGCGCCCGCGGCCAGGAGCCGGCGGCGCCGCCGGGACCGCTCCAGCGCGCTCCTGTCCAGCGGGTGGGCGTACACGGACGACTCCACGGCCTCCCGGTACTCGCGGGCCGTGGCCTCCAGGAGCGCCGCGGCGGGCGGCGGCAGCCAGTCCGCGGCGGAGGCCGCGGGCGGGGCCGGGCCGCCCAGCACCTCCAGGACCTCGCCCGTGGTGGGCCGCAGGGCCGGGTCCTTCTCCAGGCAGGCGGTGACCAGCGGCCGCAGGGAGTCGGGCACCCCGGTCAGCACCGGGTCGTGGTGGGTGATCCGGTACAGCACCGCCGACGGGTGGCCCTCGCCGAAGGGGCCGCTGCCGGTGAGGGCGTAGACCAGTACGCCGCCCAGCGCGAACACGTCGGACACGGTCCCGCCGGGCTCGTTCCGCACGTTCTCCGGCGCCATGTACCCGGGGGTGCCGATGATCCGGCCGTCCTCGCCGTGGGCGTCCCCCAGCGCGCCCGCGATGCCGAAGTCGATCACCTGCGGGCCGGACGCGGACACCATCACGTTGCCGGGCTTGAGGTCGCGGTGCACAGCCCCGTCCGCGTGCACCCGGCCCAGCGCCTCGGCGATCCCCCGGCCCAGGAACCGGACCGCCTCCTCGGTGAGCGGGCCGGTGAGCTGCACCAGGTCGTGCAGGGAGGGCCCCATGACGTACTCGGTGGCCATCCACGGCGTCTGCCCGGCCGGATCGGCGTCCAGCACCCGGGGGGTGTAGGGGCCGTGCACACGGCGGGCCAGGTCCAGTTCGCGTGCGAACCGGCCTCGGAAGTCGGGGTCGTAGGCGTACTCGGCGCGCACCGCCTTGACGGCGGCGACGGTGCCGTCGGGGCCGGTGCCCAGGTAGACACGGCCCATGCCGCCCACCCCGAGCAGCGCCCGGATCCGGTAGGGGCCGACATCGCGCGGGTCGCCGAGGGTCAGTGGTCGCATGACGGGCTCCTCAGGTCAGCTCGGCCACGGTGGCGTACTCGCCGTCGAGGATCAGGATCCGGCCCCCGCCGTCCGCGACGACCGCCAGGTGCTCCCCGTCGGGGTGGGCCGCCAGCGGCGCGTACACCGGCACGTCGGTATCGCGCACCAGCTCCCCTGTGGCCGGGTCCCAGGCACTGCCCCGGTCCTCGGCCCACCCGAAGGCGGCGCCGTACAGCAGGCCGCCGTCGTGGGAGTAGCCGAGCCCGGTGATGGAGCCGTGCGCCTCGGACGGGGCGTCCATGGTGCGCAGCACTGCCCCGGTGGCGATGTCGACGGTCCGGACCTCCCCCTCCCGGTTGTGGACCGCCATGGTCCGGCCGTCGGGGGACAGGGCCGCGTAGCCGATCACCCCCTGCTCCCCCGGCAGGGTGTGGACGACCTCGCCGGTCTCCGCGTCCCAGACGGTCACGTCGGAGGGGTCGTCGCCCCAGTCCGTGACGACGCCCACCAGGTACGCGTCGCCGACGGCGAACTCCAGTTCGCTGAGCGCCCCGTCCACCGGGATCTCCAGGTCGCCGGGGTCCCCGGTCTCCACGTCCCAGATCTGGATGAGCCGGTCGTTGTCCGGGTTCCCGCCCTCGGCGGCCAGCACGGCCACCCGGGACCCGTCGGCGGTGAAGGCCGGCATGTCGTAGAAGCCCCGGTCCTGGTTGTCGTAGCCGATCCGGGTGATCTCCTCGCCGGTCTCGGCGTCCCACAGCATGACGTACTCGTCGTTGAGGCCGAAGCCGACGGCGGTCAGGCCGTCGGGGCGCAGGTCCGCGGCCTCGGGGGCGGGGGAGGCCAGGGTCCGGACCAGCTCCTGGCCGCGCCAGTCCCAGACCGAGACCCCGGAGATCCCGAAGACGTACAGGGTGTCCCCGTCCTCGGAGAACACCATGTCGTAGATCCAGCCGGCCAGCGGGGACTCCCCGCCCTCCGACGGTTCGGCGGACGGGCTCCCCGACGGTTCGGCGGCGGCCGTGGCGGAGGGGTCCGCCCCCGGTCCCCCGGCCGGCGACCCGCGTTCGGGCAGGGTCAGGGCCAGCGCGGTGCCGCCCAGCAGGACCGCCGCCGCGGCCGCCGCCGACACCGCGGTGATCCGGCGGCGTGTGCGGTCCCGGCCGCCGGGCCCGGACGGGGACCCGGGCCCGGTGCCGGGCAGGACCGCCTCCGGCCCGGGCACGGACGGAGGGGGCGGCGCCATCTCCTCGGTGGTGCGCTCGGCCTCCTCCACGGACCGGGCCCGGTCCTTCCGGAGGTCGATCTGCTCGGTCACCGGCGAGGGCAGCCAGCCGTGCTCGACGGAGGGCAGCGGCAGCTCCGCCAGCCCGGCGAGGATGTCGGCGGCCTCCGGGCGCGCGTCCGGGTCCTTGGCCAGGCAGCGGGCGAGCATGTCGCGCAGCGGCCCCTCGGGGGCGGCCGCCAGGTTCGGCACCCCGGTCATCACGCGCCGCAGCACCCCGCCGACCGGGCCCCCGCCGAAGGGCGGTTCGCCGCTCGCCGCGAACAGCACCGTCCCGGCCAGGGAGAACACGTCGCTCTTGGGGGAGACGCCCTCGCCCACCACCTGCTCGGGCGAGGTGTAGGCGGGGGTGCCGAAGGTCTGCCCGGTGCGGGTCAGCACCGTGCCCTCCACCGCGCGGGCGATGCCGAAGTCGATCACCTGCGGCCCGCGCGGGGACAGCAGTACGTTGCTCGGCTTGAGGTCGCGGTGCATCAGCCCCGCCTCGTGGATGGTCCCCAGCGCCCGGGCCAGGCCCAGGGTGAGGACCAGCAGCGACTCCGGGGGGAACGGCGCACCGGACAGCACCGCCTCCTTGAGGGTCGGCCCCGGGACGTACTCGGTGGCCATCCACGGCACGTCCGTCTCGGTGTCGGCGTCCACCACGGCGGGGGTGAACGGCCCGCGCACCCGGCCCGCGGTGCGCACCTCGCGGGAGAACCGCTTGCGGAACAGCAGGTCGTGGGCCAGTTCCTCGCGGACCACCTTGAGCGCGGACAGATGGCCGTCCGGGGTCCGGGCCAGGTAGACCCTGCCCATGCCGCCCTCGCCCAGGCGGGCGAGCAGGCGGTGGGGCCCGATGCGCTGCGGATCGTCGGGGGACAGTGGTCGCACGGCGGACACGTTCCTCACGGGTGCGGGGTACGGGGGCGGAGAGGGTCCTCCGTCAATGTAGCGGTCCCGTGATGAACCGTTCGAGGAGTGCCCGAACCGGGACCCCGGGTGATCACCCGGCCAGCAGGCCCATGAGCGTCATTTCCATGTCGTACACGGCGATATCACCGGTCTCCTGGCGCACGCCCGCCACCCGCGACCCGTCCGGCGAGATCGCGACGGGGAACAGCGCGGGCGGCGTCCACTGGGTGTCCTCCGGCGCGCCGCTCGCGAAGTCCCACACCGCCATGCCCGCCTCGTCGGTCCCCGGGCCCAGCAGGGCGGCGATGACCAGGTCCGAGGAGGCGCTGTAGACCACGTCGACGGGGACGCCTTGGCCCTGGTCCGGGACGAACTCGCGCACCTCCCGGTCCGTGCTCGGGTCCACCAGCAGCACCCGGTCGCCGCGGGGCACCAGTACCCCCCCGTCCCCGGGGACCACGTCGAACGCGCCCGCCCCCGCGCCGCTGCGGTCCCGCACGACGCCGATCCGGTGCTCCCCGGAGGTGCGCCAGGCGACGACCCCGCCGCCGGACTCCCCGGCCGCGACGGTCCGCCCGTCGCGTGTGTACCGCACGTCGGCCAGGGCGCCCGATCCGGAGAGCGAACCGGTCTCCTCCCAGGACACGGTGTCGTACAGGTGCAGGTAGCCGTGCCCGGGGCCGCCGTCCGTGGCCAGGGCCAGCTCCCCGCCGTCGGGGCTGAACGCCGCCGCCAGCACCTGCCGCTCCGCGGCCACCGTCCGGTTCCGCCCGGTGGCCAGGTCGGTGACCAGGGCGCCCTGCCGGGAGGCCTGGGCCACCAGGCAGCCGTCCGGGCTGAAGGCCGCCGGGGCGGGCGGCAGCAGCGCGCGGTCGTTGGGCAGGTGCGCCACGGCCAGGGAGGAGCGCCAGTCCCACAGGGTGACCCCGTCGTTGGTGGCCACGGCCAGGGTCGCGCCGTCCGGGGAGAACGACAGCTCCACCAGGGTGTCGGCGGAGAAGTCCACCTGCGGGTCCTCGGGCGGGGGCAGGCTCTCCGCGACGCCGTCGCGCAGGGGGCAGGACGAGGCCGCGGGCCCGGAGCCGCCCCGCGGGCCGGAGAGCGTGTACACGCCCGCCACCCCGATCAGCAGCAGGACCGCGAGCACCGCGCACAGCCGCAGCAGGACGCGACCGCGCCGCCGGGGCCCGGGGGCGGCGGTCACGGGGAAGGGGTCGAACCCGGGCCGGGGCAGCGGCCCCAGGACGGGAGCGGCCACGGAGCGGTAGGACTCCTCCGCCCGGGTGACCGCCGCGCGGCTCCGGGGCGGCAGCCAGCCGGGTTCCGGGGGCTCCTCGGGCAGCGGCCCGCCCAGCTCGTCCAGCAGCCGCGCCGCCGTCGGCCGGTTCTCCGGGAGCTTGTCCAGACAGGCTCCGACCAGGTCGCGCAGCGCGTCCGGGAGGCCGGACAGGTCCGGGGGCTCGCGCAGCACCCGGCGGACCACCGCGGCCGGGTCGTCGGCCCCGGACACGGGCCCCGCGTCGAAGGGGGCGCGGCCGGTGGCGGCGAACAACAGGACCGAGCCCAGCGAGAACAGGTCCCCGGCCGGCAGCACGGTGCGCCCGGCCAGGTATTCGGGCGCGGTGTAGGCGGGCGGTCGGGCCTCCCGGAGCGCGGCGGAGTCCGCCAGGGCGCGGCCGATGCCCAGGCCGATCAGCCGCGGTCCGGCGGCGTCCACGAGCACGTGCGCCGGGGACAGGTCGCGGTGGACGCACCCCTGGCCGTGCAGCCGTTCCAGGGCCTCGGCCAGGCCCCGGGCCAGGAGGAGCAGGGAGGGCTCGGGCAGGGGCCCGCCGCCGCGGACGAGGTCGCGCAGGCAGGGGCCGGCGACGAAGCCGGTGGCCACCCAGGGGTGTTCCGCGGACAGGTCGTGGCCCAGCAGGGGAGGGGTGAAGCGGCCGCGCACGAGGGCGGCCTCGGCGGCGTCGCGGGCGAAACCGGTGCGGAACCCGGGGTCGGCGGCGAAGTCCCGGCGTACGGCGCGCACCGCGGCGGGGCGGCCGTCGGGGGAGACGCCCAGGTACACGGCGCCCAGATCGCCGGAACCGAGATGGGCGATCAGGCGGAAACCACCGAGGCGGTCGGGCTCGTCGGGGGTGAGGGGGCGCATGGGTCCTCTGGGGGGTCCAGGGGTGGGTGAGGACGCGGTCGGGGCGAGAGGGGTAGGGGACACCTTAGTCCGTTGTCGGCGTCGTTAGGGCACGATTCGGGACCAAGGTCGCCCTTGATGCTGTTTCCCGTACCTCGTCCGCCTATGCGGCTGATCGTCGCCGATCTCCTGGGTGCTCTGGGGCGGAAGAGAAGAAAGTCCTTGAATGAGTGGACCGCCCCGGTATCGCGACGCCGCGGACCCCGGGACGGTGGACCCTCGGGGTGGCTCGGGGGCCGGGTCGGGCCGGAGCTGTGCCCGCCGTCGGCCCGGGCAGGTGGGCCCGGGGCCGGTGGACTCTCGGGGTGGTCCGGGGTGCCGGGCCGGGGCGGCGGTGCGCCCATGCCGGGGAGGCCGGGGCCGGTGGGTCCGGGGCAGGTGGACCCGGGACGGTGGACCTTCGGGGTGGTTCGGGGCGCCGGGCCGGGGGTGCGTCCGCCGCCGGGGAGGCCGGGCCCGAAAGGGCGGACGGGCGGCCGTGTGGGCGGGAGCCGGGGCGGGGGGAACAGCACGACGGCCGACCCACCGTGCGGTGGGTCGGCCGTGGAAGTCCTAGGGGGCGCGGTGCGCCCTGCCGTGGCTCACCCCGTGTCCGCCGGGCGCGGGCCCGGGTGCGGGGCGGCGGTCAGGCGGCGACCGGCTGGGAGCGGTACGACGGCTCCGGGGGGAGGGCGACCGGGTTGAGCTTCTCGGCGGCGCCGACCGGGTCGCTGGCCGGGTGCGACATGGTGCCGCCCTGGAAGAGGTCGTTCCAGAAGAAACGGCCGTCGCGGCACCACACGTTGACGTCGTGCTTCACCGACATGACGGCCATGTCCGAGGTTCCGGACCAGTAGAACTGGCGGGAGGTGGAGGCGGAGAGTTCGCCCAGCAGGGCCGTGATCGCGCGCTGTGCGCAGAAGGCGTGGCGGGGCTTGTGCTTGACCCGTCTGGCAAGTGCCGACTTCACCCGGGAGGCCCGGGGGTTGTTCAGTCGCCAGTGACTCAAGGTCGTCTCCAGTGTCTCGGTTGCCGCGGTCATGGCCTGTGTGGCGGTTGCGGCCACGTCGCCGCGGTTCGAGGGCCGCCGTCCCGTCCTGGGGCGTTGACGGCTTCCCTCCACAAAGTTGGTGAGGTTCAGAGGTTGTCGTTACCTCGTAGTTATTCTTTGCGTTCCGGATGCTAGCAGCACCTCACCCCCGGCAGTCGAGAGTTCTGAGAGTGACCAATGTCACATTTAACGAAAGGGTCTCGACCACGTGTCGTATGAGACATGCAGGTCAGGCCATGTTTTTCGAACAAGTCTCCGAGGCACTGGATGGCGATTACTCATCGGTAATCCCGGGTCGCCTGTCGGGAGAGTCACCCGGTTCCGGGACTCCTGGTGCGCCGACCATTGCTCTGTGTCACTTTGCCCGGCTTGCATGTCCTTGACCCTTGGAGCGGTCGCCTTTGCCCCGTCCGGGGGGATGCGGCGCCTTTCGCCGGGATGAGGGCCGACCGCCGACGGCGCGGCGTTCCGGGACCGTCCGCACCCCCGGTGTGGGGACGGGTCGCCGCACTGGAGGAGACTGGAATGGTCAGACCTCTACGAGAGAAGTGCCCGTGACCCAGACTCAGACATCCGGTGACAGGACGAAGGAGACGGCCGTTCCCGCAGAGCCCTCGGGCGGCGCCCGCGCCTGGGTGGTGTGGGGCGTCGCCGTGATCGGTTACTTCCTGGCGATGGTCCACCGCAACGGCCTGGGCGTCGCCGCCCTGGAGGCGCAGACGCGCTTCGACGTCGGGCCCGCGGTGCTCTCGCTGCTGCCGATGCTCCAGCTCCTCGTCTACGTCCTGCTCCAGGTGCCCACGGGTCTGCTCGCGGACCGCCTCGGCCCCCGCTTCACCCTAGTCATCGGCATGGTCGCGATGGCGGGCGGCTCCTGCCTGTTCGCGCTGGCCCCGGGCATCGAGGCCGCGATCGCCGGGCGCTTCCTCATCGGACTGGGCGACGCCCTGGTCTTCCTCAACGTCATCCGCCTGGCCGCGCTGTGGTTCCCGCGCTCCCGCTACGCCCTCGTCAGCGGGCTGACGGGCGTGGTCGGCGGCACCGGCCAGGTCGCCAGCGCCGCGCCCCTGGCCTGGGCGCTGGGCGGGGTCGGCTGGGTCGCGGCGTTCCTCACCACCACCGGGCTCACCCTGCTGGTCGCGCTGCTCGTGCTGGCGGTCGTGCGCGACCGTCCGGAGGGCGCGGCCGGGCACTCCACCGTCATCGACCCCATCCCCGTGTGGGCGGCGCTCAAGGAGGCCCTGTCCGCGCGCGGGCCGCGCATCGGCATGGCGCACCACGCGGCGATCATGGCGCCCTTCACGATGATGATGGTGCTGTGGGGCTACCCCTTCCTCGTCACCGGGCTGGGGCTGGCCGAGGGCACCGCCGCCCTCACCCTCACCGCGCTGGCCGCCGGGGCGCTGTGGACGGCCCCGCTGGTGGGCGCGCTGGTCGGCCGCAGGCCGGCGCTGCGCGGAGGGCTGGCCCTCACCCTGGTCTCCGTCATCGGCCTGGGCCTCGTGCTGCTGGTCGCCTGGCCCGGCGGGGTGCCCACGGGGGTCGGACTGGCGGTCATGGCGGTGTGCGCGGTCGGGCAGACGCTGGCGCCCACCATCTCCTTCGACTACGCGCGCGACGGGATCCCCGCGGGGCGCACCGGGGTCGCCTCCGGACTGGTCAACATGAGCGGGTTCACCACGGCGGTGGCGTGCACCGTGGCGGCCGGGGCGATCCTCCAGGCGCTGCCGCCGGGGCCGGACGCGTTCCGACTGGCGTTCCTGCCGATCTGCGCGACGACGCTGCTGTCGGGCGGCGTGCTCGCCGCCCTCGTCCTGCGCCGCCGCTGAGGGCGGCCGGGGCGCGCGGGGAAAGCACGTGCGCGGGACGCCGGGGGCGGAGAGGATGTCCGTCATGCTCGCCTTCTACGACGCGCACGTGCGCGCCCTGCCCGACCCCCTGCCCGCCGGTGTCACCGCCGAACACGACGGGCCGCTGGTGCGGCTCCTCGGCGGCCACCGGGGGTTCGTCGCCGCTCCCGCGGACCTCCGGGTGGACGGGGCCGACCTGGACCGGCTCATCGCCCGCCAGCGGGACCGCTTCGCCGGGCTCGGGCAGGCGGTGGAGTGGAAGACCCACGGCCACGACCTGCCCGCCGACCTGACCGACCGGCTGCGCGCCGCGGGGTTCGAGCCGGAGGAAGAGGAGACGGTCATGATCGCCCCGGCGGAGGACGTCGCCGCCGAGCCCGTGCCGCCCGAGGGGGTCGTGCTGCGCCGGGTGGAGGAGCGGGCCGACCTGGAGCGCATCGCCGCCTTCCAGGGCCGCGTGTGGGGGGACGACCGGTCCTGGGTGGCGGACGACCTCGCCGCGCAGCTCGCCGCGAACCCCCGGGGCACCGTCGTCCTGGTGGCGGAGGCCGGGGAGGAGGTCGTGTGCGCCGCGCGCCTGGAGGCCCGCCCGGAGGAGGGGCACGCGGGCCTGTGGGGCGGCTCCACGCTCCCGGAGTGGCGCGGCCGGGGGATCTACCGGGCGACCGTCGCCGAGCGCGCCCGCCTGGCGGTCGCCATGGGCGTCCGCTACCTCCAGGTCGACGCCTCCCCCGACAGCGCCCCCATCCTGCGCCGCCTGGGCTTCACCGCCGTCACCACCACGACCCCCTACGTCTGGACGCCCCCGGCCGCCGACGGCCGGTAGGAGGGCCCGGCGCCGGGGCGTGGCGGGGGCGCGGGAAGGTCGGCGGGATGGCGGAGGATGGGCGCATGACGTCACCACAGCACCACCGCATCGACTACATCGAGCTCCCCGCCGACGACCTGGAGGCCTCCAAGCGCTTCTACGCCGAGGCGTTCGGGTGGGGGTTCAACGACTACGGCCCGAACTACGCGGGCATCCGGGGGCCCGGCGACCGGGAGGTCGGCGGGCTCAACCCGCAGGGGAGCGGACACCGCGGCGGCGGCCCCCTGGTGCTGCTGTTCTCCGACGACCTGGACGCCACGGCCGCGGCGGTCGAGCGCGCGGGAGGCAGCATCCTGGCGGGCCCCTACGCCTTCCCCGGCGGGCGGCGCTTCCACTTCGCCGACCCCGCGGGCAACGAACTCGGCGTCTGGGCCGAGTCCTAGAGCAGGCCAGCGGCGCGTAGCGACGCCAGGGCGCGGTCGGGGTCCAGGGCGGGGTCGTCCCCGCCCCGCAGGGCCCCGGCCAGCGCCCGCACGGCCGCCTCGTCCGCGGTCCCCCGCTCCAGGCGGTCGAGGAAGGCCAGGACGGCCTCCTCGGTCTCCCGGCCCTCGACCGGCGTCTGCGCGAGCACCCCCTCGGGGCCGCCGCCCGCCCAGGGCACCGACATGGCCAGCCCGTCGTCCTCGAGGTCGTCCGGGTAGGGCGCCCGCGCCCAGGCGCCGTCCTGCCACCAGTACAGGTAGCCGATGGTCATCCCGGCCGCCTCGTGCCTCAGCTCGTCCCACGGCAGCCACTCCGGGCCCCCGGCGAGGAAGTCCACCGGGTCGTCCCGCAGGTGTCCGTGGCTGCCGTCGGCGTCCTGGCCCCAGAAGAACGCGCGCCCGCCCGGCCGGCGGCCCAAAGACCACCACCAGGAGCCCCCGCCCCCGTCCGGGCACGACACCTCGCTCCCGTCGAAGGTGATGTCCGCGTCGAACAGGTGCAGCAGCACGGCGCGCGCCCACAGGCGGTCGGCCGGCAGGAGGTCCTCGGGCAGGCTCGGTCGGTGCATGCCGGGACTCTAGCGGGTGCCGACGACGCGGAAGGGGGCGGGGCCGTGCGGCCCCGCCCCCTTCGCGGTGGCGGTTTCGGTTCCGGGTCCGGACCTAGAAGGCGGACTCGGGGACCTCCATGAGGTCGTTGGTGACGTTCTCCGCGATGCGGCGCTCGGCGGCGATGCGCGGCAGGAACTGGTCGGCGAAGAAGCGCGCGGCGGCGATCTTGCCGGTGTAGAAGTCCTTGTCGTCGCCCTGGGCGCCGTCGATCTTGTTCAGCGCGACCTCGGCCTGGCGCAGCAGCAGCCAGCCCAGGACCACGTCGCCGAAGGCCATGAGCAGGCGGACCGAGTTGAGGCCCACCTTGTACAGCTCGCGCGGGTTCTCGGCGGCGCCCATCGCGTGGCCGACCATGACCTCGACGATCTTCTCGACGTTCTCGGTCGCCTCGAGGAGCAGCTTGCGCTCCTCCTTGAGCTGCCCGTTGCCCGCTTCGCTGTTGGCGAAGGCCTTGATCTCGCCCGCGAGGGTGCCCAGCGCCTGGCCGCCGTTCTTCAGGATCTTGCGGAAGAAGAAGTCCTGGGCCTGGATGGCGGTGGTGCCCTCGTAGAGGGTGTCGATCTTGGCGTCGCGGATGTACTGCTCGATCGGGTACTCCTGCAGGAAGCCGGAGCCGCCCAGGGTCTGCAGCGACTCGGCCAGCAGCGCGTAGGAGCGCTCGGAGCCGACACCCTTGACGATCGGGAGCAGGAGGTCGTTCATGGCCTCCAGCGCGGAGTGGTCCTCGCCCTTGGCCTTGGCGATTTGGATGGCGTCCTGCTGCGTGGCCGTCAGCGTGACCAGGGCGCGCATGGCCTCCACGTAGGACTTCTGCGTCATGAGGCTGCGGCGCACGTCCGGGTGGTGGGTGATGGTGACCTTCGGGGAGTCCTTGGCGCCGGCGAGGTCGTTGCCCTGCACGCGCTCCTTGGCGTACTCCAGGGCGTTGAGGTAGCCGGTGGACAGGGTGGCGATCGCCTTCGTCCCGACCATCATGCGCGCGTACTCGATGATGAGGAACATCTGGCGGATGCCGTCGTGCTTGTCGCCGACGAGGTAGCCGATGGCGGGGTGCTTGTCGCCGAAGGTCAGCTCGCAGGTGGTGGAGGCCTTCAGGCCCATCTTGTGCTCGACGTTGGTCACGTAGGCGCCGTTGCGCTCACCGAGGGAGCCGTCCTCGTTGACCAGGTACTTGGGGACGAGGAAGAGCGAGAGGCCCTTGGTGCCGGGGCCCGCGCCCTCGGGGCGCGCCAGCACCAGGTGGAAGATGTTCTCGGTCATGTCCTGCTCGGCCGAGGTGATGAAGCGCTTCACGCCCTCGATGTGCCAGGTGCCGTCGCCCTGGTCGGTGGCCTTGGTGCGGCCGGCGCCGACGTCGGAGCCCGCGTCGGGCTCGGTCAGCACCATGGTGGCGCCCCAGCCGCGCTCGATGGCGAGCCGGGCGAACTCCTTCTGCTTCTCGTTGCCCTCGGAGTAGAGGATGCTCGCGAAGCCCGGACCGGCGGAGTACATGTGGATGGACGGGTTGGCGCCCAGGATCAGCTCGGCCGCGGCCCACACGAGGGAACGGGGCGCGCCGAGGCCGTCGAGCTCCTGCGGGAGGTCGAGGTTGTACCAGCCGGCGTCCATGTAGGCCTGGTACGACTTCTTCAGGCTCTCGGGGATCCGGACGGTGTTGGTCTTGGGGTCGAAGACCGGGGGGTTGCGGTCCGCGTCCTCGAACGACTCGGCGACGACGCCGGTCGCGAGGCGGTTGACCTCGTCCAGGATCGTCCGCGCGGTCTCCTCGTCCAGCTCCTCGAACGGGCCCTGGCCCAGGATGTCCTGGCGGTTGAACAGCTCGAAGAGGTTGAACTGGATGTCGCGCAGGTTGCTCTTGTAATGCGTCATGGACAGCTCCGCTGTGTCCCTGGCCGCGGTGTCTGTACACGCGGATCTACCGACTAGTAACAAGTCAATGTTACTACCGAGTAGCGCTCTGCGCCAGTAGGGGGAGGAGGCTGTGTCCCGTCGGACAGGGGGATGTGGCGAAACGCCTGGTGGAACGGGGCGGACCGGACGGCCGGGGAGCGGTCGGGCGCCCGCGCCGGCGCGCGGCCCTCAGACGGCGCCCCCTCCGCCCACCGGGACCAGGGTCAGCACCACCCGGTCGATCCCGTCCAGGTGCAGCAGCGTGTGCGCCGCGTCGTCGGCGAACCCCGAGATCACCAGACTGCGCAGCCCCAGGGCGGTCGCGCACAGCGTCACGTTCTGCGCGATGTGCCCCGCCTCCTGGAACAGCAGCCGCAGCGCCCGCTGCCCGTACCCCGCCCGCAGCCGGCCGACATCGCCGACCAGGAACACGAACGCGCCCGCGCTCGCCGTCACCATGCCGGGCATCCCGTCCGCCGACGGGCGCAGGAAGGGGGACAGCGCCGTCAGCCGCTCCACCGGCACCGGCCCGTCCGCCCGCACCAGCACGTGCCCCTGCGGCCGGTAGCGGTAGGTGCCCGGCTCCAGGCCAGCCACGTCCCGCACCACCGCCCACACCTCGGTCGCGTACGCCCCGCCCGGGCTGGGGTGGTTGCGCGGCGGCCGGTGCCGCCCCGCCTCCCCGGCGCGTTCGGCGCTGATCCCGGCGGCGTGCCCCAGCAGTGACGACAGCTCCGCCAGGGTCGGTCCGGGCCCGTAGGCGCCGTGCGCGCTGGACCTGCGGGCCAGCACCTCGCTCAGCGGGGCGGTGAGCGGCGGCGGGGGAGGCAGCTCCGTGACGGGCGCCCAGGGGAAGGGGTCGTCGGCCGCGGGCCGTCCGTCGGGGGTGGCGGACGACGGGCGGGCCTCCGCCGGCTCTGCCGGGGGCGGGACCGGCCGGGGCAGCTGGGCCGTGGCGATGCCCTCGGCCCGGTACTTGGAGGCCTCCGCGTAGACCCGGTCCGGGGCGGCCGCCCCGTCCGCGAAGTAGTCCGGGGCCGCCTCCCAGCGCGGGTACGCCAGCGACACCAGCCAGACGATCCGCCGCTCGTCGTCGATGTCCAGCCCCAGCCGGTTGTGGTGCATGTGCAGCAGCGACCACACGATCCGGGTGAGGTCGTTGGCCAGCGGCCGCCCGGCGTGCAGCGCCCGCAGCCGGTCCACGGTCTCCCCGAGCGCCCGCGTCCACAGGTGGTGGGTGCTGCCGCCCTCCTGCGACACCAGCCGCTCCAGCACCGAACGCCGTTGCAGCCACTTGGCCGGGGCGGAGTGGAACAGCCGCTCCGCCTCCAGCCGGGGGGTGTCGCCGCCCCGCGCCACCTCCGCCGAGAAGTCCCAGGCGGCGTGGTAGCCGCGGGCCTGGCGCACCGCCTCCACGTCGCCCAGCCCCAGCACCCCGAACGCCAGCGACACCATGTCGGCGGCGACCGCCTGCCGCTGCCCGGCCCGGGGCGCGGCCCGCAGCACCGCCAGGGCGACGGCGGTGCTCGCGCAGAAGAAGTCCTCGCACACCTCCAGCGCGTCCGGGCCTCCGTAGCGCTCGGTCTCCGGCTCGTAGACCGCGTCGGCGACCTCGCCGTCGGCGTGCCAGTCGGAGTGGTCGGCCTGCGGCAGCCCCCGGTAGTAGGTGTCCGGGGCCAGGTCCAGGGCCGCGGCGGAGGTGCGGGCGGCCGCCGTTCGCATCCGGGCGGCGAACCCGCGCACCGCGTCGGGGTCGGCGTCCAGGAACCGCACCCGCAGGTGCGGGCCGCCCGCCCAGTAGCGGATGAAGAACCACGCCTTGGCGCCCCCGTCCGAGACCAGGGCGTCGGCGGCCGGGGCCAGGTGTTCGAGCAGGAACGCGTCGATGTCCTCGCGGCTGCGGTGGAGGTGGACGTACACGGCGGACCAGGTGCGGCTCATCGGGGTCCTTCGGGCTCGCGGCGAACGGGGGAGGGGGCCGGGTCAGAGCAGGAGGGCGCGCGTAGCGCTTCCGTTGGGGGTGGTGGAGGGCGACGGGTCAGAGCAGGAGGGCGCGCGTAGCGCTTCCGTTGAGGGTGGTGGAGGGCGACGGGTCGGGCAGGACGGCGTCCACGGGCAGGTCCAGGTAGGCGCCGCGCTCGGCGCGCACCCACAGCTGGTAGGCGGGGGTCGTGTCGGGTCCCAGCCCGAGCACGGCCGCCCATTCGGACTCCGTGTAGTTGCGCATGGGCCGGGCGCACAGCCCGCTCCCCGCGGCGGCCAGGCAGCCCCACTGGGCGATCCAGCCGAGCAGGGGGTGCAGGGCGGTCTGGGCGCGGTCGCCGAACGCCCGCGCCCACGGCCCGAAGTCCGCGGACAGGGTGTACCCCAGCGAGGAGGAGGCGTTGGTGTCCCCGGTGCGCGGCACCGGGCGGTCGGGTCCGGTGCCGCCGCCGGGGTACAGCTCGGCGGCGACCCGGTCGTCGACCCGGTCCCCGGCGAGCACGACCCGGTCCAGCCGCAGGGTGTCCGCGGGGGCGGCCGGGACCGCGGCGGCCAGTGCCGCCGCCAGGGCCGCGGTGACGCCGGCACCGTCCCCGGGGGACACGTACGCGCTGGTGACCAGGTTGGCGGTGGACACCCCGCTGGTCCGCGCGTCGAGCCAGTCCCGCAGGCCCGTCCCCGCCGCGGCGCGCGCCGCCACCGCCGCGGCCCGGGCGAGGGCCCCGGCGCCGACCTCCACCGCTCCGGTGGCACCCGCCGGTTCGGCCGCCGCGTCGTCGGCGCCGGCCGTTCCTCCGGCCTCCGCACCGGGCTCGGTGGTGAGCAGGGCGCAGGGGGCGAAGCCCTCGGGCACCGGGACCCCCGCGGGGGCGAACAGGGTGCGGGGGGCCAGTCCGGCGCGGGTCAGCGCCAGGCCCAGGGCCGCGGCCAGGTGGCCGCCCTCCAGCAGCGCCAGCGACGGCCGCAGCCGCCCGTACTCGGGCGGGTAGCGGCGGTGGTCCACCGCCACCGCGACCCGCGCCCCGGCCAGGGCGGCCTCCAGGTCGTCGGGCACCGGGGACCCGGCCCAGGGGTGCAGGGCGCAGGTGCGCGGGTCCATCCGCAGGCACCAGCCCCCATCCTCGGCGGACAGCAGGAAGACGTCGGCGCCGAACAGCCCGCGCGGCGAGGGGTAGGCGCGGTGCACCGGGTAGCGGTCGGCCGGGGAGACCCGGCGCACCCGCACCGCCTCCGCGCAGGCCGCCGCCAGGCGCGCCCCCGGGGACCAGCCGCCCCCGATCGCGGGCCCCGCGGCGTCCGCCGCGCGCAGCGCGGCCAGCGCTCCCCGCGCCGGCTCCGGCAGCGGCGCACCGGCCGCCGTCCGCAGCGCCGGATCGCCCAGCGTCCGGCCGAAGAACAGGGTCCGCACCGGTTCCACGTCCTTGTCGTGCGACTGCGCGTGGAACGCCGCCAGCGCCCGCGCCTCCTGCGCGGCCGTCACGGGAACGGGTGCGGGACCGGGTACACCTCGCCGGGTCGCTCCCACGGGACACCTCCCTCGAACAGGTCGGACGCCCGGGCCAGCCGTTCCAGGCCGCGCGTCCTGCGGTGGGTGTGGCCGAACGTCATCGGCAGCGCCCCCGGCACGATCACCTTGACCGACCGCACCCCGGCGGCCTCCGTGTACGGGGCGCTGCTCTGGTCCACGACGACCACGTCCAGGCCCAGGCCGTGCAGCACCGCCAGGTGTTCGCGCAGCACCGCGCCCAGGTCGGCCCCGGCGAACGAGGACGGCCCGCGGGCCGCGAACTCCTCCGCCGGCACCGTCCCGGACGGGTGCTCCAGGAACTCCCAGTGCGGACGGGCCTCCCACAGCCCGTGCATGCCGGTGTGGTCCTCCAAAGTCCTGACCAGGGTGAAGTCGTCCAGCATCGGGCGGCACCGCTCCACGCTCACCGACTCCCGCATGCGCACCCACTTGGGGTACATGAGCGCGTTGGTGGCGGTCTCCTCCACCGCCGCCATCAGCGCCCGGTGCGGGTCGGCATGGGTGCCGGTGGCCAGGCTCATCGCGGGCGCCAGCCCGGAGCGCACCGCCTCCTCGGGGGCGGTCACCGTCGCGAGCGCGGTGGGCACCCCCAGGTCGGAGGTGGCGTCCAGGACCCGCAGCCGCAGGCCCCGCTCGGCGAGCAGGTCCAGCAGGTGCACCAGGCCGGGGTGGTCTGCGGTGTCGACCTCGCGCAGCCGGGTCCGCGAGTACCAGGCCAGCAGGAAGGCATCGCGCTCGATCACCTCGTACAGCCCGTACAGGACGGCCTCGGCGAGGTCGCCGCCGACGGCGCAGCCGTTGGACGACTCGTACAGGAAGCGGGTGTCGGCGGTGCCCGCGTGCCAGAACGCCACGTGCTCGGGGACCAGCACCGGGCGGCGCTCCCGGGTGGACCACCCCCAGACCCAGTGGGTGGGGGTGTGGGGGGTGTAGGGGACCGGGTCGAAGGCGGGGTGGCCGTACCACTCGGGTTCGTGGAGCCCGAGCCGGGCGGGGTCGACGGCGTCCCCGGCCAGCGCGGCGTAGGAGCCCCACACGCGGGGCGCGCCGGTGTGGCGGTGGCCGCCGGTGACGCGCTCGACGCCCTCCAGCAGGGCGGGGACCTCGCTGTCGGTGAACCGGGTGGAGCGGCCGTAGCCGCCCTCGCGCCGGGTGTGGCCGGGGGCGACGGTCTCGCAGGTGACCAGGGACAGCGGGGACTCCTCGTCCCGGTACAGGTGGGCGGCGGGGCCGAAGCGGAAGTCCAGCAGCCGCTCGCGCAGCGCCTCGCGGTCCATCCGCCGCACCCTCAGCGCGTGCCCGGGGACCGGGCGCGGGGCGTCGAGGTCCAGTCCGCCGGGCACGCCCAGGCCCTCCCCGCCCGGGAAGCAGCGGGCGCACCGCGGGTGGGGGACGAAGGTGTGCCGGGTGACCTCGCCGGTGCGGCAGTCCAGCGCCCACAGCGCCCGCCGCAGGGCGCCGGGGTCGGCGGCCGCCGACCGGACCAGGGCGGCCCAGGCGTCCTCCCACAGGGGGAGGAGTTCGGGCTCGCCGCCCTCGGGGCAGGAGTCGCCCTCCAGGTCGCGCCGCCACAGCCCCGCGCACCGGGAGCACCCGGTCCCGTCGCCGACCCACGGCCCGACGACGGCCAGTCCGCCGCTCATCCCCAGGTGCAGCACCCCGTCCCCGGCCGCCAGGGTGAGGGGCTCCGCCAGGGTCGCCCCCGCCGGTGAGGGGATTTCGGTGGTCACGTCCATACGGCCACCGCCGAGTGCACGCCGTGGGCGGCCCAGGGGGCCGCGCCGCCGGGGGCGGCCACCTGGACGCGGCCGCTGTGGGCGGCCCAGGCGGACAGGGAGGCGGCCGCGTCGGGGGTGCGGGCGGCGTGGGCCGCCAGGCCGGGCAGGTCCTCGCCCTGGGCGGCGGCGACGGCGCGGAGCAGCGCCTCGCGCAGCGCCGCGTCCGGGTCGGCCGCCGCACCGGAGGCGAGCACCGCGGGCTCGGCGGGCGCGGATGTACCGGGGACGACCGATGTCGTGCCGGGGGAGGCGGCACCCTGACCGGCACCGGCGGGTGTGCCGGGGGCGGTGGGTGTCGTGCCGGGAGAGACGTCACCCCGGTCGGCGCTCGCGTGCGTGTCCGGGGCGGCGGTGCCGGCGGCGCGGACCTCGGCCCGCCACAGCCCGGCGCCCTCCAGTTCGTGGAAGCGGACGGTCGCGGCCACACCCGCCCGCAGCGTGAGCGCCGCCCACAGGCGGCGGGCGGCCGCGGACATCGGACCCGGCGGGTCGACCTCCTTCCACGGCACTCCCGCGCGCAGCACCAGGTCGCCGACCGCGTCGCCGACCGCCTCGGCGCGCGTCGACCCCAGGCCGCGGCCCGCGTCCCCGGGGGCGGACCCCCAGGCCACCGCGTGCAGCGAGCCGATCAGCGCGTCCAGCCGGGCCTGGGCGGTGGTGGTGCCGCAGCCGCTCGCCCCCCGGTGCCCGGTGCGGGCCAGTCCCACCGGGAGCTGGGGCAGGTCGCCCGGCGCGGGCTCGCCCACCGGGCCGAACACCCGGTCCCACAGGGGCGCGAGCGCGTCCAGCCGGTCGGTGGTCGGCGGCGCGGGCTCCGGCGCCGCCGGGAAGTCCTCGGTGCGCCCGGCGTCCAGCGGCGGCAGCAGCGGCAGCCGGTGGGGCTCGGAGACCAGTTCGTCGGTGGTCACCAGGAACTCCGGGCTCGCCGCCCCCGCCGCGCCCTCCGTCACCCGGGCCACGTGCGCCACCACGGACAGCGCCAGCTGCGCCGCCACCAGCGTGCGCGCCGCCTCCGAGCCCGGTGCGCCCGGGTCGGCCCCCGCGGGCTCGTCCAGCGCCGCGGCCCAGGCGCGCAGCGCGGCGAGCGCCTCCGGGGAGGCCGGGGCGTCGCGCGGCCCCGCCGCCCACACCCCGCGTTCGGCGACGATCACGTGCAGGGCCTCCGGGTGCCCCGGCACCGCGGACCGGACGGCGGCCAGCACCCCCGGTTCCGGCGGCCCGGTGTCGGCGGACACGTCGCGGAACCCCGCCCGGCCCAGGGCGCGGCGCACCGCGGCCTCCACCGGGACCGACTCCGCGCGCACCCGCACCGCCGTGCCCCCCAGCGCCCGCAGCGCCGCGAACGGCCGCGAGGTCAGCGCCTCCAGGTGCGGGTAGACGGCCTGCTCCGTCCCCTCCAGCTCATGCTCCTCCTCGGCCTCGCGCAGGAACCCGTGCTCCTCCAGCTGGTCGAGGACGCCGGTCAGCACCGGCCGCCCCTTCTCGGGGAACCCGCCGACCAGCGCCTCCCGGGTGAACCCCGAGCGCAGCACCGGCTCCAGCGCCCGCCAAACCGCGTCCGCCGGGGCGCCGCGCAGCACCACCGCGGTCGCGCCCATGCTGACGGCGACCCCCTCGGCGGCCAGCGACCGGGCCCGCACGGCCCTCTTCAACCGCAGCATCGGCTCAGGCACCGCCCCTCCACGGCAGGGTCGGCTTCAGTCCCGGGTCGCCCTGCTGGTGCTCCACCACCCGGCGCACCGTCTCCTCCCAGGTCTCGCCCACCACCTCCTGGGCGGCCTCGGTGAACAGGTACGCGATCGAGTACCGCTGGATCGGGGTCACCCCCATCAGCGGCAGCAGGTCGAAGAAGCAGTTGATGAGGAACCGGAACGCCGCGAACCCGTACCCGTCCCCCAGCCGCGTGAAGTCCAGCTTGCGGAACTCCCGGTGGAAGTCGCTGTAGGACCGCTCGTCCGACCCGCTCCACCGCACACGCACGTCGTCGCCGAACCGCGACGCCGCGGTCAGCCGGTCCTGGTGGGGGTAGGGCAGGATGTGGTCCCGCCGCGCCAGCTCCACCGCCTCGGGCAGCCACCGCCGCGTCCACTCCAGCCAGCCCGGTGCCGACGGGTCGGCGGCCCGCCCCTCGTGGATCGGGGCCAGCAGCGCCACCAGCTCCCCGCGCTGGGACCGGTAGGACTCCGCCAGCCGCGCCTGCGCGGTCCCGTCCGGGTCCGACCAGTGGAAGTACTCCTTCCAATGGGACAGGAACGCCTGGTACCCCGACCGCAGGCCCCACTCGGGGTACTGCGACGCGATGGCCCCCATCCCCGCGAACACGTGCGCGAACACACCCGTCCCGTCCACCCGGTCGGCGACCAGCCCCAGCCCGTCGGTGAGCACTCGCCCCTTGAGCGCGATCGCCTCCGGCCCGCGCAGGAACGTGTCCACCGGGTCGCCGTCCAGCCGCAGTACTGAGTTGTCCGGCTCCAGCGGCGTGTACGGGGGCTCCACCAGCTCCAGGCGCCCCAGCCGTTCGGAGAACGCCTCGTACCTGTCCGGGTCCAGCGCCGCCGCGGACGGCCGCCGCTCCAGGAACGACCGCGCCCGCGCCTCGGCCAGGTCCGCGGCGTCGGCCACCGCACCGTCCCGCCCGTCCAGGTACAGCACGCAGTGCGGGCCCAGCCGCCAGTGCAGGTGCAGCCACGCCGCGGTGATCCCCGGCCGGGCCGCCGCGTCCCGCGCGGCCGGGACCAGGCACTCGCCCAGCAGGGCCGCCTTGTCGCTGTCGTAGTAGGTCACTCGGAGTCCGACGGTCACGGGACCAGCCTCACTTCGCCTGGGGGATCGGCCGCCTCGGTGGCGGCGGGGACGACGGCCAGTTCGAGGAACACCTCGGTGGCGTGCCGGCCGCGCGGGCCGCTGAGCCCCGCGTCCGCCGGGTCCGGGGACATCTCCTCGACGAGCAGCAGCGGACCCAGGTGGTCGAGCCGCTTGGCGGCCGTGGCCGTGTGCAGCCTGCTCAGGAAGTCCATGTGCTGCGGCTTGGGCGCCATCGCGCGCTCCAGCGGGCCCAGCCGGGAGCCCTGGAGCGGGCGCGCGAACACCTGGTCGGGGATGCCGCGGGCCATCCGCATCGTGTTGACCCGCCGGTGCAGCTCCGCGGCGGACTCGCCGGGGCGGGCCGCCAGCTCCGCGGTCTCCAGCGCCCACCGTCGGCGGAACAGGGTGACGGACCCGGCGCGCACGCGCGGCACCGCGCCCGCGAACCCGTTTTCCTCCCAGCGGGCGTGCAGGTCCATCACCGTGTCTCCGAAGGAGAAGAACGGCGAGTCCGCGACCATCGCCACGAGCATCTCGTCGTAGGGCAGCGCGTGCGGGACCAGGAAACCCGTGTACAGCGGGTCGATCTCCCGGTCCGCCGCGTCCGCGGCGCCTGCGCCTGCGCCGGTGCCGCCGCGCCGCACCAGCCGCAGCCCGTCCGGGGTGTGCACCAGCGCCAGGTCGGCGGTGGCGGGGCCGGGCAGCAGCACCGGCTCGTCGCGCAGCGCCAGTTCCTCCCCGGCCAGCGGCGGTGCCAGGTTCGCGTTGAACCCCAGCGCCGACCGCATGTGGACGGTGGGGGTGCCGGGCGGGCCCGATCGCCGCACGTGCTCGGCGACCCGGTCGCGGGCCCGCGCCGGCAGAGCGGACAGGAACCGGCTGAAGTACCGGGCCCGCCCGCCGTACAGGTGGTTGAGGACGAGCCGGCCGCCGTCGGGCTGGCCGAACACCGCCAGGGAGCGGCGCGCCGTGAACTCGCGCTCGGGCAGGAGGCCGGCGATCTCGGCGACCACCGACGGATCGACCGCGGCCTCCTCCCCGGTGGACCGGGCCAGCTCGGCCAGGTGGTCGACCGCCCGGCGCCGGGCCGCCACCAGGCGGCGCAGGCCGTCGCCCGGGTCGGGGACGCCGTCCAGGTCCCCGGCCATCAACCGCTGGGTCAGGGGGAACGCGGCCCGCGCGTGCACCGCGAACCCGTCCAGGTCGTCGCAGCGCCCGCCCGCGCCGTAGCGGGACACGAACACGCTCTCCAGCGCGCCCGACAGCATCCGCTGGTCGTCCAGGGCGAACAGCAGCGGCATGATCCGCCGCAGGTCGGCCGTCCACTCCCGGGTCCACGCCCGCGGCACCGGGGCTCCCCGGGACACGTGGCAGTCCTCGACCAGGGGCGAGGAGGCGGCCTCCGGCGGTACCGGGTCGGCCCCCGGCGGGGTCACCGCCGCCGACCACAGGCGCGACAGGCGCGTCACCGACCGGGCGCGCTCGGCGCCGTCCGCCTCCGCGAACCCCTTGAGGACCTCCTCGGTGGCGTCGAACGCCTCCTCCATCCGCGCCGCCGTCCGGCCCGGCAGCCGCCGCACCAGGTCGTGCCAGCGCCGGTCGTACTCCGGGTCCTGCTCGGCGGCGGGCGCCCAGGGCACCAGCACCCCGGCGTCGATGAGTTTGGCGAGCACGTCCCGCAGCGCCTCCGGTGGCCGCCCCAGGTCCGCGGCCAGCCCCTCGCCCAGGACCCGCAGCACCACCGGCCGGGCCGCCCGCCGCTCCAGCGAGGAGAGCAGGGCGCCCCAGGCCCCGGCCAGGGGCAGGCGCACCTCCTCCTCGCCGAACGCCTCCGCCCGCGCGCCCGGCGAGGGCGGCGCCCAGCGGCGGCGGCGCACCAGCAGCCGGTCGCCCTCGCGGCGCGCCCCGCCGGTGAGCACCCACTCCAGCTCCGGGCGCGCCTCCGGGTCGGCGGCCAGCGCCCGCGCGGCCTGGCGCACCAGCAGCCGGCGCAGCCCCGCCACGGTGGTGGAGCGCAGCGGCTCCCCGTCCCGGGTCGGCGAGGACGGGTGCTCCAGGTCGTCGAAGTGCACGCCGGTGTACAGCGAGTACGGGCTCACCTTGACCGTGGACCGGGAGTGGTAGCGCACCAGGGCCGGCTCGGCCTTGCGCATCCGCTTGTTCGGGGCCCGGTCGGCCGGGACCGCGGCCCGCGCCGCCACCGCCCGGTGCAGGTCCGGGCTGGACAGCGCGGTGCTGCGGTCGGTGGCCGGGTCGCGCGCCCACGCGGCGAGCTCGGCGCGCTCCTCGGCCAGCGCGGCCGGGTGCGCGTCGTCCAGGGCGGCGGTGGCCGCCCGGGTCCGCTCCCAGCTGTCGGTCCACTCGCCCAGCGCGCCGATCCGCCAGGTCAGCGGATCGCCGACCAGGGGCGTGCGCGGCGGGCGCCGGTTGAAGACGTCGCGTTTGACGGCGAGCGCGGTCCGCCGGTCCGCCTCCTCCTCCAGCGTCGGGGCGAGCAGGTGGAGGGCCTCCAACAGGTGGTCGCGGATGCGTTCGCGGTGCGCCTCCTCGTCGGCGAGGGTGCGCAGCAGGTCCCGCTCCAGGTCGGCGCGGGCCGAACGCAGCGGGCGGTAGGGGTACAGGTTCACGCGGGAGACCAGGTACGGGCCCTCCACGTGCTCGAAGCGGTCGGCGGGACCGGGTGTGCTCACGCGCCCTCCGTGCCCGCGTCCGCGTCCTTGCGCTTGCCCGCGCCGAACCCGCGCGGCTCCCGCTCCGACGCCCACCGGAACCAGCGCAGCGCCACCACGGTGCCCAGCAGCGACCAGCCCAGCAGCAGCCACACCGACGGCCAGTCCCACAGCGGGCCGCCCTCCGACAGGGCCCCGTGCAGCAGCACCGTCAGCGGGCGCCCGGGCAGCACGTCCACGATCGCGCCCAGGGTGTCGCCCAGCGGCAGGATGATGAACCCGCCCGCCAGGAACGCGGTGGGGAAGAAGATGCCGTTGATCATCGGCACCGCGGCGTCGGCGTTGGGCGGCAGCAGGGAGGCCGCCGCGCCCAGCGGAGCCATGCACACGAACCCGAGTGCGACCGCCGCCAGCAGCAGCGGGACGCGCTCCGCCGGCACGCTCACGCCCATGAACACGCCGATCACGACGATCACCGCGAGCACGACGACCGTGGTCAGCAGGGTGTTGGCGAGGTAGGCGCCCATCACCGTGACCGGCTTGACCGGGGTGGTCCGGAAGCGCTTGAACAGCCCGTGGTGGCGGCGGATGGCCAGCCCGATCGCCACGTTCGCGAACGCCACCGACATCAGGGCGAAGCCCAGGACGCCGCCGAAGCTCAGGTTGGCCTGGGTGATGGAGTAGTCGCCCAGGTCCAGGACCGTGTCGGCCTCGGAGCGGAACGCGAACCCGAAGCCGAGGTAGAACATCACCGGCATCAGCACGATGAACGCCAGCGTGATCGGGGAGCGCCAGAACTCCTTGAGCTCCCCGTCGACGTGCAGCAGGAAGGTGCGCAGCCCGTTGGCGCGGGCGCCCGCGCGGCGTGCGGCGGGCGCGGTGTCGGTGGTGCTCATTCGGCCTTCCCCGAGGTGGTCTTCTCCGCGCCCGCGTCGAGCATCGCCAGGTAGGCGTCGTCGAGGGTGGGCGGCACGATGGTCAGCCCGCTGATGGTGGCCCTCTCCCGCTCCGCCCAGGCCTGGACGTCGCGGACCACGGAGTCCTGGTCGTCGGTGTGGATGCGCACCCGCCCGTTGACCAGGCTCGCCCCGGCGGGGAGGCGGTCGGCGCCGACGCCCGGGTCGGCGAACTCCACGACGGTGAACGCGGAGGAGGACCGGACCAGCTCGTCCGGGGTGCCCGAGGCGATGAAGGAGCCGTCGCGGATGACGTCCACCCGGTCGGCCAGCTCCTGCACCTCGGCCAGGTCGTGCGAGGTGAGGATGACGGTGGTGCCGCTGTCGCGCAGCCCCGCGACCAGGCCGCGGATGCGGCGGCGCGACACCGGGTCCAGGCCGGTGGTGGGCTCGTCGAGGAAGAGCAGCTCGGGGCGGCCGGTCAGGGCCAGGGCCAGGTCGAGGCGGCGGAGCTGGCCGCCGGAGAGGGACTTGACCAGGGCGCCGCGCTTCTCGGCGAGGTCGACCTGTTCGAGGATCTCGTCCAGGCCCACCGGGTCGGGGTAGTAGGAGGCGTGGCGGCGCAGGATGTCGCGCACGGACAGGCCGGGTTCGAGCATGGACTGCTGGAGGACCACGCTCATCCGGGTGCGCAGCCGGGCGAAGTCGCGGCGGTTCCCGGGATCGAGCCCCAGGACGGACAGCCGGCCGGAGGTGCGGCCGCGGTGGCCTTCCAGGATCTCGATGAGGGTGGTCTTCCCGGCGCCGTTGGGGCCGAGCAGGGCGGAGATCGTGCCGGTGGGCACCCGGTAGTCGATGCCGTGGAGGACTTCGCCCTTGCCGTAGTCCTTGGTGATGCCCGCGGCCTCGATGGCGTGTTCGGTGGGGACGTCTGCGGCGGCGGGCGCGGGGTCGCCGGTGCCGCCGGTGTCGCTGGGGTGCACGTGCTGCCCTCGGTGTTCTCGTGGGGTTCGCGGGTGGGGGCGGCCCCCCGACCGGTGGGGAACCGCCCTGGGTGCAGGGCTCGGACCGGATCCGGGTCCGGGTCAGCGCCGGGTCGGAAGCGGATGGTCGATCCGGTTGGAAACCGGACACCCGATCCGTATCGGCCTCGGATGGCCGATCCGCTTCAGAGCCGGATGGCCCGTCCGGATAGGAGCCGGATGGCCGATCCGGTTCCAGATCGGATAGCCGATCCGCTTCAGATCCGGATGACCGATCCGGATCGGGACCGGATGGCCGATCCGGTTCAGGGCCGGATCAGCCGCACGAACCCGAGGAGCAGCAGCTGCTGGAACCGCAGCACGAGGTGGAGGTGCAGCTGCTGGAGCCGCTGGTCGCGCCGGTCTCGGGGACGGCGACGGCCTCGCGGACGCTCATGACCTCCATGTCGGAGAAGTCGAGGTCGGGCAGTTCGATGGAGGGGGAGTCCTGCATGGGGGAACCTTTCGTGGAAGAGAAAACGTCACCCGTTCGTCCACGCTTTGACCGGTCGACCGGACGCGGCTTTTCCCTATCGGGTCGGTGGGTCTTTCCTTGCGGAGAGACCGTCCCCGGGCAAGGGGGTGGCCGAAAACGGTCAACGGGTTTATCGCTTGTGCAGCGTGAATGCTCGACGGGGGGTTTGGGAGTCGTGGAACGGGGGATGTGGAAAGGTCGCTCCGCACGTGGAGCGCGATCCGTCGGTCACACACCGGGACCCGGTCCCGGCATGTCGGCGGTGGGCGGGGTCAGCCGCAGGAACCGCCGGAGCAGCAGCTGCTGGAGCCGCAGCAGGAGGTGGAGGTGCAGCTGCTGGAGCCGCTGGTCGCGCCGGTCTCGGGGACGGCGACGGCCTCGCGGACGCTCATGACCTCCATATCGTCGAAGTTCAGCTCGGGCAGGTCGATGTCCAGAGCCGTGGATTCGGGCATGGTGAGCCCCTTCGTTCGTTTCGTGCGCGGTCCCCCGGGCGGCACGAAAATAACATGCGTCGCGGAAAGCGGATAGGGGCCGTATCGACCATTCTCCGTAGCGTGTCCTCGGGTTCGCGTTCCCGTAACAATGGAAAACGCCCGGGAGGGCGGTTCGGTATGGGGTCCCGAAAGGTCTGGAATTCCAAGGATTGTTTCCGGTGGGGTCCGCGGTGCTCAGCGGCGGTGTTCGGCGGGATCCGGGCGCACGGCTCCGGGCGCCGCCGGGCCCGCGCCCCGGTCGCCGTGCCGCCGGTCCGGGCCGGTCGGCGGGCGCGCCGCCAGGGCGCGGAAGAGGCGGAGGACGGCGGCGGACCCGCCCAGCCACAGGGCGAGGACGACCGGCAGGTTGAGGTCGTCCGTCCCCTCGAGGAGGGCGAGGGCCACCAGCAGCGCCGAGGAGGCCAGCGCGCACAGGAACGAGACCGGGTTCCGCAGCCGGAGGAAGGCGTACCAGAGCAGGAGGGGGGAGATCAGGCCCAGGGTCGCCAGGGAGACCAGGCCGGCCAGGGCCGGGCCGATCCACGCCCAGGCCGGGTCCGGGCCGGGGGGTCCGGGCCGCCGAACGGAGGAACCGTTGATGGCCATGGCCCCATGCTAGGCGCCGGACCCCCGGATCAGAAGGCCGTACCCGGCACCCGGGGTGTACGCCGGGGGTGCCGTGTCCGGCGCCCGGTGTGCGGGGTGCGGCCGGGGGCGTGAGCCGAGGCGGGTGCCCGGGGAGTGCTGCCCGGCGCCCGGGGGCGCCGGGGCGTGCATCCTGGGGATCAGGCGTTCTTCCACTCCGGGGCGAGGACCGACCAGATCTCGGTGTCGCGGCGGCTGCCCCGGTACAGGAAGTTGCCGCGCATGACACCCTCCCGGGTCATGCCCAGGCGGCGCGCCACCGCGATGCTCGCCGTGTTCTCGGTGTCCACGTGCCACTCGACGCGGTGCACCCCGCGCTCCTCGAACGCCCAGCCGATGAGCACCCGGGCGGCCCGGGTCACGAGCCCGCGGCCGGAGGCGGCGGGCTCCAGCCAGCAGCCGGCCTCGGCGGTGCCCTGGGAGGTGTCCAGCTGCGGCAGCAGCACGCCGCCGACGAGCTTCCCGTCCAGCCGGATCCCGCAGATGCGCCCGGTGTCGGCGGCGGTCCTGTCCGCGTACCGCTGGAGGTAGGCGCGGCTCGACTCCAGGTCGGTGACCAGGTCGGGCAGGCCGACGTAACGGCCGATGAACTCCCGCCCCCGGTCGATGTGGTCCAGGAACTCCTGGGCGTGCCAGGGTTCGAGCGGGCGCAGCTCGGCGCCGTCTCCGAGGGGTGTGCTGTACATCGGGCTCCTCGTCCGAAACGGTCAGCGGTGATAGGGGGCGGGCATGGTCGGGGGACCGGGCCAACCCTACGCGGGTCATATGAGAGGTTCCTCCTGATTTTCGGGAGGAAAGCGACGGGAGGACGGGCCCCACCGCACGGGTGCGGGAGGCGCGTCCGCAGCCCGCGGCCGGCCGCTCCGGCGGCGCCCCGTCGGGGGGCGTTCCCAGGCCGTCGACCGCGATGGCGTGCGCGCTTCCCGGCGCGGGCGCCGTGGTGTACTGTCCGGGACGGCTCGGCGGCGCTGCGAGGACGGGACACGGGTATGCCAACGGCGGAGATCAACGGCCACTCACTCTTCTACCGGGAGTACGGGGAGCCGTCGGCCCCGCCCCTGGTCATGGTCCACGGCCTCCACGGCGAATCGGGTGATCTGGCCCCGGTGGCGGAACGCCTGGCGGAATCCTTCCGGGTCGTCACGCCCGACATGCTGGGGCACGGCGAATCGGCGCACCCCGAGGAGTTCGTCCTGGAGGACCAGGGGCACGCGCTCAACGGGCTGATCGCGTCGTTGGGGTACGGCTCGGCCGCCGTTCTGGGCCATTCCATGGGGTCGTACGTCGCCGCGCAGGCCGCCGTCCTGGAACCCGCGCGGGTGTCGAAGCTGGTGCTGGTCGCACCGAAGGCGCACGGGTTGACGTCGTCGTCGGCGGCGTACGCCGAGCGCATGGGGTTCGACCTCGCCGGCGCGTCGGCCCGGGACGCCCTGGAGTTCATGGCGGGGGCGCTCTGGTCGCCGGACACCTCGGACGACCGGCGCACGCAGATCCTGCTGAGCCTGGGCTCCGACCCGGCGTCCCCCGAGGAGAAGGCCGCGGTGGAACGGTCCCTGGCCGGGTTCGACCTGCGGCCCCGCCTGGGCGGGATCACCTCCCCGACCCTGGTGGTCTCCGGCAGCGGCGACGGGCTGAACACCCCGGAGATGGGCCGGGAGGTGGCGGTGTCGATCCCCGACTTCCAGTTCCGGGTCTACGAGCACTCCGGCCACATGCTGCCGTACGAGGAGACCGACCGCCTCGTCGCGGACGTGACGCACTTCGTCCTGGGCTGAGCCCCGGCCCGCCGGTCGCGGGCGACCGGCCGGGCGGGGCGCGGAACGTTGAGCGCCCTTCGGGCCGGGAAGGCGCCGGCCGCGGGGCCGGCACCGGACCCGCCCGGGCGGGTGCGTCCGAGCGCCTGTCCTCCGAGCGGTCCGCGGCGGCGGTGCGATCGGCGGGCGTCGCTAACCTGTGGGCCATGGAACGGCGCGACATCGAGATCTTCCTGACCCTGGCCGAGGAGCTGCACTTCGCCCGCACGGCCGAGCGGCTGGGCGTCAGCGGCTCCCGGGTCAGCCAGACGATCAAGAAGCTGGAGCGCCGATTCGGTGTGACGCTCTTCCAGCGCACCAGCCGGCAGGTGGCGCTGACCCCCGTCGGCAGTGCGCTCCGAGAGGACGTGCAGGCCGGCTACCAGCGCATCCAGGAGGGCATCGCCAAGGCCGTCGCCGCCGGCCGGGGCTTCTCCGGGACCCTGCGGGTCGGCTTCTCCAGTCCGCTGGTGGGCGAGGCCGTCATGGCGGCCTCCGAGGCGTTCCGCGCCGAACACCCCGAATGCGAGGTGCGCATCCGCGAGGTGCACCTGTCGGACGCGTTCGGCATGCTGCGCGGCGGCGAACTGGACGTGCAGATAACGGAGCTGCCCGTACGCGAGGCCGATCTGGAGAGCGGTCCGGTGCTGCTGCGCGACGCCCGCATGCTGGCCGTGTCCTCCCGGCACCCCTTCGCGCGAAGGGACGGCGTGACCGTGGAGGACCTCACCAGGGACACCGTCCTCGTCCCCGCCGACGCGCCCGCGTACCTGCTGGACGTGCTCGTCCCCGCGCAGGCGCCCAGCGGGCGCCCCATCCGGCGGACACGGACGCTGACGTCGCGGCAGGAGCTGCTGACGCTGGTCAGCGGGGGCGCCGGGATGGCGGTGGTGGGCAGGCAGGCCACGCGCTACCACGCCCGGCCCGATATCGCCTACGTGCCCTTCGTCGACCTGCCGCCGATCGAGTACGGGCCGGTCTGGCCCGCCGCGGCCCGGACCGGCAGGGTGCGCTCGTTCGTCGAGCACCTGCGGGCGGAGCCCGATCGCTGACCCAGGGGTCAACGATCCTTTCGGAGATCGTCGTTGTTGCGGGTGGGCGGGCCGCCGAGGATGAAGGCACGACAACGGCGAAGGGAAGAACCATGACGAACCCGGTTCCCGAGGAGTACAAGGGCGGCGTCCCCTACCTCAACGTGCACGACGCCGAGGCGGCCATCGCCTTCTACCAGGAGGCCTTCGGCGCGGAGCTGAGGATCCGGATCCCACGGCAGGGCGGCAAGGTGGCCCATGCCGAGTTCCGGATCGGCGAGGCGGTGTTCATGCTGCGCGACGAGTACCCCGAGTACGACTTCCGCAGCCCGAGGACGCTCGGGGGCTCGCCGGTCAACCTGATGGTCTTCGTGCCGGACGTGGAGGCGCTCGCCGAGCGGGCCGCCGCCTCGGGGGCGCGGATCGTCCGGCCGGTGGAAATGCAGTTCCACGGCGACCTCCAGGTCGAGCTGGAGGACCCGTTCGGCCACTCCTGGTTCTTCGCCGGCCGCGTCGCCGAAATGAGCGCGCGGGAGCTCACGGAGACCGCGACGGCGGTGGGCCTCTGACCCGCCCGGATCCGCTGCGGCACCCGCCCGGGGGACCGCCCGTGCCGCCCGGGGGATCCCCCGGGCGGCACGCGGGCGCGGGGCGGGCGGCGTGTCAGGCTCCGGGGTTCAGCGCGGCGGCGGCCGCGGCGAGGTCGGCGCCGTCGCGCGTGGTCAGGGCGTACAGGGCGTGCCCGATGGGGGAGGCGTCCCACAGGTGCCTCGCCTGTGCGACCAGGCCGGGGTGGACGCGGCCGCCCGCCTCCCCGTACGCGGACACGGCGGCCCGCAGCATCTCCTCGCCCGCGGCCCCGTACTGGGCGGCCAGGTCGCGGGCCGGGTCGTCCACGCGGGCCGTGGTCCAGTCCAGGACGCCGGTGATCGTGCCGTCCCCGTCGAACAGGACGTGGGCGGGGTAGATCTCGCCGTGCGTCATCACCGTGGACGGGGGCCAGCAGGTGTCGTCCTCGAGCCAGTCCTGCCAGGCCCCGGCCAGGGCGGGCGCGACGGTGAACTCCTCGCGCACCCGCGCGATGTCCTCCGCCCACGACCGGCGCACCTGCGCCGGCGTGCGCACCTCGACCCCGGCGGCCCCGGCCCGCTCGGGGGTGATGGAGTGCAGGCGCGCCAGCAGGCGGCCCAGCCGCTCGGCGTAGCCGGGGTCGGCCGGGTCCATGTGCCACTCCGGCTCCCCGCCGGACAGGGTCAGCCCGGGGGAGCCGGGCAGCGCCGGGTAGGCGACCAGGTCGGGCCCGCGCACCTGCCAGTCCGGCACGGCGACGCCTCCGGCCGCCAGGGCCGGGGCCACCAGGTCCAGGACGCGGGCCTCCGCGGCCATGCCCGCCGAGACGTCCGCGCGCCGCGGCACGCGCAGCACCCACCGCCGCCCCTCGGTGTCGTCGGCCATCACGACCCGGTAGTCCAGGCCCGCCTCGTTCACGTCCGCGGACTCCGGGCGCAGCTCCAGCCCGTGGGCGGCGGCCAGGGCGATGACATCGTCGATCGTGCTCATGGGACCACGCTCTCATCCGCGCGCACCCCGTTTCCACGTCCGCGCCGCCCGGTCGCGCAGCCGTCCACGGGCCGGGACGCCCGTGCCCGGGGGAGCCCGCCCTCAGCCCCGGAACCCGTAGCCGTTGCCCTCCGCGGTCATGATCAGGGTGAGGGCCCCGGACATCGCCCGGGAGGCGGCCCGGCGCTCCTCCAGGAGCCCGGGGGTGTCCGGCGGGGCCAGGCCCAGGGCCTTCGCCGCGGGGCGCGGGTCGTCCTCGTCGGGGTCGTCGGGGTCGAGGTCGCGGAACCGCTCGGCGGCGAGGAGTTCCAGCGCCTCGACCAGGTCGCGGCCCAGGACCCGGAACCCGCCCTCGGAGTCGGCGTACAGGACGGGGCGCCGAGGCCCCTCACCGCACAGGAAGTAGGTGCCGCCCGCCCCCTCGTAGGCGAACGGCTCCAGGCGCCGGCCGCCGATGAGGTGGACCTCCTCGACGTGGGGGTCGCCGCCCCCGTACTGCTCGTCGAGGTCGGTGTACACGTCGAACGCGGCCAGGTGGTCCTCGGTATCGGAGTCCTCTCGGGCGCGGCGGAGCAGTTCCGGTTCCTCGGCGGGGCCGGTGAGCCAGCCCGCGGCGGCTGCCGGATCGCCGATGTCGGCGGGCACGAGGCCGGCGGTGCCGTCGGCGCCCACGACGACGCGCGCGGGGAGGCCGAGCACGGTCTCGGGCAGGTCGTACAGGGAGTGTGCGGAGTCCTCCGCGGCGGGGGGCAGGCCGAGGTCGGCGGCCATCCGCGCCCAGCCGAGCCGCTCGGCGGCGCACCTGCGCTGGTCGGGCACGCCGAAGCCGCGCACGGCCCCGGCGCCGAGCTCCGCGTCGGCCCGGGCCTGGATCTCGGCGTCGGAGGCGCCGGCGATGTCCGCGGCGGACCAGCCGGGGGAGATGAGGCTCGGCGGGACGAGGTGGGCGTGCCAGGCGTGCACCGAGAAGCCGTCCCCGAAGCGGACGGCGGGGCCGTGGGGGTGGTGGAGGCGGCCGCGGGCGTCGGTGTGGACCTCCACCGGGGGCGGGGTGAGGACCGCGACGTGCTCGAACGTCCACCACCAGCCCACCGCCGGGGCCAGGGCCGCCAGGGCGTCCAGCCCCTCGGCGTCGGCGTCCGCGGCGAGGTCGCGCAGCAGGAGCGAGGCCAGCACCGGGGCGGGGGCGACGGGCGTCCGGGCCTGCTGCTGGAGCGTCCGCCAGTGCCCGTCGGAGGCCGCCGGTCCGTCCGTGGCGGGGACGGGGAGTCCCAGGTCCCGGGAGAGCGCGGCACGGGTGTCGGCGAGGACCCGGTCGGAGAGGGCCGGGTCGGCGGGCTCGGCCGCCCGGGTCCGGAACTGCTCGCCGACCCAGTAGGAGTTCCAGGCCGGGGCCGGGACCAGCGCCTCCGCGGCCGTGAGGGCTCCGGATACGAGGTCCTGCGGCAGGTCCGGCTCCCAGAGCCGTTGCAGGAGGCCGTGGTCGGTGAGCGGGTCCGGGGTCGCCAGGGGCGCGCCGGCCCGGTCCCGCAGCGCCGCGTCGGACCTGAGGATGTGGACGGCGAGCAGCCCGGCGAGCGGGGACGCGCACCGGACGACGGCGGGCGGTGCCGCCCCCCGGCTCCGGTAGAGGTCGCCCACGGCGCGTTCCGCCGCGTCCGGGTCGGGATCGGCCGCGCGCTCCCGCCACCGCGCGGCCAGCCCCTCCAGGGTGCGGTGCTGCTCGTCGGTCAGTCCGTTCGCGGGCACGGTCACTCCTCGCATGGTCGGTGCCCTGTGTGACGGGCGGTGCCGCCCCCCGGTTCCGGACACGGCCACTCCGCCCCCGGCCTCGGCCGAAGCCCCCGGCGCGGGCCGGTCACCGTCGTGCGGACGGACCCGGGGGGCTCAGGGGGTGTGGGGTTCCGGGGTGGCAGGGGCCGGGCGGCGGGGGCGCACCAGCTGGGCGAGCAGGGCCAGCACCGGCAGCTCCACCAGCGGGCCGGCCACCAGGGCGACCGCGATCAGGGGCCGCTCGGGGAAGGCCGCGACCGCGATCGCCAGCGCGATGGGCGAGTTGCGGGCCGTGACGGTCATGGTCAGCGTGACCGCCCGGTCGGCCGACAGGCGCAGCACCCGGGACAGGCCCGTGGCGATCAGCGGCAGCGTCACGAAGAAGACCACCAGCGGGGGCAGCAGTGCGAGCAGGTCGGCGCCGTGCTCCAGGACCGTGCGCGACTGCCAGGCGAACATCGCGAACACGGCCGCGTACAGCAGCGGCAGCACCAGGTGCGAGGCCGGGCCGGTGACGCGGCGCTCGCGCCAGGCGGTTCCCCCGAACCGGGCCGAGGCCCACCGCAGCAGCATCGCCAGCGTCAGCGGGACCACGAGGACGAGCAGGACCGACTCGGCCAGTGTGGCGCCGTCGACCATGGCGGCCCGCCCGCCCAGCAGCAGCACGTACACCGGCAGCAGGAGCAGCTGGAGGACGAGGTTGACCGGCAGCAGGGCCGTGGCGATGCCGGTGTGCCCGCGCGCCATGGCGGTGAAGACCAGGTACCAGTCCGTGCACGGGGTCACCAGGAGCAGCAGCAGGCCGATGCGCAGGTCCGGCTCGCCGCCCAGCAGGCCCGCGCCCAGTGCCCAGGCCAGGGCCGGGGTGAACACGAAGTTGAGCACCAGACCGGCGGCGACCAGGGTCTTGGCGTGGCGGACCTCGCCCACGTGGGCGGCGTCCATCTGCACGAACACCGCGGTGAGCATCACCAGCAGGGCGGGCAGCACCGCGTGCCCGGCGACCGGGCCGACGGGCGGCAGCAGGCCCGCGGCCAGGCCCGCCAGGGCGGCCAGGGCCACGAACAGGCTCTGGAGGCGTTCGGCCGTGGACACCGGGTCAGCCCTCCTCGGCGGAACCGGGCCCCAGGGCGCCCAGCAGGCGGGCGGCCTCCCAGGCCGGGGAGCGCTGCGCCGGGAGCAGCCCCCTCTCCCCGTAGTAGCGGAGGGTGGTGGCCGCCACGCCGGAGCGTTCGGCCGGTTCGGAGACCCGCATCAACACCATGCGCACACGGTAGGCCTTCGAGCCGACTCGAAGGTCGAGCCGCCGGACGCGGAACGCGTTCAGGGCGTCCGGCCGTGCGCGCGGGCGAGGTAGTCGGTGAGGGGGACCGGGCGGCCGCGGGGGTGGTGGCGGGTGTGGAAGGCGTACTCGCCGATCGGCGTCGGGACGACCACCGCGCGGACCTCGGCGGAGGGCGCCACGACCGCGTCCAGGGCGCCGACCTCGGGGTACGCGACGAACGCGCAGGGCGTGGCCCGGCCGCCCCGGCGGAGCAGCACGACCGCGCCGTCCTCCCGGACCGCCTCGGCCCCGTGCAGGGCCTCCACGGTCCAGGCGCAGCCGCCCGAGCGGGGCAGGTACTCCCCGGCCATGCGGGCGACCACCTCGCCCACCCGTGTGTCGTCGGGCAGCTTCCACACCCGGGCGTGGGGTTCCACGTCGTCCCCCATCGACACGGAGTCCCGGTCCACGACCACTTTCATGCGCCGCCTCCCCGTTCGCCGTGTTCCCCCGGTGCGCCGCGGGGCCGGGCGCGTGCCCGGCCCCGCGGCCGTGTCCCCCGGACCGGGTCAGCCCCGGTCCAGGGCGCTGCCGATCTCGCCGACGCGGTCGGCGAGCAGCCCGATCGCGCCGATCGCCCGCGTCACCGGGTCGTCCTCGGCCCCGCCCAGGGCGCGGGAGCGGCGGAACGCCGCCTTGACCTCCGCCCAGCGGGCCTTCTGCTCCGGGGTCATGGTCCCCCGCAGCTCGGCCAGCTTGAGCAGGTTGGCCTCCGCCCCCGAGGTCAGCGTCTGCGCCTCGCCCAGGTAGTGGTCGTCGATGACGGCCTCCACCTCGGCGTCGTTCATCACCGGCACGATCTTCTCCGCCAGCCGGTTCATGTTCCGGTACGACCCCTGGAGGCGGAACGGCGGCTCGGTGCGGGCGTCCTCGGACTGGGCCGCGGAGGCGATGTACGCCTGGTTGTTGGCCAGCACCACCTCCTGGACGCGCAGCAGCTTGCGCAGCACCGACACGATCCGCTCGACCTCGACCGCCGAGTACGGGTGGCTCATCCGGTCGACGGTCACCGACTCGTCCCCCTGCGCCATGCGCACGAACCGGTAGACGTCCTCCCGGTCCCGGGTGGACAGCGGCGCCAGCGTCGGGTTGGAGGTGAGGGCGTTCTCGATGTAGCTCAGCGAGAACAGCTCCTCCTTGCCCGACAGCACGTCGCCCAGGTTGTACACGTCGGCGCGGTTGGCCAGCATGTCCGGGATCCGGAACCGCTTGCCCTGCTCGGTGTACGGGTTGCCGGCCATGCAGACCGCGAACCGCTTGCCGCGCAGGTCGTAGGTGCGGGTCCGCCCGTTCCAGACGCCCTCCATCCTGCGCTGCCCGTCGCACAGCGAGATGAACTTCTGGAGCAGCTCCGGGTTGGTGTGCTGGATGTCGTCCAGGTACAGCATCGTGTTGTTGCCCATCTCCAGGGCGAAGGAGATCTTCTCGACCTCCTGCCGGGAGGTGGCGTCGGGCGCCTCCGCCGGGTCCAGGGAGGTGACCCCGTGCCCCAGGGCGGGCCCGTTGACCTTGACGAACACCAGCCCCAGCCGGCTGGCCACGTACTCCATGAGCGTGGTCTTGCCGTAGCCCGGAGGGGAGATGAGCAGCAGCAGGCCGCTCTGGTCGGTGCGCTTGTCGTCGCCCGCGGCGCCCAGCTGCTTGGCGAGGTTGTCCCCGATCAGCGGCAGGTACGCCTCGTCCAGCAGCCGGTTGCGGACGAACCCGCTCATCACCTTGGGCTTGTACTCCTCCAGCCGCAGCCGGTCGCGCTCGGCGGCCACCAGGGCGTTGCGCCGCTTCTGGAAGTCCCGGTAGGCGGGCACCTCCTCCAGCCGGAACCGGCGGGTGCGCGGCAGGATCTCGTCGAGCCGCACGTCCAGGGACCGGTCCCGGATCCGGGGGTGCGAGCCGAGCAGGCCGGTGACGGTCTCGTGCACCGCCGCGGAGGACTCGTACCGGTCCACCCCGGCGAGCGCGATCGCCGCCGCCTCGGGCAGGTCGCCGGGGTCGACGTCGTCGCGGGTGGCCGCGTACGCCTCCAGCCACGCGCCGACCAGCTGGTGCCGGGCGGCCAGGTCGTCGCCGAGCCCGCGCAGGTCCTCCTCGAAGGACTTGCGGGTGGTCTCCCGGGTGCTGCCCAGCGCCCGGGAGAACCGGTCCAGCAGTGTGCGCGCCCCCGAACCGGACACGAAGCCGCGCTCGGCGGGGCCGTCGGCGGCCAGCTCCTCGAACAGGTAGTCGCCGACCAGGTCCAGGTCGGCGTCCTGGTACAGCCCCGTGTCGGTGAGGAACGCGTCCACGGCCCCGGCCAGCTCGGTGCGCAGCGCGTCGGCGGCGGTCGAGCGCCGGGCCCCGAACACCGCGCGGGCGCGGGCCAGCGACGCCGCCCGGGTCGCCCAGGAGGTCCGCCGGCCCTGGTCGGCGCCGAACGCCCAGAACAGCTGGGCGACCGCGCGCGTGCGCCCCGGGTAGCGCAGCAGCCCGGCGCCGGCGCGCAGGCGCAGCAGGGACGACAGGATCTTCGCGGCGTCGTGGTCGTGCACGCCCCGCTCGTAGCCCTCGTCGTAGCGGGACTCGGCCGCCTCGCGGACCAGGGCCGGGAGCGAGGACCCGTTCTCGGGGTGCAGTTCGGCCTCGTGCAGCCGGGCCAGCCCGTCCGCGCTCTCCTCGGCCGCCGCCAGGATCGACGTGGCCAGGTACTCGGCCCGGTACACCTCGGGGCTCTCCGACACCAGCAGGCGGTCCCACAGGTGCCGGGTCCGCGCGAACTCCGGGTCGGTCACCGGCTCCCGGAAGTCGGTGCCGGTGACCGCCACCGCCATCTCCCCCTGGAAGGGGGTGAGGGTGAGGTCGATCGGCTGGGAGTTGATCGCGAACCGGTGCCTGCCCAGCCGGATGGTGTCGCCGTCGTACAGGTCGGTGCGGTCCCGGAGGGACCGCCCCGCCTCCTGGCGGGCGGCGAGGATGCGGCCCTGGAGCTCCTCGGCGCGCACGGTGTCGCCGAGTTCGCGCATCTCGTCGGCGGTGCGGCGCAGCCGCGCCACCATCGCGTCGGAGGCGAAGTAGGTGTTGACGTCCTCCAGGGTGGACAGCGACGCCACCCTGCGGTGCACGCCCTCCAGCACGCGTTCGGCGGAGGCCGCCAGCCGGTCGGCGCGGCGGGCCCGCTCGTCCACCAGCGACTGCTTGCGGGTGGAGAACGCCTCGTACACGTCCTCGCGCTTGTCCGAGAGCTCCCCGAGGAAGTCCTCGAACTCGGCGAACCGCGACTCCAGGTTCTCCAGCTGGAGCATGATCCGCCCCAGCTGCTCGTCGCAGCGCTCGGGGGTGTCGGCGGCCGCCAGCGCCCCCGTGACGGCCTGCCCGAGCAGCGCGAACTCGGCCGCGAACTCGGCCCGGCCCTCCAGGGCCAGCAGCTCCTTGCGGCGGGCCTCCAGGGTGGCGCGGGCCCGGTTGATCCCGGCCAGCACCTCGCTGATCCGCTCCAGGATGCGGGTGCGCACCTGGGCATCGCCGATCTCCAGCGACCCGATGACCTCGGTGACCGTCTGGAGCCCCTCGGTCTGCGCGGCGATCCGCTCGCCCACGGCGGTGGCGGCGCTGACCGCTTCGAGGGTCTCGGCCTCCTCCACCAGCCGCTCCACATCGGAGTGGTAGCCGGCGAAGGCGTCCTCCTGCTCCAGGAACGCCACGGTGCGGCGGCCCACGGAGCCGATCTCCTCCTCCAGGGACCGGTCCAGCCCGGCGAGCAGGTCGGCGTCCACGTAGCGCATCTCGCCCAGCGTGGCCGCCTGCCCCTGGGCGCGGCGCAGCTCGGTGAGCCGGGTGATCCAGCCCTCCGCGGACCGGGGGGCCTCCCCCCGGGAGGTGCGGATGAGCGCCGTCGCCCTCTCCTGCGCCGCGGCCAGCGCCTCGGCGGCCTGGGCGGTGAGCGCCTGGACGGTCTCGAACTCCTCCAGCACCCGCTCGGCGGTGGCGCGCACCTGGGCGAGGGGGGCGGCCAGGTCGCCCAGCTCCTCCTCGCCCAGCCAGTGGAACCGGTCCGACACCCGGCGGCAGGCGGCGATGAGCGCCTCGAACACCTCGGTGGAGGGGCTCATGTCCTGGGCCATCCGCGCCACGGACAAGCAGTCCGACACGCCCCGCACCAGCTCGGCGTTGCCGATCCGCTCCAGTGGGCCGCTGCCCACGGGCTGGGCGGCGGCGTACTCGTCGGACACGAACGGGGTCTGCCACACCTGCATGGGGTGGACCCGGGTGGGCTCGCCCGACGTCTCCCGGAACACCGTCATGGTGCCGTCGTCGAACAGCGAGTACCCGTGGCAGACGATCGGGTTGGCGACCTCCTTGCGGATGGTGTTGTACGGCAGCAGCAGGCTGCGGCCGTCCGCCCGCGAGTGGAAGACGTACAGCACGTCCTCGCCGTTGGGCGAGCGCACCACCCGCTCGAACTCCAGGTCGGTGACGTCGGTGTCGAACGTCCGCGCCACGCCGGTGGACAGGTAGTAGCCGCCGGGGAAGATCAGGCCCTGGTCGTCGGGAAGGCGCTGGCAGGACTGCCCGATCCCGTCGAGGCGCAGGACGTCCTTGGTGTGCCGGTTGAAGACCAGGTGCCGCCACACGGTCTCGTTGTAGGGCCGGATCCGCAGCAGGATGAGCGGCCCCACCTCGGCGTGGAACACCGAGGCGTCGGCCAGGCTCTGCAGCGCCTCGTCCACGGGCTCGCTGTAGACGCCCTCGCCGACCTCGGTGTTGTTCTCGATCTTGATGGTGAGGTCGCCGCCGACCGTCTCCACGAACAGCTCGTCGAGGATCGAGATGTGCGGGTGGCGGCCCAGGACGTGGTCCTCGCGGGTGGCCTCCACCCACGAGAACTCGTGCGAGGGCGGGAAGACGTGGTCGCGTTCGCCGCGCTCGTCGAGGTAGGCGATCTCGCCGGTGGGCGCGACCGTCCACCGCAGCACCCGCACGTCCTCCGTCTGCGGGCCGATCTGGAACACGGCCAGCAGCCGGTCCTCGACCTTGCGCAGCTGGAGGAGGCGGGCGTCGCGGTAGTAGCGGTAGAGCTGACCGAAGTCCTGCCGGAACCGCGCGTCCTCCAGCAGACCCGGAAGAGTCCCGGCGGGCGCGTCGGCGAAGGAGAACCCGTCGCCGTCGTGCTCGTAGCGGTGCAGCGAGAACACGTCGGAGACGTGCGTCTCCCGCTGCATGCCGATGAAGACGTTGTAGCCGAACAGGATGGTGTCACCGGTGCCGCCCCCGACGGAGCCGCCCACGCTGACGATGTCCCGCGGCGTGCAGTTGTGCTCGGTGCGGATCCGCTCGGTGCCGAGCAGGGTCAGCTCGGTGCCGCCGAACACCTCCAGCCGGCGGGTGTTCAGTTCCTCTGTACGGCGGGCCAGCTCACCGGTCTGCTCGCGGAGCCGGGCGCGGAGCACCTCGTAGGTGCCCGCGTCCAGCTCCTGCTCGTCGACGGTGTCCGGCCCGGGGCCTGCGGTCTCGGGGGCCTCGGTCACGGACGGCTACCTCACTGCTTCACGGCGTTGGCGGGGGCGAGCGCGGTCACCGGCAGCTGGTCCAGGCCCATGGAGCGGGCCGTGGACAGCAGGCCGTTGAGCTTGCCGTTGTCGCCCTGGCCGCCGTTGATGAGCTGGAGCAGCAGGGCGGACACGGTGAGGTTCTTGACGTCCTCGGTGTCCAGCGACGACACGACCTTCTTGATGTCGCGGACGAAGTCGCCCTCGCCGTTCAGCCAGCTGCCGCCCAGCGCCTGCATCGTCTCGGAGCTGCCGACGAAGCCGTCCACGGCCTTGCCCAGGCCGATGGAGTTGACCATGCGGTCGAAGAAGGCGCCGTCGCCGCCGACGATGTTGATGTCGGCGTTCTCCAGGCCGGTGGCCAGCACGGTGGCCTGGGCCTCCGCGACCTGGCGGTGGACGTCGATCCCGGCCAGGCGGACCTCCTTCTCGGCCTCCAGGCGCAGGCGGTACTCCTCGTGCTCGCGGCTGACCTGGTCCAGGGCGGCCATGGCCCCGGCCTTGTCGGTGAGGCCCGCGGCCTCGGCGCGCAGCTTGGCCTCGATGCCCTCGGCCTCGGCGAGCATCTTCGCCTGGACGGCCCTGGCCTCGGCCTCGGCCTTGAGGCGGGAGACCTCGGCCTCGGCGGTGCCGACCTTCTCGATGGCCGCGGCGTCCTGCTCGCGGACCTGGACGTCGGCCAGGCCCTGGGCGGCGGCCTCGGCCTGGATGCCCTCGGCGAGGCGGATCTTGGCGCGGGTGTCGAGCTCGGCGGCCTGCTGGCGGGCCTCGGCGAGGGTCAGCTCCTCGGCGGCCCTGTGCTTGGCCGCGGCCTCGGCGGCCTCGGCGGCCTTGATGTCCTTGACCAGGCGCTCCTGGGCCTCGGCCTCGGCGTGGATGATGATGGCCTGGCGCTGGCGCTCGGCCTCCTCGACCGCGCGCAGGCGCTTGATGGCCTCCTCCTGCTCGGCGACGGTGCGGTCCACGGCGACCCGCTCGCGGATGACGTCGGCGACCTCGCGCTTCTCGGCCTCGACCTCCTTGTCCTTGGAGATCCGGCTCAGCTCGGTCTCGCGCTCGCGGCCGATGACCTCCAGCATGCGGTCCTTCTCGATCCGCTCGGTCTCGATGGCGATGACGCGCTCGCGGTTCTTCTCGGCGACCGCGATCTCGCGCTGCTGGTTCTGGTGCTGGACGCCCAGCGCCTCGGAGGTGCGGATGTTGGCGGTCTCGGCCTTGAGGCGCTCCTCGGCCTGCACGCGGGCCGTCTCGGCCTCCTCGCGGGCCTTGATGATCTCGATCTCCCGCTTGGCCTTGGCCGCCGCCTCCTCGCGCCGCTTCTCCAGCTCGGCGAGGGTCTCGGAGGTCTCGGTGTTCTGGCGGTCGATCTCCTTCCTGCGGTCGTTCTCGAAGGCGTTGGTGCGCTTGTGCTCGGTGGCGGTGCGCTCGGTGATCTTCGAGATGCCCTGCGCGTCGAGGATGTTGTTGGCGTCGTGCTGGTGCAGCGGGGTCTGCTCCAGGTAGTCGATCGCCACGTCCTCCAGCACGTAGCCGTTGAGGTCCTGGCCGATGACCTCGACGATCTGCTGGCGGAACTCCTCGCGCTGGGTGAACAGCTCCTCGAAGTCGAACCGCTTGCCGACGGTCTTGAGGGCCTCGGCGAACTTGGCGTTGAACAGCTCCTGGAGGGTCTCGGGGTTGCTGGCCCGCTCGGTGCCTATGGCCTTGGCGACCCGCTTGACGTCCTCCTCGGTCTCGTTGACCCGGATGAAGAACTTCACGCTGATGTCGGCGCGGATGTTGTCCTTGCAGGTGAGGCCGTCGCGGCCGCGGCGGTCCAGGTCCAGGGTCTTGACCGAGATGTCCATGTACTCGGCCTTGTGCAGGACCGGCAGGATCACCGCACCGGTGAAGGTGACGTGGACGTCGCGCGTCTTGGAGATGATCAGCGCTTCACCCTGCTTGACCTTCTTGAACATCTTCAGGATGGAGACGATCAGGAGGAGCAGGACGAGGAGGGCGACGGCCAGGGAGATGCCGACGGTGAGGAACGCCGCGTCGGCGGCCTCTCCGGTGGATGGGGCGCTCAGCAACACGTATGGGGGCCTTTCTGCGATTGACCGTGCGGGGTCGAGTGGCCGTGCGGGGGCGGCGCGGGCGGGGGTGCGGGGCCCGGACGCTCCCGGGAGGGGGCTCGTGGAATGGGACGCGGGCCCCCGGCCGGTGGTTCCGTTCCCTGGGGGAAAGACTCGTGTCCGAGGGGCTCGTGCACGAGCCGGTGGCCGGAGGACCTGGGGGAGCCGGCGGGCACGGGCCCGCCCGGGTCGGCTCCGGCCGGGGCAGGCCGTGGCCGGGGTCAGCCCTGACCGGGGTCCAGGGCCGGGTCGAAGCGGGTGACCAGGAAGACGTCCCGGTCGTCGCTGTGGTCGAAGATCAGGGCGGTGCTCCCCGACGGCAGCACCTCGCCGCCGATGGTGCGCACCGGGATGGTGATGGAGGCCCCGCCCGCGGTGGTGATCTCCGCGTGGCCGAAGCCCTCGTTCGCCGAGCCGATCCGGATCACGCAGGTGCGGCCGACCAGTTCGTGCTTGGAGGACCCCTTGCCCTTGGGCAGGAACCGCTGCACGGCCATGACCGCGCCGCTGGTGAACGCCCACGCCGCCACGACGGCGATGACGAGGACGACCGCTCCGAGCGCCCAGAGCAGGGCGCCGTCGGGGGTGAGGAGACTGGTCACGATCCCGCCCATCATGCTCACGAACCAGGCGGAGAGCACCAGCACGGTGATCTCCACGGTCACCGGGGCCCTGCCCAGCCCCACCCGCCCCATGACCGCGCTCGCGCCCGCGGGGTCGCCGTCGGAGTCCGCGGAGTCGAGGACGTCGGTGTCGGCCAGGCCGACCGCGACCACGATCCAGTAGAGGACGATCACGAGGAGCATGGGGGTGAACAGTACGGTCGGGAAGCCGAAAGCCGTGCTGAGGAACAGCCCCACGCGGATCACGCCCCTTCGCGTCCATCCCGGTCCCCGGCGGCGCACGGGGGATGGTGGCCGTCAGGACGGGGACCGTGCCCGGAACTTTACCCAACGTCCCAGTTGAACGCGGTCCGGGGGGCCAGGGAACGTGGCCGGAACCGGCCACCGCCGCGCGGATTTCCGCGACGCGCGCACGGGCACCGGGGTTTACGGCGCAGTATTTCCGCACAGTGAATTCTTCGAGGTCATCGGGTGTCGTTTTCCCGGAACGCCCGGCCCGGCATTCCCCGGAACGCCCCCGCCGACAGGCGGATATCACATTGAGCTACGGTGCGGCATTCAAAGGTATTCGGATCCCGGCGCGGCGGAGGACTGTGGCGCTTCCCGAACGCCTCATTTAGGATCTGCTGCACCGCACAAGCGCGCCTACGGAGGGCGAGGTCTATCTCGTGAACCCCGGAAGCGGTTTCAACGGAGTCTTCTTCCGCCTTCTCGGGCCGCTCCAGGTCGAGGCGGGTTCCGAGCAGGTGCACATTCCCCCCGGACGCCAGCAGGTCATTCTCCGTGCGCTGCTGCTTGAGGCGGGGCGCACCGTTTCCACGGACCACCTGGTCGACGTGACCTGGGACTGCGATCCCCCCGACACGGCCCGCACCCAGGTGCAGATCTGCGTCTCGCGGCTGCGCAAGAGCCTGGCCCCCCTCGGCACGCCCCTGCTCACCTCCCCGCCGGGCTACCTGCTCCGAGTGGAGCCGGAGGCCGTCGACGTCCACCTGAGCCGCATCCTCGCCGAGAGGGCCGGGGAGGCCGTCGCCGGGGGCCGCCCGGAGGAGGCGGTCGCCCTGCTGCGCCGGGCGGCGGGCCTGTGGCGCGGCCCGTCCCTGGGCGGCCCGTCCGGCCGCCTGCTGCGGCCCCTGGCCGACCGGCTGGACGAGGACCGCGCGTCCCTCGTCGAGGCGTACCTGGACCTGGAGCTGGAGCTGGGCCGCCACGACCTGGTCGTCGGGGAGATCGACGACCTCGTCCGGAGGTACCCCCTGCGCGAGCGGCTGCGCTACCAACTCATGCTCGCCCTGCACCGTTCCGGGCGCCGGGCCGAGGCGCTCCGGGTCTACCGGCGGGGCCGGGAGCTGAGCACGGCCGAGCTGGGGCGCGAACCCGGACCGGAACTGCGCGCCCTGGAGGCCGCCGTCCTGGCGGGGGAGTCGCCGCCCGACCCGGACCCGGCCCCGGCGGCGCCCGCCGCCCCCGTCGCGGTCCCGGCCCCGCGCTCCCGGGCGGGAGCCCCGTGCCCCCGCCAGCTCCCCGCCGACACCGCGGACTTCTCCGGACGCGGGGAGCAGGCGGCGGCACTGGAGGCCGCCCTCACCGGGCCGGGCCGCGGCGGGGGCCGGGCCGCCCTCTGCGCGGTCGTCGGCCTCCCCGGCGTCGGCAAGAGCGCCCTGGCCGTGCACGTCGCCCACCGGCTGGCCCGCGCCGGCTTCCCCGACGGACAGCTCTACTGCGACCTGCGCGGCGGCAGCGGGACCCCGCTGGACCCCGCGCGGGCGCTGGCCCGGTTCCTGCGCGCCCTGGGCGTCCCCGACCGGGCGCTGCCCGAGGGGCTCGGGCCGCGCGCGCGGATGTACCGCGACCTGCTCGCACGGCGGCGGGTCCTGGTGCTCCTGGACGACGCCGCCGACGATCGGCAGGTCGCCGACCTGCTGCCCCCCGGGCCCGGCTGCGCCGCGATCGTCACCGGCCGCTCCGGCCTCGCCGGGATTCCCGGGGCCGACCTGGTCGAACTCGACGTGCTCCCGCAGGACCAGGCGCTGGAGCTGCTGCGCCGGGTGATCGGACCCGAACGGACGGACGCCGACCCCGAGGCCGCCGCCGAGCTGCTGGGCACGGTGGGCAGGCTGCCCCTGGCCCTGCGGATCGTCGCCGCCCGGCTGGTCGCACGGCCCCACTGGTCCCTGGCGTCCATGGTCGCCCGGCTCGCTGACGAGCGGCACCGCCTCGACCAGCTCTCCCACGGCGGGCTCACCGTGCGCGCCGGCCTGGTGCCGGGCTACGAGGGCCTGGCCCCGGACGCCCGGCGGACCCTGAGGCTGTTCGCGCTGGCCGACGGCCCCGGACAGCCCGGGTGGGCCGCCGGGGCGCTGCTGGACGACCGCAGGCCCCGCCCCGACGAGCTGCTGGAACCCCTCGTCGACGCCCGGATGCTCGCCGCCGACGGCACCGACGCCGCGGGCGGCCCCCGCTACCGGTTCCACGACGTCGTCCGCCTGTTCGCGCGCGAACGCCTGGCGGAGGAGGAGACGGAGTCCGAGCGGCGGGAGGCGGCGGCCCGGCTGGTCGGCGGCTGGCTCTTCCTGGCGGAGGAGGCCGACCTGCGCACCGGGGGCGGATCCGGCCGCATCGGCGCGGGGGGCCGGTGGCGCCCGCCCCCGGCCGATGCCGTCCTGCGCGACCCGGCGGCCTGGCTGTCGGCGGAGCGGTCCCGCCTGTGCGCGGCCGTGGACCTGGCCGCCGACCACGGTCTCGACGAGCTGTGCTGGAACCTGGCGCTGGCCCTGGTCCCCCTGTTCCACCGGCGCGGGTACCTGCGGGAGTGGGACCGGGTCAACGACCGGGCCGCCGAGGCGGTGCGCGCCGCGGCCAACCGCCGCGGGGCGGCGGCGGTCGCCTACTCCCGCGGCTGCCTGGACCTGGACCGGCGGAGGCCCGCCGACGCCCGCGCGGCCTTCGAGGAGGCCCTGGCGGTGTTCGGGGAGCTGGGCGACGTGACCGGCCGCGCCTGGTGCACCTGGGGGCTGGCCCGGCTGGAGCGGGCCGCCGGACGCCGCGAGCACGCCCTGGAGCTGTGCGGGCGGGCCCTGCGCGACTTCCAGGAGGTCGGCGACCCGGACGGGGAGGGGCGCGCCCTCATGCTCAGCGGACACCTCCGCACGGCCGCCGGCGCCGTCGACGCGGGGGAGGCCGACCTGGCCCGGGCACTCACGCTGTACGAGCGGACCGGGGACCCCCGGGGCCGCGCGCGGGTGCTGAGCCGGATGGGCCGGATGGCGCGGGACCTGGGTGATGAACGGCGGGCGCTGCGCCTGCTCACCGAGGCGCGGGAGCTGGACGGCGGGGAGGAGCGGGTGCCGCATACGGTGCCCGGCCCCCGGGACCTCGGGGACCGGGACGGGACGGCGGCCCGGGCGCCGGAGCAGGCGTGAGCGGCGCCCCCGCCCGGGCCGGCCGCGGCCGGCCGGTCACCGCGGGGCGCGGTCCCAGGAGGCGATGAGCCCGTGCTCGGACAGGGAGAACACGTCCCTGTAGACCAGCGTGGCCATGCGGGACGTCTCGGTGAACGCCCCTTCGGCGACCACGCCCTCCCCGCTGACGCGCACCAGGTCCACCCGGTGCAGGCCGCGCCCGGCCAGGTGCTCGCGCAGGGCCGCCTCGACCCGGCGTCGGCCCCGGCTGTACGGGACGCCGGGCAGGCGCAGGCGGGCGTACTCGTCCAGAAGGGAGGCGCAGCCGTCCAGGTCGGCGCGGTCGACGTAGTCGTAGAGGAGGAGCACGTGTTCGGCGCCCGCCCGCGCCACCCTTTCGCTGCGGCCGGGGGTGTGCTCCTGGCCGTGTGCGGTCATCCGGCACCTCCCCGGCCGGGGGTGCGCGGAACACCGCGGACGGCGGAGGCGTGGTTCATGGCGACTCCCGGGCGCTCGTGGTTCGGGGCCCACGCTAGGAAAACCCCCTGTCACCGGCCTATCCCCGGGCTATCCCGGCGTCTTCGCCGCGCTTCCCGGTAGCCGATATATCACTTAACGTGATATTTGCAGTTCCCTTCCGTCCGTCTTTCAACCATCCGAAATTTGGGTCTGGGTCCCAGTGGTGGGAATGTGAGAATTCGACCACGGCGACCTCGGTTTTCGGTCGAATAAAGTTCGCTTCTCTTCGCAATGCGTGTGATATAACTCCGTTTCGGGAGTCGTTCTCTTTGATTTCAGAACGGTGGGGAGCTGTGTGATCACGACGGGCGATCGGCCTGGCGACGACGGAATGGTGTTCCGCGTGCTCGGCCCCATCGAGGTCCGGGGCGCCGGGGGCCCGGTCCGGGTGCCCGTCGGCCGGCAGCAGACCGTCCTGGGCATCCTGCTCCTGGAACTGGGCCGCGTCGTCTCCACCGACCAGATCGTCGACATCCTCTGGGAGCACAGCCCGCCGGAGACCGTCCGGACCCAGGTGCAGATCTGCGTCTCCCGGCTGCGGACCCTGCTCAAGCCGACCGGCGCCGTCATCGAGACCCGGTCCCCCGGCTACGTCCTCAACGCCGCCCCCGAGACCGTGGACGCGCACGTCTTCCGCGCCCGGGTCCGCGAGGCGACCGCCCTGTCCCAGCAGGACCGGGGCGAGGAGGCCGCCGCCCTGCTTCGCTCCGCGGTCGGCCTCTGGCGCGGGCCGGTGTTCGGCGGCGTCGGCGCCGAGGCCCTGCGCGCCCGGGCCACCCACCTCGACGAGGAGCGGATGGCCGCCGTCGAGTCCTATCTCGCCATCGAACTCGAACTGGGGCGGCACCAGCGCCTCATCGGCGAGATCAACGGGCTGGTCGAGGAGCACCCCCTCCGTGAGGGGCTGCGCGCCCAGCTGATGCTGGCGCTGTACCGGTCCGGCCGCCAGGTCGAGGCGCTGGAGGTCTACCGCCGCGGACGCGACCTGCTCATCGAGGAGCTGGGGCTGGAGCCCGGGTCCGAGCTGCGCGAACTGGAGCGCGCCATCCTCGCCGGCGACCCCTCCCTGGAGCACGCGCCCCCGCAGGGCCCGGCCCACGCCTCGGGCGGCGGGCCCGCCACCGCGTTCGGCGGCGGGGTCACCCCCTTCCAGCTGCCCTCCGACACCGTGGACTTCGTCGGCCGCGACGGCACCATCGACCGGGTCGAGGGCGTCCTGGCCGAGCCCGGCAACGGAGCCCGGGTCGTCGTGCTCATGGGACGCCCCGGGGTCGGCAAGAGCTCCACCGCCGTGCGCGTCGCCCACCGGCTGGGCCCCGAGCGCTATCCCGACGGGCAGCTCTACTGCGACCTGCGCGCCACCCGGGGGACCCCGCTGGACCCCGGCGAGGTCCTGGGCCGCTTCCTGCGGGCGCTGGGCGTGCCCGGCCCCGCCGTCCCCGACGACGTGGACGAGCGCGCCGCCATGTACCGCGGCCTGCTGGCCACCCGCCGGGTCCTCATCGTCCTGGACGACGCCGCCACCGAGTCCCAGCTGCTGCCGCTCATCCCGGCCGGCCCCGGCTGCGGGGTCCTCATCACCTCCCGGGCCAACCTCACCGGCCTGCCCGGCGCGACCTTCCTCCCCCTGGAGACCCTCTCCGAGGACGCCTCGCTGGCCCTGCTGCGCCAGGTCCTGGGCGATGCCCGGGTCGACGCCGAACCCGAGGCCGCCCACGCGCTGGTGGGCGCGGTGGGGAGGCTGCCCCTGGCGCTGCGCATCGTGTCCGCCCGCCTCGCCGCCCGCCGCCACTGGTCCCTGTCCTCCATGGTGGACCGGCTGGCGGACGAGCGGTACCGCCTGGACGAGCTGGCCCACGGCGACATGACGGTGCGGGCCAGCCTGTCGCTGACCTACGACGGACTGGAGGCCGGGACGGCCCGCGCCTTCGGGCTGCTCGGCCTGGTCGAGGGCCCCACCATCCCCATGTGGTCGGCGGCCGCCCTGCTGGGGGACGACCGCCCCTTCCCCTCCGACATCGTCGAACCGCTGGTGGACGCCCACCTGCTGGACATCGTGGGCACCGACCCGTCCGGGGACCCGGTGTACCGCTTCCACGAGCTGGTGCGCGACTACGCGCGGGAGAGGTCGGCCGACGTCGAGGACGACGCCTCCCGCGGCGCCGCCATCGACCGCCTCATGGGCGGCTGGCTGGCGCTGCTGGACGCCGCCAACGACGACCTCATGGGCGGGGAGTACCTGCGGGTGCGCGGCGGGGCGCCCCGGTGGTCCCCTCCCGCGCGGTACGTCGAGCGCGTCCTGCGCGACCCCTACGCCTGGTTCGAGGGCGAGCGCGCCAACCTCCGGCACGTGGTGCTCCAGGCGGTCGAGCTCGGCATGGACGAGCAGAGCTGGGACCTGCTGGTCGGCTTCTCGGTCTTCCTCACCCGGCGCGGCTACATGCAGGAGCTGGCCGAGCTGCACGACCGGGTCGAGCCGTTCGTGCGGGAGCGCGGCAACCGGCTCGGCATGGCCTCCCTGTGGGCCACGGTCAGCGAGGCGCTCAGCCACCGCTACGACGGGCCCACCCGGGCGGCGCTGCTGGAGCGGTCCCTGGAGGCGTACACCGAGCTCGGAGAGGTGCGGGGCCAGGCGATCGCCCGCCGCGCCCTGGCCACCCTCACCGCCGAGGCCGGGGACGAGAAGCGCGCGCTGGGCCTGTGCGAGGAGGCGCTGGAGGGTTTCATCGCCGTCGGGGACCTGGGCGGCCAGTGGCGCAGCCTGATGCTCACCGGCTACCTGCGCGGACGCGGCGGCGACGTCGACGGGGGCCGCGCGGAACTCGACCGGGCCCTGGAACTGGCCGGGCGCACCGGGGACCCGCGGGCCAGCGCCCAGGTGCTGCGGCGCAGTGCCCAGCTCGACCTGCTCCGGGGGGACGTCGGGCAGGGGATAGGGCGGCTGCGGGAGGTGCTGGCCGTCGTCGAGGAGCTGGGCGACCTCGTCGGCCAGGCGATGGTGCTGCGCGACCTGGGGACCGCCTGCGCCCAGGCGGGCCGGATCGATGAGGCGCGGGGGCTGCTGGAGCGCGCGATGGCGGCCTTCGACCAGCTCTACGAGGAGAGGGAACGAGCCGAGGTGGCATCCGTGTTGGCCGACCTCGGCTGACCGTTCGCCATCGTCCTCACCCCCGCCCGCTACTTCTCCCAGCGGTCGGCCGGGGTGTCCACCTTCACCGTGACGGTGGCGGGGCCCTTCTCCCCGGGACCGGACGGGACGTCGACGGTCACCGAGACGGCGGCGCCGGGGCCCGTCTTCTCCCAGCGGTCCTCCAAGGTGCCGGCCCCCGTGTCCGCCAGGGCGGGGGAGGCGCCCAGGGAGACGGCGACGGCGGCGGCGAGGGCGAGGGAGAACTTGACGATCCGCATGGTGACCTCCGTTGGTGAGGGCCCCGTCTTCTCGGGGGATGGCCACATCCTGCCCCGCGCCGCCGCCGAAGGCTTATCACAGGGCTATTCGCACCATTGCACGGCGCTGACAAGGGCCTATCCCGCCCGGGGATAGGTCGCGGATAGCGGGTGGATGCCCCCCTTTCCGATGATCGTGGGGAGCCGATCGCGGGAGGAGATCCCGGGGCATCGGACCGGGATCGCCTTGGAATGCGGAGTGGTGATGAACGACGTCCCCATGCTTGAGACCCTGGGAGAGTGCCGTGTCGACGGGCGCCCCGTGCGTCACCGGCGGGCCGCGGAGCTGGCCGCGGTCCTGCTCCTGTCCGACGGGGCGGCCCCCCGCGACTGGCTCTCCACCGTGCTGTTCGAGGGCGACCCCTCGCCGTCCAGCCTGCCGACGCTGGCCATGCGGGCGCGGCGGATCGGCCTGGACGTCCGGTACGAGCGCGAGATCGGCGCGTACCGCATCGGCGAGGGGGTCCGCTGCGACGTCGTCGAGTTCCTGTTCCTGCTGTCGCACGGCTACGTCGCCCAGGCGATGGAGTTCTACAAGGGCCCCTTCATGGTGCGCAGCCAGAGCCCCTTCGCCGTCCAGACCCGGGCCCACCTGGAACAGCGCATCGTCGAGGCCGTCGTGGACACCGGCGACGCGCGCCTGATGGCCGACACGCTGCGGGTCGTGCGCGACCCGGGGATGCGGCGGGCGCTGGTGCGCGACGCGGACGCGGCACTGGTCTGACGGGCCGGTCAGGGCGGGGAGACGAGCAAAAGGGAGGGGACGGCATGCGGAAAGGCCAGGCGCAGCAGGCCGTACCCCGCTCCGGCCGCGCCGGACAGCGCCGGGGCGGCCCCCGGGGTGAGGCACCAGCCGCGGGCGCGGCCGTGCGCGCACAGGCCCGCGGCGGCGCGCAGCGGGACCTCCTCCGCGCCTCCGCCGCGCCACCGCGCGGCCGACACCAGGAACTCCAGGACGCCCAGGTCGCCGTGGCAGGCCCCGTGGTCGCCGGTGGAGCGCAGGCCGCCGCGGAGCAGGGCGTCGCGGACGGCGCGTTCCAGGGACGCCAGGTCCTCCAGGGCGGCCGAGCGGACCGCCGGCTCGCGCGCGTCGGCCAGCAGGGACAGCCGGGAGAGGCCGATCCCCGCCAGGCCGTGGCACCACGACACGTCCGCGGGCGGACGCCGTTCCAGCGCCTCCCGCTCCCGGGACAGCAGTCGGCCGACGGCCCCGCCGTACCCCGCGCCGGGCAGCGCGGCGTCCATGCGGGAGAGCGCGACCAGGACCCCGGTGGAGCCCGAGGCCATGCCGGGCTCGGGGGGCGCGGCGGCGGTCTCCTCGGCGAGCACCGAGGCGACGCGGTCGGCGACGGCCAGCGCCCCCGCCCCGGGCAGCGCCGCGTGCAGCGCCAGCGCGGCCAGGACGGTGCCCGCACGTCCCCCGGCCAGGCCGGGGGAGCCGGTGCCGGTGTGCCCGCGCAGCAGGGCCAGGTGCGCCAGGGCGCCCCGGGTCCGGGTGTCGTGCCCGCGCACCGCGCCGGCCGCGGCCAGGTGGACCAGTGCGGCAGCGGCCCGGCCGAACCGGTCGGGGGCGCGGGGGGAGAAGCGCAGGGCGGCGGTGTGGTCGGCGGCGGCCTCGGCGCGGGCCCGCAGGTCGGGGCCGCCGCCGAGGTCGGCGAGCCGGGCCAGCAGCGGTCCCGCCCCCGGGTCGCGGGGGGAGAGGCCGCGGGCCAGGTCCGCGGCCGCGGCGAGCGCGGTCTCCCCGTCCAGCGGCCGGTCGCCCGGACGCGGGTCGGCCGCGTCGGGGTCGTCCGGGCACAGGTCGCGGGCGGTCCGGCGGACCAGCGCCACCGCCCCGCCGGCGCCGTGGCGGTCCAGGGACCTCAGCCGGCGGCGCACGGACGCGGCCGGCGCCTCGGCGAGCACGCCCGGGACGGTGCGGCCCGCGCTGTCGACCAGGTCGACGGCCCCCGCCGGACCCGACAGGTGCGGCAGGTCGCCCCTGAGCAGGTCGGTGGACTCCGCCCGCAGCAGCGCCGACCACAGCCGGGCGTCCCCGTCCCCCGGCAGGGGCCGGGGCAGCAGCAGGGAGCGGGTGAGGCCGTCGCGCAGCAGGTCCGGGCGGTCCCCGGCGTCCAGGGAGGGCGCGTACAGGGCGGCCGGGTAGAGGTCGTGCCGCAGCAGGGCGCGGGACAGCCCGCCCAGCGGGCCCTTCCGCGACAGCCAGGTCCCCCGGTCGGCCACCAGGGCGTCGTAGGCGAACGCGAACCCGTCCGTCAGCGCGCCCGTGTGCCCCTCCAGCGGCAGCACCCCGCCGCCGGACCCGGGCAGGTGCTCGTCGTCCTCCAGGGGCTCCTCGTCCAACGGGTCGTCCTCGTCGCCGTCCTGTGAGACCGCGGCGTCCACGGGCCGCTCCGGCGGCCGGACCACCCCCGCCAGCAACCGCTCGGCGTCCGTCAGCACCGGGTGCGCGCCGTGCGCGACGATGTCCCGGTGGCGCGGGGCACTGCCGCTCAGGGCGTGGGCCAGCGCGGTGACGGCGCCCAGCCGCCAGTAGAAGGCGACGCCCTCCCCCTCGGGGCAGGGCTCGTGCTCGACGCGGAGCGTCCACCCGTGGTCGGGCAGGCGCAGCACCGGGACCGAGGACAGCCGGTGCGCGGGGCCGCGCGCGTTGAACCAGGAGACGATCCCCTCCCACAGCACCGCCGCGTCCGGCGGGCGCGGGGTGCGGACCATCCGGACGTCGCCGAACGAGACCACGGCCCCGGCCAGCCCGCCCGGGCGGCGCACGTACCCCGAGCCGAAGTCCACCAGGGTCACGGCGTCCAGCCGGCCCCCGTGCAGCCGGTCCAGCTCCGGGAGGTCGGCGACCAGGTCGCGGGCCAGCTCCAGCCGGGACTCCTCCCAGCGGGAGAGCACCTCCGCGACCCGGCGCAGCAGCACCGTGTACTCCTCCCACAGCTCGCGCTGCACCCGCGGCCGCGACAGCAGCTCCAGGTAGGCGCGGAACCGGGCCTCCCCGCTCGCGCCGCCGATCCGGCCGGAGAGCTGGGCGAACTGCATCTCCAGGGCCACGGTCGGGGTCATAAGGCGGCTCAGCTCCTCGTCCGGCCACGCCCCGGCCAGCAGGTCCGGCAGCCCGGCCAGGCGGGGGTCGGCCCCCCGCACCAGCGCGGTCGCCGCGTCGTGCAGGGCCCTCTGGTGCCCGTGCACGGCGTCCAGCGCCGGGCGCAGGAACCCGGCCGCGTCGGGGTCGGCGAGGAACGCCTCCCGCGCGCGTCCGGTGTCCCGCCCCAGGGCGATACGCGCGTCCGCGCGGCGCACCCACGCCTCCGGCGCGCCGGAGGCGGGCGCGTCCCCGGCGGTGTCGTCCGCCGCCCGCCGCCAGGGGAGTTCCTCGACGGTCCATTGCCTTTCCATGTTCGGCTCCCGTTCCGACCGGGGTCCCGATGACGTACCGGTGCTGTGGACCCAGTCTCACCAGGGGCGTTCACGTCGCCATCACGCCGGGGCCGGCGTCGATAGGCGGCCGATAAGCGGGCGATGGGGCCCCGGGCGACAGTAGGTGTGCAGGGATCGGACCTGTGCCGAGAAGGAGGCGTGATGACGAGGACCGTGGAGGTGTCGACACTGGGCCGCTGCGCTGTGGACGGCACGGCCGTGGCCAACCGCAGGGCCGTGGAGCTGGCGGCGCTGGTCGCCCTGTCGAACGGCTGCGTGCACCGCGACCGGGTGCTGGTGGAGCTGTTCGAGGCCGACCCGGCCCCGTCCAGCCTGCCGACCCTGGCCATGCGCGCCCGCCGGGCGGGCATCCCGCTCGGCTACGACCGGCGCCGGGCCTGCTACACGCTGGACGGCGCGGTCCGCTTCGACGTCGTGGAACTGCTCCGGCTCGTCCGCGCCGGGGACCCGGAGCGGGCCCTGGACCTCTACGCCGGCCCCTTCCTGTCCACCAGCCAGAGCCCCTTCGCCGCCGACACCCGGGCGGGCGTCGAGGGCGCCCTCGTGCGGGCGGTCCTGGCCCGGGGCGACGTCGCGCTCATGACCCGGGCGGACCGGTTGGTCAAGCACCCGGAGCTGAGCGAGGAACTGGTCAGGCGCGGCGCCGATCCGGCCACCGTCTCGCTGAGCCGCTCCTGGCTCTCCGGGCTCGGCTTCCCCGGCTGAGCCCTCCCGGCGGTGACGGGACCGCGGGCGGGAGGAGGACCCCGGACGACCGGAAAGGCCGCCCTTCCAGGTACCCCCTCCCCCCTGTGCCGGGGTGGTCTCTGGTACGTGCACCAGTCTCCGGCGCCGGATTCGCAGGGGCTTCACACGGCCCGGAAAAAAATTCTCGGAAGGATGTCGATCCGGCGGCCGCCCGTTCGACGAACAGGTGAGAGCGGGGGAGGGACCCCCACACCGCACGGAAGGCGAACACCATGCGCTACATGATGTCGATCATGTCCGACCCGCAGGCCGAGGCGAACACCGAGATGACCCCGGAGATCTTCGAGGCGATGGCCGCCTACAACGAGGAGCTGGTCAAGGCCGGCGTGCTGCTCGCCGGGGACGGCCTGGCGCCCTCCGCCGAGGCCGTCCGGGTGACCTTCTCCAACGGCGGGGCCCGGGTGACCGACGGCCCCTTCGCCGAGGCCAAGGAGTTCATCGCCGGGTACTGGATCCTCCAGGTGTCCTCGCCCGAGGAGGCCGTGGAGTGGGCCAAGCGCTGCCCCCACCCCCCGGCGGGCGACTCCGCGGAGCTGAACCTGATCCTGCGCCGGATCATGGACACCGACGACTTCAGCGACGACATGATGCCCGCGGAGCTCAAGGACCGCGAGCGCGAACTGCGGGGGCAGAACGCCCACGAGGCCCACGAGGACTGACCCGGGGGCGGGTTGCGGCGGTGTGTCCCGCGGTGCTCTGATGGGCCCGTGAGCCACACCGATACCCGGCGCGCGGTGGAGGCGGTCTGGCGAATCGAGTCGGCCCGCCTCGTCGCCGCGCTCACCCGCATGGTCGGCGACGTCGGCCTCGCCGAGGAGTTCGCCCAGGACGCGCTGGTCAGCGCCCTGGAGAAATGGCCGCGGGAGGGCGTGCCCGACCGGCCCGGCGCCTGGCTGACCACCGTCGCCAAGCGCCGCGTCGTCGACCGCTGGCGGCGCGACGAGCGCTTCCAGGACCGCATGGCCGAACTCGGCCGGCAGGTCGTCGAGAACGACGGCCAGGGCGGATTCGACGCCGTCCTGGAGGAGGACTACGGCGACGACCTGCTCCGGCTGATGTTCGTGTGCTGCCACCCGGTGCTGTCCACGCAGGCCAGGGTCGCCCTGACCCTGCGGATGCTGGGCGGGCTGACCACCGAGGAGATCGCCCGCGCCTTCCTGGTGCCCGAGTCCACCGTCGCCCAGCGCATCGTCCGGGCCAAGCGCACCCTGGCCGAGAAGAAGGTGCCCTTCGAGGTGCCCGTCGGCGGGGACCGCGACGCCCGGGTGGCCTCCGTGCTGGAGGTCGTCTACCTCGTCTTCAACGAGGGGTACACGGCGACCTCGGGTGACAGCCTCCTGCGCCCCGAGCTGTGCGAGGAGGCCATGCGGCTGGGCCGGGTGCTCGCCGGGCTGCTCCCCGAGGAGCGCGAGGTGCACGGGCTGCTCGCGCTGATGGAGCTGCACGCCTCCCGGTTCCGAGCCCGGGTCGCCCCGGACGGGTCCCCGGTGCCGCTCGCCGAGCAGGACCGCTCCCGCTGGGACCGGATGCTCATCACCCGCGGCATGGCGTCGCTGCTGCGTTCACTGCCGCCCGACCCCGCGCAGCCGCGCGGCCCCTACGCCCTCCAGGCGGCGATCGCCGCCGAGCACGCCCGGGTCCCGGACCCCGGCGACACCGACTGGACCGTCATCTCCGCCCTCTACCTGGCGCTGGCCCGGCAGACCGGGTCGCCGGTGGTGGAGCTCAACCGTGCGGTGGCGGTGTCGATGGCCCACGGCCCGGCGGCCGCCCTGGAGATCGTGGACTCCCTGGAGGGGGCCCTGGACGGCTACCACCTGCTCCCGTCCGTCCGCGGCGACCTGCTCGAACGCCTGGGCCGGGAGAAGGAGGCCGAGGCGGAGTTCCGCCGCGCCGCCTCCCTCACCCGCAACGAGCGCGAGCGCTCCCTGCTGCTGGCCCGCGCCGACCGCCTCGCCCCCTGATTCTGCCTTCGGCAGTAAGGGCTGGCGCACCCGCCCGGCGGAGGGCCAGACTGCGGTTCATGAGACTTCTGGTACTGGGCGGCACGGAGTTCGTCGGGCGGGCTGTGGTCGAGGACGCGCTGGAACGGGGGTGGGACGTCACCGTCCTGCACCGGGGGACGCGGCCCGCGCCCGAGGGGGCGACCGTGCTCCACGGCGACCGGCTGGCCCCCGACGGCCTGGCCGCGCTGGAGAAGGGCGAGTGGGACGCCGTCGTCGACACCTGGTCGGCGGCGCCCAGGGCGGTGCTGGAGGCCGCCCGGCTGCTGGCCGACCGGGCGGGGCACTACACCTACATCTCCAGCTGCTCCGTCTACACCTTCCCCTCGGCGGCGGGCTCGGACGAGTCCTGGCCCACGGTCGACGCCGACCCCGGGGCCGACGGCACCGAGTACGCGGCCGACAAGCGCGGCGGCGAACTGGCCGTGGAGGCGGCCTTCGGCGACCGCTCCCTGTTCGTGCGGGCCGGGCTCATCCTCGGCCCCTACGAGAACATCGGCCGCCTGCCCTGGTGGCTGAACCGGATTGCCCGGGGCGGCCCCTTCCCCGCGCCCGGCCCGGCCGACCTGCCGATCCAGTACGTGGACGCCCGCGACCTGGCCGCCTGGACCCTGGACGCCACCGAGGCGGGGCTGTCCGGGCCGTTCAACCTGGTGAGCCCGCCCGGACACGCCACCGTCGGCGAGCTGATCGACGCCTGCGTCGCCGCCACCGGCTCCGGCGCCGAGCCCGTGTGGCTCACCCCCGAGCAGGTCGCCGCGGCGGAGGTGGAGCCGTGGTCCCAGCTGCCGGTGTGGCTCCCGCCGGGCGAGCTGCACGACTCCCTGCACGGCAACGACGTCTCCAAGGCGGTGGCCGCGGGGCTGCGCTGCCGCCCGGTCGCCGAGACCGCCGCCGACACCTGGGAGTGGCTGGTGTCCATCGGCGGCACCGCCCCGCAGCGCCCCGACCGCCCCGCGGTGGGCCTGCCCGAGGGCGCCGAGGAGCGCCTGCTGGCCGGACGCGCCTGACACGCGCGCGGGGGGCCGCCCGGTCCGGGCGGCCCCCCGCGGCCGGGTCCTACTCCGCCGGCGCTCCCAGCGGTCGGGACGACACGACCAGCCTGTCGGCGGCGTCGTTGACGTCCACCACCACCGTGTCCCCCTCGGTCAGCGCGCCCGACAGCAGCTCGCGGGCGAGCGGGTCGCCGATCGAGGACTGCACCAGGCGGCGCAGCGGCCGGGCCCCGTAGTTGGGGTCGTAGCCGGTCATCGCCAGCCACTCCCGCGCCCCCGGCGTCACGTCCAGGTTCAGGCGCCGGTCCGCCAGGCGGCGGGCCAGCTTCTCCACCTGGAGGTCCACGATCCTCGTCAGGTCCTCGATGGACAGCGCCTCGAACATGATCACGTCGTCGAGCCGGTTGAGGAACTCGGGCTTGAACGTCGCCCGCACCACGTCCATGACCCGCTGCTCCCGCGTCGCCTCGTCCAGGGTCTGGTCCACCAGGAACTGCGAGCCCAGGTTGGAGGTGAGGATGAGGATGGTGTTGCGGAAGTCCACCAGCCGCCCCTGGCCGTCGGTCAGCCGGCCGTCGTCCAGGACCTGGAGCAGGGTGTCGAACACCTCGATGTGGGCCTTCTCCACCTCGTCCAGCAGCACCACCGTGTACGGCCGGCGGCGCACCGCCTCGGTGAGCTGGCCGCCCTCCTCGTAGCCGACGTACCCGGGGGGCGCGCCGACCAGGCGGGACACCGAGTGCTTCTCGGAGTACTCGCTCATGTCGATGCGGACGATCGCCCGCTCGTCGTCGAACAGGAACTCCGCCAGCGCCTTGGCCAGCTCGGTCTTGCCGACGCCGGTCGGGCCCAGGAACAGGAACGAGCCCGTCGGCCGGTCGGGGTCGGAGATGCCCGCGCGCGCCCGGCGCACGGCGTCCGCCACGGCCACGACGGCGGACCGCTGGCCGATCAGCCGCCGGCCCAGCTCCTCCTCCATGCGCAGCAGCTTGGAGGTCTCGCCCTCCATCATCCGCCCCACCGGGATGCCGGTCCAGGACGAGACCACCTCGGCCACCTCGTCGGCGCCGACCTCGTCCTTGACCATGGAGTCGGTCTCGGCCTCGGCGGACTCCTCCGCCTGGGAGGCCTCCTCCAGCTGCTTCTCCAGCTGCGGGATCTCCCCGTACATCAGCCGGGACGCCGTGGCGAAGTCGCCCTCGCGCTCGGCCAGCTCGGCCCGGGTGCGCAGCTCGTCCAGCCGGCCCTTGAGGTCGCCGACCCGGTTCAGGCCCGCCTTCTCCTGCTCCCAGCGGGCGACCAGCCCGTTGAGGCGCTCCTGCTTGTCGGCCAGGTCCGCGCGCAGCCGCTCCAGCCGCTGCCGGGACGCCGGGTCCGACTCCTTGTCGAGCGCCATCTCCTCCATCTTCAGGCGGTCGACGGTGCGGCGCAGCTCGTCGATCTCCACCGGGCTGGAGTCGATCTCCATGCGCAGCCGGGACGCCGCCTCGTCGATGAGGTCGATGGCCTTGTCCGGCAGGAAGCGCGCGGTGATGTAGCGGTCGGACAGGGTCGCGGCGGCCACCAGCGCCGAGTCGGAGATCTGCACCTTGTGGTGCGCCTCGTAGCGGCCCTTGAGCCCGCGCAGGATCGCGATGGTGTCGGTGGCCGTCGGCTCGCCCACGAACACCTGCTGGAACCGGCGCTCCAGGGCGGGGTCCTTCTCGATCCGCTCCCGGTACTCGTCCAGCGTGGTCGCGCCGACCATGCGCAGCTCGCCGCGGGCCAGCATCGGCTTCAGCATGTTCCCGGCGTCCATGGACCCGTCGCCGGAGGCCCCGGCGCCGACCATGGTGTGCAGCTCGTCGATGAACGTGATGACCTGGCCCTCGGAGTCCTTGATCTCCTGGAGCACCGCCTTGAGGCGCTCCTCGAACTCGCCCCGGTACTTGGCGCCCGCCACCATCGCCGACAGGTCCAGGCTGATCAGCCGCTTGCCGAGCAGGGACTGGGGCACGTCGCCCGCGACGATGCGCTGGGCCAGGCCCTCCACCACGGCGGTCTTGCCGACACCGGGCTCGCCGATGAGCACCGGGTTGTTCTTGGTGCGGCGGCTGAGCACCTGGATGACCCGACGGATCTCGCCGTCGCGGCCGATCACCGGGTCCACCTTGCCCTCGCGGGCCCGCTCGGTCAGGTCGACGCCGTACTTCTCCAGCGCCTGGTAGGTCTCCTCGGGGTTCTCCGTGGTGACCCGGCGCTTGCCGCGCACCCGCTCGAACGCGTCGAGCAGCGCCTCGGGTGCGGCACCGGCGTCCTTGAGCAGCCGGGCCGCCTCGCCGCCGTCGGCGGCCAGGCCCACCAGCAGGTGCTCGGTGGAGACGTACTCGTCCTCCATCTGCTGCGCGCGCTGGGCGGCGGTGTTGATGGAGACGATGAGCTGGCGGGAGGAGCCGGGCGAGGCCGCCGTGGACCCGGTCACCTGGGGCAGCGCGTCGACGGCCTCGTCGACCCTGTCCTTGAGCCGGTCGGGGTCGGCCCCGACCTCCTTGAGGAGCGGGCGGGTGACGCCCTCGGCCTGGTCCAGCAGCGCGGTCAGCAGGTGCACCGGCTCGGTCTGGGGATTGCCCTTGGTGGTGGCCAGGCGGATGGCCACCGACAGGGCCTCCTGGCTCTTCTGGGTGAGCTTGTAGTTCATGTGCGGTGACTCCTTATGCAAGCCGTGTCACGCAGGGTGATGTGTCGCGGTCGGCCGGACCCCGTGCCCCCGTGCCGGGCCGGCCGTCGCGGCCGTCAGGCCCCGTCGCCGCCGATCCGGTCGGGGCCGGGGCCCTCCTGCCCGGAGTCCCTCCGCTGACCGTCGTCCTCGGCGGTGTTGAAGATCGTCACGCGGGTGCGCCGGACCAGTTCGCCGCGCACCGCGGTCCCGCTCTCGGAGCGGGGCGGGCGGGCCCGCCGGGCCACCGCCCGGCGCGCCGCCTCCAGTTCGTTGGCGAGGTGGAACACCTGCTCGCGCAGCTGCTCCGCCTCGTGCTCCAGTTCCAGGATCCGCTTGATCCCGGCCAGGTTGATGCCCTCCTCCTGCGACAGCCGCTGCACCTCGCGCAGCGTCTGCACGTCGCGCATGGAGTAGCGCCTACCGCGTCCGGAGGTCCGGCCCGGGGACACGATCCCCAGCCGGTCGTACTGCCGCAGCGTCTGCGGGTGCATGCCCGCCAGCTCGGCCGCCACGGATATCACGTAGACCGGCGCGTCCACGCCGAAGGAGTCGTTCATCGGTCTCACGCACCCTTCGCCCGCGCTTCGAGCCCGTCGCGCGGGTCGTGGTCGGACGTCGCCGCGCGGAACTTCTCCAGGGCCTCGCGGGCATCGCCGTTGAGGTTCTTGGGGACGGAGACCTCCAGGGTGACGATCATGTCGCCGGTGGTGCCGTCCTTGCGGGTGACGCCCTTGCCGCGCACCCGCAGCTTGTGGCCGTTCTGCGTGCCCGGCGGCACCTTGACCGTCACCGGGAAGCCGCCCAGGGTCGGGATGCGCACGTCGGCGCCGAGCACCGCCTCGGGGAACGTGACCGGAACGGTGATCGTGACGTTGTCGCCGCTCCTGCCGAACACCGGGTGCTCCTTCACGTGGACGACGACGTACAGGTCGCCGGCGGGCCCGCCGTTCTCACCCGGCGCGCCCTTGCCCTTGATGCGGATGCGCTGGCCGTCGGCCACACCGGCGGGGATGCGCGTCTGGATGGTGCGGGTGCTCTTGCCGCGCCCGCTGCCGTGGCAGGTGTCGCAGGGGTCGTCGACGACCAGGCCGCGCCCCTTGCACTCGCTGCACGGCTCCGACAGGGAGAAGCCGCCGAGGTTGGTGTTCTCGTGCCCGGTGCCCGAGCACTTGGGGCACATCCGCGGGGCGGTGCCCGCCTTGGCCCCGGTCCCCTTGCAGGTGGGACAGGGCGCCTCGCTGGCCAGCTGGAAGGAGCGGGTCACACCGTCCGCGGCCTCGCGGAAGGTCAGGGTGGCCTCGGTCTCGACGTCGGCGCCGCGCCTGCTGCGCGTGCCGGTGCCGCCCCGGCCCCGGCCGCCGAACAGGCCGCCGAAGAGGTCGCTGAGCCGCTCGCCGCCGGTGCCCCCGCTACCGGCGGTGCCGCCCTGGCCGAACAGGTCGCTCATGTCGAACCCGCCCGGACCGGTCCCGCCGCCGGGCCGGTACGAGCCGCCGAACAGGGACCGCGCGTCGTCGTACTCCTTGCGGCGCTTGTCGTCCGACAGGACGTTGTACGCCTCGGAGATCTCCTTGAAGCGGTCCTCCGCCTTGGGGTCGCCGGTGTTGGCGTCGGGGTGGTTCTCGCGCGCCAGCTTGCGGTAGGACGACTTGATCTCGTCCTTGGAGGCGGTCTTTGAGACTCCGAGGACCTTGTAGTAGTCCTTCTCCAGGTAGTCCTTGGTGCTCATCGACTGGGTGCCTTCTCCCGCTGCTCTGATCGCGTCCGATGTTTCCAGGTGGTCCCGGGCCGCCCGGGACCGGGGTCGGCTCTGCGGGCCACCCGTGGGTGGCCCGCAGAGCCGCGGGTCCGACCGCTACTCCTCGGCCCTGCCGCCGGAGTCCTCCGCGTCGCCGGCGGGCGCCTCGGCGGAGCCGGACTCCTCGGAGCCCTCCACCGGGTCGCCGACGACCACACGGGCCGGGCGCAGGATCCGCTCGCCCATCCGGTACCCCGGCTGGAAGACCTCCACCACCGTCTGCACCGAGATCCCGGGGACCGGGACCAGGGTCAGCGCCTCGTGGACGTTCGGGTCGAAGTCGTCGCCCTGCTCGGCGAACCGCTCCAGGCCCAGCTTGGCGACCGCGCCCTCCAGGGCCTCGCCCACCGCCTTGAACCCGCCGGTGAGCTCGTCGTGGTCGCGGGCCCGGCCGATGTCGTCGAGGATCGGCAGGAGTTCACCCAGGACCTGGGCGGTGGCGACCTCCCGGACGGCCACCCGGTCCCGCTCGACGCGCTTGCGGTAGTTGGAGTACTCCGCCTGCACGCGCTTGATGTCGTTGGTGAGCTCCACGACCCGCTCGTCGGCGTTGATCGCCTCGGACACCACCTGCTCGGGGGTGTCGGGGATCTCGATCCCCTCCACATCCTCGGCGTCGGCCCCGGCGTCGGCCCCGGCCTCCGGGGCCTCCTCGGGCTCCTCCGCCGCGGCCCCGCGCACCTCACCGGTCTCCGGGTCGATGCGGCGGTTGTCGCGGATCACCGGACCCCGGCGCTCCTCGCCGTCGCCCGCGCTGCCGTTCGCGTTGTCAGACTGCGCCATCTGGGACGCGCCCTCCTTCCTCTCGGCCGAAGCGGGTCAGGACCGGTCGCCCTTGTTGTCCTCGTCGACGATCTCGGCGTCGACGACGTCGGCGTCGTCCGCCGAGGCGTCGGAGGCGGAGTCGCCGGCGGCACCGTCGGCGCCCTGCTGCTGGCCCTGGCTGTAGATCGCCGAACCGATCTTCTGGCTGGCCAGCGCGACCTTCTCGCTCGCCGTGCGGATGGTGTCGACGTCCGACCCCTCCAGGGCGGTCTTCAGGTCGGCCAGCGCGGCCTCGGTCTCCGAGCGCACGTCCGCCGGGATCTTGTCCTCGTTGTCCTTGATGACCTTCTCGGTCTGGAACACGAGGGACTCGGCGTTGTTGCGGACCTCGGCGCTCTCGCGGCGCTTGCGGTCGTCCTCGGCGTACTGCTCGGCCTCGCGGACCATCTTGTCGATGTCGTCCTTGGACATCGCCGAACCGCCGGAGATGGTGACGGACTGCTCGCGGCCGGTGCCCAGGTCCTTGGCGGTGACGTTGACGATGCCGTTGGCGTCGATGTCGAAGGCCACCTCGATCTGCGGGACGCCGCGCGGCGCCGGGGGCAGACCGGTCAGGTCGAAGACGCCCAGCTTCTTGTTGTCGCGGGCCATCTCGCGCTCGCCCTGGTAGACCTGGATCTGCACGGACGGCTGGTTGTCGTCGGCCGTCGTGAAGATCTCGGAGCGCTTGGTCGGGATGGTCGTGTTGCGCTCGATGAGCTTGGTGAACACGCCGCCCTTGGTCTCGATGCCCAGGGACAGCGGGGTCACGTCCAGCAGCAGGACGTCCTTGACCTCGCCCTTGAGCACGCCGGCCTGGAGCGCGGCGCCGATGGCCACGACCTCGTCGGGGTTGACGCCCTTGTTGGGCTCCTTGCCGCCGGTCAGCTCCTTGACGAGCTCGACGATGGCGGGCATGCGGGTGGAGCCGCCGACCAGCACCACGTGCTCGATCTCGCTCAGGCTGATGCCCGCGTCCTTGATGACCTGCTGGAACGGGATCTTGGTCCGCTCGACCAGGTCGGCGGTCAGCCGCTGGAACTCGGCGCGGGTGAGCTTCTCGTCCAGGTGCAGCGGGCCCTCCGCCGAGGCGGTGATGTAGGGCAGGTTGATCTGCGTCTCGCTGGAGGAGGACAGCTCGATCTTGGCCTTCTCCGCGGCCTCGCGCAGGCGCTGGAGCGCCATCTTATCCTTGGAGAGGTCCACGCCGTTGGCGTTCTTGAACTTCTCGACCAGCCAGTCGACGATCGCCTGGTCCCAGTCGTCGCCGCCCAGGTGGTTGTCGCCGTTGGTGGCCTTGACCTCGACCACGCCGTCGCCGACCTCCAGCAGGGAGACGTCGAAGGTGCCGCCACCGAGGTCGTAGACGAGGATCGTGGCCTCGTCCTCCTTCTCCAGGTGGTAGGCGAGGGCGGCGGAGGTGGGCTCGTTGATGATGCGCAGGACGTTGAGGCCCGCGATGGTGCCGGCCTCCTTGGTGGCCTGGCGCTGGGAGTCGCTGAAGTAGGCGGGGACGGTGATGACGGCGTCGGTCACGTCCTCGCCGAGGTAGGCCTCGGCGTCGCGCTTGAGCTTCTGCAGGATGAAGGCGCTGATCTGCTGGGGGTTGAAGGTCTTGTCGTCGATCTTCACCGTCCAGTCGGTGCCGATGTGGCGCTTGACCGACCGGATGGTGCGGTCGACGTTGGTGACCGCCTGGCGCTTGGCGACCTCGCCGACGAGGACCTCACCGTTCTTGGCGAAGGCGACGACGGACGGGGTGGTGCGGGAGCCCTCGGCGTTGGTGATGACCGTGGGCTCACCGCCCTCCAGGACCGCGACACAGGAGTTCGTCGTACCGAGGTCGATTCCGACCGCACGTGCCATGTTGCTTCCTCCGTCAAAGTTGAGTCGTTCGGGCGTAAGTTTGCTTCGTCCGGCGAGGGTTGTCAAGTCAGTTGAGTCGAGGCGACTCAAGTTACTTTCTACGACCTGACAACGAGCGACCCTGCGGGGTTGTTCCCGACTCCGGCGGGTTTCACGAGGAAGATGACGGAACCCCGGGGGAACCCGGGGGGATCCTTGACCGTGACTCGGGGTCGACCCCGGGGAGAACCGGGGACGGGTCGGGGGTGGTGTGCGCACCACTCCCGATACGGGGGGCCGCGACCCGCGAAAGGGGTGCGCGCGGCCCCGACGGGACGGGGGCCGCGGCCGTAGCTTCGGGGCATGGACACAACGGCCCACCCGTCACCCTCCACCACCCTCAACGGACGCCTGCGGCGCGGTCCCGCCCACCCGTCGCCCACCGCCACCCTCAACGGACGCCTGGGGCACGGCTCTCCCGCCCCCCGCCCCTGGCCCGTGCGGCTCCTCGCCGACACCCGGCACACGCTCCTCGGCCTGCCCCTCGCCGTGGTCTCGTTCTCCCTGATCGTCACCGGCCTGGCCGCCGGGCTGGGCGCCGCGGTCGCCGGGGTGGGGCTGTTCATCCTGGTGGGCACCCTCTACGCGGCCCGCGGGATCGCCCACGTGGACCGGATCCGCCTCGCCGACCTCACCGGCGGTCCCGTCCTGCGCGCCCCCTACCGCGCCCCCGCCCCCGGCGCCGGACCGCTGCGCCGGGCACTGGCCCCGCTGGCCTGCGGGCGCAGCTGGCTGGAGGCGCTGCACGCGGTGGTGCGCTTCCCGGTCGCCCTGGTCGCCTTCGTCGTCACGGTCACCTGGTGGGCCGGCGCGCTGGCCGGCCTGCTCTACCCGCTCTGGGGGTGGTCGCTGTACACGATCCCCGGGTACACCGACCTGGGCTCGCAGCTGTCGATGGACCACCCGCTGGTCGCCACCGCCCTGCTGCACATGGCCGCGGGCGCGCTGTTCCTGCTCACCCTGCCCGCGGTGGTGCGCGCCTGCGCCTACGCCGACGCCTCCGTCGGCCGGGCGCTGCTGCTCCTGCCGGAGGACCCCCGGGTGCGCGTGTACACCGCCCCGGCGGACCGCGTCCCCGCCGGGATCTGACCGCCCGGCCCCGGCCCCGGCTCCGTGGCCGGGGCCCTCGCCGCCGCGAACGCGCTCCCCCCGCAGGGGTGGCCCGCCGCTCCGCGCCCGCCGGCCCCGGCCGGCGGGCGCCGTCGTGCGGGCCGGTGGGATGACCGATGCCGGGTGGTGCGGGGGAGCGGTGGAATGGGCGGACGCGGTGCGCACGGGGGCGCCGCGGGGCGCCGCCGCGGCGCGTGTCACGGGGTGAACAGGGTGGACCCGCGTGGTTTCGTTGCGGCAGGAGTCACTAGCGTTGCCCCTGCGCGGTCGGGGTTTCCCGCAGAGCCGGTGGCCGTCGCATGATTACCCGCTAGTAACATAGATTTCGACCGCCGGTGTGTGGCGCACCGGCCGACGCAGCAGGATGGGAGGCCACGGGCGATGCTGTACCTGACACTGGGCATCATCACCTCGGTCCTCGCCGTGGTCGCCTTCACCATGTTCGGTCTGGCAGTCCGCCAGATCGTGCGGACCGTGAACGTGGGCCGACCGGTGGAGGCCGAGCGCAAGGGGCCGTTCGGACAACGGCTCACGATGGCGATCATCGAGATCGTCGGCCACGGCAGGATGCTCAAGCGGCCGTGGGTGGGTGTGGCCCACTGGTTCGTGATGGTCTCCTTCCCCCTGCTGGTCTTCACGGTCATCGAGGCGCAGGGCGAGGTCTTCGACCCGCACTTCCACCTGCCGTTGATCTACGACTGGACGGTCTACGGCCTGGCCATCGAGCTGATCGCCGGGACCAGCCTCGTCGGCATCCTGGGCCTGACCGCGTACCGGGTGCTCAACCGCCCCGCGCGCAAGGGCCGCGACTCGCGGTTCATGCACTCCAAGCAGTGGACCGGCTACTACGTCGAGGCGTACATCATCGGCCTGCTCCTCGCGATCTTCGCGATCCGCGGGCTCAAGGCCGCCACGGACACCTTCCCGTTCCCGGTCTGGGCCACCCCGATCTCCCACGCGGTCGGCGCGGTCATGCCCGGCGAGGCGGCGGTCGCCGACCCCGCGATCGCCCTGATCGCGGCGTTCAAGCTGATCATCAGCTACGCGTTCTTCATGGTCCTGGCGCTCCAGCTCACCATGGGCGTGGGCTGGCACCGCTTCATCGCCCCGGTCAACATCTACTTCAAGCGCAACGCCGACGGCTCCCCGTCGCTGGGCGCCGCCAAGCAGATGATGAACAAGGACGGGAGCGCGCCCCTGGACTTCGAGGAGGCCGACCCCGACGAGGACCCGTTCGGCGCGGGCAAGATCGAGGACTTCACCTGGAAGGGCCTCCTCGACTTCACCACCTGCACCGAGTGCGGCCGCTGCCAGTCCCAGTGCCCCGCCTGGAACACCGGCAAGCCCCTCTCCCCGAAGAAGGTCATCCTCGACCTCCAGCGGCACGCCTACGAGAAGGCCCCGTACCTGCTCCAGGGCATCAACGCCGAGACCCTCGCGGAGAAGCCCGACGACAGCCACGCCGGCGTCGACGTCCTCGCCCTCCTGGAGAAGCCGCTGGTCGGCACTGAGGAGGAGGGTGGCGTCATCCACCCCGACGAGCTGTGGGCCTGCACCAACTGCGGCGCCTGCGTCGAGCAGTGCCCGGTGGACATCGAGCACATCGACCACATCCTCGACATGCGCCGCTACCAGGTCATGGTCGAGTCCAACTTCCCGTCCGAGGCCAACACCCTCCTGAAGAACCTGGAGAACAAGGCCAACCCGTGGGGCATGTCCGAGGACAAGCGCATGGACTGGATCGAGGAGCTGGCCTCCCAGGAGAACCCGGTCGAGGTGCAGGTCGTCGACGACAAGCTCGACGCGGACACCGAGTACCTGTTCTGGGTCGGCTGCGCCGGCGCCCTGGAGGACCGGGCCAAGAAGACCACCAAGGCCATCGCCGAGCTGCTGGACATCGCGGGCGTCAAGTTCGCCGTCCTGGGCGGCATGGAGGCGTGCACCGGCGACCCGGCGCGTCGTCTCGGCATGGAGTACGTCTTCCAGATGCTGGCCCAGCAGAACGTCGAGACCCTCAACGAGGCCGGCGTCACCAAGATCGTGGCCAGCTGCCCGCACTGCTTCAACACCCTCGCCAACGAGTACCCGCAGCTCGGCGGCACCTACGAGGTCGTCCACCACAGCCAGCTGCTGGCCAAGCTGGTGGACGAGGGCAGGCTGACCCCGGTCGAGTCCATCGACGAGAACATCACCTACCACGACCCGTGCTTCCTGGGCCGCCACAACAAGGTGTACACGCCGCCGCGCGACATCATGGCGAAGGTGCCGGGCGTCAAGACGCAGGAGATGCACCGCCACAAGGAGCGGGGCTTCTGCTGCGGCGCCGGCGGCGCCCGCATGTGGATGGAGGAGCGGATCGGCAAGCGCATCAACACCGAGCGGGTGGACGAGGCGCTGACCACCAACCCCGACACCGTGTCCACCGCGTGCCCGTTCTGCCAGGTCATGCTGGGTGACGCGATCAACGAGAAGAAGTCGCAGGGCGAGGCGAAGGAGACCCTCGAGGTCGTCGACGTCTCCCAGCTGCTGCTGCGCTCGATCAAGGGCGGCAAGCCGCAGGAGGCCGAGCCCGCCGACGCCTAGGAGTCGGCCGGACCCGGCAGGGGGCGCTCACCGAGGGGTGGGCGCCCCCCGCGTCTTCTCCGAGCGGAGCAGCAGCAGGGCCAGCACCGCGATCCAGGCGAACCCGACCAGCAGGGACGCCCGCTGGTAGAGCCCGCCCACGGCGACCAGGCCGGGGTTCTGCTGGAAGCCGGCGCTCGCCCACAGGAAGCAGGCGAAGAAGGCGGCCGCGGTGAGCACCGAGTACCCGGCGACCACCCAGCGCCGGTCGGCCAGGGACCGCAGGGCGTAGAGCACGCAGGCCAGCGGCAGCCCGAAGAAGAACAGCGCGGACGCCGCGTCGTGCAGGACGCCCAGCGGTGTGTAGACCAGCTCGTGGGGGGTGCCCGGCGGGTAGCCGCTGACGGGGTCGGTGCGGAACAGCCCGGCGCCGACCAGGCCGGCGCCGCACAGGCCCAGCAGCCACGGGACGGGCCCGGTGCGGCCGGCGCGGCCGAGTTCGCGCCCGGCGCCGACCGCGAAGGCCGTGAGCAGCGCGCCGGTGAGCAGGAAGTTCAGTACCTGGACCCCGCCCGCCCCGTTGAGCGCCAGCGAGCTGACCGGGTGCCGGGCCAGGGAGTATTCGGGCCGCAGCAGACCCGCCAGGGTGGACACCCCGAGGAAGAGGGGGCCTGCGGCGACCCCGCACCACAGGAGCCCGCGGTTGGGTGACATGGACATCCTTCGTCGTCGTGGACAAGGGGACCACAGTAGGCTCGGCCCCGCCGGTCCGGAAAGTCCGGTCGCGGCCCTTTCCGGGTGGAGCCGGCCGCCGGTCGTCAGAGGAGATGCCGCGGGGCGGCCGTCGGTTGGGGGACCTTCGCCGGGAGCGGGGGCCGGACGGGAACTCCAAATAACGGACCGTTTACGGGACGGGCGGCCGCAGGCCCGTATATGCGGAACTGCGGAAAGGCCGAAAATCACGTCCCGGACACCCGGCGCGGCGGGGTTTGGCGGGTCAGGACCGGGTTTCCGGTTATTCCTCCCGCGCGCGTCGGGCGGGGAAATCACCCATCGGATATGACTTCCTGGGAAAAGATCACGGGGAACCCCGAAAGGGCGGAGTTCGCGCCCCACGCCCCGTGTTTTTCGTGTAGAACTCTTACCAGCACCCCCGACCGGGCGCCCGGCGCCCACCCGGGGTGTTGCCGCCCGTACGCGGTGAGGAAGGGGCGCGTGCGGGCGGCACCCCGTGCCCGGGACCCGTGACATCTGTCATCGTCGGCCCCGGTGGATTCCCACACGCGATCGGTGACAACGGCGTCTGTGGCCCCGGCCCCGGTTCCGGGAGTCTGGAGCCATGACGACGACGAGCACCGAATCCCTCTCCGACCGCACCGCCCCCGACGGCCCGGCGGTGGTCGTCCGCGACCTGCACCAGCACTACGGCGACTTCGAGGCGGTCAAGGGCATCTCCTTCGAGATCCGCCCCGGCGAGCTGTTCGCCCTGCTGGGCACCAACGGCGCCGGCAAGACCACCACCATCGAGACGCTGGAGGGCTTCCGGCGCCCCAGCTCCGGAACCCTGCGGGTGTTCGGCACCGACCCCTACGGCCAGCCCACCGCCCTGCGCGGCCGCACCGGCGCCGTCCTCCAGGGCAACGGCCTGATGGAGGACCTCACGGTCCGGGAGTCCCTCGTCCTCGCCCACGATTTGGTCTCCGACCCCCGCGACGCCGACGAGCTGCTGGAGCTGGTCGCCCTCACCGACAAGGCCCGCATCCCGGTCCGCCAGCTCTCCGGCGGGCAGAAGCGCCGCCTCATCCTCGCCCAGGCCCTGGTCGCCCGGCCCGAGGTGCTCTACCTCGACGAGCCCACCACCGGCATGGACCCCGAGGCCCGGCACACCACCTGGCGGATCATCTCCGAGCTCAAGCGGCAGGGGGTCGCGGTCCTGCTCACCACCCACTACCTGGAGGAGGCCGAGCGCCTGGCCGACCGGCTCGCCATCATGCACCGCGGCGAGATCCGGGTCGAGGGCACCCTGGAGGACGTCCTCGCCTCCTGGGGCGACCGGGTCACCTTCCGGGTGCCGGAGGAGGTCGGCACCGACGACCTGCCCGAGCCGTCCGGGGCCGAGGCCGCGGTGCGGACCCGCGACGGGCGGCTGTGGGCCACCTACACCGTCAGCGGCGCCGACGTCGAATCGCGGGCGCACCGGGTGGTCTCCGAGCTCGTCGCCTGGGCCGCCGAGCGCGGCGTGGTCCTGCGCAACCTCCAGGTGCGCGGCGCCTCCCTGGAGGACGTCTTCCTCCAGGTCGCCGGCGCCACCGGCCTCGCCGAGCAGTAACCCTTCCCCCGCCGACCTTCCGCACCCGGAGCGCATCCCATGACCCTCACCGCCGAACCCGCCACCGCCGTCCGCCCGCCCGCCATGAGCCCGGTACGCCAGACGCTGCGCCTGGCCCGCACCGAGTTCACCCTCTTCGTCCGCTACAAGACCGCCTGGATGTTCCTGGGCCTGGCGGTGTTCATGTTCCTCGTCCCGATGAACCTGCCCGACGACCCCGTCATGGGCGACATCGGCAGCGCCGACCTCGCCATGATCGCCGCGATGGGCAGCATCGGCCTGATCATCGGCATCGGCCACCCCTCGAACGTGTTCACCGCCCGCCGCGAGTCGCTCGTCCTCAAGCAGCTGCGGGTCAACGGGGTCACCCAGGGCGCGCTGTTCGGGGCGGTGGTGCTGCTGGTGGTCCTCATGTCCCTGGCCATCGCCGTGCTGGGCGCCGCCCTGATCTACGCCAACTCCGGCTCGCTGCCGCAGGACCCGGTCATGCTGGTGCTCGCCATCACGCTCAGCGCCGTCTCCATGAGCTTCCTGGGCCTGTGCGTCACCCCGCTGGCGCGCACCGCCGAGTCCGCCCAGATGGCCTCGATGGTGCCGATGATGTTCCTGCTCTTCGCGGGCGGCAACATCCTTCCGACCAGCATGTTCCCGGACCCGCTCGTCGAGGTGCTGGGCTTCCTGCCCTCCACCGCCGCGGGCCAGCTCGCCCAGGCCTCCTACACCGGCTACGACGTCTTCTCGGGCTACGCGTCCGCCGCCCCGGCCGGGTTCGGGGAGCTGTGGGCCGCGGCCGTGCCCGCCGTCGGCCTGCTGCTGCTGTGGACGCTCCTGTTCGCCGTGCTGGCCTTCCGCACCTTCCGCTGGGACCCCCGTCAGGCATGACGCCCCGGCACCCGGCCCGGTACCGCCCGCCCCGTCCGGGGCGGGCGTTCCCATGGGGGAGACTCGAACGGTGAACCAGGAGACCGCGTCCCCGAGCGCCGCGCAGCGGCGCCACCTGCGGACGGCCCGCCGGATGACCACCTACACGGTGTTCGTGACGCCCGTGATCGTGGTCCTGTGGCCCGTGATCGAGTTCGTCCAGACGCGCATGCACGGCAACCCCGGCTGGCCGGAGGCCGTGTCCCTGGTCCTGCTCACCGGCTCCTCCGTGTGCATGGGACCCCTCCTGGTCGACCGGATGCGCGGGGAGGCGGCCCCGGACACGCGCCTGTACGTCGCTTCGGTGCTCCTGGCCTGGTCGGGGGCGCTGTTCCTGCGGGTCGAGGTGTACATGGTCTCCGCCCTGGGCGCGTGGCTGTCGGTCATGCTGCACCTGCACCGCGACGGGCGCCGGTCCGCCCTGCTGGGACTGCTGACCGCCCTGGTCCCGTGGATCGCCTGGCCGTTCCTGTACCCGAACTCCCACGCCGGGGTGTTCGCGGTCTTCTGGGCGGGCGGGGTCCTCATGTGGGCCCTCTTCTACCTGGGCTGCACCGTCTCCTTCCGGCTCTGGGACATCGTGCGCGACGCCTTCGCGGCCCAGGAGGCCAAGGCCCGGCTGGCGGTGGCCGAGGAGCGGCTGCGGTTCACCCGCGACCTCCAGGACCTGCTGGGGCAGGACCTGAGCGTGCTGGCGACCCGGGCCGCGCGGGCGGAGCGGAACGTGTCCCGGGCCCCGGAGGAGGCCCGCGCCGAGGCGGCCGAGGTGCACGCGCTGGCCCGCGACGCGCTGCGCCGGGTCCGCGCCGCGGTCAGCGGCTACCGGGAGCTGGACCTGGCCGAGGAGGTGCGCTCGGTGACGGCGGCCCTGGAGGCCGACGGGACCCGGACCACCGTGACGGGGCTGGGCGGCCTGGACCCCTCCCCGGCGGAGGCGTCCCTGGCGGCCTGGGTGGTGCGCGAGGTCGGCACCGACGTGCTCCGGCGCAGCGGCGCCACCCGCTGCCGCATCGCCTTCTCCCGGGACCCCGGCACCGGGCGGGCGGTGGTGGAGGTCTCCGACGACCGGGCCCGCCGGGGAGGGGAGACCGGACCCGCCGGTGTGACGGACGGGCTGGCCGACCGGGTGGGCCGGGAGGGCGGCACCCTGGCGGCGGTGCGCACGGAGGACGGCGGCCACCTCCTGCGCGTCCACCTGCCCGCCGGCGCGACCCCCTCTTCCGAAGCCGAGGAGAACCGTTGACCTCCCCCCGCGAACGCGAGGGCGCGCCGGCGCCCTCCGAGGACCGGCACGACCGCACGATGCGCTTCGCCCGCCTGATCATCATGGTCACGATGGGCATGGTGGCGATGATGCTCGGCGGCATCCCGCTCTTCGAGGTCGTCTTCTCCGGGCCGTCGGACGACCCGTGGCGGCCGCTGGCCGCCCTGGGCACGTCGCTCCCCCTGACCGTGCTGGTCCTGCTGCTGATGCGGGACCGGATCGACGGCCGCAGGGTCCCCGACCCCCTCCTCTACTGGGGGTCGCTCGCCCTGCTCGCCGCCACCTCCGTCCTGCTCCGGGACGCGATGCTGACGATGGGCCTGTACGCCTCCTGGTGGTCCGTGGGTGTGTTCGCGGCCCCGCGCCGCTGGGGGGTCCCCGTCACGCTGGTGCTGCTGGCGGCCCCGTGGGCGATCTACCTCACCGAGAGGCCGGACCTCCCCTTCGCCTCCCACCTGCTCTTCTGGGCCGGGGCCATCCTGTGGGCGCTGCTGATGGCCTCCGGCTCCATGGCCACCATCTGGCTGTGGGACATCACCCGGCAGGCGGTGGAGGGGCAGTCCGCCCGGGCCCGGCTGGCGGTCACCGAGGAACGGCTGCGGTTCGCCCGCGACATGCACGATCTGCTCGGGCACAGCCTGTCGGCGCTGGCGGTCAAGGCCGAGCTGGCCGGGCGGCTCGTCGACCGGGCCCCCGAACGCGCGGAGAAGGAGCTGCGCGAGGTCCACGGCCTCGCCCAGGAGGCGCTGGGCCAGGTGCGCGCGGCGGTCGACGGGTACCGGGAGCCGGACCTGGCCGAGGAGGTCGCCTCGGTGCGCGGTGTCCTGGAGACGGCCGGGGTCCGGGTGGAGGTCACCGGACTGGAGGACCTGGAATGCGCGGAGGTCCCCGCCGGAGCGACCGCGCCGATCGCGTGGGCGGTGCGCGAGGGCGGCACCAACGTGCTGCGGCACAGCGACGCCACTCGCTGCCGGATCGACTTCTCCCTGGTCGGCGGGGAGGGCGGCCGGGCCCTGGTGGTGGAGATGTCCAATGACGGGGCCCGCGACGGCGACGGCGGCAGGGGCAACGGCCTGAGCGGGCTGTCCGAGCGGCTGTCGGCGGCGGGCGGCGGGCTCACGGCGGCGCGCACGCGCGAGGGCGGGTTCCTGCTGCGCGCCGTACTGCCCCTCTGACCTCAGCGGGCCCGGGCCGGGCCCTCGGGGGCGGGGGCCAGCCCCAGCACCCGGTCCAGCTCCTCCCGGGCCAGGCGGCGGTCGGCGTGGGCGGCGGCGGCGAGCACCTCCGCGTACAGCTCGATCTCGTCGAGCGCGACGTGGTCGTGCAGCGGAGCGGGCCGGTGCGGTTCGGATGCCACACGCGTTCACCCCCCGGGGGGTACAGAGGTGTCCTGGACGGGCGCAGGCCCCCTGGGGAGCGGACGGTGGAGGGCACGGGAACCCGTCCGGAGGACCCGGACCCAGGGTACGCGGCCCCCTCCGGGACCCGCATGACCCGGGAGGACCAGTGCCGGGACCACCCGGTCCGACCAGGAGGACGGGACCCTCCGGTCCACCCGTCACTCTTCTCCCACCACCCGCTCACTTTTCGCATTCGTGTGATCGTGCTGTGAAGGCCCCGGGAGATCGTGGGGTGACCGCAAAGGGCATACGGGAGGAGAAACACCATGGCCCAGAACAAGGGAACCCCGCGCAAGGTACTGATCGGAGCCGCCATCGCGGTGCTCGCCGCGAGCGCCGCCATCGCCGTCCTCGACCCGTTCCCGGGCGCCCAGCTGGGCGCCGGGCTGGTCGGGGCCGTCGCCCTCGTCGCCTTCGCCGTGCTGTCGGTCGGCGGCCGCAACTCCGTCAAGGCCTGACCCGAACGAAACCGTCCGGCCCGTCCTCCCCGCCCCGGGGGACGGGCCCTTTCGCGTCCCCGCCGCCGCGGCCGCCCTCACACGCCGCGCGTTCCTGTGATGGCGGCGCGACCCGCGGCCGTGAACCTCGGCTCAGATGTCTCGGCGCACGGGAGAGGAACGGCGATGAACGCACACGAGGCGAAGACCGTCCGCATCGGCCTGCACCTGGGCGGAGCACTGCTGGCCCGGCGCATCCGCGCGGTGCTGGCGGGGCGCGACTGGTCGGTGACCGAGCTCGGCGCCGCACCCGGCCCCGGGGAGCTGGAAGGCCTGGACGTCCTGCTGCTGCGCAGCGGCGCGATCGCCGGGCTGCCCGGCCGCCGCGAGCACCCCGGCCCGGCCTGCGTCGTCTTACTGGAGGGCGAGTCCGACCCGCGCTTCGTCGAGGTGGCCCGCTGGGGCGCCCACGCCATCGTGGACCGGGACGACCTGGACGGCAACATCACCCACGCCATCGAACAGGCCCTGGCCGGGGCGGTGTGGATCTCGCCGACCTTCGCCGGCCGGTGGATGGAGCTGATGCCGCCGATCCTGAGAGCCGACCTCGGCGCGGCCGAGCCCCTGTTCGGGGAGAGCCTGACCCGGCGCGAGCAGGAGGTGCTGGACCTGCTCACCCAGGGCCTGTCCAACTCGCAGATCGCCGACCGGCTCATCCTCAGCACCGGGGCGATCAAGTTCCACGTCTCCAACCTGCTGCGCAAGTTCGGCTGCGACCGCCGCTCCCAGCTCATCGCCCGGCACGGCGCGGGCGCCGGGCGTGTCCGGACCGCGGTCTGAACACGCCCGGCGCCCGGGGCGCGGGGTCAGCCCTGCGCACCGGCCCCCACCGGGGCGGCCTCGGCGCCGGCGAACTGGTGCATGGACAGCTCCATGTACAGCTCGTCGGACTCCACCAGCTCCTCGTGGGTGCCCGTCGACCGGATGCGGCCGCGCTCCAGGACCAGGATGCGGTCCGCCTCGCGCACGGTCGCCAGCCGGTGGGCGATCACCATCACGGTGGTGATCCGCGACGCCTCCCGGATGGTCTCCTGGAGGGCCTGCTCGTTGATCGAGTCGAGCTGGGAGGTGGCCTCGTCCAGCAGGAGCAGCCGGGGACGGCGCAGCAGGGCCCGGGCGATCGCCACCCGCTGGCGCTCGCCGCCGGAGAGGGCGACGCCGCGGTGGCCGACCAGGGTGTCCAGCCCGTTCTCCAGCCGGCCGACCAGCCCCTCCAGGCGGGTGCGGGAGATGATGTCGGCCAGCTCCTCCTCGGTGGCCTCGGGGGCGGCCATCAGCAGGTTCTCGCGCAGGGTGCCGGAGAGCACCGGGGCCTCCTGCTCCACGTACCCGATCCCGGCGCGCAACCGGTCCAGCGGCCACTCGGTGATGTCCCGGCCGTCCATCCGGACGCTGCCGGCCTGGGGCTCGTAGAACCGCTCGACCAGTGAGAAGACCGTGCTCTTGCCCGCCGCGGAGGGGCCGACGAACGCGGTCATGCCCCCGGCGGGGACGTCGAAGGTCAGCTCCTCGAACAGGGGCACCTGCGGGTCGTACCCGAACCGCACGTTGCGGAAGGACACCGACGCGGGCCGGTCGGCGGACGCCGGGGTCCAGCTCCCGGCGCCGGTCTCCTCCTCGTTCGGCATCGCCTGGACCTCGCGGATGCGCTGGAGCGAGGCCAGGCCCGCCTGGAGGCCGCTGATCGAGCTGGTCAGCTGGGTGATCGGACCGGTCAGGTAGAAGAGGTACAGCAGGAACGCCACCAGGACGGACAGGTCCAGGCCGCCGGTGGCGGCGCGGGCCCCGCCCACACCCAGGATGATGAGGAACGACACCTGGACCAGCAGCCCGGTGGACATGCTCCCGGCGGAGAACCACACCGCGGCCCGCTTCCCCTGCTGGAGCGCCCGCTCGGAGGCGGCCGTCACGACGGCGATCTCGCGCTCCTCCGAACCGCTGGCCTTGATGGTGCGCAGCGAGTTCAGCGACCGCTCCAGGGTCGAGCCCATCTCGCCCAGGGCCTCCTGGACGTTCAGGCTGGCCCGCCGGATGCGCGGCACGACGGCCCCGAACGCGAAGCCGACCACCACGACCACGGCCAGCAGCAGGGCCAGCAGCCCCAGGTCGAGGTAGCCCATGAGGACGATGATGCCGACGAACTGGAGCGCGCCGATGAACAGGTCCACCAGGTCGCGGGTGGTCGCGGTGCGCAGCTGGTTGCTGTCGGACACCACCCGGGAGAGCAGGTCGCCGGGGCTGCCGTGGTCGAGCACCGACATGCGCAGCCGCATGATGCGCCGCACCAGGTCGCGGCGCACCCCGTGCACGATGCCCTCGGCCGTGCGCTCGGTCAGGTAGTTGCCGACGGAGGCCAGGACCGTCGCGAACACCAGCAGCGCGGACAGCACCAGGATGAGCGCGACGTCGGGGCCCCCGCCCACCGCCATCCCGTCCAGGAAGTACTTGGCGACCATCGGCTGGGCCAGGGTGAGCAGCGCGGCGACGGTGGTGATCAGGCCGCCGGACCACAGGGCGAGGGAGTGCGGCCGGGCGTAGGACAGCAGGCCGCGCAGGCCCACCGGGGGTTCGGGTGCGGGCGCGTCGGTGTTCACAGGACGACCTCCTCGGCCGGTTGGTGGGGTGTGGTGGGTGCGGTGAGCGGCTCCGGGGTTCCGAGTAGGGAGGCGTCGCCACAGACGATCCCGGTGAAGCGTTCGGGACGGAAGAACTCCCGGGAGACGTCCACGACCTCGTCGTGGGTCACCCGGGCCAGCTGGTCGGCGAAGTCGGCGAGCCGCATGGGGTCCTCGCCGTTCAGGGCCATGTCCATGAGGCTGCCGGTGACCTCGGCCAGCGAGGTCAGGCGGGTGCGCATGCATCCGGCGGCGAACCGCTGCGCCGCGCGGAACTCCTCCTCCGTGGGCGGGTCCAGGACCATCCCGGACAGCTCCTCGGCGATCCCGGCCAGGACCGGGCCGGCGGTGGCCGCCGCGGTCTCGGCCTCCACCGCGATGAGGTTCGCGCCAGGGAAGGAGTCGACGTAGGCGTTGACGCCGTACACGTAGCCGTGGTCGTTGCGCAGGTTGCGGCTGAGGCGGGTGGACACGGCCCCGCCGCTGAGGGTGTTCAGGGCCAGGAACAGGGGCGCGTAGCGGTCGTCCTCGCTGGACACCGCGTCGGCGCGCAGTCTCACGTGGGCCCGGTCGGTGCCGGGGACGTGGACCACGGCGGGCGCGCCCGGGGCCAGCGCGGGGACGGGGGGCACGACCCACCCGGGGGCGGGGGAGTCCCAGCCGCCGAAGGCGCCGTGGACGGCCGCGAAGACCTCCTCGGCGTCCAGGGAGCCGCCCACGACGAGCAGCATCGCCCCCCGGGGGCCCCAGGTACCCGCGGGGACCCGCAGGTCCTCGGCGGAGGGCTCGGCGGGCAGCGGGTGGCGCCCGGCGCCCGCCCGGTTGCCCGCCAGGTGGTCCCCGTAGAGCCCCCGGTACAGGCCGTCGACCGCCCGGTGCTGGGGGTACGCGGCGGACGCCTCCAGCAGGGCGCGCTGGCGCCCGTACTCCCGCTCCGCCTCCCCGGGGTCGATGTCGGGTGAGCGCACCGCCTCGGCCAGGTAGCGCAGCGTCCGGTCGAGGTCGGCGGTGCCGCAGCCCCCCGACAGGACGGTCGCCCAGGGCGAGGCGGAGCCGTGCACCTCCACGGCGGAGGACTCCAGGTCCTCGCGGGAGGTGTCGCCCGCCCCGGTGTGCAGGACGGCGAGCGAGGCCCGCAGCTGGGCCCGGAACAGCTCGCCGGGCGTCCGGCTCGTCCCGGGGACCACCATCCGCAGCTCCGCCAGGGGGGTGTCCCCGTGCGGCAGGCAGCACACGCGCAGCCCGTTGGGCAGGGTCCGGCTCCGCAGGTCGTGGACGCGCATCAGTGTTCCCCTCCTTCTCCGGGGGAGAGCACCAGCAGGGCGCGGTGCTCCCGGGTCAGCAGCCGGGCGGCGGCGGCGACGTCCTCGGCGGTCGCCTCCGTGAAGCCGCGGTGGACGGTCGCCGGCAGGTCGCCGTCGCCGAACAGCAGCTCACCGCGGCCGACCGCGCGGGTGCGGGCGGCGAGCTGGTCGGTCCGGCGGTGGAAGGCGGCCAGCCGCCGGGCCCGCGCCCGGGCCAGCTCGGTGTCCGTGGGGCCGTGCTCGGCCAGCCGCCCGACCTGCCCGCGGACGGCGTCGAGGATCACGTCGCGCTCCACGTCGGCGGGGTGGACCGCGGACAGGACCCACATGTCGGGGTCGCGCGCGTCCAGCAGGTCGAAGAGCCCGTCGCGGGCCGACACCCCCAGGGCCTGCCCGGTGACCTCCGCCAGGCGGCGCGGCACCAGCGCCCCGGGGCCGCCGGCCAGCAGCTCGGCGACCAGGGCCAGACCGAAGTGCGCCGCCGGGTCGACCGCGGCGTCGGGGGTCCGGTAGCCGAGGGCGAACCCGGGCCGGGCCGCCAGCGGGTCGTGCGCGGTGCCCGTCACGGTCCCCTCGGGCTCCGGCTCCCAGTGGTGCGGGCGCGGCGGTGCGGGCCGGGCCGGGAGCGTCCCGAAGTGGGCCTCGGCCAGGTCCAGCGCCCGCAGCGGGTCGATGTCGCCGCTGACGGTCAGCACCGCGTTGGACGCCGTGCAGTACTCCTCCAGGAAGCCCCGGCAGTCCTCCAGCGTGGCCCGGGACAGCGCCGCCGGGTCGCCGAACCCGTCGTGGGCGTTGGCGTAGGACCGGAACAGCACCGGCGACAGCGACGGCCACGGGAACCGGCCGTAGGGCTTGCGGCCCTTGGCACCGATCTCCTCCTCGATGACCCGGATCTGGGTGCGCAGACCCGCCTCGGTGATCTCCGGCTCGCGGACGCGCCGGGCCTCCAGGGCCAGCATCTCCTCGGCGTGGTCGGAGGGGACGACGGTGTAGTAGTCGGTGTAGTCCTGCCGGGTGGAGGCGTTGCAGAACCCGCCCAGGGCCTCGATGCCGGTGAAGTGCCCGGCCGCGCCGTCGCCCTGGAACAGCAGGTGCTCCACCAGGTGGGCGAGCCCGGGGAACTCCGGGGGGTCGGACCGGAAGCCGGTGCCGAAGTGCAGGGCGATCCCCACGGCGCTCACCGAGCGCAGCGGGAGGACGCGGACGCGCAGCCCGTTGGACAGGGTCCGGTGCAGGGTGCGCGGCGGTGCGGTGGCGGTGGTCATCGCCGGGTGTCCTCCGTTCCGATGGTTCCGGTGGTGTGGTCCAGCAGCCCGGCCCCGTGCCGGTCGAAGGCGTCGGCCACCACCTCCAGGTGGGAGTCGACCGACGCGTGCCAGCCCACGTAGGCGCAGAAGTCGTGCACGTGGACCAGGACCCGCAGGGCGGCGTAGCGCCCGACCGCGTCCAGGTCCGGGCCGGGCCCGTACCCGGCGAGCAGGCGGTCCAGCAGGCGGCCCACCTCCTCCCGGGAGGCCGGTACGACCTCGCGGTGCTCCACCAGCTCCCCGGCCAGCCATCCGAGGTCGAACTCGGCCGGGCCCACCGCCAGCTCCTCGCCGGTGAGCAGGACGCCCTCGGACCCGGAGGAGACCGAGGGGATGAGCACTCCCAGGCCGGGCGCCCCGTGCAGCAGGGCGCCGGGGACGTCCCGGCCGTACCGGGCCAGGTCCTCGCACCACTCCCGGGCCAGGTCGAGCCGCCGTCGGCCCAGCACCCGCCCGGCGACCCGGTGCAGGTGGGCGGCGGCGTGCGGTCCCCGGCCGCTCTCCAGCCACCGCAGCAGCCGGGCGGGACCCTGCGGGGACGCCAGGACGGGCTCGGCGGGGACCGGCAGGGCGTGGATGCGGGACAGCAGTTCGCCGGTCCCGGTCATCAGGCCGCCCGGGCCGGTGACGTCCGCCTCCTCCTGGAGCATCCGCTTGGCCACCGAGGACGGGCCGGGGGCGGAGAAGACCCGCCAGGTCTGCCCCGGGTCGGGCGGCAGGTCCACCCGGGCCCGGACGGAGCCGGGCAGGTCCTCCAGGGGCCGGCGCAGCCGGATGGGGGCGGTGCCGATGGGCACCGAGCGGTCGATGCCGCTGTTGCGGATCCACACGAACCCGTCGGTGATGGTGTGCAGCACGGTCGTGTGCACGTAGGCGGTGCCGAAGTCGTCGACGATCCTGGTCAGCACGGCGTCCCCACCCCCACCAGGGCGCGGCGCAGTGACTCCACGCCGGTCAGGACGTCGGGCAGCGGGGCGGCGACGGCGGCGTCGTAGCCGCCGGTGTGCGCGCTCATCCCCGGGACCGGGTCGACCACCACCACGTTGTCGCGCTCGCGCAGCGCCTCCACGTGCTTGCGGTACACCAGCGATCCGGCCGCGCCCGGGGGCACGGACGGCGCGACGGCCACCGGCGCGGACGTGCACTGGAGCGCGAGCATCGCCGGGGTGTCGCCCAGGCCCACGGCGAACCGGGCCAGGAAGTGGAACGACGCCGGGTAGACGATGACGGCGTCCGGCCAGACGGCCAGGTCCACGTGCAGCGGCTTCTCGGTGGGGTCGTCGGACCAGGCGTCCACCAGCACCGGGTTGGGCTCCATCGCGGTGAGCGCGGTGTGGGACACGAACCGGGTCGCCGACGAGGTCAGCACCACCCGGCGGCGCAGCCGCGGGTAGCCCATGCTCAGCCAGGGGGACCAGGACGTCATGTGGGTGGCCGCCAGCGAGCCGGTCACGATGACCAGCAGGCGTTCGGCCCCGAGTTCGGGGAACAGGTCGGGGTGCGGTGCCTCCTCAGCCACGGAGCTCCTCCCATGCCTGGGCGATCTCCCGGACGTCGGCGACGGCCGAGCGGATGCCCTCGGTGTTCACGACCCCGGCGGGGTTGACGACGATCTCGCTCACCCCGGCGTGCTCGTAGTCGAGCAGGCCCTTGGCGACCTCCTCCGGGGTCCCGTACAGGTACACGCCCTTGTCGACCAGGGCGGCGGCGCCCGACTCGGGGTCGGCGGGGTCGGCCGGCACCCCCGCCCTGCGCAGCATCTCGGTGTAGTGCGGCAGGCCCAGGTGGGTGCTCGCCCCGCGCAGCGCCAGCCGCCGCGGGTCGCGGCCCGGGCGCGCGATCGCCGCGTGGACCACGGTGGCGATCCGCGGCGGGGCGGGCCGCCCGGCCCGTGCGGCGCCCTCGGCCAGCGCCGGGGCGATGGTGTCGTGCACGTGGTGGGCGGGGGTCAGCCACGTGATGGCGACGTCGGCCGCGCCCCCGGCCCGGCGGGCCATCCCGCTGCGCAGCACGCCCAGGCCCACCTCGACGCGGGGGAACCGGCCGATCTCCGGCAGGACCAGGCCCTCGCCCTGGTGGAACGCCTCGTTCACGGACTCCTCGGCCGGGCCGCCGTCGAGCAGGTCGCGGACGGCCAGGGCGTACTCGGCGGAGGTCCGCGCCGGGGTGTCGTAGGGCCGCCCGCGCAGCGCGCCGACCAGGCCCGGGGTGGCCGGGCCGTAGCCCACCACCACGGGCTTGCCGGTGATGCGGGCCAGGCTGCGGGCCTGGACGGCCGCCTCGAAGGGGTGCCGCAGCGGCATCAGGGTGACGCCGATGCCGACGGGGACGCGGTGGCCGCGCCCGGCCAGGTAGGCCAGGACCTGGTGGGTCTCGGCGTTCAGGGACTGCCCCATCCACAGCCGGTGCAGGGCGGTCTCCTGGACCAGCTTCGCCACGGGTTCGACGAGCTGGGGGCGTTCGGGCTGTTGGGGCTGGATCACGCTCAGGTGCGCTCGGGCCGACATGGCGATCTCTTCCTTCCGATGGCGCGGGGGTGGGGTCAGGTCCGGGTCCGGTCCGGGGCCGAGCCCGAGGCGCGTCGGGTCATCCGGCGCAGCAGGGGGACGGCGGCGGCGAGCAGCAGGGCCGTCCAGACGGCCGTCACGGCGGCCGCGGCGAGCGGGTTCCAGGTGTCGGCGCCGCCGAACCCGAGGGGCGTGCCGCCGGTCAGCCCGGCGTCGACGCCGTTGGCGATCCACTCGAACGGCAGGACCCGCACGGCGGCCCGCAGCGGTTCGGGGAAGAACGCGGCCGCCCCGGTGCCCGCCAGCGCGGCCGGGACGTACACGGCCAGCGCCGAGTAGGAGAGCAGGTCGCCCCCGGCGGGCAGGACCGCGCCCAGGAGCAGGCCCAGGGCCACGAAGAACAGCAGGCCCAGGACGAGGGAGCCGAGGGCGCCGGGCAGGGCGGCCGGGCCGCCCGCGGACAGGCCCCCGACGGTGAACGCCAGGCCCAGCAGGGCGCCGATCGACACGGCGCTCACCGCCAGGACGTGCAGGCACTTCTCCACGACGTAGGCCTGGAGCCCGCCGGGCAGCAGCCGCAGCCGCAGCAGGGTGCCGTCGGCCCGCGCCGCCAGGACCGCCTGGGCGACGGCGAAGGTCCCCGACTGCACCATGACCAGCATCAGGAAGGTCATGGCCAGGCTCGACGGGGAGGTGATGAAGAAGTCGGAGTCCTCGCGGGGGGCGGCCACCATGCAGGTCGTCCCGTAGACCAGGACGAAGAGCAGCTGGAAGTCCAGCAGCAGGCGGTCGGGGGAGGCGAGGGCGAGGCGGGCGCCGGTGCGGAACCGGTCCGCCCCCGCCCGCAGGGCGCGGCGGTTCACGGTGCGATCCCCTCTCGGGAGTCCAGGTGGGCCAGGTAGGCGTCCTCCAGGGAGCCGGTGCCGTGTTCGGCGGCGAGCTCCTCGCCGGGGCCGTCGAACGTGATCCGCCCGGCGACCAGGACGGCGATCCGGTCGGCGATGCGCTCGGCCTCGGCCATGTCGTGGGTGGTCGCCAGGACGGCGACGCCCTCGGCGGCGATCGAGCGGACCGCGTCGTGGAAGGCGCGGCGCGACCGGGGGTCCAGGCCGACGGTGGGCTCGTCCAGGAACAGCGCCTCGGGGCGGCCGGCCACGGCCAGGGCCAGGTCCATACGGCGGCGCTGCCCGCCGGACAGCTCGCGCACCCGCCGGTCCGAGAAGTCGGTGAGGCCGAACCGCGCGGTGAGCTCCGCCGGGTCGGCCGGGTCGTCGTGGTAGAGGGCGACGTGCCGGAGCAGGGCGTCCACCGGCCAGTCGGCGTGGTCGCGCCAGGACTGGAGCACGACGCCGATGCGTCCGCGCCAGGCGTCGTCCGCGTCGCCGGGGTCGCGGCCCAGCACCTCGACCGTTCCGGAGGTCCGCCGTCGCAGGCCCTCCAGGATCTCCATGGTGGTGCTCTTGCCGGCCCCGTTGGGGCCCAGCAGGGCGAGCACCTCGCCCCGGTGGACGTCGAGGTCCACGCCGCGCAGGACCTCGCGCGCTCCATAGGCCATCCGCAGACCGGCGGCCCTGACCAGTGGGGACATCGACGTGCCTTCCTCTCTCTCGTCGGGAGATGACCGCGGGGCCGCCGATGCGCTCGGCTCGGCGGCCCCGGGCGGTTCATTCCTTCAGGGGGTGATCAGGTGATCAGCAGCCCCAGTACTTGGTGCCGCTGACGGAGGCACCGGAGGCGGCGCTGGCGCTGACCGCGATGGAGACGACCACGGTCGGGGTGACCTCGGGGTTCTCCGACTCGGCGGAGTCGGCGATCTCGGCCGGGGTGGTGTAGTCGTCGGCGCCTTCGAAGAGGTTCTGCTCGGTCATGTCATTCCTTCTTTCGTGTGTTGTGTTTCCTGGTGGAACGGATCGGTGCGGACCGCGGTCAGCAGCCGACCCGGAGGGTGGTGGTCACGGTGACGCTGGTGACCGGCTGGAGGGTGGTCGGGAGCGTGGGGGTCGGTGCGAGCGTCGCCTCCGGGGACTCCGACTCGGCGGAGTCGGCGATCTCGGCCGGGGTGGTGTAGTCGTCCGCGCCGCCCATCAGGGATTCGGTGCTCATGCCGTTCCTTCCTTCCTGCCGCAGGGGTGTCAGCAGCCGACGCGCAGAGTGGTGATCACGGTCGTCGCCGGCCCGGTGGTCGGCAGCGTCGTGGCGGGGAGCGTGGTGATCGGGATGAGCGACACCTCGGGCACCTCGCTCTCGGCGGAGCCGGCGATCTCGGCCGGGGTGGTGTAGTCGTCCGCCCCGCCCATCAGGGATTCGGTGCTCATGGCCGTGTCCTTCCGAGACGGTGGCTCAGCAGCCCAGGGCCTTGGTGGCCCCGGCGCTGGCCGCGGCGCCGGAGACGAACGAGATGGTGACGGTGGGGGTGATCTCGGGGTTCTCGACCTCGTGCTCCTCGGCGATCTCCGCCGGGGTGGTGTAGTCGTCGGCGCCCTCGAACAGGTTCTTCTCGGTCATGTCCGTGTCCTTTCGGGTCGGCGGTTCAGCAGCCGATGGCCTTGGTGGCGGCCGCGCTGGCCGCGGCGCCGGAGACGAACGAGATGGTGGGGGTGATCTCGGGGTTCTCGACGTCGGTCTCCTCGGCGATCTCGGCCGGGGTGGTGTAGTCGTCGGCGCCCTCGAACAGGTTCTTCTCGGTCATGTCCGTTCCTTCTCTTCCGTGTGCTCTTCGTTGTCCGGTCCGTGCCGGCGGGGGGTTACCGGCGGGGCTTCACCGACGGTGAAGCCCGCCAGGAAGTCGGGGATGGAGGGGGCGTCGGCGACGCCCCCGTTTCCCGACGTGGGTGGGGTGGACTCGGAACCGGTGGTCACGGCCCTCGCCTCCCGAAGGGGTTCGTCAGCAGCCGAAGGTGTTGGTGAGCGCGAGGCTCGCGTTGAAGCTGCCGATGGCGGACGCGATCGAGGCGGGGGACGCCTCGGGGTTCTCGACGTCGTTCTCCTCGACGATCTCGGCCGGGGTGGTGTAGTCGTCGGCGCCCTCGAACAGCGTCTTCTCGCTCATGCGGTGTCCTTTCGTTGGGTGTTTTCCTCTGGTGTCCCGGGGCGCGGTGGCCCGGCCCCGGAAGTTCGTGCGGCCGTCAGAGGCCGATGTCGGGCGAGCCGTGCCCGCGGTGCAGGGCTCCGGCCGGCACCCCGCCCTCCTCCAGGGAGCGGGCCGCCTCCGCGGCGCGGTCGGTGCCCTCGCGGACCGCCCGGACCAGGCCCTCGGCGATCAGCCGTGAGCGGTGCTGGCCGAAGCTGAGGGTCCGGTCGCGCAGCTGCCCGTCGTCCGGCTCCCAGGCCCAGGCGACGCCGGGCGCCAGGGGCGCGGTGTAGAGGGAGGCTCCGGTGCCCAGGCCCTCGGTGCCGCGCAACCCCTCCACCAGGGCGGGGACCGCCGGCCAGGAGGAGCTGCCGAGGTAGACGACGATCGCGTCGTTGCGCGGGTAGGACGACCGGGTGGACAGGGCCTTGGCCTGGTAGCGGACGCCCGCCTCCTCCAGCAGGGTGAGCGCTCGGCCCCAGACGCCGGGGGCGCCGAGGTGGTCGGGGACGCTCAGGTACAGGCGGAGGATGTCCCCGCCGTCCAGGGAGTGCCCGCGGGAGCCGTGGACCATCAGGAAGCCGGGGGAGCGCCGCGGCAGCACCGACGGGATGCGGATGCGGGACCCGCCCGGGGCCTCCTCGACCCCGGCGCGCGGCACCCGGACCCGGACACCGCCCAGGCGGACCACGACCTCGTCCTGCGCGCCGCCGTCGGCGGCGGTGCCGGGGACCTCCATGACGCTCGTGTCGTGGGGGACCCGTTCCCGCAGGGCCTCGACCATGCGGGGGTCGCTGACGGCCGGGTTGCGCTTGGCGGCGCGGGGCGGCCGGCCGGTGTGCAGGGCCAGGTAGAGGGCGTTGGCCAGGGAGGCGGTCAGGTGCTTGGCGTCGGTCCCCTCGAACCGGTGCCCGCGGACCTCCCCCTCCTTGCCGTCGGGGGCGAAGTCGATCTCGTCCAGGGCCCGCCGCAGCGGTTCCGCCAGCGGGGGCGCGGTGGTCGTCGCACTCACACTCGTTCTCCGAATCCGATCGCGGGGGCGTAGCCCTGCGGGTTCAGCAGGGCGCGTCGCCCCACACCCGCGGCGGCCTTGTTCAGGGGGGTCAGGTAGGCGGCGTGCTGGGCCGCGGCCAGCACCCGGTTGAACAGGTGGTGGCCGACGTAGGCCGTGGCCCTGACCGCCAGGTCGATGTCGCCGCGGGCCTCGGGCCGGGCCTCCAGGTAGGCGGCCCAGAACGCCTCGATGTTGCTGCGCAGCAGCTCGAAGCGGCGGGCGCCGCCCGAGATCGGGTCCTCGGGGGAGGAGGTCATCGCCATGACGCCGCGGTGCAGCCACTCGCCGGCGAACGCGCCGATGTCGGAGGCCGGGTCGCCCGGGCGGATCTCCTCCCAGTCGGTGAGGTACAGGACGTCGCCGTCGCTGAGGAACTGGTCCAGCCGCAGGTCGCCGTGGACGAGCCCGGTGCGGTGCCGTCCGGCGCCGCCGGGGGGCACCGCCAGGGCGGAGGCCACCTCCCCGTCGTCGTGCAGCAGCCGCCACAGGTCCAGTTCGCCGGCGCTGGCCGCCGCGTAGGTCTCCAGGTCGATCGAGTCCAGGGTGCGCGGCGGGTCGGCGGGGCGGGCGCCGGCGCTCAGCTCCTCGGGCACCTCCAGGGAGTGGAGGGCGGCCAGGGCGCGTCCGGCCTGCTCGGACATCTCCTCGGTGAAGAGGTCGTCCCGGGCCAGGTCGGCGCCGTTGACCACGTCCTCCAGCAGCTCGAAGGCGGCCAGGCCGTGCTCGGTGTCCACGGCGTGGACGCGGGGGCCGACCAGGTCGGGGCTGTCGGCGGTGAGGCCGTCGACCAGGGCGATGCGCTCCAGGCGGGCGCGGACGTCCTCGGCCGGTCCGTTGAGGCGCTTGACGAACACCCCCCGGCCGGATTCGGTCTCGCCGGCCCAGATGTCGTTGCGGCCCAGGTAGGAGGTCAGGGTGTCTTCGACGAACCCGCCGAAGCCGTTCCGCTCCAGCAGGGCGGTGACCTCGGGGACGTCCTCCAGGGGGATGGGGTCGAAGGTGGTGGGCTTACTCGCCATCGGGGTTCACCTCGTAGACGGACACGAAGGACTGGCTGTGGTGGGTGAGGGGCTCCCGGTTCCAGCCCGCGTACCGCTCGCGCAGTCGCAGGCCGGCCAGGCGGGCCATGAGGTCCAGCTCCGAGGGCCAGACGTAGCGGCTCAGCTCGACCAGGCGGGAGTTCTCGTCTCCGACGAAGGTGCGGACGATGACCGCGAGCTGCGCCATCCGGTCGACGTAGGTCGTGTAGAGGCCGACCGTGCCGTCCTGGAGGTGCTGGGCCTCGGTCTTGGTGCCCTCGTCCAGCCCGTGGTAGATGAGCGGGTTGTAGGTCTCCAGGACCACCACACCGTCGTCGGCGGTGCGCGAGCGCATCAGGCGCAGGGTGGCCAGCTGCTTCTCCGCGTCGCTGACCATGCAGAGCGTGTTGAGCGGGTTGACCGTGACGTCGAAGGAGCCCTCGGGCAGCTCCTCGGAGAAGTCGCCGGCCACGGCGGTGATCCGGCCCTCGGGGTCGTTCTCCCGCAGCTTGCGGAGCATCTCCTCGGAGGCGTCGATCCCGGTGACCCGCAGGCCCCGGGCCGCCATCGGCAGGGCGACGCGGCCGGTGCCCACGCCCAGCTCCAGGACGCTGCCGCCCGGGGCCAGGCCCGCGATGAACTCCGCGGCCTGGTCGGCCAGGGGGCTCGCCGGGTAGATCATGTCGTAGACCCCCGCCAGGGAGTCCCCGTAAATATTCGCCGTCTGCATGGCTCTCCGGGCGGCTCCGCCCTGTCCTTTCCCGTTCGCCTTCGGTGTGTCCCGCTCTTTCGTTGTCACCATCCTGGACCCGCGCCCCGGTGAATGCGCTGCCCGTCTTTCCATTCCTGTTCCAATCCAAGGTCGAGGAATTCTCGGGTGGGTTTGACCCGTTTTGCGCGGAGGTTTGCTATGGTGTGATCGTCGCAGATCAGAGGGCTTCTGGTCGAAGGATTGGCCGGGTCCTGGTCTTTGGTCCAACCGGTTTCCAGGCCGTTCGGGGAGTGCGCGAAAAAATATTCCGTGCTTCGCGTACGGGTGCGGTGAATGATATTGATCGTGCCGTTCCATCGAGGTAGAAAAGGGGGCATGGCACAAACCGCGAAAAAGAACAAGGAAACCGACCGCCGAACCGCCGGCCCCGTCGTCGAGGTGCGGGACCTGCGCCAGCGCTACGGCGACTTCGAGGCCGTCAAGGGGATCTCCTTCGAGATCCGCCCCGGCGAGCTGTTCGGCCTGCTGGGCACCAACGGCGCCGGCAAGACCACCACCATCGAGACGCTGGAGGGCTTCCGCCGTCCCAGCGCGGGCACCGTCCGGGTGTTCGGCGTGGACCCCTACGGCCAGCCCTCCCAGATCCGCGAGCGCGCCAACGCCGTGCTCCAGGGCAGCGGGCTCTTCGACGACCTCACGGTCCGCGAGACGCTGGACTTCACGGTCGGCCTGGCCTCCCGCCCGCGCGACGCCGCCGAGCTCCTGGAGACGGTCGGCATGGCGCACAAGGCCGACACCATGGTCCGCCAGCTCTCCGGCGGCGAGAAGCGCCGCCTGGACCTGGCCTCCGCACTGGTCACCCGGCCCGAGGTGCTCTACCTCGACGAGCCCACCACCGGCATGGACCCCGAGGGCCGCCGGGACACCTGGAAGATCATCTCCGACCTCAAGGAGCAGGGCACCGCGATCCTGCTCACCACCCACTACCTGGACGAGGTCGAGCAGCTCGCCGACCGGCTCGCCATCATGCACCGCGGCGAGATCCGGGTGGAGGGCACCATCGGGTCCGTCCTCGCCGAGTACGGCGACCACATCGGGTTCCGGGTCCCCGCGGGCGTGCGCAGCGGCGACCTGCCGACCCTGTCCGGCGAGCGGCCCGGCCTGGAGACCCGGGACGGGCACCTGCACGTCTCCTACACCGTGCGCGGCGAGGCCGGCCCGCACCGCGCCTACCGGGCGCTGGCCCCGCTGGTCGAGTGGGCGCGCGACAACGACCTGGAGCTCGCCGACCTCCAGGTCCGCGGCGTGACCCTGGAGGACGTGTTCCTCCGGATCGCCGACGAGGGCGACGAGTAGACCCCCGATCCAACCCGCTACGGAATCAGGAGCACCCCATGACGCACACCCTCATCCCGGACACGGCGCGCGAGGCCGCTCCGGCCCCCGCCGACCCCGACCCCGTGACCCCGGAGGCCCGCCGCCCCAGCGGCCTCTTCCAGCAGGTCTCCGTCCTCGCCCGGACCGAGTTCCGGCTCTTCCTGCGGTACAAGACCGCGCTGATGTACCTGGCCCTGCCCGGCGCCTTCCTGCTCCCCTTCGCGGTGATGGAGCCCACGGAGCTGGTGCCCGGCGTCCTGTCCGTCCACTACCTGCTGCCCGGCACCCTGGTCGCCATCGCGACCACCCTGGGCCTGGTCCACCCCGCCAACGTCCTGACCATGCGCCGCGAGGCCCTGGTCCTCAAGCGGCTGCGCGTGAGCGGGGTGCGCCCGGCGGCGGTCCACACCTCGATGGTCGCCCTGGTCACCCTGCTCTGCCTGGTCGTGGGCGCCGTCTTCCTCGCCCTGGTCGGGGTGATGGCGGACCGGCTCCCCGCCGACCCGGTGATGATGGCGCTGGCACTGCTCCTGTCCTCGGTGTCCATGGCGCTGCTGGGCACCCTCATCTCCCCGCTGGTCCGCAACGGCGAGACCGCGCAGATGGTCTCCATGGTGCCGATGCTCGGCATGCTGGTCCTGGGCGGCGTGATGATCCCCCTGGACGTCATGCCCGACTCGCTGGCCACCGTCCTGCGCTTCCTCCCGATCGCCCCGGCCGTGGACATGCTGCGCTCCGGCTTCCTGGGCGCGGACGCCTTCGGCTCCATCCAGGAGCTGCACGACGCCGGCTTCGCCGAGCTGTGGGTGAACGCCCTGCCCGCCATCGGCGTGCAGCTCTTCTGGATCGCGGTGTTCGCGTTCCTGGCCCACCGGTTCTTCCGCTGGGACCCGCGCCGGTCCTGACGACGGCCCCGACACGACCCCGACACGGGTCGCCCCGCCCCGAGGGCGGAGCGGGCCCGGGAGCGCACGACGCCGTGCGTTCCCGGGCCCGTTCCGCGTTCCGGTGTCCGGCCGGGCTCAGCGCCAGGTGACCCCGGCGTGTTCCCGGGCGAGCTGCGCGTAGTGGACGGAGGTGTACTCCAGCACGGCCCGGTCGTCGTCGTCGAGCTCCCGGACGACCTTGCCGGGGACACCCGCCCACAGGGTGCCGGGCGGCACGGTCTTGCCCGGCGGCACCAGCGCGCCGGCGGCGACGAAGGCGCCCCTGCCCACCCGGGCCCCGCCCATGACGATCGCGCCGATGCCGATGAGCGAGCCCTCCTCGACGATCGCGCCGTGCACCATCGCCTTGTGGCCCAGGCTGACGCCGTCGTGCAGCTCCACCGGCTGGCCCGGGTCGGAGTGCAGGCCGCACTGGTCCTGGATGTTCACGCGCTCGCCCACCACGATGTCCTCGGTGTCGGCGCGCAGGACCGATCCGTACCAGACACTGCTGTCCGCGCCCAGCCGGACGCGGCCGACCACGACCGCGCCCGGGGCGATCCAGGCGTCGGGGTGGATCCGCGGGGTGCCGAACCCGGCCTCCCCGATCCGCGGCCCGGGGGCCGCCTCGCGGCCTTCGGTCCCACTGCCCATGTCGTGCTTCCTTTCGGTGGAGCGTGCACCGGCCCTCACGGCGGTGCGGAAGGCGGCGAAGTTGACCGCTCCGCCCCCGCGCGGGGATGATCGCGCATACCTTAGTAAGAACGTGATCGTAGGCCGCACGCCGATGTCCCCCTCGGGACCCTTGACGGGGTGTCGCGGCGTGTGCCTACCGTGGTCGTTCGGTCGTCCACAGTGTGACGCTCCGCGCCCGGCCGTTCCCCTCGTGCGGTCGAGGTCGCGGTGAAAAAGGACACTCGCCCACGGAGCATGCTTTACACGGGCTTGCGGGTGTTCACCGGACAATGGGGTACGGGGCAAGTCTCACCAGCTGCGACGTGCAGCCGATGACGGTGTACTAGGACATGAAAGGCACATGAGCGATATGTTGCCGGGTAGCGGACTGCAACAGGACATGTTCCCGACGGTGCGCAAGGGCGGTTACGACAAGGCGTCGGTCGACGAGCGCTTCATTCGTCTGAACAACGACAACCAGAGTCTGCGCCAGCGTCTCAACCAGATGGACGACGAGCTGGAGCAGTACAAGCGCGACCTGGCGGTCGCCCGTGAGAAGGCCCAGACCAAGCCCGAGCACGAGCAGATCAGCGAGCGCATGGCCGAGATCCTCCGCATCGCGGAGGAGGAGGCGAACGAGCGCCGGGCCAAGGTGGACTCCGAGGTGCAGGAGGCCCGGAAGCGGGCCCAGGAGGAGATCGCCAAGCTCCGCAAGGACGCCGAGGACCACGCCGAGCGCATCATCTCCTCCGCGCGCTCGGAGGCCAACGAGATGGTCACCGGCGCCAAGAAGGAGTCGGACCAGCTCCGCGAGCAGGCCCGCCAGGAGGGCGAGCGCCGCTTGGGCGAGGCCGAGGCGCGGGCCAAGAAGATCCACGACACCGCCGACCGCAGGCTCGCGACGCTGACCGCGACGCACTCCGAGGCGCTGCGCCGCCTGCGCGACATGCACTCCACGCTGGCCGACCTGGTCGCGGCGGAGGACAAGGCGGGGGCGCTGGAGACCGGCCTGACCCGTGAGGAGAACGTCTCCCCGGCACCGGCCAAGCCCGCGCCCGCCAAGCCCGCGCCCGCCAAGCCGGAGGCGGCCAAGTCCGCACCCGCCAAGCCCGCGCCGGAGGCCGCCAAGGCGCCCGGCCCGGTCGCGACGGAGCCCGCGGCCCAGGTCGAGGCCAGGACCGAGGTCTTCACGCCCAAGCCCAAGCCGGAGGCGGCCAAGCCCGCTCCCGCCGAGCCGGAGCCGGCCAAGCCCGCGCCCGAGGCCGCCAAGCCCGCTCAGCCCGCCAAGCCCGCGGAGGCCCCCAAGCCGGAGCCGGCTCCGGACGAGGCCACCATCCGGATCACCTCCCTTCCCGAGGTCCCGGACGAGTCCACGGTGCGGATCAAGCCCAACCCGCGGCCGCAGGCCCAGGGCCAGGAGCCCAAGGGTCCGCAGGCCGAGGCCCCGCGTCCCCCGCAGGGCGCGCGGTTCACCGGCCCCGCCCCCGAGGGCGGCCCGCAGGCCCCGCAGGGCACCGGGCCGCAGGCTCCGCAGGGCACCGGGCCGCAGGCCCCGGCCTCCGCCGAGCCCGGCGGCGACCCGGGCATCACCGGCATCTACCGGCGTCCGGAGGGCGGCCAGCCGCCGTCGGGCGACGAGGGCGTGCGGGTCATCCGCAAGCCGTAGCGCCGGCGCCGCGCGCACGACGATTCCGGGGTGGGGGCCGAGGTCCCCACCCCTGGTGTTTTATGTCCGGTTGTAGGGCGACGTCCGCCTTGTCGCGGGAGGTCGGCTACCATTCCGGAAGCCATGATTATCCGCGCGGCCATCCGGTCCGACCTCGGTGCGATTCTGCGTCTCCTCCGCGAACTCGGCGATACGACCCACACGCAGAGCGCTCACGTCCGCATGTCCTCCGCGGCCGTGCGCGCCTGGACCCGGATGGAGAACGACCCGGACCGCACCGTCCTGGTCGCCGAGCAGCGGGGCCAGATCATCGGCACCCTCGACCTGCTGGTGGTCGCCAACCTCACCCACGACGCCCAGCCCTGGGCCGTGGCCGACAACCTCGTCGTCGACCCGAACCTGCGCCGCCGCGGCATCGGCCGGGCCCTGATGGAGGACGCGCTGGACCGCGCCTCCCGGGCCGGGTGCTACAAGGTGGAGCTGCTGTCCCACGAGAGCAGGCGGGGGGCCCACGAGTTCTACAGGGCCCTCGGCTTCTCCGACTCCGCCGAGGGCTTCCGCCGCTACCTCTGACCCGTGCCCCGGGTGCCCGCTCCGGGCCCGCGGTGCCCCGGCGGCGCTACCGGCCCCTGGCCGGGGGACCGCCGCGCAGCGGCACGCCCCGCATGAACGCCACCGCGACCAGGCCCAGCACGGCGATGGGCACGCCCGCCAGGAACACCCCCTGCATCGCGTGGTCGAACGCGCCCACGATCACGTCGCGCACCGGGCCCGGCAGCGCGTGCACCAGCTCCGGCGAACCCTGGGCCGCCCGGCCCGCCCCGGCCAGCTGCTCCGCCAGCTCCGCGGCGCCCGAGTCGGTCCCGCCCGCGGCGTCGGCCGCCGCCCGCTCCCGGGCCGCCGCCACCGCGGCCGCCAGCTCGGTGTTGAGCCGCCCGACCATTACCGCGCCGAACGCCGCCACGCCCGTGGCCCCGCCCAGGTTGCGGAAGAACACCACCGAGGCGGTGCCCGCGGCCATGTCGGCGGTGGGCAGGGAACTCTGCGTGGCCAGCAGCAGGAGCTGCATGTTCAGGCCGAAGCCCAGTCCCACCAGGGCCTGCCCGACGACCACCGAGGTCAGACCCGGGTCCAGGTGCGCCAGGGAGAGCAGCACGAACCCGACCACGCACAGCACCATGCCGACGACCGGGTAGGCCTTCCAGCGGCCGCTGCCGCTCACGGCGTACCCGGAGCCGATCGAGGTGACCAGGAACGCCGCCACCAGCGGCAGCGTCATCATCCCCGACACGGTCGGGCTCATCCCGTGGACCATCTGGAGGTACTGCGGCATGTAGATGATCAGGCCGAACATCATCATGCCCACGCACACCGACGCCGCCGAGGACAGCACGAACGTCCGGTCGCGGAACAGCCGGGCCGGGATGATCGCCTCGCGCGCCCGCCGCTCCACGACCACCGCGCCCGCCGTCAGCAGCACCGCGGCGGCGCCCAGGCCGATCGCGAGAGGCGAGGTCCAGGCGATCTGGGTGCCGCCCAGGCTGAGCAGCACGATCGCGGTGCTGGCCGCCCCGAAGATCAGGGCGGCGCCGGTGTAGTCGACCGGGGCGTCGCGCCGGGGCGTGAACGGCATGGTGAACATGAACTGGATGACCACGAACGCGAACACCGCCAGCGGCACCGTGATCAGGAAGCACCAGCGCCACCCCAGCGGACTGTCCACCAGGAACCCGCCGACCAGCGGCCCGAGCACCGTGGACACCCCGAACACCATGCCGATGAGGCCGCTGTAGCGGCCGCGCTCGCGGGGGGCCACCACGTCGCCCAGGATGATGTTGGGCAGCGTGGCCAGACCGCCCACGCCCAGGCCCTGGAGGGCGCGGGCGGCGATCAGCCAGTTGATGTCCTGGGCCAGCCCGGCCGCGACCGACGCGACGATGAAGATGCCCAGGGACACCTGGAACAGCAGCTTGCGGCCCCAGATATCGGAGAGCTTGCCCCACACGGGGGTCGAGGCGGTCATGGTGAGCAGGGCGGCGGTCGCCACCCACGCCAGCCGGTCCTGCCCGCCGAGTTCGCCCATGATCGTCGGCAGCGCGGTGCCGATGATGGAGTTGGTGAGCATCGAGGTGAGCATCGCCAGGACGAGGCCGACCATGATGCGCCGGACCACCCTGGGGGAGGGGAGGACCTGGGCGTGGGGATCGGGCGGTTCCGGGGTACGGGGGACGGATGCACTGCGTACTGCCTGTTCCAACGAGATCCCTCATCCCGGACACACGAAAGGCCCCGCGGCGTATTGCCGGGGGCGGAATGTCCATCTCCAGGTATAGGTAAACGGTGTTGACCTTGTCAAGTCGATATCACCGGGGACGATTCGGTAGGCGAACCGGCAGCCGGGGTGTCAACCTGGAATCCGCACAGTCAGAGCAGGTCCGCCGAAGGGTGTGGAGATGGACGGTACGGACGAAACCGGAAGCGGTGCCGGGCCCGCCCGCGGCCGCGAGGCGACCAGAGAGCGCATCCTGGCCAGTGCCCGGGAGCTCTTCACGGAGGAGGGCTACGGCGCCGTGTCCTCGCGCAAGATCGCCGCGCACGCCGGGGTCAACGTCGCCCTGATCAACCGCTACTTCGGCGCCAAGCGCGGTCTGCTCACCGAGATCCTGCGCGAGGACGGCGTCTTCCCCGGCCTGATCGAGGGGGACCGGGACACCCTCACCCGGCGGCTGGCCGAGCACGTGGTGAGCCGCCTGCACGGCGAGAGCAGCGCCCTCCAGCGCGCCCTGGACCACTCGGCGGGCGACCCCGACCTCCAGGCGGTCTACCAGGGGCGCATCACCAGCGCCCTGATCGACCCGCTGGAGGCCTACCTCGGCGGCGGCACCGGAGCGCGCGCGAACGCCTCCCTGGTGACCGCGCTGATGCTGGGCATCACCCGGGTCCGCCTGGTCGAGGGCGCCACGGCGCTGCGCGCCCAGGCCCGGGAGGACCTCACCCGGCGCGTCGAGGCGCTGCTCGACCTGTGCCTGGAGGACTTCTCCGGGGAGTGACCCCGCCTGCCGCCCGGTACCTCCCGGCCGCCGTCCTCCGCCTGTCGCCCGCCGACGCCCGCCACCGCCCTCGAAGGACGGCCTGCGGGCCCTGTTTTGCCGGATCGGCAAGGAGAGTGGCGTACCGGGGCCCCGATGGTGAGTCTGGTCGTGGAGGTGGTCGACGATGACCGATGAGCAGTTCCCCGACGCGCCCCCGCCGGAGATGTTCCGCGCGGAGTACTGGGACGAGCGCTTCGCCGCGCCGGAGCGGATCTGGAGCGGGAACCCCAACGTCGCACTGGTGGCCGAGGCGGCCGGCCTGGAGCCGGGCCGGGCGCTGGAGGTCGGCAGCGGCGAGGGCGACGACGCCCGGTGGCTGGCCGAGCGGGGCTGGGAGGTGACCGCCACGGACATCTCCGCGGTGGCCCTGGAGAAGGCGGCCGCCCGGGTCGCCGAGCAGGTGCCCGAGGCCGCCGCCCGGATCACGTGGCGGCAGGCCGACATCTACGCCTGGGTGCCGCCGGAGGGCGCCTACGACCTGGTGACCTCGCACTACCTGCCGCCGCGCCCGGAGCGGCGGGCGGAGGTGTTCGGCGGGCTGGCCGCGGCGGTCGCCCCGGGCGGGACCCTGCTGCTGGTATCCCACGCCCTGCGCGACCTGGAGGACGGGGTGCCGCGCCCGCCGTGGCCGGAGATGTTCCCGACCCTGGAGGAGATGGCGGCCCTGGTCCCCGAGGACCGCTGGGAGACGGTGACCCTGGAGGAGCGGCCGCGCCCGGCCGTCTACAACGGCACCGAGTACACCATCCACGACGTGGTCCTGCGCGCCCGCCGCCGCGCCTGACACCGGGGTCCGCCCCCCCCCCCCCCCGGCGGCCGGGGGGGCCCGAACCGGCCCCCGGAACCCCCCCCCGGGCCGCCGACGCGGCGGGGGGGCCCGGGGGCCCGCCGCGGGGCCCC
>NZ_JBHVLR010000010.1:224698-233287 GCF_042797335.1 Nocardiopsis sp. NPDC057823 | reverse complement strand
GCCCGCGCCCCGCGCGCCCCGGGACGGACGGGACCGGCCCGCGGGCAGGCGGCGCAGGCCCGCACCCGCGGACCGCCCCGCGCCCCGGCCGCCGGTCACCCGCACCGCGAGCGGCCGGGCCGAGGCCGTCCGCAGGCACTGGCCCTGGGCCCTGGTCGCCCTCCTGGTCGTCCTGAGCATCGTCATCGGTGTGCGGACCTGGCAGGACTGGGACGGCGAGCCGCTGCGCACCGCCTTCGAGGGGACCGGGACCGACACCGTCGACTCCGCGGTCCTGCCCGAGGCCCCGGGCACAGGGGAGGGCGCCGGCAAGCAGCAGGGCGGGGACGACCCCGCCCGGGCCGGGAAGGCCGACGAGGTCACCGTCGGACTCACCGCGTCCTCCCGTACCTGGGTCAAGGTGACCGACGCCGGGGGCGAGAACCTGTTCACCGGGTTCCTCGCCGCCGGAGAGGCCCGGGACTATGTGACGGACGACACCCTGACCCTCTGGCTGGGCAACGCCGGGGGCGTCGAGGTCACCGTCGACGGCGAGGACCTCGGCACCGCCGGAAGCAGCGGAGAGGTCAAGGAGGTGGTCGTCGGGGCTGACGGCTTCGACGGCTGATCGCGTGCCCGGAACCCGCACCCGCCCCGGCCAGGGATGATCCCGGCCGGGGTTCGGGCGGGTGGGCCGGAACGGGTAATGTGGAGGGTCGCGGGCGACGTCCGTCGCGCCGCGCCGCGGGGCCCGGGACCACCCGGCACGCCTCCGCGATCACTCGAAACGCTCTCCCACACGCTTGGAAGCCATGTCACCGCGCCGTACTGTCTCGCTGGTCACCCTGGGGTGTGCGCGTAACGAGGTCGACTCCGAAGAGCTGGCCGGCCGCCTGTCCGCGGGCGGCTGGGAGCTGGTCGACGAAGGCACCGAGGCCGACGTCACCCTCGTCAACACCTGCGGGTTCATCGACGCCGCCAAACAGGACTCCATCGACACCCTGCTGGAGGCCGCCGAGAACGGCGGCCGGGTCGTCGCCGCCGGCTGCATGGCCGAGCGCTACGGCTCCGAGCTGGCCGAAGCGCTCCCCGAGGCGCAGGTCATCGGGTTCGACGACTACGCGGCCATCACCGACCGCCTCGACGACGTGCTCGAGGGCCGCACCCTGGTCCCGCACGACCCGCGCGACCGGCGCACCCTGCTGCCGATCAGCCCGGCCGAGCGCGGCTCCGCGCAGCTCCACATCCCCGGCCACGGCGGGTTCGCCGACGCAGCCGGGGCCGACGGGACGGAGCTGCCCTACCGCGCCGCGATCCCGCGCCGCCGCCTGACCGGCGGCCCGGTGGCCAACCTCAAGATCGCCTCCGGCTGCGACCGCCGCTGCACCTTCTGCGCCATCCCGACCTTCCGCGGCGCCTACATCTCCCGGCACCCGGACGAGATCGTGCGCGAGGCCGAGTGGCTGGCCTCCGAGGGCGTGCGCGAGGTGTTCCTGGTCAGCGAGAACTCCACCTCCTACGGCAAGGACCTGGGCGACGTGCGCGCGCTGGAGAAGCTGCTGCCGCGCCTGGCCGGGGTCGAGGGGCTGGACCGGGTCCGGGTCAGCTACCTCCAGCCCGCCGAGGTCCGCCCCGGGCTGGTGGACGTGCTCACCGGGACCCCCGGCGTGGTGCCCTACTTCGACCTGTCGTTCCAGCACGCCAGCGGGACCCTGCTGCGCCGCATGCGCCGCTTCGGCGACCGCGAGCGCTTCCTGGAGCTGCTGGACACCGTGCGCTCCCGGGTGCCCGAGGCGGGCGCCCGCTCCAACTTCATCGTCGGGTTCCCCGGCGAGACCGAGGCCGAGTTCGAGGACCTGGTCGCCTTCCTGGAGGCGGCCCGCCTGGACGCCATCGGCGTCTTCGGCTACTCCGACGAGGACGGCACCGAGGCCAGGGAGCACCCGAACAAGGTGCCCGAGGAGGTCGTCGCCGAGCGCGTGGACCGCCTCAACCGCCTCTCGGAGGAACTGATGGCCCAGCGCGCCGAGGAGCGCGTGGGCGAGGAGGTCACCGTCCTGGTCGAGACCGTCCTGGAGGACGGGGCCTACGAGGGGCGCTCCGAACACCAGGCCCCCGAGGTGGACGGGAGCACCATCCTCTACGGTGAGGGACTGGCCGCGGGCGATCTGGTCCGGGCCACCGTGGTCCAGGCCGTCGGCGCGGACCTGGTCGCCGAGCAGGACGAGGAAGCCGGGGAAGCCGGAGACAGATGAGCAGCCACGACGCGGCGACGCCCGCCCCCCACGTTCCGCTGTGGAACATCGCGAACATCCTGACCATGAGCAGGCTGGTCATGGTCCCGGTCTTCGTGTGGTTCATGTTCCTGGACGGCACCTGGTGGCGTCTGGCCGCCTTCGCCGTCTTCGTGCTCGCCGCCGTCACCGACCGCATCGACGGCGAACTGGCCCGCCGCCGCGGGCTGGTCACCGACTTCGGCAAGATCGTCGACCCCATCGCGGACAAGGCCCTCACCGGGGCCGCGCTGGTGGTGCTGTCCATCCAGGGCGACCTGTGGTGGTGGGTGACCATCGCGATCCTGGCCCGCGAGTGGGGCGTCACCCTGCTGCGCTTCGCCGTGCTGCGCTACGTGGTCATGCCGGCGAGCAAGGGCGGCAAGCTCAAGACGGTCCTGCAGATCGTCGCCATCAGCATCTACCTGTTCCCGCTGTCGGTCCTGCCCTTCAGCGACGTGTTCACCTGGATCGCCCACGCGGTCATGGCCGCCGCCCTGGCGGTCACCCTGTGGACCGGCGTCACCTACGTCCTGGACGCCGTCCGCGCGGTCCGCGCCGGCAAGCGCGAGACCGCGGGATGACGGAGCCCGCCGCGGCGGCCCTGGCGGCCCGGGTCCACCGCTCCCTGCTGGAGCGCGGGATGACCTGCGCCACGGCCGAGTCGCTCACCGGCGGGCTCATCGGCGCCCACCTGACCTCCGTCCCCGGGGCCTCGGCCACCTACCGGGGCGGGGTGGTCGTCTACGCCACCGACACCAAGGCGTCCCTGCTGGGCGTCCCCGAGGACCTGCTGGCCGCCGAGGGCGCCGTCCACCCCGGTGTGGCCGAGGCCATGGCGGCGGGGGTCCGGCGCCTGCTGGGAGCGGACTTCGGGCTCGCGGTGACCGGTGTGGCCGGGCCCGAACCCCAGGACGGCAGGCCCGTGGGGACCGTGTACGCGGGCCTGGCCGGGCCCGACGGGAATGCACGGGCCCTGCTTTTCCGTTTCACCGGTGACCGTTCGGGTATCCGATACCGAACGGTCGAAGGTGCACTGGAGCTCCTGGACTCCGCCGTCCACGGCGACGTGGCGGGGAACACCCGGCCCTGACCCTCCGGTCCGGTTCCTTCTCCTCGTACGGGGGAACGAAACCCTGTCAAGAGGCGGTTCCCCCTCCAGCGAACAGGCCGACAAGAGGTGCCCGAATCGGGCGTGGGGCAGGTACGGTGTTGTATATGAAGGTCGCTACCGGTGGGAGGGAGCGCGAATGATGGTCCTGCTTCGTCACCTACTTGGTGACGTGCTCAGGCGGCTGCGACAGCGCCAGGGCCGCACCCTCCGCGAGGTGTCGGCCGATGCACGCGTGTCCCTCGGCTACCTGTCGGAGGTCGAGCGGGGGCAGAAGGAAGCGTCTTCCGAACTGCTCTCGTCGATCTGCGGGGCCCTGGGGGTCCCGCTCTCGCAGGTGCTGAGAGAGGTGTCCGACCAGCTCGCGCTGGTCGAGCTGCAGGAGGCGGCGCTGCTGGAGGACGCGGTCACGACCGACCCCGTCCCCGCGCAGGACCTCGGCATCGGACCGGTTCCGGATCGCGTTCCCCAGGTTCCCGATATGGTGGGGGTCTGAGCGGCCCGCCACCCCACGTCCGGTCCACGGACAACCACACCGTCCTCCTCCACGGGGGACAACGGATTCACGAGAGGAGCCGACCGTCGGTCGGCTCCTCTCGCGTATGCACGGTTCTCACTATAAGTGATCGTACGGTGGCTACCGGTGGGTATGGTTCACCCAGGCCTCCGGGTCCTCCGCGAGGGTGCGGACCTGCTCCGGCAGCTCGTTGGTGGCCAGGTGCTGGAGGTTGACCCCCTCCAGGATGGCGCGCTCGCTGGCGCGCAGGGCGATCCACACCTGCTGGAGGCTGCGGGCCGCACCGTCGTAGTCGACGTGCTCGGGGCGTTCCCCGCGCACGTTGGCCAGCGGCCCGTCGACCGCGCGGATGATGTCGGCGAGCGAGATCTCGGCCGCCGGACGGGCCAGCCAGTAGCCGCCCACCGGGCCGCGTTGGCTGCGCACCAGCCCGGCCCGGCGTAGCTGGGTGAGGATGTTCTCGAGGAATTTTCCGGGGATGGCCTGCGCTCGCGCGAGCTGCTCGGCCGTCACCGGTCCTTCGCTGGCGACGGCGAGTTCCGCTGCGGCGCGCAGCGCGTAGTCGACCCGGGCTGAAAGGCGCATGCTGTGATTATGCCGTGGTTAGAAGGGCGAATGGGGCACCGGGCGTCCGCGAGTGTGCCGACGGGCCGGGATGCTGCGTGATCAAGGGTACTTCTCCTACCGGGTCGCGGGGACATCGGTGACGATCCGCCCGGAGGGAGTGTTCCGGGGCGCCCGTACGGGAAGGCCGGGCACACGGCGACCCGGGCCGGTCCTGGAGGTCCCCGGCCCGGGTCGCCGCACCCGCTTCGTCCCCGCCCGCCGGAGCCCCCAGGGGACGCCTGCCGCGCGGACCGCCCGTCATCCACCGTCACCCTCGACGGACGCCTGCGGTGCGGTCCTGCCCGCCTGTCGTCCGCCGCCGCCCTCGAGGGACACCTGCGGCGGTTCCACCGGCCTGTCGCCCGCAGGCGCCCCCAGGGGGCGCCTGCGGTGCGGCACGGCCTGTCCGCGGCCGCCCTCGGCGGGCGGGCGCGGACACGGGGAGGCGGCGCCCGGTCAGGCGTGGTGGACGGCCGGGGCGACGCCGCCGAGCAGCTCGGCGGCGCTGCGGCCGTTGACGTGGGCGGCGCCGTAGGTGCTCACGTGGGCGCCGCAGGAGGGCCGCCAGACGGGCAGGCCCATCTCGACCACCACGGCCCCTGGGAAGGCTCCCAAGAGGCGCTCGACGAGCTCGCGGGCCTCGGGGTAGCGGTGCGCGTCGCGGACCACCACGACCAGGTCCCGCCCCTGCGCGGCGGCGATGAGCCGGTCGGCGTGGGACACGTCGGGGGAGACCCGCTCGGTGTCGGGGAACCACGAGGACAGGCCCCAGTGCACGTCGCCCACGGCCATGCCGGCGGGCGCGTCGACCTCGACCACGTACGGGGACTCCAGCGCGGGCAGCTCGCCCGTCACCCGGAGCGCCCGGCGGGCGCCGGACAGGCCCACCTCCGCGGACTCGGCGGCCGCGGTGCGGCGCGCGGCGGCGTCGCGGATCCAGGAGCGCAGGCGCAGGTTGCGGTCGGCGGCCTCCTCCAGGCGCTCGCCCGGCAGCCGCCCGTCGCGCACCGCCTCCACGAGCGCGGTGCGGATCGCCGCCACCTGGTCGGCGTAGACGAACCGGCCCAGGCACAGCAGGTCGCAGCCGGCGGCCACCGCCAGCACACTCGCCTCGGGGATGCCGATCCGGCCGCTGACGCCGTGCATGTCCATGGCGTCGCTGACGATGACGCCGTCGAAGCCCAGCTCGCCGCGGAGCAGGTCGTTGAGCACCTTCGGGGCCAGCGTGGCCGGACCCGTCACGCCCAGCCCGGCCATCTCGATGTGCGCGGTCAGGACGGACTGCACCCCGGCCTCGACGGCGGCCCGGAACGGCGCCAGCTCGCGCCGGTGCAGCACCTCCGGGTCCGCCTCCACCTGCGGCAGTGTGTGGTGGGAGTCCTGGGAGGTGGCGCCGTGCCCGGGGAAGTGCTTGGCACAGGCGGCGACCCCGGCCTCCTGGAGCCCCAGCACGGCCGCGGCCCCGTGCCGGGCCACCAGCGCGGCGTCCGAGCCGAAGGAGCGGGTGCCGATGACCGGGTTGTCGTCGGCGACGTTGACGTCCACCGACGGCGCGAGGTTCATGTTGAAGCCCAGCTGGGCGAGCCTGCCGCCCAGCGACCGCAGGGTGGCGCGGGTCAGCTCCGGGTCGTCCACGGCGCCCAGGGCGGCGTTGCCCGGGTAGTCGCTGCCGTGCTCCTGCCCGATGCGGGTGACGTCCCCGCCCTCCTCGTCGAGGCTGATCAGGGGGTTGTCCGCGGCCTGCGCCAGCTCCGCGTTCAGCGCCGTGATCTGTTCGGGGGTGTCGAGGTTGTTGTGGAAGAGGCAGACGCCGGAGATGCCGTCCGCCAGGCCTTCCAGAATCCAGCGCGGGGCGCGGTGGGACTCGAAGGGCACCAGAAGAGTGGCGTTGGCCAAGCGCGTCAGGGTCGGATCGAGCGACATGACGGACTCCGTTCGGTGAACACGGGTGCCCATGGATGAGGGCAGACGAAGGACGTGAAGGGGTGGTGGTGGGGCGCGGGCGCGCCCGAGGCGGGTCCACTGCGCCCTCGTGGACCCGCCTCGTGGGGATCGGGCCGTCAGCCCTTGACCGCGCCCATGGTGAGGCCGGAGACCATCCGCCGCTGGACGAACAGGAAGAAGATCATCACCGGGATGGTCAGCAGGGTGGAGGCCGCCATGATGGGGCCCCACTCGGTGCCGAAGCGGCCGAAGTAGTAGGACAGGGTGAGCGGCAGCGTGTAGTTGTCCGTGCTGCGGCCCAGGAACGTGAGCGCGACGATGAACTCGTTCCACGCGGTGATGAACGCGAAGATGCTCGCCGCGACCAGGCCGGGCGCCACCAGCGGCATGAGGATGCGCCAGAAGATCGTCCACCCGCTCGCGCCGTCGATCGCCGCGGCCTCCTCCAGCTCCTTGGGCACCGCGACGACGAAGCCGCGCAGCATCAGGATCGTGATCGGCAGCGACACCGCCGTGTACACGATGAGCAGGCCGGACAGGTTGCCGAGCAGCTGGGCGCCGGTGGCGTCCGACAGCTGGCGGAAGTTGATGAAGATCGAGATGATCATCGCTTCCATCGGCACCATCTGGATGACGAGCAGCAGGATGATGAACGCGGTCCGCAGCTTGAAGCGGAACCGGGCCACCGCCAGCGCGGCCAGCAGCGACAGGAACGCGCCCATCCCCACGGCCCCGAGGGTGACGACGAGGCTGTTGCCCAGGAACTGCCAGAAGTTGACGCCCGGGATCAGCTGCCCGTTGAGGACCCGGTCGAAGTGCTCCAGGGTCGGCGCCTGCGGGAAGAACGTCTGGTTCCGCGTGAAGATCTCCCCGACCGGCTTGAAGGCCGTGGCGACCATCCAGTAGACGGGGAAGACGGAGAACAGGAAGACGGCGGCGCCGGCCAGGTACAGCGGGAGGGAGCGCAGCCGGCGCAGCGGGCTGCGGCGGTAGCCCCCGCGGTTCGGGGCGGCGGTGCTGGTCGCGCTCATCGGGTCTCCCCCTGGCGGATCATGATGCGCAGGTAGTACGCGGTGACGGCGAGGATCATGACGGTCATCACGACCGCGATCGCCGAGCCCATGCCGTAGTTGGCCGGGCTCGCGCTGAAGCCCTGCTGGTAGATGTAGTACGAGAGCAGGTAGACGTCCTTGTTCTGGAAGCTGTTCGCCAGGATGTACAGCTGGGTGAACACCCGCAGGTCCCAGATGATCTGGAGGACCAGCAGCAGGGCGAACAGCGGGCGCAGCATCGGGAACGTCACGTTCCAGAACGACTTCCACGCGGAGGCGCCGTCCATCTTCGCGGCCTCGTACAGCTCGTGCGGGATGCTCTTGAGCCCGGCGAGGACGGAGACGGCCACGAACGGGAACGACTGCCAGACGATGACGGTGATGAGGATCGTGAACAGCGATCCCGGCTGGAGGAACCAGTTGTACTCCAGCCACCCGCTGCCGACCAGCCAGTCGGGGAGCCGGTCCAACGTGACGTTGACCAGGCCCCGCTCGGGCAGGAACAGCCAGCGGAAGACCAGGGAGGCGCTCAGCGCCGGGGTGGCCCAGGCCAGCATCATGCCGACGGACACGATCGTGGAGAACCACTTGGGCAGCTTGTGCAGCAGGATGCCGATCAGGGTTCCCAGCACCATCGTGATGCCGACCATCAGCACGCAGACGACCACGGTGTTGCGCAGGATCGTCCAGAACTCGGGGTCGGTCAGCAGCCGCTGGTAGTGCGCGAAGTTGTTCCACTCCGGCCCGGGCTGGTTGGGCAGGAGGTTGCGCGTGGTGAAGCTGGTGAGCGAGTACCACACCATCTGCACGATCGGCCAGAGCAGCACGACCGCGAGCAGGATCAGTGCCGGGGCGATGAGCAGGTACGGGGTGGGCGGCTTGCGGCGGCGCTTGGGCGCGGAATCGGCGGTCACCCGGACGGTGCCCTCTTTCCCTCGGTCGGCCGCTCGTTCGACGGTGTGTGCCATGGTCTTCTCAATCGAGGCGTGGTTGCTCCGGGTGGCGGGGGGGGGGCCCCGGGGCCCCCCCCCCCCCCCCCCCGGCCGGGGGGGGGGGGGGGGGGTATCTAGACGCGCCGAGAGGGTATTGGTGATATGAAAGTGAGGG
>NZ_JBHVLR010000010.1:77126-224689 GCF_042797335.1 Nocardiopsis sp. NPDC057823 | reverse complement strand
GGGGGGGGCCGGGGGGTGGGGGGGGGGGGGGGTTTTTTTTTTTTGGGGGGGGGGGGGGGGGGGGGGGGGGGGGGGGGGCCGGGGGGCCCCCCCCCGCGTCCGGCTCTGCGCTGTGAGGAGGAGCTGGCTACTCGACCGGCTCGTTGAGGATGGTGGTCAGCTGCTCGTTCGCGGCGGCGAGGACCTCTTCGGGGTCACCGCCGTTGACGATCTCCAGGACGGCGCCCGGCAGGATCTTGCTGTCCTGGTCGGCCGCGGTCCAGCGCGGGGTGCTCGGGAAGAACTGCGTGTGCTGCATCTGGGTGGCGGAGGCGACGCGGGCCGGGTCCTTCTGGTACTCGTCGCCGGCCAGCAGCTCCGGGTAGGCCGGGAAGAAGCCCGCGGCGTCGGCGTAGCCCTGGCCGCCCTCCTGGTCGCCCAGGACGGTCAGCAGCTCGAAGGCGAGCTCCGGGTACTGGGTGGTGGAGAAGACGGAGAGCGCGGAGCCGCCGGCGAAGGCCGGCGCGATGCCGTCGGCGCCCGGGATCGGGGCGGCGACGATGTTCTCCAGGACGGCCGGGTCCTCGGCCTGCTCCTCCATGGAGGTCAGCGCCCAGCTGCCGTCGATGTACATACCGACCTGGCTGTTGGCCATGTCGGCGAGCGGCACGAGCTCGTTCTCGCCCACGTAGCTCTGCGGGGAGACGCCGTCGTTGGTCAGGTCGGCGTAGAACTCGATGGCCTCGACGGTGGCGGGGTCGGTGAGGTGGCCCTCCCACTCGCCCTCGGCGTTCTGGGTGGCGATCTCGCCGCCGTTGCTCCAGATGAAGGAGGCGATGCCGTTGGTGAAGTCGGTCGGCGCGGCGAAGCCGGGCACGTCGTACTCCGCCTCGATGTCCTCGGCGACGGTCAGCAGCTCGTCCCAGGTGGTGGGGGGCTCGTGGCCGAGCTCCTGCAGCCAGTCGGCGCGGTAGTACAGGGTGCGGACGCCGGAGAACCACGGAACGCCGTACTGGACGCCGTCGTAGGTGCCGTACTCCAGGGCGTTCTGGTCCATCTCCGCGGCGGCGTCCCAGCCGCCGACCTGCTCGGTGATGTCGAGCAGGGCGCCCTGCGAGGCCCAGCCGGACACCTGGTCGTTGCCGATCTCGATGACGTCGGGAGCGTCGCCGCCGGCGAGGGCGTTGGTGATCGACTCCTGGGCGTCCGGCCAGGGGATGAACTCGACGTTGACCTCGACGTCCGGGTTGTTCTCCTGGAACCGGGCCTCGGCGCCCTCGAAGTACTCGACGAGGGGCGGCTGCGAGGTGCCCATGACCCACACGGTCAGGCTGTCGGCGGAACCACCGCCATCGGAGTCGGAACCGCCACCGCCGCAGGCGGCGGCGAGCAGGACCACGGACGTAGCCGCGGCGATCTTGGGGAACCTCATGTTGAACCTATCTCCCTTCGCACGACGCGCCGGGGTTCGACGCCTGTGCTCGAACCGGCCTGGGATGATGGAACGTCATCCCACGGTTCGACGTCTCTGTGGGGGTGTGCTGGGATAGCACGTTGCCGCCCCGCCGGCGCGGGTACCGGAGGGTCCGGATGAACTCGGACCTGCCAGGACGTGACCTCCTGTGAGGTTGTGAGCTAAATTAACAGGAAACTTTCCTAATAAAAACAGGGTGAGGTGTCACGGTTATGTCTCAACGTCCGGGGACTCCCCGGCTGCTACGCCAGCTCAACGACCGTGCGGCGCTGGAACTGCTGCTGTCCGCCGGTCCGCTGACGCGCACGCAGCTGGGTACGAGGACCGGTCTTTCCAAGGTAACCGCGTCCCAGCTCCTCGCCCGGCTGGAGGAGCGTGACCTGGTACGCGTCGTGGGGAGCCAGGCCGGCGGGCGGGGACCCAACGCCGCGCTCTACGCGGTGGTTCCCGAGAGCGCCTACGTCGCGGCCCTGGACGTCAGCGCCCGCCGGGTGACCGCCACGATCGCCGACATCACCGGCCGGATCGTCGGCGACGTCACCGTGGACCCCAGCAGCTCCGACGACCCCGTCGCCCTGGTCCACACGGCCGTGATGCGCCTGGTCGAAACGGCGGAGGTGCCGCTGGACAGGCTCCGCGCCTGCGTCATCGGCACCCCCGGCGTGGTCGACCCGCGGACCGGCGACATCCGCTTCTCCTTCGACCTCATCTCCTGGCACGAGGGCATCCTGGAGGCGCTGCGCACCGACCTGAAGCGGTCGGTGATGATCGAGAACGACGTGAACCTGGCCGCCCTGGCCGAGCACGCCGAGGGCGCCGCCGCCGGGGTCCCGGAGTTCGTGCTCATCTGGCTCAGCGCCGCGGGCGGCGTCGGCATGTCCACCATGATCGACGGCCGCATCCACCGGGGCCGCTCCGGCGGCGCGGGCGAGATCGGCTACCTGCCCGTGCCCGGCGCCCCCATGCCCGGCGACCTGGGCCTGTCCGGGGGCTACGAGTCCCTGCGCGACGACGTGAACCGGGAGCTGCCGCACGGCTTCCAGGCGCTGGTCAAGGCGGGCCGGGTCGTCGGCCTGGCCGCCGAGCACGGCGTGCCGGGCGACAACGTCGTCGACGTGGTGCGCAGCGCCGCCGCCTCGGGCACCCCCGAGGGCGACGCGTTCCTGGACGCCTTCGCCGAGCGGCTCGCCCGCGGGGTGGCCGCCGTCAGCGTCATCATCGACCCCGGCCTGGTCGTGCTGGGCGGCGACGTCGCCCAGGCGGGCGGCGTCAAGCTCGCCGAGCGGGTGCAGGCGGCCACGGCCCGCATCGCCCCCAACGCCACCGAGATCGCGCTGGGCGCGGTCGAGGGCGGCCCCGTCGTGCGCGGCGCCCTGCTGCACGCGCTGGAGCACGCCCGCGACGAGGTGTTCTCCTCCACGGTCTGAGCGGTCCGGCCCCCGGCCGGCCGCGACCGCGCCCTCCCCCGCACGGTGGGGGAGGGCCGGGCCGGGCCGCGATCGCGCCCCCGGCGGGTCACCCCGCGGGGCGGGCCATGGCCACCCGCGGCCGCACCCGGATCTGCTCCTCCTGTTCCCACAGGTCGCGCAGCCCCGGTCCCCACTCCCGCGGCGGCAGCACCGCGAAGCCGCGGGCCGCGTACCAGGGGCCGTTCCAGGGCAGGTCGCGGAAGGTCGTCAGGGTCACCCGGGGTGACCCGGCGGCGGACGCCCCGGAGCACACCGCCTCCAGCAGGGCCGACCCGACCCCGCGCCGCCCGTGGTCGGGGTGCACCGCGAGCTGTTCCAGGTGCACGCCCCCGTCCAGCGGCAGGGTGGCGGCCAGCCCCAGCACCGCGCCGTCCGCCACCGCCACCAGGACCCGCTCGGCGTGCTCGAACACCTCGCGCGGATCGTCCGGCGGCAGCACCACCCCGGCCTGCGCGAACAGCGTGTCCGCGGCCAGCGACGCCGCCACCGCGCCCGCCTCGTCCCCGGGCCCCATCGGCCTGATCTCCATCGTGCTCCCCCCTGTGCGAACGCCCGCCATCATGCCCGGGACCGAACGCCGCCACCAGGGGTTTTCACGGGCGCAGCCGCAGCCCCCTGGGGGTGGCGTGGAACCCGGCGGACACCAGCGCGGCGTCCAGCGGCGTCCCGAACACCTCGGTCCCGTCGGCCCGCTCCACCGTCACCGTGCCCAGCGCGCCGGTGCGCACCACCTCGGCCAGGGCGGCCGCGGCCCTGGCCAGTTCCTGCGGGGAGGCCCCCAGGGTGAGCGCGGAGCGCCCGCCCCGGCCCGTGTAGAGGGTGGGCCGCCCGTCGTCGACCACCACCACCGCACCCGCCGTCCGCGCCGGGCGGCCGCCCTCGCCCGCCTCCGGCCAGGGCAGCTCGCGGCCGAACGGGTTGGCCGGGTCGTCGGCGGCCAGCACCACCGGCGCCACCGCCCCGCCCCGGTTCTCCCCGGCCAGCGCCCGCAGGCGGTCCACCGCGCCGGGCAGGGCGAACTGGGCGCCGCCCAGCCCCGCCACGAAGTAGCCGCGGCGCACCCGCCCGGCCTCCTCCATCGACCGCAGCACCCGGTACTCGTCCGGGGAGATGCCGCCGCCCTGCCAGCCCTTGACCAGCAGGCCCTGCCGCTCCAGCCGGGCCTGCACCGACGCCAGGACCCGCCGGGTGGGGTCGGCCTCCCTCTCGGGCAGCACCGACCAGCGGCCCGCCGCCGTCGGCGGCCCCGACCGGGTCGGCAGCACCGCCCGCGGGGCCCGGCCCGGCCGCGGCCTCCGCGGGGGCCGCACCGGGTCGCCGGCGCCCAGGAGGGCGCGCACCGGGGCCAGGGTGTCGTTGGCGACCACGCCGTTCCAGACCAGCGACCACAGCGCCGCCACCAGGTCGGCGTCCGAGGGGGCGCCGATCCCGCCGTCGCGGGTCACCCGGTCGGCGAGGTCGCGGAAGAACAGCGCGCCGCCCTCGCGCAGTGCGGACAGCACCGCGTGCTCCGGCGAACCCGGCTCGGGGAGCACCGGGGCGGGCGCCAGCTCCGCGGCCTCGTCCGCGGGGAGCAGGACGATCCGGCCGTCCCCGCCGGGCAGCGGGCCGGCGCCCGCCCACACCACCTCCCCGGCCTGGGTGAGCTCGTCCAGCATCCGCGGCTCGTAGCCCTCCACCCGGGAGGGCAGCACCAGCGACTCCAGCGCCGAGGCGGGGACGGGCGCTCCGCGCAGCGACTCCACCGCCTCGAACACCGCGTCCGGCCCGCGCCACCGCTCGCCGGGCACCGCCCGCTGCCAGGCCGGGGCGAACCGGGCCAGCGCCGCCGGGTCGACCGGCTCCACCTCCGCCCGCAGCCGGGCGATCGACCCCCGCCGCAGGCGGCGCAGCACGTCGGCGTCGCACCACTCCGTCCCGGTGCCCCCGGGACGGAACCCGCCCCGCGAGACCCGTCCCTCCCGGGCCAGCACCCGCAGCATCCCGGCGACGGCCTCCTCGCCCAGGCCCAGCCGGGCGGCGGCCGCGGCGGTGGTGAACGGCCCGTGCGTGCGCGCGTACCTGGAGACCAGGTCGCGCACCGGGTCGGCCGCGGGCTCCAGCAGAGCCCGCGCAACCCCCGGGGGCGCCGGCACCCCCAGCGCGTCCCGCAGCCGCGCGACGTCCTCCACCGCGCACCACCGCTCCACCGGCCCTCCCCCGCCCGGAACGGCCGCCGCCGGGTCGGGCCCGGCCGCGTCGCCGTCGGCGGGCTCGGGCGGCTCCACGGCGCCGGGCAGCGGCATCCGCACCGCGCGGCCCTCCTCCTCCAGGGCGGCCAGCCACTCCGCGCGCACGCCCCGGGCGGCGGCCTCCGCCGTCGTCAGCGGCCCCAGCTCCCGCAGCAGGTCGGCCGCGGCCTCCCCGTCGCGAACCGGGGCTGCGGTGCGCTGGAGCAGGCCGTCCACCTCCGCCACCACCCCCGGGTCCAGCAGGTCCCGCAGGTCGGTGCGGCCCAGCAGGTCCGACAGCAGCGACGGGTCCAGGGCCAGCGCCCCGGCGCGCGCCTCGGCGGCCGGGGCGTCCCCCTCGTACAGGAACGCCGCCGTGTACTCCATCAGCAGCGACCGGGCGAACGGCGAGGCCCGGTCGGTCTCCACCTCCACCACGCGCACGTCGCGCGAGCGCACCCCGCGCAGCACCTCCACCAGCGCGGGCACGTCGAACAGGTCCCGCAGGCACTCGCGCGCCGTCTCCAGCACGATCGGGAACGACCCGTAGCGGCCCGCCACCGACAGCAGGTGCGAGGCGCGCAGCCGCTGCTGCCACAGCGGCATCCGCCGGTCCGGCCGCTGCCGCGGCAGCAGCAGCGCCCGGGCTGCGCACTCGCGGAACCGGGACGCGAACAGCGCCGACCCGGTCAGCTCGTCGGTGACCACCGCCTCCACGGTCTCGGGGTCCACCGCCACCAGCTCGGCCAGCACCCCCGGTTCGTCCAGGCCGCCCACGGTGTCGGGCAGGTTCAGCACGATCCCGTCGTCCCCGTGCAGCACCCGGCTCTCCACCCCGTACCGCTCCCGGATCCGCGCGGCGACGGCCAGCGCCCAGGGGGCGTGCACGCGGTCGCCCAGCGGCGAGTGGACCACCACCCGCCGGTCGCCCACCTGGTCGCGGAACCGCTCGATGACCACCGTGCGGTCGTCGGGGACGTGACCGGTCGCGTCCCGCTGCTCGGCGACGTAGGCCGCCAGGTTGCGGGCCGCCCACGGGTCCAGCCCCGAGAACTCCGCCGCCGCCTCCCGCGGCGCCTCGCCCAGCCTGCGCACCGCCGCGCCGATGGCCCGGCCCAGCTCCACCGGGCGGCCCTGGGCGTCGGCCTTCCAGAACGGCATCCGGCCCGGCCGACCCGGGGCCGGGGAGACCAGCACCCGGTCGGCGGTGATCCCCTCGATCCTCCAGGTGGTGGAGCCCAGGACGAACACGTCGCCCACCCGGGACTCGTACACCATCTCCTCGTCCAGCTCCCCGACCCGGGTCGGCGCTTTCTCCGCGCCGGCCAGGTGCACCGTGTACATGCCCCGGTCGGGGATGGTGCCCCCGGCGACCACCGCCAGCCGCTGGGCGTCGGGCCGGGCCCGCAGGACGCCCTCACGGCGGTCCCACACCAGGCGGGGCCGCAGCTCGGCGAACTCGTCGGAGGGGTAGCGGCCCGACAGCATGTCCAGGACCGACTCCAGCACGCTGTCGGCCAGGTCGGAGAACGGGGCGGCCCGCCGCACCACCGCGGCCAGCTCCGCCACCGGCCACTCGTCCATCGCGACCATCGCGACGATCTGCTGGGCCAGCACGTCCAGCGGCGACCGGGGCATGCGCAGCGGCTCGATGTCGCCCGCGCGCATCCGCTCCACCGCCACCGCCGTCGTGAGCAGGTCGCCCCGGAACGCCGGGAGGAACACCCCGCGCGAGGTGCCGCCCACCTGGTGCCCGGCCCGCCCCACCCGCTGGAGCCCGGACGCCACCGACGGGGGCGCGGCCACCTGCACCACCAGGTCCACCGCGCCCATGTCCACACCCAGCTCCAGGCTGGAGGTGGCCACCACGCAGCGCAGCCGCCCCGCCTTGAGGTCGTCCTCGACCACCGCCCGTTCGGCCTTGGACATCGACCCGTGGTGGGTGCGGGCGATGACCGGCGCGGCGCCCCGGCTGCTCCCGGACTGGGCGATGACGAGCGCGGGCACCTCCGCGGGCGGCAGGTCGGCGCCGTGGCGCTCGGCGTACAGGTCGTTGAGGCGGGCGCACAGCCGCTCCGCGGTCCGCCGGCCGTTGGTGAACACGATGGTGGACCGGTGCTCCTCCACCAGGTCCAGCACCCGGCGCTCCAGGTGCGGCCACAGCGAGCCGGCGCCGGCCGGGGGGCCCGCGGCCGGAGGGGCGCCCGCGGGGGAGGCGTCCGCCGGGACCGGGGGGCCGGGGGCCTCCAGCGGCTCCACCTCCGCGCCGGTCTCCTCCGGGTCCCCGGGGCCCAGGGCCCGGGGCGGCGGGGGCAGGTGGGGCTCCTCCATGTCGAACACCGGCACCGCCACGCTCAGGTCCAGGTGCGGTGCGTCCGGCGGCGCCACGATCGCGGCGCCGCCCAGGAACTCCGCGACCGTCTCCGCCGGGCGCACCGTCGCCGACAGGCCGATCCGCAGGGTGCGCCGGTCCACCAGCTCCTCCAGCCGCTCCAGGCTCAGGGCCAGGTGGGCGCCGCGCTTGGTGCCCGCCAGGGCGTGCACCTCGTCCACGATCACCGTCTCCACCCCGGCCAGCCCCTCGCGGGCCCGCGAGGTCAGCACCAGGAACAGCGACTCGGGGGTGGTGATGAGGATGTCCGGCGGCCGGGTGGCCATTCGCCGCCGCTCGTCCGCCGGGGTGTCGCCGGTGCGCACGCCCACCGACACGGGGGACACCGGGGCGCCCGACTCCGCGGCGGCCGCGGAGATACCCGCCAACGGGACGCGCAGGTTGCGCTCCACGTCCACGGCCAGCGCCTTGAGGGGCGAGACGTACAGCACCCGGCACCGGCGGGCCGGGTCCTCGGGGACGGGGGAGGAGAGCAGGCGGTCCAGCGACCACAGGAACGCCGCCAGCGTCTTGCCCGACCCGGTCGGGGCCACCACGAGGGTGTCCTTCCCGCCCGCGACCGACGCCCAGGCGCCCTCCTGGGCCGGGGTCGGTCCGCCGGGGAAGGCGCGTTCGAACCAGGCCCGGGTGGCGGGCCCGAAGAAGGACGGTGTCATCCGTTAAGTCTGCACCCCGGGGGCGACGATTCCGGGGAGGCGGCCTGTGGACGACGGCCGACACCGGAGCGGGGGATCGACGATACTGGGGCCGATGAGACTGACTGTTTTCTGGCACAACATGTACGAGCAGTTCGGCGAGGCGTACGCGCAGAGCCTGGCCAAGGACTACGTGATCGAGGGGCTGGGCTCGCGCACCGTCGAGGGGGCGCTCGCCGACGGGGTCGCGGCCAAGGAGGTCTGGCGGGCCGTCTGCGACGCGTTCGACCTCCCGGCCGCGGCGCGCTGACCACAGGGGAGAAGAGGGGGGACGCGTTCGCGCGTTCGAACGGAAATCGAACAGGGGTTCGGGTAGGCTGGGTTTTCCACAGGCCGACGCCGGACATCGCGATTGTCGGACCGACCGCGTAGCGTCGTGCGCATCATGAAGAAGAAGGCATCGACCCAACAGGGGTATCCCGTGGCATCTGGAGACCGAGAGAAGGCTCTCGAAACCGCCCTCGCGCAGATCGAGCGGCAGTTCGGCAAGGGCTCCGTCATGCGCCTGGGCGACGACGACCGTCCGCCCATCGAGGCCATCCCCACCGGGGCGATCGCCCTCGACGTGGCGCTGGGCATCGGCGGCATCCCGCGCGGCCGGATCATCGAGGTGTACGGCCCCGAGTCCAGCGGTAAGACCACCGTCGCGCTGCACGCGGTGGCCAACGCGCAGCGGATGGGCGGCATCGCCGCGTTCGTCGACGCCGAGCACGCGCTGGACCCCGAGTACGCCAAGAAGATCGGCGTCGACACCGACAACCTGCTGCTGTCCCAGCCGGACACCGGCGAGCAGGCGCTGGAGATCGTCGACATGCTGATCCGCTCCGGCGCCGTCTCCATCATCGTCATCGACTCCGTGGCGGCCCTGGTGCCCCGCGCCGAGATCGAGGGCGAGATGGGCGACAGCCACGTCGGCCTGCAGGCCCGGCTCATGTCGCAGGCGCTGCGCAAGATCGCCGGCGCGCTCAACCAGACCGGCACCACCGCGATCTTCATCAACCAGCTCCGCGAGAAGGTCGGCGTGATGTTCGGCTCCCCGGAGACCACCAGCGGTGGCCGGGCGCTGAAGTTCTACTCGTCGGTGCGCCTGGACGTGCGCCGCATCGAGACCCTCAAGGACGGCACCGACGCGGTCGGCAACCGCACCCGCGTCAAGGTCGTCAAGAACAAGGTCGCGCCGCCCTTCAAGCAGGCCGAGTTCGACATCCTGTACGGGGTGGGCGTCTCCCGCGAGGGCAGCCTCATCGACCTGGGCGTGGAGCACGGCATCGTGCGCAAGTCGGGCGCCTGGTACACCTACGACGGCACCCAGCTCGGCCAGGGCAAGGAGAACGCGCGCAACTTCCTGCGCGACAACTCCGACATCGCCAACGAGGTCGAGAAGAAGATCAAGGAGAAGCTGGGCGTCTCCACCGGCGACGACAGCGCCTCGGGTCCGGAGGACCCCAAGGCCGCGGCCGCCGACAAGGCCCCTGCGGACAAGGCGGCCCCCGCCGCGGCTCCGGCGGCGGCCGACAAGGCCCCCGCCAAGAAGGCCCCGGCCAAGACCACCACCGTCAAGGCGCCCGCGACGGATGCGTGAGGCCGACACCCCGCCGGACGGCGACGGCCCCGACGCCGCGCCGTCGTCCGGCGGGGAGAAGGCACTGAACAGGGCCCGCACCCTGGCCCTGCGGATGCTCGCGCACAAGCCGCGCACCACCGCGCAGCTGGAGGCCGGCCTGCTCCGCCGCGGCCACGAGGAAGAGGTCGTGGCCGCGGTCATGGAGGAGTGCACGCGGGCCGGACTGGTCGATGACGCCGTCTTCTCCCGCGCCTGGGTGAGCTCGCGCCACCACGGCCGGGGGCTGTCCCGTGCCGCGCTCACCCGTGAGCTGCGCACCCGCGGCGTGGCCGAGGAGACCGTGCGCGACGCGGTCGCCGAACTCGGCGACGAGGAGGAGGCGGCCGCCGCCCGGGCCCTGGCCCGGCGCAGCCTCTCCGGCAGCCGCGGCCGCGAGCGCGAGACCCGCGTCCGCCGCGCCCTGGGCGTCCTGGCCCGCAAGGGCTACGGCGGCGGCCTGTCCTACCGGATCGTCCGCGAGGAACTGGAGGCCGAGGGCCTCGACCTCGACCCGGACTTCCCGGAGTGAGCCTCACCCCGGTGGACGTGCCGCGGCGGTGGCGGCCGGAGTGGGAGTACACCGTGACGGAGGATGCGACATGACCGAGGAGGCCGTCCCGGTCCTGCGGGTGGCCGACGCGGAGGCGGCGGTGCGGTGGTACGCGCGGCTGGGGTTCGCGTTCGGCTGGGAGCACCGGTTCGAGCCGGGGTTCCCGGCGTTCGTCGAGGTGCACCGGGGGCGGGTCCGGCTGTTCCTGTCGGAGCACGAGGGGGACGCGCGGCCGGACACCCTGGTCTACCTGCGGCTGAACGACATCGACGCCGTGGCCGCCGAGTTCGGCGTCCCGGTGGAGGAGGCGCCGTGGGGCCGCGAGCTGGAACTGCGCGACCCCGACGGCAACCGGCTGCGCATCGGCGTCCCGACCGACTGAGCGGTCAGGCCTCGGGGGTCCGGGCGGCCGGCTCGGCGACCGGTGCCGCGGCGTCCGGCTCCGGGGCGGGCTCCCCGCCGGGGGCCTCCGCGGCGGCCGCGCCGTCCGGCGGGGCCTGGACCGGTTCGGGTTCGGGCTCCGGTTCGGGGCGCGGGGCGGGCGGCTCGGTGGCGAGCTCCAGCGGCGGCGCGTCCGACGCGAACCCGAACACCCGCGCGTACAGCGCCAGCTCGGCCTCCAGCGACTCCCTGCGCGCCTTCTCCCCGGTGAACCCGTGCGCCTCGCCCTCGAACTCCACCAGCGCGTACGGCACCTTCCGCCCGCCCAGCGCCGTCGCCATGGCGAACGCCTGGTCCGGGGTCACCACCGGGTCGTCCAGGCCCTGGAGCAGCAGCACCGGCACGTCGATCTCCGAGGCCAGGTTGATCGGCGACCGCTCCCGGTAGCGCTCCACGAACCCCGGCAGCAGGCCCACCAGCGTGTCCAGGAACCGCGACTCGAAGTCGTGGGTGGTGCGCACCAGCCCCAGCAGGTCGGTCACCCCGAAGTAGGACACCCCGCAGGCGAACACGTCCCCGGTGACCGCCACCAGCGCCGTGTACCCGCCCGCGCTCGGCCCGCGCACCGCCAGCCGCTCGGGGTCGGCCTCGCCCCGCTCCACCAGGGCCCGGGCCACGGCGGTGACGTCCTCGACGTCCACCACGCCCCACTCCTTGTGCAGGCGCTTGCGGTAGGAGCGCCCGTACCCGGTGGACCCGCCGTAGTTGACGTCCACCACGCCGATGCCCCGGCTGGTGAAGTACGCCTTGAAGGGGTCGAACGCGGTCGTGGCGTGCGACACCGGGCCGCCGTGCACCCACACCGCGTACGGCGCGGGCCCCGCCGCCGTGTGCTCCGGGTGGGTGGGCGGGTAGACGTTGGCGTGCACCGGGGCCCCGTAGCGGCCCGGGAACGTGGCCTTGCGGGGCACCGGCAGGTAGGCGGTGTCGGGGACCGACTCCATCGACCCGCGCAGCACCTCCACCCGCCCGGTGGCCGGGTCCAGCCGGACCAGCGACTGCGGGACGGTCGGCGAGGCCGCCACGCCCACGACGGTGCGCCCGTCGGTGTCGAGCATCGACCACGACGTCAGGTCGGTGTCCACCGGGGCCAGGTCCAGGGTGTCGGGGTCGTACACTCCCGGCACCATGTCGGCGTCGCCGTGCAGCGCCACCACCTTCCCCGAGCCCAGCACGCAGAAAGACCGGTCGCCCAGTCGCCCCGGCGGGGAGTGGAACTCCTCCTCGGCCGGGTACAGCGCGATCGCCGGGCCGGTGAGCCCCACCTGGTACAGGTTCCAGAAGCCCGGCCAGTCCGAGGCCGCGTACAGGGAGGTGTCGTCGATCCACACCGGGGAGACCACCGACTCCTCCGAGGAGCCCTTGAGCGTGTACTCGCCGGTCAGCCCGTCCCCGTCGAACAGGCCCATCCGCAGCTCGGTGCCGTCCCAGGGCATCTTGGGGTGGTTCCACCGCACGTACGCCAGCCTGGTCCCGTCGGGGGAGGGGGTGGGGGAGGCGTAGAAGTCGGCGCCCGAGACGATCTCGCGCACGGCGGACGGGTCGGAGGCGCCCCGGCCCGACAGCGGCACCGACACGATCGACCGCCGCACCGTGCCCTGGGAGTGCTGCTCGCGCACGCACAGGACGCTGCGGCCGTCGGGCCCCAGCGTCGGCTCCGCGTAGCGCAGCGCCGCGGGCCCGTCCGGTTCGGGGGTGAGCGGGACCGGCGCGGCGGCGCCGTGCTCCAGCAGGTACAGGCGCTGGTCGGGGGAGTTGACGAAGACGACGCCCATGCGCACCAGCGCCTTGTCGTCGCGCCGGGGCACGGGGCGGAAGGCCCGGCCCCCGTACTCGTGCACGCGGCTGCCCACGCTCCACGGGGCGGCCAGCAGCTCGGTCAGGGTGCCGTCGGCGCCGCGCCGCATGATGGTCCGGCGGCCCTCCTCGGGCCGGCTCTCCTCCCACCACACCTCGTCGCCCACCACGGAGGGGAAGGCGAGGGCGCGCACCCCACGGGCGACGTCGGCGGCGCTGATGGGCGATGGCCAGGAGCCGTGGCTCGACAGTTCAGACATATCCCGCTCAGGATGGGTCGTGGGGTGTATCCGATGACATGTCGACCTTAGTCCTCGCGGGGCCGCGTGTGCAGTCCCGCCGGATCCCGTATCCGTCTTGTGAGGGTCCGCCCGCCCCGCCGGGGCGGGAACGCCGACGGCCCCGTCCACGGGGTGGACGGGGCCGTCGAACGGGTGCCGGGGACTAGGGCTTCTCGGGCCCCGCCGTGCCGTCGGGCCCCTCGGAGGGGCCCTCCGAGGCGGCCGCACCGGCGGCCGTCCCGGTGGCGTCGACCGCGGCCGGGGCGCCGCCGGCCGCGGTGGGCCGGGCCGAGACGCGGCCGCGCCGTGCGTTGCGGCGCTCCAGCCAGATCGCCAGCCGGCTCAGGGCGATGTTGATGATGATGTAGATGATCGCGCAGATGATCGCCGCCGGGATCACGTTGCTCTCCCGGGTCGCCAGCAGCGTGAAGCTGCGCAGCAGCTCCGGGAAGGCGACGATGTAGCCGAGCGCGGAGTCCTTGAGCAGGACCACCAGCTGGGCGACGATCGCCGGCATCATCGACGTGATCGCCTGCGGGATCAGGATCTGCCACATCGTCTGCGTCCGGGTCATGCCGATGGCCTGGGCGGCCTCGGACTGGCCCTTGGGCACCGCCAGGATGCCCGCCCGGAACACCTCCGCCAGCACCGACCCGTTGTACAGGGTCAGGCCGGTGACGACCGCGGCCAGCGCGGTCACCTGGAAGGTGCCGGTCGGGATGTTGAACACCTGCCAGGCGACGATCGGCAGCGCCATGGTGAAGAAGATCAGCATCAGCAGCGGGATGCCGCGGAAGAACTCCACGACGGCCCCGGCGGGGATGCGGATCCAGGCGTGCTCGGACAGCCGGCCGATACCGAAGACCAGGCCGAACACGACGGCCAGCACCGACGCGGTCAGCGCCGCGGTCAGGGTGTTCTGCAGACCGGGGATGACGTAGCCGGTCCACGTGTCGGGCCGCAGGAACGGCTCCCACATGTCGGCCGCCCACTGGCCGTCCGGGTTGACCGCCCAGGTGGCCGCCGAGAACAGCGGGCCCTCCCGGTCGGTCAGGGTCCGGTTGAACCCCAGGTACAGGACGGCCAGGCCGACCAGGGCCAGGAGCACGGTCAGGACCGTGTAGATGACGTTGCGCCGCCGTGCGCGGGGGCCGGGGGCGTCGAAGAGGACCGAGGTCTGGGCGCTCATCGGACCACCGCCACGCGCTTGGACAGCCAGCCGAAGAAGTAACCCGTCGGCAGGGTCAGGATCAGGAAGCCGATCGCGAACCCGACGAAGGTCGGCAGGACCGGCGCGATGCCCTGGTCGAACATGAGCTTCATCTGCCGGGACGCCTCCTGGACGCCCAGCCCCGCAACGGAGGCGACGGTCGTGTTCTTGGTGAGCGCGATGAGCACACTGCCCAGCGGGCCCACGACGGTGCGCAGTGCCTGGGGGATGACGATCAGGCGGAGGTTCTGGGTGAAGGTCAGACCCAGGGAACGGGCTGCTTCGACCTGTCCGAGCGGGATGGTGTTGATACCCGACCGCAGCGATTCGGAGACGAAGCAGGAGGTGTAGGCGGACAGTCCGATGACCGCCCACCAGAACACGTCAAGGGCGACGGTGTCGCTGAAGCTCAGCCCCAGGGCGCTGTTGAGGCCCAGGCCGCAGAAGAGCAGCACCAGGGTCAACGGGGTGTTCCGGACACCTTCCACGTAGGCGGTGGACAGGCCGCGCAGCAGCGGGACGGGGGAGACCCGCATCGCGGTGAGCAGGATGCCCAGGATGAACGAGAACAGGGCGCTGAGGAGGGTGAGCCGGACGGTCCATGAGAAACCGTCGACAACCCTGTCGATATTGCTGAGAAAGGCTTCCATGGGTCCCAGCCGGTCAAGGGCCGGGAGGTGGCGCCGGGACGTCCCGGCCCCACCTCCCGGACGGGGTCAGATGGCGGACTTACTCGCAGGTGTCGAGCGCGGGCTGGGTCTCCTCGAAGGCGAAGTCGGTCTCACCGAAGGCCGACTCCAGGTACTCGGTGGCCGCGCCCTCCTCCCACATCTTGGTGATGGCCGCGTTGACCTGCTCGCAGAGCTCGGTGGAGCCCTCGGGCATGCCGACGCCGTACTTCTCCTCGCCGAACGGGTTGTTGACCATCCGGTACTCGCCCGGGTTCTGGGCGGCGAAGCCCGCGAGGATGGTGTTGTCGGTGGTCACCGCGTCGACGGTGCCGTTGCCGAGCAGCTCCAGGCACTCGGAGTAGTTGCCGGCCTCGCGCAGCTGGGCGTCGACGCCCAGGCCGCCGTCCTCCTCGGAGTCGACGATGTTGTTGGCCGAGCGGGAGCCGGAGGCCGAGCACAGGGTCTTGCCCTCGAGGTCCTCGGGGCCGTTGATGTCGGTGTTGTCGGCCTGGGTCAGGATGTCCTGCTGGGCGATGTAGTACGGGCCGCCGAAGTCCACGACCTGGCGGCGCTCGTCGGTGATCGAGTAGGTGGCGAAGATCAGGTCGACGGTGCCCTGCTGGAGGAAGGACTCGCGGTTGGCGGAGGCGGCCTCGGTCCACTCGATCTGGTCCGGGGTGTAGCCGAGCTCGCCGGCGACGTAGGTGGCGACGTCCACGTCGAAGCCGACGGGGGTGCCGCCCTCGTCCAGGCCCAGGCCCGGCTGGTCGTACTTGACACCGATGGTGATGGTGTCGCCACCGCCGTTGCCCTCGCCGCCGCCTTCGCCGCCCTCGCCGCCGACCTCGGCGGTGCCACAGGCGGTGAGGGCGAGCGCCAGGGCCGCGGCGCTGCCCAGAGCGGTGCTGATGCGACGGACTCGCATTGGGGATACCTCTTCCTTGAGATGCGTGCGAAGCTCATGGCCCGGTGGGCCGGGGGACTGCTAGTGGGTCAGGATCTTCGAGAGGAAGTCCTGGGCCCGCTCCGACTGCGGGTTGGTGAAGAACTCGTCGGGCGTGTTCTCCTCGACGATCTCGCCGTCGGCCATGAACACGACCCGGTTGGCGGCGCGGCGGGCGAATCCCATCTCGTGGGTGACCACGACCATGGTCATGCCCTCGCTCGCGAGGTCGGTCATGACGTCGAGGACCTCCTGGACCATCTCCGGGTCCAGGGCGGAGGTCGGCTCGTCGAAGAGGATGACCTTCGGATTCATCGCCAGGGCACGGGCGATGGCCACGCGCTGCTGCTGTCCGCCGGACAGCTGCGCCGGGTACTTGTGGGCCTGGTTGCCGATACGGACCCGCTCCAGCAGTTCCATGCCGCGGGCCTCGGCCTCGCCCTTGGGCTTGCGCAGCACCTTCATGGGTCCCAGCGTCACGTTCTGCAACACGGTCTTGTGCGCGAACAGGTTGAAGGACTGGAACACCATGCCCACGTCGCTGCGCAGGCGCGCGAGCGCGCGGCCCTCGGCCGGGAGCGGCTGTTCGTCGAGGGTGATCACGCCGGAGTCGATCGTCTCCAGGCGGTTGATCGTGCGGCACAGTGTCGACTTGCCGGAACCGGACGGCCCGATGACGACTACCACCTCGCCGGAGTTAACCGTCAGATTGATGTCGCGGAGCACGTGCAGGTCGCCGAAGTGCTTGTTGACGTTCTCCAGCACGACGAGAGGAGTTGAGGTCATGGTCGGAACCTAGTGGGTCGATGTTGCGGTGTCATCACTAAAAACGTGGGCCGCAAACGGAGTGGCTGACTTGTTACGGCGTGATCGATGAAACCGTTATGCGGACGGAGCGTAGGTACGCGTTTCGTCACTCACTGTACTGGAATCGTTTCCAGCCGTTCTGGAGGCCGCATTGTTCGGTCATCAGAAGACAGCACCTTTCTCGCAGTTCATGTGTCCGATATCCGTTCGGCCGGTCACTAAACCGGTTCCGGGGGGCGGGGTGCGGAGAGTGACCCCCGTCCGCGGCGGCCTTGGGCGGTCCGCGACACCGGATAGCCTGAGGATGTGAGCCAGAGTCGTACCTACCAAGTGCGGACCTACGGCTGCCAGATGAACGTCCACGACTCCGAGCGCCTCTCCGGTCTGCTGGAGGACGCTGGGTACGCGCGCGCAGCCGAGGACACCACCGCGGACATCGTCGTCTTCAACACCTGTGCGGTCCGGGAGAACGCGGACAACCGCCTGTACGGCAACCTCGGGCACCTGCGCCCGGTCAAGGACGCCAACCCCGGCATGCAGATCGCCGTGGGCGGCTGCCTGGCGCAGAAGGACCGCGGTGAGATCGTCCGGCGCGCCCCCTGGGTCGACGTCGTGTTCGGCACCCACAACATCGGTTCCCTGCCGGCCCTGCTGGAGCGCGCCCGCGTCCAGAAGGAGGCGCAGGTCGAGATCGCGGAGTCGCTGGAGCACTTCCCCTCCACGCTGCCCAGCCGCCGCGAGTCGGCGTACGCGGCGTGGGTGTCGATCTCGGTCGGGTGCAACAACACCTGCACCTTCTGCATCGTCCCGGCGCTGCGCGGCAAGGAGCAGGACCGCCGCCCCGGCGACATCCTCGCCGAGGTGCGGGCCCTGGTCGCCGAGGGCGTCAGCGAGATCACCCTGCTCGGCCAGAACGTCAACGCCTACGGCAGCGGCTTCGGCGACCGGCAGGCGTTCTCCAAGCTGCTGCGCGCCTGCGGTGAGATCGAGGGGCTGGAGCGGGTCCGCTTCACCTCCCCGCACCCGCGCGACTTCACCGACGACGTCATCGAGGCGATGGCGCAGACCCCCAACGTGATGCCGCAGCTGCACATGCCGCTGCAGTCGGGGTCCAGCCGCGTCCTCAAGGCGATGCGCCGCTCCTACCGCCAGGAGCGCTTCCTGGGCATCGTGGAGAAGGTGCGCGAGGCCATGCCGCAGGCCGCCATCACCACCGACATCATCGTGGGCTTCCCCGGCGAGACCGAGGAGGACTTCGAGGAGACGCTGCACGTGGTCCGCGAGGCCCGCTTCGCGGCCGCGTTCACGTTCCAGTACTCCAAGCGCCCCGGCACCCCCGCCGCCACGATGGACGGCCAGGTGCCGCCGGAGGTCGTCAAGGAGCGCTACCAGCGGCTGGTCGACCTCCAGGAGCAGATCTCCTGGGAGGAGAACAAGAAGCTGGTCGGCACCGAGGTCGAGCTGCTGGTGGCCGAGGGCGAGGGCCGCAAGGACGGCGAGCGCCGCCGCCTGTCCGGCCGCGCCCCCGACAACCGTCTCGTGCACTTCGCCGTGGGCGACGCCGAGGAGCCCCGGCCCGGCGACGTGGTGACCGTCGAGGTCACCTACGCCGCGCCGCACCACCTGGTGTCCGACTCCGGGGTGCGCGACCTGCGCCGCACCCGCGCCGGGGACGCCTGGGCCGCCCGCAACGGCGAGCCCGCCGCGGACCGCAGGCCCGAGGTCCTGCTGGGCATGCCGCGCGTCGGCAGGCCCGCCGAGCAGCCCGCCCCCGTCGGCGGCTGCGACCTCGTCTGACCCGAGGCGTGGAACGGCCCCGGTGCGCGAGCACCGGGGCCGTCGCCGTCCCCGGACCGGTCAGCCCCAGGGCTCGACCTCCAGGTCTGCGAAGTCGCCGAGGACCTGCCGCCCGTCCTCGGCGAGGGCCGCGACCACCTGCTCGGCCCGGTTTAGGGGCAGGTGCGCGAACCGGAACACCCGCTCCCGCGGATCGGGGACCTCCACCCGCAGGAGCGGTCCCTCCTCCCAGACCAGCTGGACGCTCGCGTCGTTCGGCGCGATGAACGTCATGTACGAGTTCGGGGTGGGTGTCAGCCGGTACAGCAGTTCCCGCCAGAGGCCGTCCCCCGCCACCCCCTCGCCGGCGGCCCGGGCCAGCCCCCCGTTGTCGAGCCGCCGGTCGTCGAAGTTCACCAGCAGGCCGCGGGCCCGGCCGTGGTCCGGTTCGCGGGGGGTGTGCCATTTCCACGCGCCCGGTGCGAGCTCGACGGCCCGCCCGGGGTCGCCGTTCCAGGAGGGTTCGAGGCCCTGCTCGCGCAGGGCCTCGACGACCTCGTGGCCGATGGCGGCCTGCTCCTCCGGGGCCTGCCGCGGCCGGTCGGTGAACACGCCGAAGAACAGGAGTCCGGGGCCCCGGTCGACGGCGTCGTGAACGAAGCCGCGTGCACGGGGGAAGGACTTCTCGCGCTCGCCGCCCATGATGACCGGGCCGTCGCCCCGGCCCCAGCCGTAGTCCTCGCGCGCGATGACGCCCGCCGTGTCCAGGGCCCGGAAGGCCCGGGAGAGTCGTTCGGCGTCCGTCGGCTCGGTCATGGTCCCCCTCGGTGGTGGTGTCGGATCCGTGCTCTGGGACGGTGCCCCGGACCGTTCGGTTCCGACCGGGTGCCCTGTACGCCGCCGGACCGGTGGGTGCGGGCCGGGGCGTGGCGCCGCCCCGGCCCACACGTCCTAGAGCAGCACGTACAGGTCCTCGAACCGTACGAACGCCAGGTTGGGCTGGCGCACCGGCGGGCGCGCGGGGTCCAGCGCCAGCCCGGGGAAGGCGGCCAGCAGCGCGGCGAGCGCCTCCTGCCCCTCCGCCCGGGCCAGCGCCGCGCCCAGGCAGTAGTGGAGCCCGTGCCCGAAGGCCAGGTGCGCCTCGCCGGGCTCGCCCCGGTGCCGGGTGATGTCGAACCGCTCCGGCTCGGGGTGCACCCGGGGGTCGCGGTTGGCCCCCGCGGCCATGGCGATCACGGCGGTGCCCGCCGGGATGGTCGTGGTGGACAGCTCGACGTCCTCGGTCGCGAACCGCGGCCGGGTCTGGAACACCGGGCCGCACCAGCGCAGCATCTCGTGGACCGCCGACGGCATCAGGCCGGGGTCCTCCCGCAGCGCGGCCAGCTGGTCGGGGTGGGTGAGCAGGGCGTGGGTCCCGTTGGCGATGAGGTTGGCGGTGGTCTCGTGACCGGCGACGACCAGGGTGATGATCATCGTGATCAGCTCCTCCTCCGAGAGCCGGTCGCCGTCCTCGTCGCGGACCCGGACCAGGTCGCCGAGCAGGTCGTCGTACTCGTGCTCGCGGTGCAGCGCGATGAGGCGCCGGGAGGCGTCCACCAGGGAGCCGACCGTCCGGTTCATCGCCTCCAGGTCGGAGAACTTGAACGAGGTGAGGGTGTGCCCCCACTCCCGCCAGGGCGTCCGCTCCTCCTCGGGCACCCCGAGCAGGTCGCAGATGACGGCGATCGGCAGCGGGTAGGTGAAGTGGTCGACCAGGTCCACGGACGCGCCCTCGACGCGGTCGGGCAGGCCGGCGATGAGCTTCTCGGCGATGGAGCGGATGCGCGGGCGCATCGCCTCGATCCGGCGCACGGTGAAGGTGCGCGAGACCAGCTTGCGCAGCCGGACGTGGTCGACCCCGTCCTTGTCCAGCAGGCCCTCGCTGATGTGGGTGATCAGTTCGGGCCGCATGCCCATGGCCAGCAGCAGTTCCGGCCGGGACGGCACCGTCCGCTCGCCGGGCAGGTTCTCGGCGTTGATGACGAACCGGCGGTCGCTCAAGATGGTGCGGGCGTCGGCGTCGTCCACGACCAGCCGCATCTCCATGCCGCCCATGGTGGCGCGGGCCCGCGCTCCGGCGGCGCGGACGCGCTCCAGCAGTTCGACGTGGTCGAGGTCGGCCGGCGGGGCCGTCAGTTCGAACAGGGTCTGAGTGCTCATGTGCCCTCCCGGGCGTTCACTCGGTGGATGGGAGGTACTCCTCCAGCGCCTTGCGCGCCCACCCCATGAGCCCCTCGAACAGGGCGAGGACCTCGGGTCGGGCGGCGAGCAGCGCGTCGGGGTCGGCGTCCTCCTCCAGGCTCCGCCGCACGGACTCGCCGAGGATGTCGGCGCGCACCCGCGCTTCGGGGACCGGGTAGGACTGCCGGGACAGCAGGGGCGGTGCGACCAGTCCGCCCAGGACGGACGAGACGAACAGGTAGTTCTGCTCCTCGACCGGCCGGTCGGTGCGCAGCAGGCCGTGCCCGCGCAGGACCGTGAAGTACTCCTGCATCACGCGGGCCCGCAGGCCGATCAGCCCGCTCTGGGTGGTGCCGACCGTTTCGACGATGCCGCCCAGGGTCTGCGGGTCGCGGGCGAGGATGGCCTTGACCAGCGGTGTCTCGTGCTGTGTCAGGTAGATCCAGCGGGCGGTGGCCCCCGGCATGATCGCCGCGGGGTCGGTTCTCATGGCCTCGATGAGCCGGGTGCCGACCTCCAGCTGGACCCGGACCACGACCAGCCCGAACAGCACCTCCTTGGTGGGGAAGTGCAGGTAGACCGTGCCCTTGCCGACACCCGCCCGGCGGGCCACGTCCTCCATGGTGATCTTGCCGTAGCCCAGCGAGAGGAGTAGTTCGCCCGCGGCGTCGAGGATGCGCACCGCTCGGCGGGCGCGTTCGGCGTCGCGGGGGGTTCCTGCGGTCGTGACCACTGTCGCTCCTGTGGCTCGGGGAATGTCGGGAGACCTGTCGGCCCATGCCCTCATGTTCCCGCACCCCCGATCCGTGGTCGCGCGATCCGTGACCGCGTGACCAGATTTCAAATCCGGTCACACAGTCAAAACTAGGCCGTCACGGTGCCCCTGGCAAGCCCCCGGCCCGGCGGGAGGGACACGGGAGGCGAGGGGGGAGGAAGGGGCGGAAAAGAAAGCGGGGGGCGTGCCTTCGGGCACGCCCCCCGGGTGTTCCGGTCGCGGTTACAGGTTCCGCGGGACCATCGTCGCGATGTCCACCAGCGCCTCGCCGGGCTCGTCGCCGGTCGCCGACAGCGCCGTGTCCACCTGGTGCAGCGCCCGCTCCACCAGGTCGGGCGCGTCGTAGGGCAGCCAGCGCACCCGCGGGTCGCGGCGGAACCACGACTCCTGCCGCCGGGCGAACCGGCGGGTGGCCTGGGCGGTCGCCGCCCGCGCCTCCTCCTCCGACAGCTCCCCGTCCAGCTGCGCCAGCGCCTGGGCGTACCCCAGCGCCTTGGACGCGGTGCGGCCCTCGCGCAGCCCCAGACGGTCCAGCTCGCGGACCTCGTCGACCAGGCCCTGCTCCCACATGCGGTCCACCCGCAGGTCGATGCGGGGGTCCAGGTCCGGGCGCGGGGCGGTCAGACCGATCTGCGTGCACGGGTAGAACGACGCGTGGTCGGGCATGGTCGCGGTGAACGGCCGCCCGGTCAGCTCGATGACCTCCAGCGCCCGCACGATCCGGCGCCCGTTGCCGGGCAGGATCGCCCGCGCCGCCGCCGGGTCGGCCTCGGCCAGCCGGGCGTGCAGCACCCCCGGGCCCACCTCGGCCAGCTCCGCCTCCAGCCGGGCGCGCACCTGCGGGTCGGTGCCGGGGAACTCCAGGTGGTCCAGGACCGCCCGCACGTACAGCCCGGAGCCGCCCACCAGGATCGGCAGGACGTCCCGGTCGGCGCAGTCCTCCACCAGCTCGCGCGCCAGCGTCTGGTAGCTGGCGACGTCCGCGGGCTCGGTGACGTCCCAGATGTCGAGCAGGTGGTGGGGCACGCCCCGCCGCTCCTCCCGGCGGAGCTTGGCGGTGCCGATGTCCATCCCCCGGTACAGCTGCATGGAGTCGGCGTTGATCACCTCGCCGCGGCGCCCCGTGCGCTCTTCCAGGCGCAGGGCCAGCTCCACTGCCAGGTCGGACTTGCCCACGGCGGTCGGACCCACGACCGCGATCACCTTGATCATCCCCCCAGCCTAAGCGGCCCGTGGGCGTCGCCGGGCACGTGCGGGCACTACGCTGGGCGCATGCGATTCGCCAAGGGCCACGGAACCGAGAACGACTTCGTGATCCTCCCCGACCCCGACGGGGAGCTCCGCCTCACGGAGGCGGACGTCCGCCTGCTGTGCGACCGGCGCGCCGGGATCGGCGGCGACGGCATCCTGCGCGTGGTGCGCACCCGGCTCCTGGGCGAGGCGCTCGCCCCGTCCGCCCGGACCGCCGAGCGCACCGAGTGGTTCATGGACTACCGCAACGCCGACGGCAGCATCGCCGAGATGTGCGGCAACGGGGTGCGGGTGTTCGCCCGCTACCTGCGCCACGCCGGGCTCGTGGACGCGGACCGGTTCGAGGTCGGTACCCGCGACGGGGCCAAGGAGGTCACCGTCGAGGCCGACGGCGACATCACCATAGACATGGGCCGCGTGGAGCGGCTGGGCACCTCCGCGGCCCGGCTGGCCGACCGCACGGTGGAGGGCGTCCGCATCTCCGTGGGCAACCCCCACCTGGCCTGCGAGGTCTCCGCGCCGGTCGCCGAGGTGGACCTGCGCGCCCTGCCGGCGCTGGACCCCGAGGCGTTCCCCGCCGGGGCCAACGTCGAGGTGTACAACGAGGAGGCCCCGGGCGTGCTGCGGATGCGCGTGTACGAGCGCGGCGCCGGGGAGACCCGCTCCTGCGGCACCGGCATCGTCGCCGCCGCCGCGGCCGCCACCCCGCCCGGGGAGGGCGCCACCTGGCGGGTGCGCGTCCCGGGCGGCGAGTGCACCGTGTTCCTCGACGCCGACGGGGCCCGCCTGCGCGGGCCGGCCGTCATCGTGGCCGAGGGCGAGACCTCCCTGCTCTGACCCGCCTCAGCCGCCGCCCAGCAGGCTCCGCACGGACAGGCCGCGCAGGGAGGCGTCCAGGACCCGGGCGGTGTGCGCCACCGCCATCGGGGTGCCCGCCCTCTCCAGGGCCGAGGCGATCTGCAGGGAGCAGCCGGGGTTGCCCGACACCAGCAGCCGGGCGCCGGTCGAGGCGGCGTCGGCGGCCTTGCGGTCGCCCAGCTCCCGGGCCGGTTCGGGGTTGAAGAGGTTGTAGACGCCCGCCGAGCCGCAGCAGATCTCCCTGTTCGGCAGGTCGGACAGCGTGAGCCCGGGGATGCCCGCCAGCAGCGCGCGCGGCTGGCGGGTCACGCCCTGGCCGTGGGACAGGTGGCAGGCGTCGTGGTAGGCCGCGTGCAGCGGCAGCGGGTGGCGTTCGGCCACCGGCCCCAGGTCCACCAGGAACTCGGTGAGGTCCACGACCTTGGCGGCGAACGCCCGGCCCCGCCGCACCAGGGAGTCGTCGGCCCCGGCCTGGGAGAGCACCCGCTCGGCATGGCGCATCCCCGAGCCGCAGCCCGCCGAGTTCACCACGATCCGCTCCACGCCGGCGCGCTCGAACGCCCCGATCAGCGCTTCCAGGAACCCCGCCGCCTCGGCGCCCCGCCCGGCGTGGCCCGAGAGCGCGCCGCAGCAGCCCTGGTCGCGGGGGACGACCACGTCGCAGCCCTCCAGCGCCAGGATCCGCGCCGTCGCCGTGTTCACGTCGGGGAAGAACGCGTCCTGCACGCAGCCCAGCAGCATCCCCACCCGGGCCCGCGCCCGGCCGACCGCCGGGACCAGCTCGGGGAGGGCGGGCGGCGGGGCCGACAGCGGCGGGGCGACGCGCTCCATGGTGGCCAGCGCGGGGGAGATCCGGTCCAGCAGCCCGGACCGGCGCACCAGCGCGGACGCCCCCGACGCCTGGTAGGCGCGCAGGGGGCCGCGCAGCATGCGCAGCCGCCGCCGGTGGGGGAAGAGCGCGAACACCGCGCCGCGCAGCGCCCGCTCGGGCAGCGGCCTCCGGTGCTCCTCCTCCACCCGGACCCGGGTGCGGTCGATGAGGGCGTCGTAGGCCACCCCCGAGGGGCAGGCGGTCACACAGGCCAGGCAGCCCAGGCAGTTGTCGAAGTGGCCGACGGCGGCCTCGGTGAGCACGTCGTCGTGGGTCTGCGCCATGAGGTGGATGCGCCCGCGCGGGGAGTCCATCTCCTGTCCCCACAGCACGTGGGTGGGGCAGGTGGGCAGGCAGAAGCCGCAGTGCACACAGTCGCCCAGCAGCTCCTCGAAGGGGCGGTCGGCGGCGGGGTCGGGCAGGTCGGTCACGGTCGTTCCTCCCGGGGGGTGTGCGGGGCGCCGGTCACGAAGCGCCCGGGTGCCATGCGGTGGTCGGGGTCCATGGCGTCCTTGACCGCGCGCATCACCGCGAGTCCGGGCACCTCGCCCCACAGGTCGATGCCCGCCGCGTGCAGGTGCTCCTCCGCCCGGACGACGGTCGCGGTCCAGCCGGAGTGGGAGCGGAGCCCCTCCAGGAGCACGGTGACGGCGGCCGCGGAGGCGCCCGGCGGGACGGCGGTGACCAGTGCCCCGGCCCGCGCCGACCCGGTGGTGCGCACGTCGGTGTCCACGGCCCCGCCCAGCTCGGCGGCGCGGGCCGCGGCCGCGGCGGCCTCCGCCGGGGGCACGGACAGGCGGATCAGGGTGCCCTCGGCGGGCAGCAGGCCCCAGTCGTCGGGGAGCCGGTCGGCCACCCGCACCTCCCCGGCGGGCAGCCCGGAGGCCAGGGACTCCAGCAGCCCGGCGGCCCGGGAGTCGACGCCCTCGGGGGTGCCCTCCAGCACGACGCGCAGGCGCGACCGCCCCTCCACGGGCCAGTCGAGTTCCACCGCGGCGGGCACGGCGTGGCTCGCCCGCAGCACGGTGAGGCGGCGTTCGGCGTGGGCGAGGGAGGGCAGCGGCAGCTCCAGCAGCCGCAGCGCCGGGGGCAGGGGGTGCAGGCGGAAGGCGGCGGAGGCGATGACGCCCAGGGTGCCGTACCCGCCGACGTGCAGCTTGGCGAGGTCGTAGCCGGCGACGTTCTTGACCACCCGGCCGCCGCTGCGGGCCACCACCCCGTCCGGGCGCACCACCGTCATGCCGATGACCAGGTCCCGCAGCGCCCCGGTGAGCAGCCGCCGCGGCCCCGCCAGGCCGGTGGCCAGCAGCCCGCCCACGGTCCCCCCGGCGCGGACCGGGTCGACCGACAGGCGCTGGCCCGCCTTCGCGAGCACCGCCGAGAGCTCGGCCACCGGCGTGCCCGCGCCGACCTCCACCACCAGGTCGCCCGCGTCGTGGTCGATCCGGACCAGCCCGCCGGTGTCCACCAGCAGGTCGGCGGAGGCCGGCCGGCCTCCCCAGTCCAGGGCGGTGCCGCCGCCGCGGACGGCCACCGACCACCCGTTCCGGGCCGCCTCCGCCAGCAGCCCCGCCAGTCCGTCCACATCCCGCGGGCGCGCCGCGCGCGCCGGGACGACGCCGCACACGGCGTCCTCCGGCCCGCCCGCGCGGACGCCCTCGATCCCCTGCCGCGTCACACCGGTCCCTTCGCTCAGAACTGCTCGGCCCGACCCGACTCCACCAGCGGGTGCACACCCGTGCGCACGCCCGGCCTCTCCCCGCACAGGCGCGGGGTGGGCAGCAGCTTGTACGGGTTGGCGATGCCCTCCGGGTCCAGGGCCCTCCGGAACAGGTCGAAGGTCGCCAGGTCGTCGGGGGAGTACATGCGCGGCATCTTGCACGCCTTGTCCACGCCCACCCCGTGTTCGCCGGTGATGGACCCGCCGTGCTCCACGCACAGGTCGAGGATGGCCCCCGAGACCTCCTCGGCGCGTTCGCCCGCCCCGGGTTCGGCGTCGTCGAACAGCACCAGCGGATGCAGGTTGCCGTCCCCGGCGTGGAACACGTTCGCGACCCGGATGCCGCTCTCCTCCGACAGCTCGGTGATGCGGCGCAGCACCTCGGACAGGGCGGTGCGGGGCACCACCCCGTCCTGGACGATGTAGGCGGGGCTGATCCGGCCCACGGCGGCGAACGCCGACTTGCGGCCCTTCCAGATCCGGGCCCGCTCGTCGGCGTCGGCGGCGGTGCGGGTCTCGAACGACCCCGCGGCCGCGCACAGCCGGGTCACCTCGGCGAGCTCGGCCTCCACCTCGGCGGCCGGGCCGTCCAGCTCCACGATGAGCACCGCCGCGGCGCCCGCCGGGTAGTCGCAGGCCACGGCGGCCTCGGCGGCCTCGATCGCCAGGGCGTCCATCATCTCGATCGCCGAGGGCAGCACCCCGGCGGCGATGATGTCGCCGACCGCGCGCCCGCCCGCGTCCATGGAGGTGAAAGCGGCCAGCAGGGTGACGGTCCGCTCCGGCAGCCGGGTCAGGCCCACGGTGATCCGGGTGGCGACGCCCAGGGTGCCCTCGGAGCCGATGAACGCGCCGATGAGGTCGTGGCCGGGCGCGTCGGGGGCCTTGCCGCCCAGGCGGACCAGGGCGCCGTCGGGGGTGACCACGTCCAGTCCTCGCACGTGGTTGACGGTGAACCCGTACTTGAGGCAGTGCGCGCCCCCGGAGTTCTCGGCGACGTTGCCGCCCACCGAGCACACCTGCTGGCTGGAGGGGTCGGGCGCGTAGTAGTAGCCGTACGGCGCGGCGGCCCGGCTGACGTCGAGGTTGGTCACCCCGGGCTCGACCACGGCGCACTCGTTGTCGGGGTCGACCTCGACGATGCGGCGCATGCGGGAGGTGGTCAGCAGCACGCCCTCGGGGTGGGGGAGCGCGCCCCCGGACAGTCCGGTGCCCGCCCCGCGGGGGACGAACGGCACCCCGGCCCCGGCGCACAGCCCCACCACGGCGGCGACCTGCTCGGCGGTGGCGGGCAGCACCACCACGCCGGGGACCTCGCGGTGGTGGGTGATGCCGTCGCTGTCGTAGACGCGGCGCTGCGAGGTGTCGGTCAGCACGCCGTCCTCGCCGCAGATCTCCCGCAGGCGGGGGACGAGCGCGGCCACGGCGGCCGGGATCGGGTCGGCGGTATCGGGCATGGCGCCTCCCGGGCTGTCGGCGCGGGTGCGGTCAGACCTCTGTGTGGACGGCCCCGCGAGGGAAAACTACGGCCGTGTGGCCCGAGACACAAGAGGGGCGTACGGAATTTCTCTTTCGTTGGGCGGAATGTGCCGTCGGTGAGGTACACGAAGGGGCGGCGGTCCGGAGGGACCGCCGCCCCGTGGGCCGGGGGCCCGGGCCGCCGCGGGGCGGCCTCCCGGTGGGAGGCGGCCGGACGCGGGGCGCGGGGCCCGGTACGCCCTACGGCATGCGCTCGTAGGCGGGCAGGGTGAGGAAGTCGATGTACTCGTCGGCCAGCGCGACCTCGGAGAACAGCTCCTTGGCCTGCTTGTACAGGCCCTCGTCGAAGGCGGCGCCCTGGGACTCGCGGATGGCCGCCAGCTCCTCGTCGATGATCCGGGTGACCAGCTCGGCGGTGACCTCGGGGCCGTCGTCGAGGGTGACGCCGTTGTGCAGCCACTGCCAGATCTGGGAGCGGGAGATCTCGGCGGTGGCGGCGTCCTCCATGAGGTTGTGGATCGCCACCGCGCCGTTGCCGCCCATCCAGGCCGCCAGGTACTGCAGCGCGACGTTGATGTTGCCCCGCAGGCCCGCCTGCGTGACGCCGCCCGGGGTGCGGTCCACGGCCAGCAGGTCGGCCGCGGTCACCTCGACCTCGGGGCGCTGCTTGTCGATCTGGTTGGGCTTCTCGCCCAGGACGCCGTCGAAGACCTCCATGGCGATCGGCACCAGGTCGGGGTGGGCGACCCAGGAGCCGTCGAAGCCGTCGCCGGACTCGCGGGACTTGTCGTCGCGGACCTTGGCGAAGGCGACCTTGTTGACCTCCTCGTCCCTGCGGGAGGGGATGAACGCGGCCATGCCGCCGATGGCGTGGGCGCCGCGCTTGTGGCAGGTCTTGACCAGCAGCTCGGTGTAGGCGCGCATCATCGGCGCGGTCATGGTGACGGCGTTGCGCTCGGGCAGCACGAAGTCGCGGCCGCGGGTGCGGTGCGTCTTGATGATGCTGAACAGGTAGTCCCAGCGGCCGGCGTTCAGGCCCGCGGAGTGCTCGCGCAGCTCGTAGAGGATCTCCTCCATCTCGAACGCGGCCGGGATGGTCTCGATGAGGCAGGTGGCGCGGATGGTGCCGCGGGGGATGCCGAGGCGCTCCTGGGCCAGGACGAAGATGTCGTTCCAGAGCCGGGCCTCCAGGTGGCTCTGCATCTTGGGCAGGTAGAAGTACGGGCCCTTGCCCTTGTCCAGCTGGCGCTGCGCGCAGTGGAAGAAGTAGAGGGCGAAGTCGACGATGCCGCCGGCGGCGCGCTGGCCGTCGACGAGGATGTGCTTCTCGTCCAGGTGCCAGCCGCGCGGGCGGACCACGATGGTGGCCAGCTCCTCGTCGGCCTTCAGGGCGTAGGTCTTGCCCTGCGGGGAGGTGAAGTCGATGGTGCGGTCCAGGGCGTCGCGCAGGTTGAGCTGCCCCTGGATCATGTTCTCCCACAGCGGGGTGTTGGCGTCCTCGAAGTCGGCGAGCCACACCTTGGCGCCGGAGTTGAGCGCGTTGATGGTCATCTTGCGCTCGGTGGGGCCGGTGATCTCGACGCGGCGGTCGGTGATGCCGGGGGCGGGCGGGGCGACCTGCCAGGAGTCGTCCTCGCGGATGTGCTTCGTCTCGGGGAGGAAGTCGAGGTCGGTACCGGAGGCGACCTGCTCCTCACGGACCTTGCGCGCGGCCAGGAGCTCCTGGCGGCGCTCCTCGAAGGCGCGGTGCAGCTCGGCGACGAGGGCGAGCGCCTCGTCGGTGAGGATCTCGTCGAACCGGTCGTTGAGGGGGCCGGTGATCTCGACCCCGTGGGTGGCGCCCATGGCAAACCTTCCGCAATACGAAACAAGCTTCTGGGATGTGGAAAACGCTACCGTTGTCGATGAGGCGGGGTCAACGCAGCCCCCACCCTGCATGACTACGAAGTTTCGCACAGCGTGAAGCTTGTTGAAAATTCTCTGATAACTTCCGCGGTTCTTGTGTCCAGGCCGATAGAAGGCATTTGAGGACCCCGCGACGGCAGAGTGTCTTCCGCCACGTGGCCTGCGATAATTCAGGTGCCCCGCCGGGAAGCGCGTGTCACCATCGACGGGGTGGTCCGCGCGGCGCGGACCGGGAAGAATCACCCCGGTGATCGCGTTGACCCACCTGGAGGGATATGAGTACTGCTGAAACCCGTGGAAGCACCCGCGCGGCCTTCGAGGCCGCCGACGAGGAGAGGCTCCACGACACGTTCGCCGACGGGAACGGGACCGACACCGGTGAGGGGTCCCGTCGCGACACCGGCGGCGACCGTCACCCGTACGGGGACGTCCCCGACCAGGGCGAGATGGAACTCGCCGACCGGCACGCGCTGCGCCGCGTCCAAGGGCTGTCCACCGAACTCACCGACATCACCGAGGTCGAGTACCGGTCGCTGCGGCTGGAGCGCGTCGTCCTGATCGGCGTGTGGACCAGCGGCACCCAGGCCGACGCCGACAACTCGCTGGTCGAGCTGGCCGCGCTGTCCGAGACCGCCGGGGCCATGGTCCTGGAGGGCCTCACCCAGCGCCGCTCCAAGCCCGACCCCGCCACCTACGTCGGCAAGGGCAAGGCCGCCGAGCTGCGCGACATCGTCGAGTCCACCGGGGCCGACACCGTCATCTGCGACGGTGAGCTCACCCCCGGCCAGCTGCGCCAGCTGGAGGACGTCGTCAAGGTCAAGGTCGTCGACCGCACCGCGCTCATCCTGGACATCTTCGCCCAGCACGCGCGCAGCAGCGAGGGCAAGGCCCAGGTCGAACTGGCCCAGCTCAACTACCTGCTCCCGCGCCTGCGCGGCTGGGGCGACAGCCTGTCCCGCCAGGCCGGCGGGTCCGGTGGCGGCGGCGCCGGCGGCGGCGTGGGCCTGCGCGGTCCCGGTGAGACCAAGATCGAGACCGACCGGCGGCGCATCAACGACAAGATGGCCAAGCTGCGCAGGCAGCTCGCCCACATGCGCATCGCCCGCGACGTCAAGCGCGACGTCCGCCGCACCCGCCAGGTGCCCTCGGTGGCCATCGCCGGGTACACCAACGCCGGCAAGTCCAGCCTGCTCAACCGGCTGACCGGCGCCGGAGTCCTGGTGGAGAACGCCCTGTTCGCCACCCTGGACCCCACGGTCCGCCAGGCGCGCACGCCCGACGGCCGGGCGTTCACGCTCAGCGACACCGTCGGGTTCGTCCGGCACCTGCCGCACCAGCTGGTGGAGGCGTTCCGGTCCACCCTGGAGGAGGTCGCCGACGCCGACCTCATCCTGCACGTGGTCGACGGGTCGCACCCCGACCCCGAGAGCCAGATCGCCGCGGTGCGCGAGGTGTTCGCCGACATCGACGCCACCGACGTGCCCGAGCTGATCGTGGTCAACAAGGTCGACGCGGCCGACCCGGACGTGCTCAAGGCGCTGCGCACCCGCTACCCCGACATGGTCGAGGTCTCCGCCCGGACCGGGGAGGGCGTGGCCGCGCTGGTCACCGCCCTGGCCGAGTCGCTGCCCGAGCTCGCGCACGAGGTGCGCGTCCGGGTGCCCTACTCGCGCGGCGACCTGGTCGCCAAGGTGCACGAGGAGGGGCGCGTCCTCGCGGAGGAGCACACCGAGGAGGGCACCGAGCTGCACGCCTTCGTCTCGCAGGTCCTGGCGGGCAGGCTGGAGGAGTTCGCCCTCAGCACCGCCTGACCGGCCCTCGAACGGGCCCGGCCGCACGGCCGGGCCCGTTCCGTGCGTCCGGAGCCGGATGCGCCGCGGCCGGAGGGGTCTCACGTTCGCGAACGGGGGTCCGCGTGCCCGCCGGACATCGGATGTCCGCAGGTCGCCGCGGGCGGACATGGGGTTCGTCACGTCGGCCTCTCGCGAGGTATACGGCGGAACGCTCGCATTCGTCCCTGTGGAGAGGTGTACACGGAGTCCGGGAATGGACTACGGTTTTGGAGCACCTGCCGCAGCCCCAGAGCCCGGCGGACACGGCGCGCCCGGCGCGCCGCGATCCCCGACCCGCGCGGCGGTGCCCCCGGCCGCCCCCGTCGGCCCTGTCGGATCGTTCCAGATACGAGGTCGCCATGTCCGCCCGTTCCCTGCACGACCCCTCCCTTTTCTCCACGCGGCGGAACTGACCGGCGGCTGACCATGGCGGTCGTACTCCTCAGCAACATCGGTCGGTTGTGGACCGGCGACGAGATGCTGACCAAGGCGGCGCTCCTGATCGACGACGAGCGGGTGGCCTGGGTCGGCCCCGCCGCCGAACTGCCCCAGCACCTGCCCGGGGTCTACGACGACCTCACCGACGTCGACGACATCATCAACATCGGCGGCGGGCTCATCACGCCCGGACTCATCGACGCCCACTGCCACCCCGTCTACGCGGGCGACCGCTACGCCGAGGTCAGCATGTGGGCCAAGGGCGCCTCCCAGGGGGACATCTTCGCGGCCGGGGGCGGGGTGTCCACCACCGTCACCATCACGCGCGGCACCGACCCCTGGACGCTGTGCAACGCCGTGCGGGAGCGGCTGCGGCACTGGGTCATCACCGGGACCACCACCGTCGAGGCCAAGACCGGCTACCACCTGACCCGCGACGGCGAACTGGCCGACGTGCGCCTGCTGCGCTCCCTGGAGGAGGAGCCCGGCATGCCGCGCCTGCACATCACGTTCTTCCCCGCCCACGGGGTGCCGCCGGAGTTCTTCGGCCGCCCCGCCGAGTACGTCGCCACCGCCGCCTCCTGGCTGGCCGACGCCGCCCAGGTGGGCGCCGACGGGGTGGACGTCTACTGCGACAACCGGCAGTTCACCACCGACGACGCGCGGATGCTGCTGTCCGTGGGCCAGTCCGTCGGGCTGCGCACCACGCTGCACGCCTGCTCGCGCCCCCGCCACGGGGCGGTGCGCATGGCCGCCGAGCTCGGCTGCACCTCGGTGGACCTGCTGCACGAGACCGACGACGAGGACATCCTGGCGCTGGCCGCCACCCGCACCCCCGTGGTGGCCTGCCCCACCACCTCGCTGCACGAGCGCCGCCGCCCGCCGGTGCGGTCCCTGCTCGACCACGGGGTGCCCGTCGGCCTGGGCACCGACCACAACCCCGGACAGAGCGGCGCCACGTCCATGCCGCTCATCATCTCCCTGGCCGTGGCCATGTTCCAGATGACCGTCCAGGAGGCGCTGCACGCCGCCACCGTCGGCGGCGCCCGCGCCCTGGGGATCGCCGACCGCGGCATGCTCACCCCCGGCAGCCTCGCCGACCTGGTCCAGTGGGACGCCGACCACGAGGGCGCGTTCGCGTGGTCGATGGGCCTCAAGGCCCTGCACGTGTGGCAGGGCGGCCGCACCATCCACTAGCCGCGGTACGGCAGCGGGGACGGCCGGGTTGCCTGCCGCGAGTGTGGTGCCGTGGAATGGGCGGCCGGCCTGTCCGGGCGGAACCCGGGGCCGAGGCCGACAGGGACGAGGGCACGGCCGGGTTGCCTGCCGTGAGCGCGGCGCCGTGGAGCGGGTGACCGGCCTGTCCGGGCGGAACCCGGGGCCGCGACCGGTCGGGACGAGCGGCCGCGGCCCCCGACGCGACCGCGCCGGGGCCTCGGACCGGCTCCGCGCCCCGACCCGCTCGGAGAGCAGGGCCTAGCGGCGGCCGCGGGCCCGGGCGATCTCGATGACGGCGCGCTCCAGGGCGTACTCCGGGTCGCGGCCCGCGCCCTTGATCAGCGCGTCGGTCTCGGCCACCACCGCCATCGCCCGGCCGATGCCCGCCGGGGACCAGCCGCGCGCCTGCTGGCGCAGGGTGCGCAGCTTCCACGGCGGCACCTTGGCGCTCTTGGCCAGGTCCGCGTCCGAGCCCCCGCGCGAGGGGCCCGCCACCACGGCGATGCCGCGCACCGCGCCCGCCAGCGCGCTGTTGATCAGCACCGGGGCGGTGCCCACCGCCAGCGACCAGCGCAGCTGCTCCAGCGCCTCGGGCAGGCGGCCCTCGACCGCGCGGTCCGCGACGGTGAACCCCGACGCCTCCGCCCGGCCCGAGTGGTAGCGGGCCACCGCGGCGGCGTCCACCCGCCCCTCGGTGTCGGCGATCAGCTGGGTGCAGGCCGCCGCGATCTCGCGCAGTTCGCTGCCGACCGCGTCCAGCAGCGCCTGGGCGGCGTCCGGGGTGATCTGCCGGCCCGCCGCCGAGAACTCGGCCTTGACGAACGCCACGCGCTCGGGCCCCTTGGTCGGGCCCTTGCAGTCGATCCGGGCCGCACCCGCCTTCTGCGCCGCCTGCAGCAGGGCCTTGCCCTTGTTGCCGCCCGCGTGCGTCAGGACCAGGGTGACGTCGTCGGCCGGGTCCTTGAGATAGGCCGTCACCGTCTCGGCCAGGTCCTTGACCAGGTCCTGGGACGAGCGCAGCACGACCACCCGGCGGTCGCCGAACAGCGACGGCGAGGTGACCTCCACCAGGGTGTGCGGGCCCACCTGGGCGGGGACCAGGTCGTGGACGTCCACCTCCGGGTCCTCGGCGCGGACGGCGGCCACGATGGCGGCGACGGCCCGGTCGACGAGGAGTTCCTCGTCGCCGACGATGAGCGTGATCGGGGCGGGTGCAGGCATACCACGAGCATGCCACGCCCCACCGACCTCCCGCGCGCCGAAGCGACCGGTCGGGACCCCGGACCAGCGCCAGGGGTCCCTCGCCGGTGCCGACCACCGCGATGTCCCCCGACAGGTCGGTGCGCAGGTCCAGCGCGCCCATCCGGCGCAGCACGCTCTGCGTGAAGGGCGCCGGGTGGCCGTAGGGGTTGTCGGCGCCCACCGAGGTCAGCGCGATCCGCGCCCCCGTGGCCTCCAGGAACTCCGGGACCTGCGCGGCCGACCCGTGGTGGGGGACCGCCAGCACCGCCACGGCCAGCGGCTCCCCGAGCAGCCGGCGCTGTGCCTCCTCCTCGACGTCGCCGGGCAGCAGCACCGACAGGTGCGGGGCGTCGGCGCGCACCACCACCGAGCCGTCGTTGACGGAACCGCGGAAGCCGGGCGGCGGCCACAGGACGCGCAGCGTCCAGGCGCCCACGCGCAGCCGGTCCCCGCGTTCGGCGGCCGCCTGCTCCACCCCGGCCCCGGCGAGCAGCCCGCCCACCGGGGTGGCGCCGAACCCCGGCGGGACCAGGGCCCGGTCCACCCGGCGGTGCCGCAGCACCCCGGAGGTGCCGTCCACGTGGTCGGCGTGGTCGTGGCTCAGTACCAGCAGGGGGACCTCGCGCACGCCCAGGCGCTCCAGGCAGGCGTCGACCGCCTCGGGGTCGCGGCCCGTGTCCGCCACCACCGCGGCACCGGGGGCCACCGACAGCACGAAGGCGCTGCCCTGGCCCACGTCGCAGGCCGCCACCGCCCAGTCCCGCGGCGGCCACCCGCCGGGCAGGCAGCGCGCCGCCGCGGCCAGCAGCAGCACCGCCGCCGTCCCGGCGGCGAGCACCCGCCGCACCCGGCCCCGGGACGCCACCAGCGCCACCACCAGGACGGCCAGCAGCAGCGCCCCCGAGAGGTCGGTCCGCCAGGGCAGCGCCCCGTACGGGACGCGGGCGCCCGCCTGCGCCACCGCCGCGATCCAGGCCACGCCCCAGCCGGGCACCACCGCCACCGCGGCCGCCACCGTCGGCGCGACCACAGCCAGGGCGGCGACCAGGGAGCCCAGCACCGTCACCACCGCCACCACCGGGGCGGCCAGCACGTTGGCGGGGACCGCCACCCACGACACCTCGCCGGACAGGGTCACCACCACCGGGGCGACCGCCAGGTGCGCGGCCATTGCCACGGCCAGGGCCTCGGCCACCACCCGGGGGACCGACGCCGACCACTCCCGGGTCCAGCGCGGCACCAGCAGCACAATGCCCGCGGTGGCCAGCACCGACAGCGCGAAGCCGTAGGAGGACGCCAGGGCGGGGGCGGCGAACAGCACCCCCACCACGGTCACTCCCAGCGCGCCCAGCGCCATGTGGGTGCGGCCGGTCGCCAGCGCCAGCAGGGCGAGGGAGCCCATGAAGGCGGCCCGCACCACGCTGGGTTCGGGGCGGCAGACCAGGACGAACAGCCAGATCATCACGGCCCCGCCCGCCACCGTCCACCACGGCGGCGCGCGCACCAGGCGGCCCAGCGCCACGACCACCCCGGTCAGGATGGCGAGGTTGGCGCCGCTGACGGTGAGGAGGTGCGTCATCCCGGTCGCCCGGAAGTCCTCCGCCACCTGTTCGTCCACTCCGGAGGTGTCGCCGACGATCAGGGCGGGCAACAGCCCGCGCTCGGGCTCGGACAGGCCGGCGGCGGCGCCGCGCAGCCCGGCGCGCACGTCGCCGGCGAACCGCTGCCACCGGTCGGGCGGGGCCACCTCGAGGGGCGGGCCGCGCACCAGGACCAGGGCCCCGAGGAAGGGGTCGTCCTCGGCGGGGACGAACACGCCGCGGGCGGTGAGGGACTGGCCGGGCAGCAGCCGCGGCCACTCCCGGCCGGAGGCGAGCAGGACCACGGGTTCGGCGTTCCCCGGACGCCCGTCCGCGGCGCTCACCCGCGCGTGGACGACCCACTCCGGCCGGCCCGGCCGCGGTGTCCCGGCGCGCGCCCGTGGGTCGCCGGTGACCCGGGCGGTGAACTCCACCTCGCCGCCCGCCTCCACAGCGGCCCGGGCCGCGCCGACCGCCACCCGGTGCACCTGGACCCCGGCGACCACCGCGACGGTCCCGGCGCAGGCCAGCGCGGCGGCGGTGGTCAGCGCCAGCGCCTCGGCCGGCGCCCGCGCCAGCAGGAACACCAGCACCGCCGCGCACCAGGCGGCACCGCCCAGCGCCCACGCCGCCCAGGGCGGCGCTGCGGGGGCGGCCAGCGCGGCCGCCCACGCGGCCGCGGCGGGCACCACCGACCGCAGGTCCACCGGCCGCCCCACCCCGTACCCGTCCGTCCCCAGCCACACCACCACCTCCACCACCTCCTTCCGGGGCGCTTCGGGCCCCGGTCCTCAGCCGACGGTCACGTGCGGGCGGATCTCCTCCAGGGTCTTGGCGCCGATGCGGTCGACGTTGAGGAGGTCGTCCACGCTGGTGAACGGCCCGTTGGCCTCGCGGTAGGAGACGATGTTGACCGCGGTGACCTCGCCCACGCGGGGCAGCGTCTCCAGCTCCGCCTCGTCGGCTTGGTTGATGTTCACCAGCGGGCCCCCGGCGGTGTCCGCGGACGGGGCCGCCGCCTCCGGCTGTGGCAGGCCCACCAGGATCTGCTCGCCGTCCACCAGGGAGCGGGCCAGGTTGAGCAGGTCCATGTCGGCGTCGGGGAGGGCGCCCCCGGCGGCCTCCACCGCGTCCGCCACTCGCGAACCGGGTGGCAGCGTGTACAGTCCGGGGTCCTCGACCTCGCCGCCCACGTGCACGACCACGTCCGCCTCGGGGGAGGCCGCCGCGGCGCTGGGCGTGGCCGCCTCGGCGGGGAGCGTGTGCGCGACGGTCTCGGGCGCGACGACCTCGGCGGGGCGCTCGCGCAGGAGCAGCACGGCGGCGACCGCGGCCAGCGCCACCACGAGCAGGGCCGCCACGGCCCGCCGGGACATGGTCGCCTCGGGCGGCCACCGCCGCGCCAACCGCTCCACGAGCCCGCCCCGCTGGGGGAGGAACTCGGTGTACCCGCTCGGCACCCGCGGGACCCGCTCCTCCCCGTCCCGCCGGGCGGGGGCAGCGCCGTCCGCGCCCCCGCGCACCCCGGAGCCGGGGTCCCCGTCGGCCCGCCGCCGCGCCCCGGCGCCCGCGCGCCGCCATGCCGATGCCGTGCCGAGCCCCTCGGGCCCCGGTCCGCCCCCGTCACCCGCCGGCGTCCCGCCCGTGTGCGTGGAGCCGCCATCCGGGGTGGGTCCGTCCCCGTCACGCGCCAGCGCCCGGCCCGGGCGTGCGGGTCCGTTGTGCGGGTCGGGGCCGTGCCCGTTCCGGGGACGCCCCGCCGTGGACCGTGCGTCGTGGTCCGGGGTGGCGGTGTAGGAGAGGCTGTAGGCCGCAGCGGGGTCGCTCCCGCTTCGGGTGCGCTCCGGGATAGGACGTGTGTCCCAGATCGGGGGTGTTTCGGTCGGGTGGGTGGAGCCGCCGCGCAGGGTGGGGGTGCGCCCGTTCCGGGGGTGCCCTGCCGTGGAGCGTGCGTCGTGGTCCGGAAGCGTCCCGCCCGCACGCGGGGGGCCATCGTCCGGGGCGGGGCCGCTCACGCTTCGGGTGCGCTCCGGAGTGGGGCGTGTGTCCCAGGGCGGGGCGGCCGGGGGCGCTCCGTCCGGGCGGGGGCGGGCCGGGTGGAGGCGCTCGGTGGTGCCGTCGGTGAGCGGCGGGTGGGGGAGACGGGCGCCGGTCCACGGGGGCGGGTCGCGCGGGGGCGGGGTGCGCACGGTGCGGGCGGCGTCCGGCTCCGGGTCCGGGGGCGCCGGGGCGCGGTCGTGCGGGTCGCGCTCGGGCCAGGCGTCCACCGAGTACGGGGCGCTCGGGATGCCCTCGGCGGGTTCGGGGGCGGGGCGCGGGATGCGGGCGCGCAGCCGGCGCGCGGCCGGTGAGGCGTCCAGGCCCAGGGCCCGGAGTCGTTCCTGCTGGTCGTTTCGAGGGGTCATGAGCCCAAGGTAGGGAGCCCGGTCACCGTGTGCCAGCGGGTGTGCGCGGCCTGTGGATAACCCGAAGGCCCGGCCCCCCTGCGGGGACCGGGCCTTCGGAGAAGGGCTCTAGGCGCTCTGCAGGTCGTGCAGGCGCTTGGCGATCGCGCTCTTGCGGTTCGCGGCCTGGTTCTTGTGGATGACGCCCTTGCTCACGGCCTTGTCCAGGGCGCGGGCGGCGGAGCGCTGGGCCACGGTGGCCTGCTCGACGTTCCCGGTCTCGGCAGCCTCACGGAACCGGCGGACGGCCGTCTTCAGCGAAGAGCGCACCGCCTGGTTGCGGACACGGGCCTTCTCGTTCTGCCGAATGCGCTTCTTCTGCGACTTGATGTTCGCCATGCGAAAACGTGCTCCAGTTGATCTGTGCTTGTGCGCCGGTCGATCCGCGGGCTCTGCTCACGGGCAGCCGTTCCGTGAGCGGCCGACACGGGCGCCGACGCCGGGTGTGTGGTTCCACAGGGCTTGAAAGAACGTGGAAGTCCGAGACACGGACTTCCAGTATGCCGCATGGCGCCCACTGCTCAGCCCAGCCACCCTGCCGTGTAGAGCCGCAGGTCCGCCGGATCGGACAGGCTCACCCCCAGGCGCACCTGCTCGGGCGCCTGCGCCCGCGTCGTGCCGATGCGGATCGCCGCCAGCGCCGTCTCCGCCTGCTCGCCGGAGGGCACCCCGAAGCGGATCGTCACCTCCTCGCGGGTGCTCAGCGCCGACACCGCCTCGGTCACCTGCCGCACCGTGAACCCGCCGTCCAGGGCGTCCGCGGGCATCCCCGGGTCCGTCCCCGGCAGCACCACCTCGTCGGCGTGCTCGGTCACCCGCGCCAGGTACCCCTTGGACCAGTACTTCTCCTCGCCGTTCATGAGGAAGGACGGGATGCGCCCGCCCGGGGCCAGCTCCACGTGGTGCGCCAGCACCGACAGCACCGCGTCCCCGCCCAGCTCCCCGCGCACCATCTCCATGAGCGCCGGCATCGACGGGTCGTTGACGGTCACCGGCCGGATCTCCAGGTGCACCCCCGCGTACCCCTCGGCGGCCTGCGCCGCGGCCGGGGCGAGCCTCTCCCGGGCCTGCCGGTCGAACCGGTCGCTCAGCAGCGACGACCCCTCGGTGGCGTGCCGCAGCCAGGCCAGCGCCCGCACGTCCGGGTACCCCTCCACCAGGGGGCGCAGGTCGTCGGTGGCGGTCACGTCCCCGTCGGCGCCGATCTCCCCGGCGAGCAGGTACACGGTGTCCACCGCGCCGGTGTCCAGCAGCGCCCGCAGGTCCCCGGCGTCGTCGGCGGAGTCCACCCACACGGCGTCGGTCCCCTGGGAGACCGCCCACGCCGCCGGGGTCCCCGAATACTGGGCGGCCAGCAGCACCCCCACCCCGGCCAGGACGACGGCGACCGCCGCCGCACCCGCCAGCAGCCGGGTCAGAAACCACTTCACCGCCGCCACCCCCACGGTTCGCGCGCCCCGAGTGGCTCGGAGGTCGCATAATCTGGACACCGGACAGTCCCGCGTGCGCGACCATACTGTCGCACCGTCCGCCGCCCGCCCAAGGGGAGGGCGCGCACTCCTCCGTGGGAGGATGGACGACGGCCCCGCGGGCCGCACACCCCGAACCCTTAGTCGAACGGAGCACGGTGGCACAGCCGAACCGGACCGATCCCGCGCTGATCCGCAACTTCTGCATCATCGCGCACATCGACCATGGCAAGTCGACGCTGGCCGACCGGATGCTCCAGATCACCGGCGTCGTCGAGGACCGTCAGATGCGGGCCCAGTACCTGGACCGCATGGACATCGAGCGCGAGCGCGGCATCACCATCAAGTCGCAGGCCGTGCGCATCCCGTTCACGGCGCTGGACGACAAGACCTACACCCTGGACCTCATCGACACGCCCGGGCACGTCGACTTCACCTACGAGGTCTCCCGCTCGCTGGCCGCCTGCGAGGGCGCGGTCCTGCTGGTGGACGCCGCCCAGGGCATCGAGGCCCAGACCCTGGCCAACCTGTACATGGCGCTGGAGAACGATCTGACGATCATCCCGGTGCTCAACAAGATCGACCTGCCGGCCGCCCAGCCGGAGAAGTACGCCGAGGAGCTGGCCGGCATCATCGGCTGCGAGCCCTCCGACGTGCTCAAGGTCAGCGCCAAGACCGGCGAGGGCGTCGAGGAGCTGCTCAACGAGATCGTCCGGCAGATCCCGCCGCCGATCGGCGACGCCGACGCCCCGGCCCGCGCGATGATCTTCGACTCGGTCTACGACACCTACCGCGGCGTGGTCACCTACGTCCGCGTGGTGGACGGCCGCCTCAGCCCGCGCGAGCGCATCCAGATGATGTCGACCCGGGCCTCCCACGAGATCCTGGAGATCGGCGTCAGCTCGCCCGAGCCCACCAAGTGCGACGGCCTGGGCGTGGGCGAGGTCGGCTACATCATCACCGGTGTGAAGGACGTGCGCCAGTCCAAGGTCGGTGACACCATCACCGCCCTGAACCGGCCCGCCACCGAGATGCTGTCGGGCTACCAGGACCCCAAGCCCATGGTGTTCTCAGGCCTGTACCCGATCGAGGGCACCGACTACCCGGTGCTGCGCGACGCCCTGGAGAAGCTCCAGCTCAACGACGCCGCCCTGGTGTTCGAGCCGGAGACCTCGGCGGCGCTGGGCTTCGGCTTCCGCTGCGGCTTCCTGGGCCTGCTGCACCTGGAGATCACCCGCGCCCGGCTGGAGCGCGAGTTCAACCTCGACCTCATCTCCACCGCGCCCAACGTGGTCTACCGGGTGGAGATGGAGGACGGCACCGAGCACGTGGTGACCAACCCGAGCGAGTTCCCGGCGGGCAAGATCGCCGCGATCTACGAGCCGATGGTCAAGGCCACGGTGCTCAGCCCCTCGGACTACATCGGCCAGATCATGGAGCTGTGCCAGGAGCGGCGCGGCGACATGCAGGGCATGGACTACCTGTCCGAGGACCGCGTCGAGATGCGCTACACCCTGCCGATGGCGGAGATCGTCTTCGACTTCTTCGACCACCTCAAGTCCCGCACCAAGGGCTACGCCTCCCTGGACTACGAGCCCACCGGCGAGCAGCGCGCCGACCTGGTCAAGGTCGACATCCTGCTCCAGGGCGAGGCCGTGGACGCCTTCTCGGCGATCGTCCACAAGGACAAGGCGTACACCTACGGCGTCGAGATGACCAAGAAGCTGCGCGAGCTCATCCCCCGGCAGCAGTTCGAGGTGCCGATCCAGGCCGCCGTCGGCGCCCGGGTGATCGCCCGCGAGAACATCCGCGCCATCCGCAAGGACGTGCTCGCCAAGTGCTACGGCGGCGACATCAGCCGTAAGCGCAAGCTGCTGGAGAAGCAGAAGGAGGGCAAGAAGCGCATGAAGATGGTGGGCCGGGTCGAGGTCCCCCAGGAGGCCTTCATCTCCGCGCTGTCCACGGACACCAGCGGCGAGGACAAGAAGAAGAAGTAGTCCTCCCGCCGAGAACGCCGCGCAGGGGCGCCCCGCCACGGGGCGCCCCTGCGTCGTCGTGCCGGTCAGGCAGTGGCGGGCACGGAAAGAGGGGCGCCCCCGTCGGGAGGCGCCCCTTTTCGCGTGTACGGCGGGCCGAGGACCCCGGGTCAGCCCTTGACCGCTCCGGCGGTCAGCCCCTCGGTGATGTACCTCTGGAGGAACCAGAACACGATCAGCGTCGGCAGGGACAGCATGACCGCCCCCACCGAGAACATCCCGAAGTTCGCGTTGCGCTGCGACTCCACCAGCTGGTACAGGCCCAGCCCCAGGGTCTTGGCGTCGGTGTCGCGCAGGAACACGCTCGCCATCAGGAACTCGTTGATGGTGGAGATGAACACCAGCAGGCCCACGATCGCCAGCACCGGGGTGACCAGCGGCAGCATGATCCGGAAGAACACCTGCGCGTGGGTGGCCCCGTCGATCTGGGCGGACTCGTCCAGCTCCGTGGGCACCGTGTCGAAGAAGCCCTTCATCAGCCACGTGTTGATGCTCAGCGCCCCGCCCAGGTACACCAGCAGCAGCCCCCACCGGGTGTCGAACCCGATCTCGGGCCGGTACTCGCCGACGGTGCTGAACATCAGGTAGATCGCGACGATCGCCAGGAACTGCGGGAACATCTGGATGATCAGCAGGCCGATCATCCCCACCCGGCGGCCCCGGAACCGCATCCGGCTGAACGCGTACGCGGCCAGCGCCGACAGGAACACCGTCGCCGCGGCGTTGGCCACCGCGAAGAACAGCGAGTTGGCGTACCAGGTCGTGAACGGCGTGTTCCGGAACAGGTCCACGGCGTTGTCGAGCCCGGCCCCGGTCGGCCAGAGCCGGGCGCTGCTGAGCGTGCCGACGGGGTTGACCGCCGCCGACACCACGAACAGCACGGGGAACAGCGCGAACGCCGCGACGGCGATCATCACGACGTGCCGCCAGCCGAACCGCGCCGCCCACAGCGCGAACGCGGAGCCGGTGCTGCGCCGGTACCCCGGGGTCGTCGCGGTCATCGGTCCACCTCCTGCAGGGCCTTGCTGCGGCTGAGGCTGATCACCGACATCACCGAGACGATCACGAAGATCATCACCGACAGCGCCGCCGCGTACCCGTACTCGGCGGTGGCCTGGCTGAACGCCATCCGGTACGTGTAGGTGATGAGCAGGTCGGTGGCCCCCGCGGACGGGTCGTCCGGCGGGAACGGCCCGCCCTTGGTGATCAGCCACACCGCGTTGAAGTTGTTGAAGTTGAACGCGAACGTCGCGATGAGGATCGGCGTCATCGCGACCATGAGCATCGGCAGGGTCACGTGCCGGAACGCCTGCCAGGCCCCGGCCCCGTCGATCCGCGCCGCCTGGGTCAGCTCCCGCGGGATGGCCTGGAGGGCGCCGGTGGCGACCAGGAACATGTACGGGTAGCCGAGCCACACGTTGGCGAGGATCACCGCGAACCGGGCCGTCCAGGCGTCGCCCAGCCAGTCGACGTTCGTGCCGAGCAGCTGGTTGAACAGGCCGAAGTCGGTGTTGAACATGTCCCGCCACAGCAGGTACATGGCCAGCGAGCTCATCGCGTACGGCAGGACCACCAGGATCCGGTACGCCTGCTTCCCCCGCAGTTTCGGTACGTGCAGGGTGAGGGCGACGGCCAGGCCCACCACGAACACCAGGCCGGTGACGGCCACGGCGAAGCCGATGTTCCACACCAGGATGGAGAAGAACGAGGAGGCGAAGGTGGGGTTGAACAGGAACCGGGCGAAGTTGTCGAAGCCGACGTTCACGCGCCAGCCCTGGGCGAGCCGCTCGCCGTCCTCGCTGTAGAACGCGCCGCGCTCGTCGTCCGCGGTGTAGACGACCCCGGTCGAGGCGTCGGTGATGCAGTCGCACCCGGCGTCGTAGACCCGGGTGGCCCGCCCCTCGTAGGCGGTGGAGAGGCCGCTGGCCCGGATGCCGGTGCCGTCGCCGACGGGGACGGCGAACTCCTCCAGCTCCTGGCTGCGCGCGTTGACCTGCGCGGGGGACAGGACGGTGTAGCCGAACGCCTCGGTGACCCGGCCGGAGGCGGGGTCGACGGTGGCGTCGTCCAGGGGCCGCAGCCCCTCGATGTCGCCGGCGTAGGCGGCGCCCTCGGGGTCGGTGAGGAGGAAGACCAGCTCGCCGCTCTCGGGGTCGCCGGTGGTCGCGACGGTGAGGCCGAACTCGCGGCCCTGCTCGGCGCGGGTCACCGAGTACGCCTCGATGGCGGCGATCGCCTGTTCCTTGTCGCCGCGGTGGCCGTCGCTGAAGTTCGTGACCGAGGTGCTCATGGTGTAGAGCACCGGCAGGATCTGGAACGTGATCAGGAGGAGGACGCCGGGGAGCAGGTACTTGAGCGGCACCGTCCTCTTGGACAGGTACACCCAGTAGACGAGGACGAGCACGGCCGCGACGACGGCGATGCCCGCCCAGTTGCCGCCGACGTACAGCGGCAGGGCGGCCCAGACCCCCAGGGCCGTGAACAGGCCGAGCAGGGCGATCTTGACGACCTGGCCCCAGAGGGAGCCGGAGCCGGCGAAGGCGCCGCCGGGCAGTGACGTGCGGGCGGGCGCCCCCGGAGCGGGGGCGCCCGCGCTGCTGCGGGAGGACACTCCTAGCCGCCGATCTTCTCGGCGATCGTTTCGTGGGTGCTCTCCATGGTCTCGCGCACGTCCGCACCGCCGATGATCGCGGCCTCGGCCTTGCCCAGGGGCTCCCAGGTCTCGCCCATCTCGGGGATGGACGGCATGGGCATGCCCTCGGCGCCGGCCTCGGCGATGGCGGCGATGTTGGCGTCGTCGGCGGAGACCTCCTCCAGCGCTTCGAGCTGGACCGGCGTGCGCGGGTCGGACTCGTAGAGGCTGAGGATGAACGCCGGGTCGGTCACGTGGTTGGCCAGGAACTCCTGGGCCAGGGCGCTGTTGGCGCTGCCCTCGGTGACGAAGAAGGCCTGGTAGCCGATGTAGGGGCGGGCCGGGCCCTCACCCTCGAAGCCCGGGATGGGGCTGATGGCGTACTCCAGGTCGGCGGCGTCGGCGTCGCCGATGTTCCACGGGCCCGCGATGAAGAACGGGGCCTCGCCGTCGAAGAAGAGGGCGGCGTCGTTCTGGGTGTCGATGGAGCGGCGCAGCACACCCTGGCCGGCCTCGCCGTACTCGGCGATCTTCTCCATGGCGGCGATGGACTTGTCGCTGTTCAGGCCCAGGTCGGTCGGGTCCCAGTTGCCCTCGTCGTCCTGGCCGAAGAGGTAGCCGCCGGCGGAGGTGAACAGGGCGTTCATCCGGTAGGGGTCGCCCTCCTGGCCCACGGCCATGGACAGGACCTCGCTGGTCTCGCCGCTCTCCTTGAGGGAGGTGCCGACCTCGACGAGCTCCTCGAAGGTCTCCGGGGCGTCCGGGGCCAGCGCGGTGTTGCGCATGAGGAAGATGTTCTCCTGCGAGTACGGCACGCCGAAGAGCTGGCCGTCGTAGGTGAGCGCCTGCACCGAGGTCTCGTCCAGCGTCTCGGCGCGGTGCTCGGGCAGCTCGACGGGCTGCACGGCGCCGTTGCGGACCAGGTTGCCGGTCCAGTCGTGGGCGCCGATGAAGATGTCGGGGGCGTTGCCCGCCTGGTGGGCGTTGAGCAGGTCGCCCTGGATGTCGCCGAAGGCCAGCTGCTGCACGTCGACCTTGATGCCGTTGGTGTCGGCGAAGCTCTGCGCGGCGGCCTCGATGGCGGCGGCCCGCTCGGGGTCGGACCAGATGACGAGGGTGGTGTCGGTGCCCTCCTGGGCGTCCTCGCCGCCGCCTCCGCAGGCGGTCGCCATCAGGGCGGTCGCGGCGAGGGCCGCGAACGCCGGTGCGCTGCGCAATCTCATGGTGTCTTCCTTCCGGGAGGACGGACTGAGGAGGTCGTGCGTGCGGTCCGCCGGGGGTTCCGGTGCCTGCCTCCGCCGTGCGTGGTGATGTGACGTTAGCAATAACTTGCAATCATTGAAAGACTTTGCAGGCGCCAGGGATAAAGATGTGGAAACACCATGGAAACGACGGTGTGATCCGATCCGGTGCGTCGTTGCGGAGTCACTCTGGGCTGATCATATCTGTGACTTCGCACCATTTGGTCACACCATTCCCGCGGCGCCTGTAAGAACCCGACGCAACCCGGCCGTTCTTTCGGCAACCGGTCCGTACCGGCCGCCCGCCGTCGGTCCCGCCTGTCCCGTCGATCCCGCCCGCCCCGGCGACGGGGCCGGACGCGGCGGCGGCCGGGCGCCGCGAGGACGCCCGGCCGCCGGCCCGCTGCTCGAACGGGTCAGACGCGCAGCCAGACGGCGGTCTCGCCCGGCAGGGACAGCACGCCCACGGCCGGCGCGGGGACCGGGCCGCTGGCCAGCAGCACCTCGCCGTCCGCGGCCACCTCCGCCGGCTCGGCGCCGAGGTTGACCGCCACCCGCACACCCGGCTCGCGCTCGAAGAAGAGCACGCCCTCGGGGGCGTCCAGCCAGCTCATCGCCCCGTCGCCGAGCGCTTCCAGCTCCCGGCGCAGCCCCAGCGCCCGGGTGTACAGCTCCAGGGTGGAGCCCTCCACCCCGCGCTGGGCGTCGCGCGCCAGTCCGCCCCAGCCCTCCGGCATCGGCAGCCACGGCGTAGAGCCGGCGGGGCCGAACCCGAACGGCGCCTCGCCGGACTCCCACGGCAGCGGCACCCGGCAGCCGTCGCGGCCGCGCTCGGTACGGCCCGAGCGCTCCCAGGTCGGGTCCTGGAGCGCGTCCTCCGGCAGGTCGGTGACCTCCGGCAGGCCCAGCTCCTCGCCCTGGTACAGGTACACCGAGCCGGGCAGCGCCAGCATCAGCAGCGTGGCCGCGCGCGCCCGGCGCAGCCCCTGCTCCCCGCCGCCGAACCGGGTGACGTGGCGGGTCACGTCGTGGTTGGACAGCACCCACGTGGTGGTCGCGCCCACGGCGCCGTTGGCCGCCAGGGATCCGTCGATCACCTCGCGCAGCCGCGCCGCGTCCCACGGGGCGGTCAGGTACTCGAAGTTGAACGCCTGGTGCAGCTCGTCGGGGCGCAGGTAGCGGGCCACCCGTGCGGCGTCCTCCACCCACGCCTCGGCGACCATCGTGCGCTCGCCCGGGTAGGAGGCGGCGATCGCCGCCCAGCGCCGGTAGATGTCGTGCACGCCGTCCTGGTCGAAGTACGGCAGCGAGGTGCTGCCGTCGAGCAGGTCCGCCTTGGCGTCCTCGGCGATGTCGGGCAGCGCCGGGTCCTTGACCATGCCGTGCGCGACGTCGATGCGGAAGCCGTCCACGCCCCGGTCCAGCCAGAAGCGCAGCACGTCGTCGAACTCGTCGTGCACCTCCTGGCAGGTCCAGTCCAGGTCGGGCTGCTCGGCGTCGAACAGGTGCAGGTACCACTGCTCGGGGGTGCCGTCCGGGCGCTTGAGCCGGGTCCAGGCCGCCCCGCCGAAGATCGACTTCCAGTTGTTGGGCGGCTGCTCGCCGTCGGGGCCCTTGCCGTCCCGGAAGATGTACCGGGAGCGGGCGGGGTCGCCGGGCTCGGCCGCCACGGCCTCGCGGAACCACCGGTGCGCGGAGGAGGTGTGGTTGGGGACCACGTCGATGATCACGCGGATTCCCAGGCCGTGCGCGGCCTCCAGCAGCGCGTCGAAGTCCCCGAGGGTGCCGAAGCGGGGGTCGACGTCGCGGTAGTCCGCCACGTCGTAGCCGCCGTCGGCCAGCGGGGACACGTAGAAGGGGGTCAACCAGATCGCGTCCACGCCGAGCTCGGCGAGGTGCGGCAGGCGCTCGCGGATGCCCGCGAGGTCGCCCTCGCCGTCCCCGTTCGCGTCGGCGAAGCTGCGCACGTAGATCTGGTAGATGGCCGCGTCGCGCCACCAGTGCGACTCGTGGGTCATCGTGGGGGTCCTTCCCGATCGGTGGCTGCAAGTTCTTGCGCAAGGTTACCGCCAACTTTCAACCATGTGACGACCATCTCGACTACAGTTGCGCCCATGGGTCCACGACTTGCCGACATCGCGCGGCACGCAGGTGTCAGCGAGGCGACGGTCTCGCGGGTGCTCAACGACAAACCGGGCGTTGGCAGCGAAACCCGCAAGGCCGTCCTGACCGCGCTGGACGTCCTCGGATACGAACGCCCCGCCCGGCTGCGCCAGCGTTCCGCGGGCCTCGTGGGTATGGTCATCCCCGAACTGGACAACCCCGTCTTCCCCATGTTCGCCCAGGCGGCCGAGGGGGCGCTGGCCCAGCGCGGCTACACCCCCGTCCTGTGCACGCAGACCCCCGGCGGGATAACGGAGGACGAGTACGTCGAGCTGCTCCTGGAGCGCAACGTCTCGGGCATCCTCTTCGTCTCCGGCAAGCACGCCGACACCACCGCCTCCCACGAGCGCTACCGCTCCCTGGTCTCCCGGCGGCTGCCCATCGTCCTGGTCAACGGGTTCGCCCAGGAGATCCCCGCGGCGTTCATCTCCTGCGACGACCGCGAGGCCGGGCGGCTGGCCGTCGACCACCTGGTCGCCCTGGGGCACACCCGCATCGGGTTCACCAGCGGCCCCGAGCGCTACGTCCCGGTGCGCCGCAAGCTGGAGGGCTACCACGCGGCGCTGCGCGACCACGGCCTGGACGGGGCCGACCTGGTGGAGCTGTCGCTGTTCGGCGTGGAGGGCGGCCACGCCGCCGCCACCCGGCTCATCGACCGCGGCGTCACCGCGATGGTGTGCGGCTCCGACATGATGGCGCTGGGCGCCATCCGCGCGGCCCGCCAGCGCGGCCTGCGCGTCCCCCGCGACTTCTCCGTGGTGGGCTACGACGACTCCCAGCTCATCGCGTTCACCGACCCGCCGCTGACCACCGTGCGCCAGCCGGTCCACGCCATGGCGCTGGCCGCCGCCCGGGCGCTGTGCGACGAGATCGCCGGGCACCCCGTCTCCCACACCGAGTTCGTGTTCGGCCCCGAGCTGGTCGTGCGCGGCTCCACCGGCATCGCCCCCGGCGCCGGGCCGGGCGCCCCCCGCACCCCCGACGGCGCCGCCGTCCAGGGCTCCGCGCTCTGACCCCCGGCCGGGCCGGGGCGCGACCCGCCGGGACCGGGCACACACGCGGGTCGGTGACACTGGGTACATGCCTTCCGTTGCCCTCGACGGCGAACCCGTACCGCGCACCGGCGACCTGCCGGAGGCCTCCCTCGCCGAACTCGGCGACCGGCCGCTCGGGTTCTACGTCCACGTGCCCTTCTGCGTCACCCGCTGCGGCTACTGCGACTTCAACACCTACACCGCCGAGGAGCTGGTCTCCCGCGACGGAACGGCGGTCGCCTCCCGCGACACCTACGCCGACCAGGCCATCGCCGAGATCGCCCTGGCCGACCGGGTCCTGGCGGGCCCCCGGCCCCGGGTGAGCACCGTGTTCGTGGGCGGGGGGACCCCCACCCTGCTGGCCGCCGAAGACCTGGGCCGCATCCTCGCCGCCATCGCCGACCGGTTCGGCCTGGAACCGGGCGCGGAGGTCACCACCGAGGCCAACCCCGAGACCGTCACCCCCGAGTACCTGTCCCGTCTGCGCGAGGCCGGGTTCACCCGGGTGTCGTTCGGCATGCAGAGCGCCCGGGCGCACGTCCTGGGCGTCCTGGAGCGCGGCCACACCCCCGGCCGCCCCGAGCAGTGCGTCGCCTGGGCCCGCGAGGCCGGGTTCGAGCACGTCAACCTCGACCTCATCTACGGCACCCCCGGGGAGGCGGACGACGACTGGCGGGCCTCCCTGGACGCCGCCGTGGCCGCCGGCCCCGACCACGTCTCCGCCTACTCCCTCATCGTGGAGGAGGGCACCCGCCTGGCCGCCCGGGTGCGCCGCGGCGAGCTCGCCGAGCCCGACGACGACACCATGGCCGACCGCTACCTCATGGCCGACACGGTGCTCGCCGAGGCCGGGTTCACCCCCTACGAGGTGTCCAACTGGGCGCGCACGCCCGAGGGCCGCAGCAGGCACAACATGCTCTACTGGACCGGAGCCCACTGGTGGGGCGTGGGCCCCGGCGCGCACGGCCACGTGGGCGGCACGCGCTGGTGGAACGTCAAGCACCCGGCCGCCTACGCCGCCCGCCTGGCCCAGGGCTCCAGCCCGGCCCAGGCCCGCGAGGTGCTCACCGCGCAGGAGCGCCGCTTCGAGCGGGTGCTGCTGGAGCTGCGGATCGAGCAGGGGTGCCCGCTGGACCTGCTCGAACCCCCGGGCCGGGAGGCCGCCGCCCGCGCCGTCGCCGAGGGGCTGCTGGACGCCGACGCGCACCGCGCCGGCCGCGCCGTGCTCACCCGCCGGGGGCGGCTGCTCGCCGACGCCGTGGTCCGCGACCTCACCTGAGCGGCGCCCGCCGCGAGCGCGGCGGGGGGACGCACGACGAGGGGCCCGGTCCGAGGACCGGGCCCCTCGCGGCGTCCGCGGAGCGGTCGGCCTACTTGATCCAGGAGACGTTGAACGGGTAGCGGTACCACTCGCCCTTGTTGGCGGCGACGCCGCCCAGGATGCCGAAGACGACGGCGGCGACCCAGCACAGGAACCAGGTGATCATCCCGATGAAGACGAACATCAGGATGCTGGACACCACGTAGCCGATGAGGACCAGCAGCTGGAAGTTGAGGGCCTGGGCCGCCTGGTCGCGGACGAACGGCGACTCCTCGCGCTTGATCAGGTAGATGATCAGCGGGACGATGAAGCCGAGCAGGCCGCCGCCCAGGTGGGCGAACAGGCCGAACTGCCGCTCGTCCTGGCTGGGCGGGGCGCCCGTGGCCGAGCCCGGCTGGGCGCCGTAGCCGCCGTACGGGTAGCCGGCCGCCTGGTAGCCGCCGGTCTGGTCCTGGTACCCGCCCGGGGGCGGGTAGCCCCCGGGGGCTCCGGGCGGCGGCGGGTAGCCGCCGGGCTGCTGGGCGCCGGGGGGCGGGTAGCCGCCGGACGGGTCGTGGTGGCCGGGTGCCGCGTGGCCGCCGGAGGGGTCCTGCTGACCGGGCGCCGGGTAGCCGCCGGACTGGCCCTGGTAGCCGGGCGCCGGGTAGCCGCCGGACGGGTTCTGCTGACCGGGCGCGGGGTAGCCGCCGGACTGGTCCTGGCCGCCCTGCTGCGGGTGCTGGCCGTAGGGGTCTTCCGGCGGTGGCGTGTTGGGGTAGGACATCTCGGGTTCCTTAGGGACGGGTGCGTTCGCGGGTGCGGTCGGTCACTTGAGCAGACGGATGCTGAACGGGTAGCGGTACCACGCCCCCTTGTTGGCTCCGTTGGCTCCTAGGACGCCGAACACGATCGAAACGATCCAGATCAGGGCGATCAGCAGGGAACCGATCCACGACAGGTTCGGGAAGAAGATACCCAGACCGATGAAGACCACCCCGGCGAAGATGTACGGGATGAGCAGCGTGATCTGGAAGTTCGCCGCCTCGGAGGCGTGGTGGCGCACGTACGGCGAGGTGTTCCGCCTGGCGAAGTAGATCGCCAGCGGGGGGATCCAGCCCAGGCAGGCGATGATGAAGCCGGACAGGTGGGCGAGCATCGCCATCAGGACGTCGTTGTCGCCGCTCTGGGCCGGGGCGCCGGAGGCACCGGCCCCGGGTTGCGGCTGCCCGTACTGCGGCTGCCCCTGCGGTACACCGTACTGCGGCTGTCCCTGGGGCTGCGGCTGCTGCGGGGACCCGCCGTACGGGCCCTGGTCCCCGTAGGGCGGCTGGGCCTGGGGCTGCGGCGGGCCGTAGTGCGGGGCGCCGGGCGCCGGGGCGAAGCCGGGCTGGCCCTGTCCGTACTGCGGCTGCTGTGCCTGCGGGGGCTGCGCCTGGGGCTGTTCGTACTGCGGCTGCGGCTGTCCGCCGTACTGCCCGTGGCCGGGCTGTCCGCCCGAGGGCTGGCCGTACTGCCCGTATCCGGGCTGGGAGCCGGAGGGCTGTGCGTACCCCGGCTGCTCGCCGGAGGGCTGCCCGTACTGCCCGTACCCCGGCTGGGAACCGGAGGGCTGTGCGTACCCCGGCTGCTCTCCCGAGGGCTGCCCGCCGTACTGCCCGTGGCCGGGCTGTCCGCCGGAGGGCTGCCCGTACTGCCCGTACTGCCCGTACCCCGGCTGCGCGCCCGAGGGGCCGTGGGCGGGGTACCCGCCGGACGGCTGCTGTGCGCCGTACTGCTCGTGCCCCCGCTGCTCACCGTACTCCGGGGAGTAGGGGGACGGCGCCTGCGGCTGCTCGCCGGAGGGCGGGCCCTGGTTCGGGTCCTCCGGGGACGGGGGATTCGTCGGGGTCTCGCTCATGCTCTTCCTCGGCTCCGCTGGTGAGGGGCGCTATCTCGTGTCTACCGGGCCGTACCGACGACCGGAGGCAGAAACCGGCCTCGTGTCCGGTCTGAATCCTAGGCGCAAGGGGGGTCACGGTCCGTGCGGGCCGGTGACGAAATCGATGAGTTCCTCCACCCGACCCGACAGGGCCGGTTCCAGGTCAGCATAGGTTCGCACCGAACCCAGGATCCGGCGCCACGCCTCACCCGTGCTCATCCGCCAGCCCAGCGCCTCCAGGACCCCCTCCTTCCAGGGGACCCCCCTGGGCACCTCGGGCCAGGCGCGGATGCCCAGCGCGGCCGGCCGCACGGCCTGCCACACGTCGACGTAGGGGTGGCCCGCCACCAGGACGTCCCCGCCCCGCACCCGCTCGGCGATCCGCGACTCCTTCGACCCCGGCACCAGGTGGTCCACCAGGACCCCCAGGCGCCGCCCCGGGCCGGGGGTGAACTCCGCCACGATCGCGGGCAGGTCGTCGACCCCCTCCAGGAACTCGACGGCCACCCCCTCCACGCGCAGGTCGTGCCCCCACACCTTCTCGACCAGCTCCGCGTCGTGGGCGCCCTCGACGTAGATCCGGCCCTCCCGGGCCGTGCGCGCCCTCAGGCCCTGGACGGCGACCGAACCGGAGGCGCTGCGCAGCGGCCCCCGCGGAGCAGCGGACGGCCGCACCAGGGTCACCGGCTCGCCGTCCACCAGGAAGGCGGCCGGTTCCAGTGCGAACACCCGGCGCCGCCCGTGCCGGTCCTCCAGGGTCACGGTCGCCTTGTCCCAGCCGACCACCGCGCCGCAGAACGCCTCCCCGGCGTCCTCCACCACGAGGTCGCGGTCGAGCGGGACCTCGCGGACCCTCCGCTCAGGGCGGTTGCGCGCCGAGGCCAGCACATCGCGGCCGTACCGGCCGGTTCCCTTGGTAGCCACGGTGGTGCAGTCTACAGACGGCGCCCCCCGCCGGCGGGGAAGGCGCCGCGCCGGCGCCGCCCCCGCCCGCGGAGCGGCCGGGGTTTGCGTCCGGGCATAGAATTAGCACTGAGGACCATCGAGTGCCAGGAGGTGGCGAGTTGCTGGATGAGCGCAAGCTCGCGGTCCTGCGTGCCGTCGTCGAGGACTTCGTCAGCACCAACGAACCGGTGGGGTCCAAGGCCCTCGCCGACCGCCATCGGCTCGGGGTCTCCCCGGCCACCATCCGCAACGACATGGTCGCGCTGGAGGAGGACGGGTACATCACCCAGCCCCACACCAGTGCCGGGCGCGTGCCCACGGACAAGGGGTACCGGCTCTTCGTCGACCGCCTGTCCTCGGTCAAGCCCCTCTCGGCCGCGGAGCGCCGCGCCATCGAGTCGTTCCTCAACGGCGCCGTCGACCTCGACGAGATCGTCGCCCGCACGGTCCGGCTGCTCGCGCAGCTCACCCGCCAGGTGGCGATCGTCCAGTACCCGTCGCTGACCCGCTCCTCCGTCCAGCACGTCGAGCTGGTGCCCCTCGCGGGCCAGCGGCTCATGCTGGTGGTCATCACCGACACCGGCCGGGTCGAGCAGCGCGTCATCGACGGCCTGGGGGAGGTCGACGCCGACGCGGTCGCCGACCTGCGCGGCATGCTCATCCGGGCCACCGCCGGCCTGCACCTCGCGGAGGTCCCCGGCGCGGTCGAGGACCTGCCACAGCAGGTACCCGAGGAGAACCGCGCCATGGCGGCGTCCGTCCTGTCCGTACTGCTGGAGAGCCTGGTCGAACGCCACGAGGAGAAGCTGGTCCTCGCGGGCACGGCCAACCTCGCGGCCGTCGATTTCGCCGCCAGCCTGAGGGACGTCCTGGAGGCGTTGGAAGAGAACATGGTCCTCATCCGTTTGCTGGGTGAGGCGAAGGACCCGTCGATGCTCACGGTGCGCATCGGCGCGGAGAACTTCCACGAGGGGCTGCGGTCCACCTCGGTCGTGTCGGCCGACTACGGTGTGGGAAACCAGTCGCTCGCCAAGATCGGTGTCGTGGGACCCACCCGGATGGACTACCCCGGGACGATGGGGGCGGTACGCGCCGTTGCTCGGTATGTCGGACAGATTTTGGCAGGACAGTAACTCAGTGGCCAGAGACTATTACCAGGTCCTCGGTGTGCGTCGCGACGCTTCCAAGGACGAGATCAAGAAGGCGTACCGCAGGCTCGCGCGCGAGCTGCACCCGGACATCAACCCGGACCCCGCCACCCAGGAGCGCTTCAAGGAGGTGACCCAGGCCTACGAGGTCCTCTCCGACGAGAACAAGCGCCGGATGTTCGACATGGGCCAGGACCCCTTCGCCCCGGGCGGGGGCGGCGCGGGCGGCTTCGGCGGCGCCGCCGGGTTCCCGTTCGACGACATCATGAACGCCTTCTTCGGCGGCGGCCAGGCGGGCGGACGCGGCCCCCGCGAGCGCGTCCGGCGCGGGCGCAGCATCAAGATCCGCGTCGAGCTGGACCTGGCCGAGACCGCGTTCGGCGTCACCAAGGAGATCACCTTCCCCACCGCCATCCTGTGCGCCACCTGCCAGGGCGAGGGGACGGCCGCCGGCACCCACCGCACCACCTGTGACATGTGCCACGGCCAGGGCGAGGTCTCCCAGGTCACCCGCTCCTTCCTCGGGCAGGTCATGACCTCCCGCCCCTGCCCCCAGTGCGGCGGCCAGGGCTCGGTCATCCCCGACCCCTGCCCCGACTGCGCGGGCGAGGGCCGGGTGCGCGAGAAGGTCACCCGCACCGTCAAGATCCCCGCGGGCGTCGACGACGGCACCCGCATCCAGCTCGCCGGCGAGGGAGAGGTCGGCCCCAACGGCGGCCCGCGCGGCGACATCATCCTGGAGATCGTCCAGCGGCCGCACCCCACCTTCGAGCGGCGCGGCGACGACCTGCACTGCACGGTCACCGTCCCCATGACGGCGGCCGCGCTGGGCGCCTCCTTCGCCTTCGAGACCCTCGACGGCACCGAGAACATCGACCTGCGCCCGGGCACCAACTCCGGCCACGTCATCACCCTGCCCAACAAGGGCGTCACCCACCTCGACGGCGGCGGCCGGGGCGACCTGCGCATCCGCGTCGACGTGGAGACCCCGGGCAAGCTCGACGAGGAGCAGGAGGGGCTGCTGCGCAAGCTCGCCGAGCTGCGCGGCGAGGACCGCGCCCCGGGCCGGTTCAGCCCCGGCCACGGCGGCCTGTTCGCCAAGCTCCGCGACGCCTTCGGCGCCAAGTGACGCCGCCGGTCTTCCTCGCCGACACGGCCGAGCTGGCGGCCGACACCGTCACCCTCACCGGCCCGGAAGGGCACCACGCCGCCGCGGTGCGGCGCCTGCGGGCCGGTGAGGCCGTCGACCTGTCCGACGGGCTGGGACTGCGGCTGCGCTGCACGGTCGTCGACACCGGCAGGGACCACATCGTCTGCCGGGTCCTGGAGCGGATCCGGGAACCCGCTCCGCGCCCGCGGCTGACCGTGGTGCAGGCCCTGGCCAAGGGCGACCGCGGCGAGACCGCCGTGGAGACGATGACCGAGGCCGGGGTCGACGCGATCGTCCCCTGGTCGGCCGAGCGCAGCATCACCCGCTGGAAGGGCGACCGGGCCGCCAAGTCACTGGCCAAGTGGCGGGCCACCGCCCGCGAGGCCGCCAAACAGGCCCGCCGGGCCCGGCTGCCCGAGGTGGCCGAGCCCGCCGACCGGACCGCCGTCGCCGAGCTGCTGGCCGCCGCCGACCTGGGCGTGGTCCTGCACGAGGACGCCGGCCTGCGGCTGTCGCAGGTGCCGGTCCCCGCCGACGGCGACGGGGTGGGCGTGGTCCTGGTGGTGGGCCCCGAGGGCGGCTTCTCCGACGCCGAACTGGACGCCTTCGACGCCGCGGGCGCCGTGCGCGCCCTGCTGGGCCCCACCGTCCTGCGCACCTCCACGGCGGGGGTGGCCGCGCTCTCCGTGCTCCAGGCCCGCACCGGGCGCTGGTAGCCCGCGGGACCCGGCCGCCGCCGAGCCGGCCGCACACAGAAGAACAGAAGAAGGGGGCCTCCCGGGATCAGACCCGGGAGGCCCCTTCTCCACGTCCACGCGCTACTCCGTGGCGGAGGCACCCGACGAGGACTGCTGCTCGGTCCCCTCGGTGCCGGTGGAGCCGCCGCCGGTACCGCCGGTGCCGCCACCGGTGTCGCCGCCGGAACCACCGCCGGTGCCGCCGGGCTCCTCACCGCCGGTGCCGCCACCCGGCTCACCGGTGCCGCCGCCGGGGGAGGGCTCCTCGGAGGGGGCGCACTCCTCGTCCTTCTGCCCGTCCGCGTCCTCCTCCTTGTCGTCGGCCGACGCGGTCGGGGGGACCGACGGGCAGGTCGAGGTCGCGGTGGGGCCGTCGCCGTCCTCCCCGCCCTCGGCGGGCGCGCTCGGCTCGGTCGAGGGCTCGGGGGAGGGCTCCGGCGCGGAGGTCTGCGGCTCCGGCGCGGGGGCCTCCTCCTCCAGGGTGGGCGCGGCCACCCCGCCGCCGTCCTGCTCCGGCGGGGTGCCGAACCTGTCGGCGCCCGCGGGCACCATCTCCAGCACCTGCTCGCGCACCTGGGGCGTGGACATGGCCACCGAGGCTGCGATGAGCACGGCACCGGCCACGGCCAGCGCCGGGCGCAGCCACGGGAGCCCGAACCAGGCGCCGCCGCGGCGGGCGGCGGTCCGCTCGCGGATGAGGTTCAGGGCCTCGGGCGAGTGCGCGACGGTGTCGGCCTCCGCCTTCAGCGCCTGCCGCAGTAGGGCCTCGAAGTCGTCGTTCGCGGGATCTGTAGGGCTGCTCATGTCGTCTGCTCCAGAACAGAGCGGAGCGCGGAGATGCCACGGGATGTGTGGCTCTTCACCGCACCCCGGCTGATCCCCATGGCGTCCGCGATCTGAGCCTCGGACAGGTCGCCGTAGTACCGGAGCACGATGGCCTCTCGCTGACGGGTGGGAAGTTTGCGCAGGGCACGGATCACGGCCTCGCGCTCCAGCAGGTTCAGTGCGCCGTGTTCGGCGCTGGGGGCGTCGGGCAGGGCCTTGGGAGCGTGCTTCTCCACGACCGCACGGTGACGCAGCACGGACCGGGCCTTGTTCACCACCGCCTGGCGGAGATAGGACAGGGCCTTGTTGGGGTCGCGCAGGCGCCGCCACGCGCCGTGCATGGCCACGAACGAGTCCTGCACGACCTCTTCGGCCGTCGCGTGGTCCCGGACCAGCAGGGCGGCGAGACGGACGAGCGGACGGTAGTGCTCCCGGTAGAGCTCCGTCACGGCATGGTCCGCGTCCCACTCCACGGCCAGGGGCGCCGTGGTGGCTCCGGCCACCATGGTTTCTGTCGTCACATCAGTTCGACGCACACCCTTGTCGCGGGGTTTACGAAAGGGCATACCTCTTCTTTTCCAGGTAGGAGCGCGATTCAACCCGAACACGCCCGAGCGTGGCCGAGATGGACGGTGCTCGAGCCGCCGACGCGCACGGGAGGGAAGCCTATCGCGCTTCCGGCGGACCGCGGTGGGAACCGTCCCTTTCCGGGTGGAACGGACGCGTGCGGCCCCCGGGCCCGGCCTGCGGCATCATGGTGCCGACCCGATGCGACGGAGGTTGCCGATGACCACACAGGCCGACTGCCTGTTCTGCAAGATCGTGCGGGGGGAGGTGCCCGCCGAGATCGTCCGGGAGGGGGAGCGGACCATCGCGTTCCGCGACATCAACCCCCAGGCGCCCACCCACGTCCTGGTCATTCCGCGCGAGCACTACGCCGACGCCGGGGCCGCGGCCGAGGCCGACACCGGGCTGCTGGACGCGATCGTGAGGGAGGCCCGCGCGGTCGCCGAGGACGAGGGCGTCGCCGAGAGCGGCTACCGGCTGGTGTTCAACACCGGCAGCGGCGCGGGGCAGACCGTCTTCCACCTCCACGGGCACCTCCTGGGCGGGCGCGGCCTCAACTGGCCCCCGGGGTGACCCGCGAATAACCGATCGAGCGGGTGCGGGGTGCCTTGCTAGACTCGTGGCCGTGGGCCTGAGGAGGCTGAGGGGGTTCGCCGACCCCCGGCCCGGGGCCCCGCCGGCGCCGCAGCGCAAGCGGCCCGGACCGTCACATGAGGCGCCCCACCCGCCGTCGGGACGCCCGACCCCGAAGGGCAGGGACAGCGGCCGCAAGGCCACACCATGGCCGAGACAACGCACACGCATCCGCGACGGGACGCCCAGGTCAAGGTCGTGGTGCCCGACGAGCACACGATGATCAACCTGCTCGGCTCGGGGGACGAGCTCCTCAGAGCCTTGGAGCGGGCCTTCGAGAGCGACATCCACGTCCGCGGCAACGAGTTCACCATCAGCGGCTCCCCGGAGGAGACCGCCGTCGTCGTCCGCCTGATCGAAGAGCTCATCGAGCTGGCCAAGAGCGGCACCCACGTCACCCCGGACACCATCGAGCGCATGGTCCACATGCTGCGCTCGCCGGGGACCGAGCGCCCGGCGGACGTCCTCACCACCAACATCCTGTCCAACCGCGGCAAGACCATCCGCCCCAAGACGGTCAACCAGAAGCGCTACGTCGACACCATCGACCGGCACACGGTCGTCTTCGGGATCGGCCCGGCGGGTACCGGCAAGACGTACCTGGCCATGGCCAAGGCGGTCAAGGCGCTACAGGACAAAGAGGTCAACCGGATCATCCTCACCCGCCCCGCGGTCGAGGCCGGCGAGCGCCTGGGCTTCCTGCCCGGCACCCTCTACGACAAGATCGACCCCTACCTGCGGCCGCTCTACGACGCCCTGCACGACATGCTCGACCCGGACTCCATCCCCAAGCTGATGGCCGCCGGCACCATCGAGGTCGCCCCCCTGGCGTATATGAGGGGTAGAACCCTTAATGACTCCTTCATCATCCTGGACGAGGCGCAGAACACCTCGCCCGAGCAGATGAAGATGTTCCTGACGCGGCTGGGGTTCGGGTCCAAGATCGTGGTGACCGGCGACGTCACCCAGGTGGACCTGCCCAGCGGGCAGGCCAGCGGGCTGCGCACCATCGAGACGATCCTGCGTGATATCGACGACATCGCGTTCTGCAAGCTGAGCAGCGAGGACGTGGTCCGGCACAAGCTGGTGGGGCAGATCGTCGACGCCTACGGGCGCTACGACGCCGACCGGCAGAACGGCGCCGGGGGCGGTCAGGGCGACCGCCGCGGCGGCCGGGGGCGGGGCCTGTCGCCCCGCCGTGAGGCCCCCGACACCCCGGGCGAGGCCGGGACCGGGAGCGCCCACCCACGACAGCGGGCAGACTAAGGGGTGGCAAGGGAGCCGGTGGGCGCGCCGCGTGCGCGCTCACCGCTTCCGCTGCCCTAGGGGTGCCCGCCCTGCGGCGCCCGACCGCAACGATCAAGTGAGGCATCCGCAACCGATGAGTATCGACGTCGCCAACGAGTCCGGCGTCACCACCGTGGACGAGGAGCGGCTCTCCCGGCTCGCCCGGTACGTGCTGGACGCCATGCGGGTGCACCCGCTGGCCGAGCTGTCCGTGGTCCTGGTCGACGAGGGCCCGATGGCCGACCTGCACGTGCGCTGGATGGACGAGCCCGGACCGACGGACGTGCTGTCGTTCCCCATGGACGAACTGCGCCCCGGCGGCCCCGGCCGCACCAGCGAGCCCGGCGTCCTCGGTGACGTGATCATCTGCCCGCAGGTGGCCGAGCGCCAGGCCGAGAAGGCCGGGCACAGCACCGAGGCGGAGATCGACCTGCTGTGCACGCACGGCATCCTGCACCTGCTGGGCTACGACCACGCCGAGCCGGACGAGCACAAGGAGATGTTCGGCCTCCAGGGTGAGATCCTCGCCTCCTGGCGGGAGAGCGAGGCCCAGCGGGCCGCGGAGGGGGACGAGACCGCCTGATGAGACCGTCGGTGTGGCCCGATGTCGCCGCCCTGACCACCGGCGACCCCGTCGAATGGATCACGTCGTTCGCCGTCGCCCTGGCGCTCACCGCCGTGGCCGGGTTCCTGGTGGCCGCCGAGGTCGCCGTCACCCGGGTGGCGTCCGTGGGCCTGCCCGAGGGCACCGGCCGGGGCTGGGAGAAGGTGGCCGCCGACCCCACCCGCCACCTGAACGTGCTGCTGTTCCTGCGCGTGGTCTGCGAGGTGTGCGCGGTCATCGCCGCCGCGGTCGGCATGGTCTTCCTGCTGGGACTGGGCTGGCCCGCGCTGGTCCTGACGGCGGTGGCGATGGTCGTGGTGGAGTCGGTGCTGATCGCCGTCACCCCGCGCATCCTGGGCCGCCAGTTCTCCGGGCAGCTGGCCCGCGCCTCCGTGGCGATCGTGTACCCGGTCCAGGTCGTGGTGGGCCCGCTGGCGCAGCTGCTGGTGGGCGCCGGGCGGGCGCTCACCCCGCGCGGCAAGGGCGACCGGGAGGGGCCGTTCAGCACCGAGGTGGAGCTGCGCCAGCTGGTGGACCTGGCCGAGCAGGGGGAGGTCATCGACCCCGAGGAGCGCCAGATGATCCATTCGGTGTTCAAGCTCGACGACACGTCGGTGCGCGAGGTCATGGTGCCCCGCCCCGACATCGTGTTCACCTCGCGGGAGGCCGACGCCGACGCCGTGCTCACCCTGGCGCTGGCCAGCGGGTACTCGCGCATCCCCGTCACCGGGGAGGACGAGGACGACGTGGTCGGCATCGTCTACCTCAAGGACCTGGTGGACCGGCTGCGCGACCGCTGGGCCGCGGCGGCGGGCAACCCCGGCGGGGAGGTGCCGCTGACCGCGGGCGACGTCATGCGCCCGGCCACCTACGTGCCCGACACCAAGCCCATCGACGAGCTGCTGCGCGAGATGCAGAAGCAGCGCAACCACGTCGCGGTGGCCATCGACGAGTACGGCGGCACCGCCGGGCTGGTCACGCTGGAGGACATCGTGGAGGAGATCGTCGGCGAGATCACCGACGAGTACGACCACGAGATCCCCCCGGTGCAGTGGCTGGACGAGGACCGGGTCCGGGTGACGGCGCGGCTGCCGCTGGGCGAGCTGGCCGAGCTGTTCCCCGACGAGGACCTGGACGTCGACGACGTCGAGACGGTCGGCGGCCTGGTGGCGTTCGTGCTGGGGCGGGTCCCGGCGGGCGGGGCCCAGGCGCAATACGCTGGGCTCAGGCTCACCCTGGAGGGGAAGAGCAGCCGCCGCAACCGGATGACGACCGTCCTCGTGGAACGCCTTCCCGGAGAACAGGGTGAGGACGAGCGGGACGGGAACAAGAACACAAGGAGCACGGAACAGTGAGCGACACGACCCTGGGCGCCGAGGACACCAAGCTCGTCACCCTCGCGCGCGCCTCGCGGGCCCGCAACGCCGCGCCCGAGGGCGCCGCGGTGCGCGACGAGACCGGCCGTACCTACGTGGCGACCACGGTGTCGCTGCCCTCGCTGAAGCTCAGCGCGCTCCAGGCGGCCGTGGCCGCGGCGGTCTCCGGTGAGGCGACCGCGCTGGAGGCCGCGGTGGTGGTCACCGCGGAGCCGGAGCTCGACGGGGCCGACCGCGCCGTGCTGGACGACCTCAAGACCGCGACGGTGGTGATCGCCGCCCCCGACGGGGTGCCGGCGGGCATCATCCGCCGCTGAAGAAGGACATATGAACGACCTCGACCTGGAGAAGCTGCGGGTGCCGCTGACGATGCCCTCCTACCCGGAGGGCTTCCGCAGCGGTTTCGCGTGCTTCGTCGGCCGCCCGAACGTGGGCAAGTCCACCCTGATGAACGCCCTGGTCGGCCAGAAGGTGGCGATCACGAGCAACCGGCCGCAGACCACGCGGCGCACGGTGCGCGGGATCGTGCACCGGCCCGACGCGCAGCTGATCATCGTGGACACGCCCGGACTGCACAAGCCGCGCACCCTGTTGGGGGAGCGGTTGGACTCGCTGGTGCGGTCCACGCTGGTCGAGGTGGACGTCATCGCGTTCTGCCTGCCCGCGAACGAGCCGATCGGGCGCGGTGACACCTACATCGCCAGGGAGCTGGCCGAGCAGACGAACACCCCGGTGGTCGCGCTGGTGACCAAGACCGACCTGGCCGACAGGGCGCAGGTGGGCGAGCAGCTGATGGCGGTGGACCGGCTGGGGGAGTGGGCGGACATCGTCCCGGTGTCGGCGCAGGCCTCCTACCAGCTGGAGACCGTCACCGACGTGCTGTGCTCGCACCTGCCGGAGGGGCCGCCGCTGTACCCGGACGGCGACCTCACCGACGAGCCGGACGAGATGCTGGTCGCGGAGCTGATCCGCGAGGCCGCCCTGGAGGGCGTGCGCGACGAGCTGCCGCACTCGATCGCGGTGGTCGTCGACGAGATGGGGGAGCGGGAGAACACCAGGCCCGGCAAGGAGCTGGTGGACATCTACGCCTCGCTGTACGTGGAGCGCCCCAGCCAGAAGGCGATCGTGATCGGCACCAAGGGCTCCCGCCTGCGCGACGTGGGTTCGCGGGCCCGCAAGCAGATCGAGGGCCTGCTCGGGCAGCGGGTGTTCCTGGACCTGCGGGTGCGGGTGGCCAAGGACTGGCAGCGCGACCCCAAGCAGCTGCGCAAGCTGGGCTTCGACCAGCCGACGTAGCAGGGCGTGCGCGAACGGGCCCCGGAGCGACGGCTCCGGGGCCCGTTCGCGTCCCGGCCCCGCGCCCGGGCGCGGGGCCGGGAGGGCTCAGTCCCGGGGGTTCTGGTTGTTGAGGTCCCCGGCCAGGGTGGCCGCGCACTGCTGGACGATGGGGGCGGCGCGGTTGACGAAGTCCCAGCTCACCCGGGCCTCGGGGCCGGAGATGGACACGGCCATCCCGGAGGGGGCCCCGGTGACGGGGACGGCGACGCAGCGTACGCCGATCTCCTGCTCCCCGTCGTCGATGGCGTAGCCGTTGTGGCGGATGGTGTGGAGTTCGGCGATGAACCGTTCGGGGTCGGTGATGGTGCGGTTGGTGGCGGCGGGCATCCCGGTGCGGCGGACGGTGGCCAGCGCCTCCTCGTCGCCGAGCTGGGAGAGCAGTGCCTTGCCGACCCCGGAGGAGTGGGGCAGGACGCGGCGGCCGACCTCGGTGAACATGCGCATGGCGTGCGGCGAGGGCACCTGGGCGACGTAGATGGCCTTGTCGCCGTCGAGCATGGCGAGGTTGGCGGTCTCGCCGAGCTCCTCCACGAGCTGGGCCAGGTGGGGGCGGGCCCAGGTGCCGAGCATCTTGGCGGCCTTGTCGCCCAGGCCGATGAGGCGGGGGCCCAGGGCGTAGCGGCGGGAGGGGAGCTGGCGCACGTACCCGTTGCCGACCAGGGTGCGGATGATCCGGTGGATGGTGGGCAGGGGGAGGCCGGAGGCGTCGGCGAGCTGGCTGAGGGAGGTCTCCCCGCCGGCGTCCGCCATGATCTCCAGCAGCGCGAACGCGCGGTCGAGGGACTGGACCCCGCCGGTGCGCCGGACCGGGTCGTCGGGGCGGGCCAGGTCCGCGCCGGATGTCTGTGAGGCTGCCAAGGCTGGTGCTCCCCTGCTGTGGGCCGCTGCGGTCACCCTCCTTATTTTGCAATACGAAAGAGGGTTTTCGCTCTTGCTTTCCGAGGGAACTCCCGGGACCCGTGGTCTGGGCCGCCCTGAACCCTTGTTCTTCCGGATAGTAGAAGTTAGTATCCGCATATAGGAATTTGCGCGTGCCTCGCAAAGACGCGCCGACCACGGAGGAGGACATCGGACGTGGCCAAGGACACCCCCCGGGACCTTGCTGATCTGGTCGCCGGACTCGACTCCCGGCTCGCCGACGCGGACGCCCGCCTGGGCCGGGAGTACCCGGGTGCGCGCGGCGCCCGGCAGCCGGTGCACAGCGTTTACGTGCCCGCCGACCGCGTCGGCCCGGGCCTGGCCGCCGACTGGGGTGCGCAGGCGCTGGCCTCGCTCGACGAGTACGCCCCCGAACCCGCCGACCTGGCCCGGATCACCGGCCTGGACGAGGCGGCCGTCGCCGACGCCCTGCCCCGCGTGCGCGCCAAGCTCGCCTCCGAGCCCGTCGAGGACCTGCGCGCCGACTTCGAGGACGGCTACGGCGCCCCCGGCGACGAGGCGGAGGACGCCCACACCCGCGCCGTGGCCGAGGCGTTCGCCGCGGACCTGGCCAAGGGGGAGGCCACCCCCTACTTCGGCATCCGGATGAAGGGCATGGAGGCCGCCGGCCGCCACCGCGGTGTGCGCACCCTCGACCTCTTCCTGCGCACCCTCCTGGAGGCGCACGGCTCCCTGCCCGAGGGCCTGGTCCTCACCCTGCCCAAGATCACCTCCGTCGAGCAGGTGGAGGCGATGGCCTGGCTGGCCGGTCGGCTGGAGCGGCGCTACGGCCTGGAGGAGGGGCGGCTGGGCTTCGAGCTGCAGATCGAGACCCCCCAGTCGATCCTGCTCGCCGACGGCACCGTCGCCGTTCCCCGGATGATCGCCGCCGGGGCGGGCCGGGTCACCGCCCTGCACTACGGCACCTACGACTACAGCGCCGCCTGCGGGATCACCGCCGCCCACCAGAGCCTGGCCCACCCGGTGGCCGACCACGCCAAGTCCGTCATGCAGGTGGCCGCCGCCGGGACCGGCGTGTGGCTCTCCGACGGCGGCAGCAACATCCTGCCGGTCGGCACCGCCGAGGAGGTGCACGCCGCCTGGCGGCTGCACGCCGGCCTGGTGTCCCGCTCCCTGGAGCGCGGCTTCTACCAGGGCTGGGACCTGCACCCCCGCCAGCTGCCGATCCGCCACCTGGCCGGATTCGTGTTCTACCGTGAGGCGTTCGCGCCGGCCGCGGCGCGGCTGCGCGCCTACCTGGGGTCGGTGGAGGGCGGCAACGTTGCCGACGAGCCCGCCACCGCCCAGGCGCTGGCCTCGGTGCTGGCCCAGGGGCTGCGCTGCGGAGCCCTGGACGGCGGGGAGGTCGCCGAGGCGACCGGCACCGACGCCGACACCCTCCTGGCCCTGGCCACCCGCCGGGTGGGCTGACCGGGTCCGGCGCCCCGGCACGGAACGGGCGCCGGACCGGGCCGCCCCGTGCGGCCGTTGTCGGGACGCCCGGACCCCCTCGGGGGTCCGGGCGTCCCCGTGAAGGAAAGGTAGGAGATGGACCGTCTCGATCTGGTCGTCCGCGCCGAGCGGGCCCTCACCCCGCGGGGGGAGCGCCCGGTGACCCTCGGGGTGCGCGACGGAACGGTGGTCGAGGTGCTGGACGGCGCGGACGCGCCGCTGACCGGGGCGCGCGAGCTGCGCGCCGCCGCCGACGAGGTGCTGCTGCCCGGGCTGGTGGACAGCCACGTGCACGTCAACGAACCCGGCCGCACCGAGTGGGAGGGCTTCGCCTCCGCCACCCGGGCCGCCGTCCTGGGCGGGGTGACCACCCTGGTGGACATGCCCCTCAACAGCGTCCCGCCCACGACCACCGTCGCCGGGCTGGACGCCAAGCGGGCGGCCGCCGACGGCGTCCTGGCGGTGGACGTCGGCTTCTGGGGCGGCGCGGTGCCGGAGAACAGCCGTCCCGGCGGGACGGGGGAGCTGACCGCGCTGTGGGAGCGCGGGGTCTTCGGGTTCAAGTCGTTCCTGTCGCCCTCGGGGGTCGACGAGTTCGGGCACCTGTCCGCCACCGAGCTGGCCACCGCCGCCGAGGCGATCGCCGCGTTCGACGGGCTGCTCATCGTGCACGCCGAGGACCCCGACGTGCTGGCCGCGGCCCCGGTGGCCGCCGGGCGCGACTACGCCGCCTTCCTGGCCTCGCGGCCCGACGACGCCGAGACCCGGGCGATCTCCCTGGTGATCGAGACGGCCCGGCGCACCGGCGTGCGGGCGCACATCCTGCACCTGTCCAGCGCCGCGGCGCTGCCGCTCATCGCGCGGGCCCGGGAGGAGGGCGTCCGCCTCACGGTGGAGACCTGCCCGCACTACCTGACCCTGGCCGCGGAGGCCGTCCCGGCCGGTGCCACCGGGTACAAGTGCTGCCCCCCGATCCGCGGGGAGGGCAACCGCGACCTGCTGTGGCGGGCGCTGCGCGAGGGCCTGATCGACTGCGTGGTCAGCGACCACTCGCCGAGCACCCCCGACCTCAAGGACCTGGACACCGGTGACTTCGGCACCGCCTGGGGCGGGATCTCCGGTCTCCAGGTGGGGCTGCCCGCGATGTGGACCGAGGCGAGGCGGCGCGGTGTCCCGCTGGCCGAGGTGGTGGCCTGGATGTCGGCCGCCCCCGCCCGGGTGGCCGGGGTGTCCGGCAAGGGCGCGATCGCCGCCGGGACCGACGCCGACCTGGTGTTCTTCGCCCCGGAGGAGGAGGTGCGGGTGGACGCCCGGGAGCTGGCCCACCGCAACCCGGTCAGCGCCTACGACGGCGCGGTGCTCACCGGCCGGGTCCGGCGCACCCTGCTGCGCGGGGCCGAGGTCACCGGGGACTCCACGGCGGGGCGGATGATCGAGCGCTCCTGAGACGACGGGGGAGGGCGGCGCACCCGTGCGGGTGCGCCGCCCTCCGTCCTCTCCCCGTACCGGCGGAGGGGAGGGGGCCGGCGGCCGACCGCCGAACACCGGCCCCCGGCTCTCGGTCAGGCGCGGGTCCGTGCCCACCGGCGCTCCAGGCCGGCGGTCCCGGCCTCGGTCAGGGATCCGTACACGTGCAGGCGGGCGAGGCCGCCGTCGGGGAAGACGTCGGTCCGCACGTGCGTGGCGGTCACCGGCGCCGGGAGCACGAACCGGTGGATGCCGTCCGGCTCCAGCCGGGTGCGGCCCAGGATCTCGAACCACGCCTCGGGGTCGTCCCCCTCCGCGTCGCGGCCCAGCACCGTCACCCACCCGGCGGAGTTGCCCTTGAGGTAGGAGGTGTCCAGGACCAGGGCGCGGATCTCGCCCTGGGCGGCGAGCCGGAAGCGCACCCAGTCGTGGCCGTCGTCGCGGCGCCGCCGGTTCTCCCAGCCGTCGTCCATCTTCTGGGAGCGGCCCGGCGCGATGATGTTCTCGGGGGAGGAGTAGAACCGGTCCGAGGCGTCCTCCACCGCGCCGCCGTTGAGCAGCGCGACCAGGTCGAAGGAGCCCAGGGCGGCCAGCCAGACAGGATCGGCGACCGGCTCGCCGTACACGCGCAGGCGGGCGATGCCGCCGTCGGGGAACTGCTTGACCCGCAGGTGGGTCCAGCGGTGCCCGTCGGCCACCTCGAACCCGTTGGCGGCGTGTCCGTACACGGGGGTGCGCGCCACCAGCTCGGTCCACTCGGCCTTGAGCAGCTCGTCGGTGGTGGGGGTGCCCTCCACGTGGGCGGCCTCCACGCTCACCTCGGTGGGGTGGTTGCCGCGGAAGTGCGCGGTGTCCACGACCACGCCGCGGACCACGCCGGGCAGGGCCAGGCGGACCAGCGCCCAGTCGTGGTCGTCGGCCGAGGGGTGGGGGCTGTCGGCGGCCGGGCCGCGGCGGCGCCGGGTCTCCCAGCCGTCCATGACCTTGCCCTTGTGCCCGAAGGCGTGGGGGTCGAACTCGGCGGGTTCGGGCCGCAGCATGTTCTCGCGGTGGGCGAAGAACTCGTCGTTGGCGGCGACCACGGCGCCCCCGAGCCTGCGGTCCGCGAGGTCCACCAGGCCGCCGAGGTCGAGGTCGGTGGGCCGGTAGTCGGCGTAGGGGTCGCCGCCGGAGTAGGGGCGGGCGTTGTAGGCGCGCGGATCGAAGCCGGGGGTGGTGCTCATGGTCCTCCTGCCGAGCGAGGGATCTTTCGGACATCCTCAGATTGGCAGGAGGAAACAGTCATTTCCAGCGAAAGTTTCCGATCACCGTGTTCATTCGAACTGAACATTCGCGGTGGCGAGGGCGGCCGCGCGGTCCACCAGGGCCCGCAGCGCCACCGCGATCTGCGGCCGCTCCCGCGACCCGGCGCGCACCGCCCACACCACGTGCCGCCGCGGCCGGTCCTCGTGCAGCACCCGCAGGGCCACCCCGGGGCTGTCCCCGGCCGCTGCCAGCCGCGGCACCAGCGCCACCCCCAGCCCGGCGGCGACCATGTCGAGGATGGCCCGCCAGTCCGAGGCCACGTGCGCCTGTTCCGGGGCGAACCCGGCCTGGGCGCAGGCCGCCACCGTGATGTCCCGCCACGGGCCGTCGGCGCCGTAGATCCAGGGCTCCCCGGCCAGTTCGCGCAGGCGCAGCGCGGGGGCCCCGGCCAGCCGGTGCCGGGCGGGCAGGGCCGCGTCCATGGGGTCGGTGAGCAGGCCGGCGCGCTCGAAGCGGTCGTCGCGCCCGGTCGGGGCCTGCGCGGCCAGCGACAGGCCGATGTCGATCTCCCCCGCGGCCAGCAGGTCGTACACCTCCGACGCCTCGGCCTGGTGCACCCGCACCGCCAGGCCCGGGTGGGCGTCGCGCACCGCGCTCAGCGCGGGCACCACCAGCCCGGGCACGGCCGTGGCGAACGCGCCCACCCGCACCGTCCCGGCCCCGCCGCGGGCGAACCCGTCCAGCTCCGCCTCGGCCCGCTCCAGCTGGGCCAGCACGATGTCGGTGTGCCGCAGCAGCACCCGGGCGGCGTCGGTGAGCCGCACCCGGCGCCCGTGCGGCTCCAGCAGCTCCACCCCCACCTGGCGGGACAGGGCGGACAGCTGCTGGGAGACGGCGGAGGGGGTGGTGGACAGGGCCTCGGCGGTGGCGCGCACCGTCCCGACCCGGTCGAGGGTGCGCAGCACGCGCAGCTTGCGCAGGTCCCAGTCGGTCATGGTCACAGGCATACCATTCGGCTCCGGTGAACGGGAAAGGGAACGGGGGCGGGTGCGCCCCGATGGCACGCACCCGCCCCCGCCGCGGGGGACCGGCTCAGATCCGGTCGGGGTCCTCCTCGCGGTAGGCGGCCCCCGCCTGGTCGGTGTACTTGGCCTCGCCCGGGCCGGCCGAGCCGATCTCCCGGGTGTCGATCGCGGCCGGCTCCGCCCGGTCGCCGCCGCCGATCACGTTGAAGCAGATGTTCAGCAGGATCGCCGACACCGCGGCGCCGATGATCCCGGAGTGGGCGATCATCTCCACGGACGAGGGCAGGAAGGAGTAGAACGTCGGGTAGGCGAGCGGGATGACCGCCACCCCGACCGACGCGGCCACCAGCACCAGGTTGAGGTTGCGGGTGAAGTCCACCTTGGCCAGCGTCTTGACGCCGCTGGCGGCCACGCTGCCGAACAGCACCAGGCCGGCCCCGCCCAGGACCGGGGCGGGCAGGGCGGCCATCACGCCGCCCAGGATCGGGAACATGCCCAGCAGGATGAGGATGCCCGCGCCCACCGCCACCACGTAGCGGCTGCGGATCCCGGTGAGCGCCAGCAGCCCGATGTTCTGGGCGAACGAGCTGGTCGGGGTGGAGTTGAAGATCGGGCCGATGATCGACCCGCTCACGTCGGCGCGCAGGCCCGCCGAGATGCGCCGGGCGTCCACCTTCGTCCCGGTGATCTCGCCGACGGCGATGATGTGCGAGGCGCCCTCGGTGAGGACCACCAGCATGATCACGCACATCGTGGCGATCGCGGCGGGCTGGAACTGCGGGGCGCCGAAGTAGAACACCGAGGTCGGGTTGAACACGATGTCGGCCTCGCCGACCCGGCTGAAGTCGGCCATGCCCAGGGGCAGCGCCACCAGGGTGCCCACCACCATGCCGAGCAGGATGGACAGCCGCCCCCAGATCCCGGGCAGCACCCGGGAGCCCAGGAGGATGACGGCGAGCGTGACCCCGGCCAGGGCCAGGTTGGCCAGGGGCGCGGCCGGGACCGACGCGCCGTCCGCGCCGGTGTGGACGCCGCCGTCCATGATCCACCGGGCGGCCACCGGCATCAGGCTGACCCCGATGACGGTGATGATCGTGCCGGTGACGATCGGCGGGAAGAAGCGGATGAGCTGCCCGAAGAACGGGGTCAGGCACAGGGCGAAGACGCCGGCGGCCAGGGAGGCGCCGAACGCCACCGGCAGGTTCTCGCCGTTCTCGCCCGCGGCCAGGGTGGTGACGGCGCTGACGGGGACGAAGGAGGCGGCGACCACGATCGGCATCTGGGCGCCGATCCGGCGGTGGCCGACGGTCTGGATGAGGGTGGCGATCCCGGCCACCAGCAGCGCGCCGCTGACGAGTATCCCCATGGAGGCGGGGTCGTTCGCGAGTCCGGCGGCGGCGCCGATGACCAGGGCCGGCGCGACCGCGCCGGCGTACATGGTGAGGATGTGCTGGATCCCGTAGACGAGCAGCAGCCGGGCCGGCAGCTTCTCGTCCTCGGGGCGCGGGGCGGGGGCGTTCGTTGTGGCCGAGTCCTTCGCGGACGGACTGTTCGACATGGCCAGTTTCCAGCCTTTGTTCAGGTGACCACGGGGGGTGGTCGGTCTCTCGGGCGCGTGCGCCCGACGAATCGCACCGCCTGCGGCCCGTGCCGGGGCACGGCGGAGGCGGGCAGCCCGCTGCGCTGCGGGCAGGCGAGGGGTCACCTCGGATCGGGGGGCGGGTCCGGGGCCCGGCCGCACGTCGGGCCCCGGGGGAGGGCGGGGATCAGACGAAGCCCGGCACGGACTTCCACGCGTCGCCCGGCTCGGGGGCGTCGTCGCGCTCGACGACGGCCTCGATCTTTCCGTAGGGGCGGTCGGCGGCGAAGAACACCTCGTTGGGGTTGTCCAGGCCGAACGGCGACAGGTCCACCAGGAAGTGGTGCTTGTTGGGCATCGAGAAGCGGATCTCGGCGACCTCGGGGTGCGCCTCCAGGACGGCGGTGCCCATCTGGAAGAGGGTCTGCTGGAGGGCGAGGCTGTGCGTGTTCGCGAAGGCCTCCAGGCACAGCGCGCGGATGGACGCGTAGGCCTTGTCGAAGTCGTGGTCGGTGCCGATGTAGCGCCAGCGGGCGGTGACGTCCGTGGCCAGGATGCGGTCCGTGGTCTCCTGGAGCGTGGTGTAGCGGGTCTTGGGGTACCCGTGGAACTCCGAGCCGGTGGACTTCAGGACGGTCAGGCCGGTGAAGCCGGAGACGACCCACTCGCGGCCGCCGTCCTTGGTGACGACGGTGGTGCGGGTCTCGGCGCCGTTGCGCACGAAGGAATGGTCGTGGGGGCCGTCGGAGGTGACGATGCGCTCCCAGGAGTACTCCTCGATCTCCTGCCGGGCGCCGTGCACGTACTCGTGCTCGTCGACGAAGTGGCGGGCCAGGCGCAGCGCGAAGTCCTCGACGGCGCCGACGCCGCCCCACTCGCGGGCCTTGGCGTAGACCGTGTTCTTCTGGGTGTCGGTCGGCAGGCACGTGGCGTTGTCGCCGACGGTGTGGACGTCCTCCAGGTCGCCGCGCAGCTGGGAGGTGACGTTGACGTCCTTGATCCGGTGGACGTCGGTCTGGCGGTCGACGTGGACGAGGCGCACCTCGGCCTTGCCGTACTGGTTGTCTCCGAGTCTGATGCCCATCAGGGTGAACTCCATCCGTGTGGATAAGTCTTCGTCGTTCGCGTGTGAACGCTGTGCGTACGAGGGAGGACCGCTGGTCATGCGGAAGGACCTATCACGCACCCTGAGTCTGTGATCCTGCGTGTCGCCGTGTCCTGAGGCGTGTCCTTTCGGTTGCGTTCGGGTGTCCGTCGCCGTGTTCCCCTGAACCTCCGCTGCGCTGCGGGTCCGTGCCCGGCGGTACAGGAGGGCGTTCGGGAACAGGGCCTAGGAGCCCCGGTAGGTGGAGTAGGCGAACGGGCTGAGCAGGAGCGGCACGTGGTAGTGCGCGTCCTCGTCGGCGAGGTCGAACACGATGGAGACCTCGGGGTAGAACCCCCGCTGCCCCGTCGCCCCGAAGTAGGCGGCGGTGTCGAAGGTGATCCGGTGGTATCCGGCGGCGAGCCGCTCGGGGCCCAGGTCGCCGACCCGGCCGTCGCCGTCGGTCACGCCCTCGGCGACGGTCTTCCAGGAGGAGCGGCCGGGGTCGGCCGCGGCCTCCAGCCGGACGGGGACGCCGGCCGCGGGGCGGCCGAGCGCGGCGTCCAGGACATGCGTGGTGACGTGGCTCATCCTTCGGCCTCCAGGAGTTTGACCAGGCGCAGGGCGGCGATCCGGCGCAGTTCGCCGCCGACGACGGCCAGTTCGGTGTCGCGGTCGTTGCCGAGCCGTCCGACCAGGTCGGACAGCAGGTCGCGGGGGCCGCGGCCGCTGGCGCAGACCAGGTAGATCTGCCCGAACCTCTCCTCGTACTCCTGCTGGGCGTACTGGAAGATGCGCTGGACGCGGACGGCGGCGTCGTCGGTCTCGGAGGCGAACGCGGACTGCTCTCCGCGCGACCAGGCGGCCTCGGTGCCCCGGCCCCGGGCCTTCTCCCCGATGCGGGGGTGACGGGCCAGTGCGGAGGCGACCTCGTCGGCCGTGATCTCGCGGGCGTGGGCGTCGGCCGTGTCGAGGAGGGCGGCGCGGTCGGCGTAGGGGGCGGCGGCCGCGACGGCCCGCACCCAGCGTTCCACGTCCAGGCACTGCGCGAGCTCGGCGCGCAGTCCCTCCTCGGAGAGGGCGTTGAGCCGGTCCAGACCCTGGTCGGGCCGGGTGTCCGGCTCCGCCGAGGTGCTTTCGGGCATGGGGTTCTCCCGTGACCCGGCCGAAGCCGGGCTTTCATAGTGCAGACATGCGATTCCGTATTACGGATTGCAGGGACTCTAGTTGATGGCAGTGTGACCTTGTCAACACTCGCAAGGGGCTTTCGGTGAAAAACAAGCGGATTCATGACATGGGCAAAAGATCCGCCGAACGTGCGGAGGCGGTCGTGGTCCGGAGGGTGCCGGGGGTGGTCGGCGCGGCCGGCGGCGGCCGGTCGGCCCTGGGGGTGTTGACAACCGGGGCGACCCGACGCACACTCAAATCATTCCTTAAAGCGAAAAGCAAGTTCCACATTGCGGAAGTAACCACGGAGGCCGTGCATGAGCCACACCCTCGGGTACACGGTGAACTGCTCCATGCTCTTCACCGAGCTGCCCCTCAACGAGCGCCCCCGGGCCGTCCGCGAGGCCGGGTTCGACGCCGTCGAGTTCTGGTGGCCCTTCGAGAGCGCCACCCCGCCCCGGGAGGACGTCGACGCGTTCATCGCCGCCATCGAGGCCGCGGGCGTACGGCTGACCGGCCTCAACTTCTTCGCCGGCGCCCTGCCCGGGCCCGACCGGGGCGTGCTCTCCCAGCCCGCGCGCTCCGCCGAGTTCCGCGCCAACCTCGACGTCGTCACCGCGATCGCCGAGCGCACCGGCACCACCGGCTTCAACGCCCTGTACGGCCTGCGCCAGGCCGGGGTGGACCCCGCCGAGCAGGACCGCCTGGCACTGGAGAACACCGTCGCCGCCGCCGAGGCGGTCGCCCGGGTCGGCGGCACCGTCCTCATCGAGCCCCTCAGCGGCGCCGAGGACTACCCGCTCAAGACCGCCCGCGACGGCCTCGACTTCGTCGCCGGGGCCCGGGCCGCCGGGGCCGGCAACGTCGCCCTGCTGGCCGACCTGTACCACCTGGCCGCCAACGGCGACGACGTCGCCGCCGTCGTCCGCGACCACGCCGCCGAGTTCGGACACGTCCAGATCGCCGACGTCCCCGGCCGCGGCGAGCCCGGCACCGGAGAGCTGCCCATCGACGACCTCCTCACCGCCGCCCAGAAGGGCGGATACCAGGGCCTGGTGGGCCTGGAGTACAAGCCCACCGTCCCCACCGCGCAGAGCTTCGGCCGCCTGCGCTGAACCGCGCGCCCGCACCCACAGCCACGAACAGGAAGGGGCACACCGTGTCCATCCGCAAGGTCGCCTTCATCGGACTCGGCATCATGGGCCTGCCCATGGCCGTCAACCTCGTCCGCGCCGGGTACACCGTCACCGGCCACAACCTCACCCCCGACCGCGTGGACGCCCTCGTCGCCGAGGGCGGGCTGCGCGGCGGCGGCGTCGCCGGGGCGGTCGCCGACGCCGACGCCGTCATCACGATGGTCCCCGACTCCCCGGACGTCGAGGCGCTGCTGCTCGGCGAGGGCGGCGTGTTCGAGAACGCCAAGCCCGGCACGCTCATCATCGACATGAGCACCATCCGCCCCGACGTGTCGCGCTCCGTGGCCGAGGCCGGCGCCGAGCGCGGGTTCCGGGTCCTGGACGCGCCGGTCAGCGGCGGCGAGGCCGGGGCCATCGAGGCCAAGCTGTCCATCATGGTCGGCGGCTCCCAGGAGGACTTCGAGGCGGCCCGCCCGCTCTTCGACGTCCTGGGCACCACCCCGGTCCTGGTCGGCCCCAACGGCGCCGGGCAGACCGTCAAGGCCGCCAACCAGCTCATCGTCGCGGGCAACATCCAGCTGCTGGCCGAGGCCCTGGTCTTCCTGGAGGCCCACGGCGTCGACACCGAGGCCGGCCTGGAGGTCCTGGGCGGCGGGCTCGCGGGCAGCACCGTGCTCCAGCGCAAGGGCAGGGCCATGCGCGAGCGCGACTTCGCCCCCGGCTTCCGGATCGCCCTGCACGACAAGGACATGCGCATCGTCACCGACTCCGCGCACGCCGCCGGGGTGGTGATCCCGCTGGGCTCCCAGGTCGCCCAGTACGTGGCGGCACTCAAGCAGCAGGGCCACGGCGGCCTCGACCACTCCGCGCTGCTGAAGATCGTCGAGCAGCTCTCGGGCCGCGAGCAGTAGGCGGCCGCGCGGCGGAGCAGAGCACTCCGCCGTCCCGGGCCGCCCGGCGGCCGCGTGTGTTGGCCGCACCGCGTGACCGTCCGGAGCCGGCCCGCCCCCGGAACTCCCCCCTAGCACTGAAGGAACAGCCATGACACGGATGCCCGTGATGAACGCGGTCGTCGAGGTTCTGAAGGACGAGGGCGTCGACACCGCCTTCGGTTGCCCCGGCGCCGCCATCCTGCCCCTCTACAAGGCGCTGGAGGACGTCGGCGGGATCGAGCACCTGACCGTCCGCCACGAGGAGGGCGCCACCCACATGGCCGACGGCTGGTCGCGCACCACCGGCAAGGTCGGCGTGGCGATCGGCACCTCCGGCCCCGCCGGGACCAACATGATCACCGGCCTGTACACCGCGATCGCCGACTCCATCCCGATCGTCTGCATCACCGGCCAGCAGCGCACCGACCTGCTGGACAAGGAGGGCTTCCAGGCCGTCGACATCGTCGAGATCGCCAAGCCCGTCACCAAGTGGGCGGTGCAGATCAAGGAGGCGGCGACCGCCCCGTGGATCTTCCGCGAGGCGTTCCGGATCGCCCGCGAGGGCCGCCCGGGGCCGGTCCTCGTCGACATCCCCGTCGACATCGCCCAGCAGGTCATCGACTACGACCCCGAGCTGGACGCCCCGCTCAAGGTCAACACCGTCGAGCCCCACCTGCCCCGGGTCGAGCGCGCCCTGGACCTGCTGCTGGAGGCGGAGCGCCCGCTCATCCTGGCGGGCGGCGGCGTCATCCTGGCCGAGGCCTCCGGGGAGCTGCGCGAACTCGCCGAGTACCTGCGCGTCCCGGTCCAGGTCACCCTCATGGGCAAGGGCTCCTTCGACGAGGACTCGCCGCTGTACGCGGGCATGACCGGCGTGCAGACCTCCCAGCGGTACGGCAACGCCTCGTTCCTGGAGTCCGACCTGGTCCTGGCGGTGGGCGCGCGCTTCGCCGACCGGCACACCGGCCAGATCGACGTCTACCGGGGCGAGCGCAAGTTCATCCACGTCGACATCGAGGCCACCCAGATCGGCCGGGTCTTCGAGCCCGACCTGGGCGTGGTCTCCGACGCCCGCCTCTTCCTGCGCGAGCTGCTGGCCGCGGCGAAGCGGCGGGAGGCCCGGGCCGAGGTCGGGGCCTGGGTCGACCGGGTCGGCGAGCTCAAGGCCACCCTGACCCGGCGCGAGGACTTCGACAGCGTGCCGGTCAAGGCGCCGCGCGTCTACAAGGAGATCAACGAGGTCTTCGACGAGGACACCTACTTCGTCACCGCGATCGGCCTGTACCAGATCTGGGGCGGCCAGCACCAGAAGGCGTACAAGCCGCGCCGCTACCAGATCTGCGGCCAGGCGGGCCCGCTGGGCTGGGAGATCCCCGCGGCCATCGGCGTCAAGAAGGCGCTGAAGGACACCGACCCGGACGCCGAGGTCGTCGGCATCGTCGGCGACTACGGGTTCCAGTACATGGTCGAGGAACTGGCCGTCGCCGCCCAGTACAACGTCCCCTACGTCATCATCATGCTCAACAACGAGTACCTGGGCCTGATCCGCCAGGCGTCCATCCCCTACGGGATGAACTACCAGGTGGACATCCACTACGACGAGTACGGCACCGACAACGTCAAGATCATGGAGGCGTACGGCTGCGCGGGCCGCCGCGTCTGGGAGCCGGGGGAGATCCGCGACGCCCTGGAGTGGGCCCGCAAGGAGGCCAGGTCGACCTCCCGCCCGGTGCTCGTCGAGATCATGATCGAGCGCGAGGCCAACACCCCGCACGGGCCCGCGATCGACGCGGTCAAGGAGTTCGAGCCGGTCCCCGGCGCGTAGTCGACCCTGCTCGCTTCGGGCCTCCGCTCCGCTTCGTCCCGTGCGATGGCGCCCGGAGAACGGGAACCTTCGGCCGTGCGCTCACGCCCTCGCCCACCCGTCGCCCGCCACCACCCTCAACGGACGGCCTGGCGGCCGGCTGCCTTCGTCCTCGAAGACGTTCGCTCCGGGCCTCCGGAAACCCGTGGGCGCCATCGCTCTCACAGGCCGCCGCGGACGGGTTCCTCCTGCGCCTGCGTCCGCGGTGCACAGCGGCCCCTCCCCCTACTGGCTCGGGGGGAGGGGCCGTCCACACGGGGGTCAGCCGCAGTAGGCCTCCTCCTCGCCGATGATGCGGTACGGGCAGTCGGCGTAGTCGAGCAGCCGCAGCACGGCCTCCCGGTTGCGCTCGGTCTCCCGGTCGATCACCGAGGACGGCGGGTAGAAGCCGCCCTCCCAGGCCGAGCGGGGGTACATCTCGTACGTGAAGTTGACGATGCGCTGGTCGCCCCAGAGCCAGTCGTTGATCGAGCCGTCGGTGACGTACAGGTCGCTGGACTGCTGGGGCGTGTACCCGTTGGCGTCGGCCATGTGGGCGCCCAGGGCCGCGTGCGTGTCGTACTCCTCGCGGGTCATCCCGTCGGTGACGTCGGAGTAGGTGTGGCCGAACGGCCACAGGATGAGCTCGCTGTAGGTGTGGAAGTCGATGGCGGCGGTGATCTGCTGCTCGCCGCCCACCACCCGGCTCCGCACGAAGTCGGCGACGACCCGCACCTCGGGGGCGGACTCGGGGGCCGGGCCGCGGTAGGTGATGCTGCTCGGGTTGCCGGAGGAGCCGCCGCAGCAGCCCCACTCGTAGTCCCAGTTGCGGTTGAGGTCGGTGCCGACCGCCGAGGTCCCGGCGTTGGGCTGGCGGTTCTTGCGCCAGTCCCGCCAGGCGCTGCCGGCCATGTCGTACTCGGAGCCGTCGGGGTTGACGTTGGGGACGATCCAGATCTCGCGGCCGTCGACCAGCCCGGTGATGCGCTCGTCGGTGCCGTACCCGTCGGTGAGCAGGTCCATCAGGTAGACGGCCATCTCGACGGTCAGGTGCTCGCGGGCGTGCTGGGCGTGGGTGAACAGCACCTCGGGCTCGTCCTCGTCGGCCGCCGCGTTGTCGCTGATCTTGACCGCGACGATGTCGCGGCCCTCGTGCGAGGTGCCGATGACGCTCGGGACGGCGAGGTCGGGGTGGTCGGCGACCACCTTGTCGACGAGGTCGAGGAGTTCGGCGTGGTCGGTGTAACCGGGGTCGGGGGCGGCGAACGCCCCGGGGACCTCCAGCACCTCCACCCCGAAGCCGAGCGCGGCGATCTCCGCGGCGTCGTCGGGGGTGGCGGTGACCAGGACCTCCTCGGCGGCCACCTGGTCGATGGCGGCGCCGGTCGAGGCGATGGCGGTGCGGTCCCGCGGGGTGCTCGCGCCGTCCACGATGTACAGGTCGTACTCGGGCTCGGCGGTCGCGCTCCCGGCGGCCAGGGTGCCGAGCATCAGCGCGGCGGCGGTCAGGGGGACGAGGGTGCGGCGCACGCCCGAGGGGATGCGGGCGCGCCTGGGGGACGGGAAACGGGTGGTCTCCACGGGATGCCTCCGTGAGCGGGGGTGAGGCGATCGGACACGGTGGCGACATTGCAGAAGAGATCACCACGTTCTGTCAACATTCATGATCTCTGAGTCATATAGGAATGTTTGCCGCTGAAAGCGGCGAACCCCCACGTCACGCCCGCCGGGTCCGCCCCGCCCGCCGCGGGTACCCCGTCCCCTCCTGGCCGCATCCGGCCACCCGCCTACCGCGGCTGAGGCTCCCGGGCGGGGGAGAGGGCCTCGGCGGCCGCGGCCTCCGGGGGGAGGGCACGGCCCGCGGCCCGGGCGGCCCCGACGGCCTCGGGACCGGCCAGGGCGCGGGCGGCGGCCAGGACGCGGTCCACGTCGAACCGCTCGGCGGCGGGCATCGGCGCCCCGGCGGCCTCGCGCAGCCGCTCGGCGGCGCCGACCAGCCGGGCCGCGGCGACGCCGTCGCCCTCCAGGGCGGCGACCCCCGCCAGCCCCTCCAGGGCCAGGGCCACCGCGCGCGGGTCCCCGGTGAGCCGGGCCTGCTCCAGGCCCTGGCGGTGCAGGTCGCGGGCGGCTCCGGCGTCCCCGCGCTGCTCGGCGGTGAAGCCCAGTTCGGCCAGCGCGAACGCCAGCCCCGGCCGGTACCCGTCCTGCCGGTGCACCGCCAGGACCTCCTCCAAGTGCTCCCGCGCGGTGTCGAGGTCGCCGCGGCGCCGGGCGGTCATCCCCAGCCCGGCGACGGTGAACCTCCGCCCCGCCCGGAACGCCTGCTCGCCGGCGATCCGCAGGGCCCTCAGGTTGTGCGCGTCGGCGGCCTCCAGGTCGCCGTTGAGCAGGTGGACCCGGGCCAGGCGGCCCAGTTCGTCGACCACCGTCGGCCACAGCCCCAGGCCCTCGGCGATCTCCAGGGCGCTGCGGTGCCGGCGGGCGGCCTCGGCGTAGGAGCCCTCGATGCCCGCGACCACGCCCAGCAGGCTGTGCGCCCGGGCCTCGCCCCACGGCTCCCCGGCGCGGGAGAACAGGGCCAGGCTCCGGTCGGCGTCGCGGCGGGCGGGACCCAGTTCGCTGCGGCGCAGTGCCCGCCACCCGCGCAGGTGCAGCGCGAACGCGGTCCACCACGGGTCGCCGGCCGCCTCGAACACCTCCAGCGCCTCCGACAGCCGTTCGTCGGGCCAGTCGTCGCCGGGGCCGACGGCGTCGGAGAAGGCCGTCACGAACACCAGCAGGGTCTGCGCGCGGGCACGGGTCCGGGGGTCGGGCAGGCCCCGGGCGATCCGCTCGGCCTCGCGCGCCGGCGCGTGCTCCGCGTGGTCGGTGCACTCGGCCACCCCCAGGACGGTGTGCCAGAGCAGGGCCTCGGCCCGGTCCGCGGGGGAGCCCGTGCCCTGGGCGGCCAGCGCCCGGGACAGCAGGCGGCACCCCTCCCGGTACCGCCCGCGCAGGTACCAGAACCAGCCGTGGTAGGCGGCCACGCGCAGCGCGAGGTCGGCGTGCCCGTGGTCGGCCGACCACTCGATGACCGCGCGCACGTCGGCCGCCTGCCGGTCCGCGTCCGCCTGGTGCGGGTCCAGGGTGAAGTCCGCCGCCTCGCCCCGTCCGGAGCGGTCGGCGATGTGCCGTGCGTACCGGTGCCAGACGGCGTCCTCCTCGCCGGCGGCGGCCAGGCGCCGCGCGGCGTAGGCGCGGATCGTCTCCAGCAGCCGGTACCGGGTGCCCTCCTGGCCGACCGCCACCAGCGACCGGTCCACCAGGCCCGCCAGGATCCCCGCGACGTCGGCCGGCTCCACGCCGGGCGCCCCCTGCGGGTCGGCGGCGATCGCCTCCGCGGTCTCCAGCGTGAACACGCAGGTCGGCACGGACAGGCGGCGCAGCACCGCCTGTTCGGGCCCGGTCAGCAGCCGCCAGCTCCAGTCCACGGTCTCCCACAGGGTGCGTCTGCGGTCGTGCCCGCCCGCCCCCAGGACCCGGAAGCGGTCGTCCAGCCGTTCCGCGAGCCGGTGCACCCCCAGGGAGCGCACCCGGGCCGCGGCCAGTTCGAGGGCCAGCGGCAGTCCGTCGAGGTGGCGGCAGATCCCGGCCACCGCCTCGGCGTTCGCCGCGTCCACGGTGAAGCCGGGCACCGACGCGGCCGCCCGCCGGACGAACAGCGCCACGGCGTCGGAGGCGGCCACCTCCGCCGGCGAGGTGCCCTCCGGCAGCCCCAGCGGCCTCACCTGGTGCAGGTGCTCGCCGGGGATGCCCAGCGGCTCCCGGCTGGTGGCCAGGACCCGCAGACCCGGCACGGTCCCGAGCAGGCGGGCCGCCAGGTCCGCCGCCGGCGCGATCAGGTGCTCGCAGTTGTCCAGCACGAGCAGGGCCGGTCCGCCGCCCAGCGACTCGGCGATGCGCGCGGCCACCGGCCGCGCCCGGGCCGACCGCGACCCCTCGTCCTGGAGGCCCAGCACGGCCGCGACCTCCTCGGCGACCCCCTCGCCGTCCTCGCGCCCGGACAGCTCCACGAACCACACCGGGCCGAAGCGGCCGTCGCCGACGGCGACCGCGGCCAGGGCCATGGAGGTCTTGCCGACACCGCCGGGCCCCAGCAGGGTGGTCAGGCGCGACCGCGCCAGGGTGCGCCGCACCTCGGCGACGCAGTCGTCCCGCCCCACCAGGTCGGTCAGGGGGGCGGGCACCGAGCCCCGGGCAGGGGCGGCGGGGGCCGGATCGGCCGGGGGCGCCATGACGTGCGGGTGGTGGACGGCCGCAGCCGGAGCCGGGGCCGCCGGGACCTCCGCGACCGCGGGGGCCGGGTCCAGTACGGGGGACTGGGCGAGGATGTCCGAGTGCAGCCGGGTGATCTCCGGGCCCGGGTCCACGCCGAGTTCCTCGGCCAGCAGCTCCCGCAGCCCGCGGTGGCTCTCCAGGGCCTCGCCCTGGCGGCCCGCCCGGTACAGGGCGAGCATGTGCGCCGCCCGCAGCCGCTCCCGGGCCGGGTGCGCGCGCACCAGTCCGCCGAGCTCGGCGACGAGCTCGGGGCCCTCGCCCAGGTCGAGCCGGGCCCGGGCGCGGTCCTCCAGGGCCGCCAGGCGCATCTCCTCCCAGCGGGCCAGGGGCGCCGCGGCGAAGGCGGCGTCCGCGTGGTCGGCCAGCGCCGGGCCGCGCCACTGCTCCAGCGCCTCGTCCAGCAGCCGGACCCGCTCCCGGGGGCCGCCGCCGCGGGCCCGGGCCACCAGGGCCTCGAACCGGCCCGCGTCCACGGCGTCGGCGTCCACCCGCAGCCGGTAGCCCGAGGGGCCCGACTCCAGCCGGGACCGGAACCCGGCCTCGCCGCGCTCCAGGGCGCCGCGCAGCCGGGAGACCGCCGTCTGCACGGCGCCGGCCGGATCGGGCGGCGGGGCGTCCCAGAGCTCGTCGACCAGGCGGTCGGCCGAGACCGACTCGCCGCGGTGGACGAGCAGCAGCGCCAACAGGGCGCGCACCTTGGCCCCCGGAACGCGTACGGACGAACCCCCGTCGGTCCACACGGCCAGCGGCCCCAGCACCCCGAATCGCATACCGGAGAGCCTATACGCGCGGTTCCGCGGCGCTCCTCACGGTGAGACCGGGGTCACGACAGCGGACGGACAGCGCGCGGCAAGCGGCCGGACGGCGCCCCGGCCTAGCTTCGGAACGTTCCCGGGGGCGGTCGCCCCCGACACGTGAGACCCGGAGGAGAACCGTGGACGACTCCCTGTTCCAGCCGATCAAGGTCGGCCGCCACGAGGCCGCCAACCGCCTGTTCATGGCCCCGATGACCCGGTCGCGCTGCTACGACGCAGGCCGTCCCGACGCGCTCGTCGCCGAGTACTACGGCCAGCGCGCCTCCTCCGGCCTCATCATCACCGAGGGCATCCAGCCCAGCGTGCGCGGCCAGGGCTACATCAACACCCCGGGCCTGCACGACGCCGGCCAGGTGGAGGCGTGGAAGCCCGTCACCGACGCCGTCCACGCGCGCGGCTCGCTCGTCTTCGCGCAGCTCATGCACACCGGCCGGATCGGCCACCCGGTGCTGTACCCGGACGGCGGGCTGCCGGTGGCCCCGTCCCCGATCGCCTCGGGCCAGGAGCTGTTCGACGGCTCGGGCATGCTCCCGCACCCGGAGCCCCGGGAGCTGACCGTCGCGGAGATCCAGGAGGTCGTCGACGACTTCGCCAACGCCGCCCGCAACGCGGTCGAGGCCGGGTTCGACGGCGTCGAGGTCCACGGCGCCAACGGCTACCTGGTCCACCAGTTCCTCGCGGACGGCTCCAACCACCGCACCGACGAGTACGGCGGCGACGCCGAGCGCCGCTCCCGGTTCGCGATCGAGGTGGTGGACGCCATCGCCGACACCATCGGCGCGGACCGCACCGCCCTGCGCATCTCGCCGGAGAACAACTACAACGGCATGTCGGACGGCGACCCGGCCGCGCAGTACACGGCCCTCCTGGAGGGGCTGCGCCACCGCTCCGACCTGGCCTTCCTGCACACCACGCAGATCGGCGGCGCCGAGCTGACCCCGCTGGTCCGCCGCCTGTGGGAGGGCACCCTCGTGGTGAACCCGGCGACGGGGCTGGACCTGTCCGGCGTCGACGCGGCCCTGGCGAACGGGGCCGACGCCGTCGCCCTGGGCTCGGCCTGGCTCGCGAACCCGGACCTGGACGAGCGCCTGCGCTCGGGGGCGGACCTCAACGCGCCCGACGCCGCCACCTTCTACGGCGGCGACCGCACCGGCTACACCGACTACCCGCACCTCGCCGGCGCCTGACCCCGTCCGGGGCGGCACCGGGGTGCCGGAAAGGAGAAATCCCGCCGGGGGGCCGGCCCGGCCGTCGGTCGCGGCTTACGTGTGAACGGCGCGCAACGACGGCGGCCTCGGGTGTTGGCCGCACCCTGGGTCCCCCGGCGGGACTCGAACGACCCCCCTAGCACTGAAGGGTTCCCCCCAATGGTACAGACCTCTGCCCTGTATCTCGAGATCAAGGTATCGGTTGTCTCGAAATCGAGATGACCCGGACAGAGGGGGACCGATCGCCGACACGCGCCCGCCGGGAAAGGCGCAGGTCACGTGATGCTCGTCCCAAAGTGTGGACAGGAAGTACCAGGATTTCCGGACGCTCTGCTAGCGTGAGCCCATCATGCTGTGCGAGCTGCTCCTTCTTAGCGGCCGCGGCGGGGGTCGTTAGTACGGGTCGGCTCCCTCGCCGCGGGGCTTCGGCTTGTCCACGGTCGACCATTGACCACGCCGCGAATCCGAGGAGCCACCGAGATGGTGCCCCAGCAGCAGACCTCCCCCATGCCGTTCCAGCGCTACACCCCCTTCACCCCGGTCGACCTGCCCGACCGCACCTGGCCGTCCAAGACCATCACCGAGGCGCCGCGCTGGCTGTCCACCGACCTGCGTGACGGCAACCAGGCCCTGATCGAGCCGATGGACCCCGACCGCAAGCGCGAGATGTTCGAGCTGCTGGTCAGGATGGGCTACAAGGAGATCGAGGTGGGCTTCCCGGCCGCCTCCCAGACCGACTTCGACTTCGTGCGCTCCCTGATCGAGGGCGACCTGATCCCCGACGACGTCCAGATCTCGGTCCTGACCCAGGCCCGCGAGGACCTGATCGAGCGCACCGTGCAGAGCCTGGTCGGCGCCAAGCGGTCCACCGTCCACCTGTACAACGCCACCGCGCCGACCTTCCGCCGCGTCGTCTTCAAGGTGGACCGCGAGGCCTGCAAGGCCATCGCCGTCGAGGGCACCCGCCACGTCATGCGCTTCGCCGAGCAGTACCTGGGCGACACCGAGTACTTCGGCTACGAGTACTCGCCCGAGATCTTCATCGACACCGAGATCGACTTCGCCCTGGAGGTCTGCGAGGCGGTCATGGACGTCTGGCGGCCCGGCCCCGGCCGCGAGATCATCCTGAACCTGCCGGCCACCGTCGAGCGCGCCACCCCCAACGTCTACGCCGACCAGATCGAGTGGATGAGCCGCAACCTGTCGCGGCGCGAGCACGTGGTCCTGTCCGTGCACCCGCACAACGACCGCGGCACCGGGGTGGCCTCCGCCGAACTGGCCGTCATGGCCGGCGCCGACCGCGTCGAGGGCTGCCTGTTCGGCCACGGCGAGCGCACCGGCAACGTCTGCCTGGTCACCCTGGGCCTGAACCTGTTCAGCCAGGGCGTCGACCCCCGGATCGACTTCTCCGACATCGACGAGATCCGCCGCACCGTCGAGCACTGCACCCAGCTGCCCGTCGCCCCTCGCCACCCCTACGGCGGCGACCTGGTCTACACCGCCTTCTCCGGCTCCCACCAGGACGCCATCAAGAAGGGCTTCGCCGCGCTGGAGGCCGACGCCGAGGCGGCCGGGGTCCCCGTCGGGGAGTACGGCTGGGACGTGCCCTACCTGCCCATCGACCCCAAGGACGTCGGCCGCAACTACGAGGCCGTCATCCGGGTCAACAGCCAGTCCGGCAAGGGCGGCGTCTCCTACATCATGCAGCGCGACCACTCGCTGGACCTGCCGCGCCGCCTGCAGATCGAGTTCTCCCAGGTCATCCAGAAGTTCACCGACGCCGAGGGCGGCGAGTTCTCCGGCGAGCGCATCTGGGAGATCTTCTCCGACACCTACCTGCGCGAGAACGGCCCGGTCGCCGTCCTGGCGCACCGCTCCAGCACCGACGCCGAGGGCACCTACCGGATCGAGGCTGACGCCCGCGTCAACGGCGAGATCCGCGAGCTGGTCGGCACCGGCAACGGCCCGATCTCCGCGTTCTGCGACGCCCTGGCCGACGTCGACGTCAAGGTACGGGTCATGGACTACGTCGAGCACTCCATGGGCGCCGACGGGGACGCCCGCGCCGCCGCCTACGTGGAGGCCGAGATCGACGGCCGCGTGGTGTGGGGCGTGGGCATCCACAGCAGCATCACCACCGCCTCGCTGCGCGCCCTGTGCAGCGCCATCGGCCGCGCCTGACGCACGCGCGCGAGGGGCCCGCGGCACCGGCCGCGGGCCCCTCGCCCGTCACAGCGTCCCGAACGGCCCCGGGTCGGGCTCGCCCGCGAGCGCGGCGAACTCCCGGTTGAGCCCCGTCAGCTCGGCCAGCGGCACCGGCCGCCGCCGCACCGCCGCCGGATCCGCCGCGGCCTCCTCCGTCCACAGGAACGGCACCGAGGACAGCCCCCGGTCCGGGGCCAGCCCCGCGACCGCCTCGCGCCACCCCGGCCAGCGCAGGTCGGCGTAGAAGTTCTCCAGGTTGTGCTCCTGGAGCATCCACAGCAGCCACGACGAGTAGGCGGCCTCCAACGGCTCCCACCGCAGGGAGTCGGGGGCGAAGTACACCATCTCCCCGGGCCGCCCCGGGTACCGGTCGTCCTCGCAGGCCGGGCCGTTGAGCGCGAACACCCCGCCCAGCACGTCGTGCCCCACGACCAGGTGCGGCGGGGGGCCGTGCACCACCGCCGCGCTCAGGTCGTTGACCTCGCCGAGCCCGGGCAGCCCGGGGCCGCCGCCCCCGTACACGCGCAGCCAGCCGTCGTCCACGAGCAGGCCGCCGCTCTCCAGCGCCATCGCGCCCAGGAACGACCGCGCCGTCACCTGCAGCCGGTGCAGGCAGGTCCGGCCCCGCTCGGGGTCGCCGGGCAGCATCCGCACCGGCACCCTGGCGTCCGCCAGGTGTGCGGCCACCACCGGCCATCCGGGCCGGTCCACCTCGACCAGCTCACTGAGCTCGCGCACCCGTGCCCTCCCACCTGTTCGCTGCGGTGCCGCTCACCCTATTACCGCGTCCGGACACCTCGATCGGGGGCGGGAAAACCCCTGGCGGCGGGGGTTCGCGCGATGGGAGCATTCCGGGCATGGTGCACACCGAGATCATCCAGCGGACCCTGCGGGTCCCCCTTCCCGCGGCCGAGCCCGGAGACGGCACCGCCGCGGTGCGGCGGCTGGACGCCGCGCTGCTGTCCCTCGGGTTCGCGCTCACCGCAGACCTGCGCGCCCACCTGGAGGGGCTGGCCCCCGACGCGGTGCTGCGCACCGCCGTCCCCCTGCTCGCCGCCGTCCGCGGCCTCGTCGGCGCCGACGCCGAGCACAACGTGTACTTCGCGGACTTCCCCCGGAACGTCCCCGACACCGTGGAGTTCTGGCTGGAGTGCCTGGTCGCCGCGGTCACCGACCCGGCCCACCGCGACGCGGTGGTCCTGGGCCCCGACGGCCTCGACCTGCTCTCCCTGCCCTCCTACGGGCGCCTGCGGCACACCTACGCCGAGCTGGCGGCCGTCCGCGACGCCTTCGTCGCCGGCGCGAAGGACCGGTGGACCCTGCTGCACCGCGGCGGCACCCCCGAGGAGGAGGCCCGCCTGCTCTACACGGACCTGGCCGGGTCGACGGTGCCGCTCTCCGACGCCGACCGCGACCTGCTGGGCCGCCTGGCCGCGCAGTGCCCTGACCACGAGCCCTCCGCGATCCCCGTCCGGGAGAACCGGGCCGTGGTCAACGCCGCCCGGGTCCTGGCCGGCCACCCCCCGGTGCTCGACACCGTCACCGACGTGCTGCGCCTGGCCCAGGCCCTGTCCGACGGCGACCCCACCCTGGTGGCGCCCGCGCGCTTGCGCTCCTTCACCCGCCGCGAGCGCCGGCTGCTGCTGACGGCGCTGGACGGCATCGTCGCCGCCGACCCCGGCAAGCTGGCCGACGTGGGCCGCCGGGTGCAGGGCTGGAAGCGCCTGGGGGAGGGGCTGCACCCGCACGAGTACCCGGCGCTGGGCCACGCCCGCGACGTGTTCGCGGTGGCCCGGGGCGACAAGCGCGTGCGCACCCTCGCCGCCCGGGTGGAGGCCGCGTTCGGGTCCGGGGACGTGGCGGCCGCCGTCCACCTCCTGGCAGGGGCGCCCGGAACCCTCGTCCGGTCCCTGGACCGGATCATGGTCGCGGGCGGACCCGCGGTCACCGACCTGCTGGTGGAGCGCCTGAACGCGGTCGGCCACCGGGTGTCGGGCCGCGTGCTGGCCTCGGCCCGCGAGCAGCTCGCCAACCGGAGCCTGCCCGGCTCGGTGCGGCTGTTCGCCAACGAGACCGCCCGCGGGTGGACGGTCCCCGACACCCGGCCGCCGCTGCCCGAGGCCGACACGGCCGCGGTGACCGCCGCCCTGGACGCGCTGATCGCCGACCGCCTGCCCGACGTGGACCTGCTCCTCGTCGATCCGGCGGTGCGGGACGTGGCGGTACCGCGTTCGGGCCGCGGCGCCGGCAAGGGGACGGGCGTGCTGCCGCGGGGCAGCGTGACCGCGGTGGAGGGGGAGCGCCTGCGCTTCTTCGTGCACTGGGTCGAGGGCCCGGACACCACGACCGACCTGGACCTGTCGGTGATGCTGCTCGGCGAGGACTTCGGCCCCCTCGGCCAGGTCTCCTGGACCAACCTCAAGGACACCGGGGCCGTGCACTCCGGCGACCTGGTCGAGGCCCCGGCTCCCGGCGGCGCGACCGAGATGATCGACCTGGAGCTCGCCGCGCTGGACCCGGGGGTGCGGTACGTGGTGCCGCAGGTGCTGGTGTACAGCGGCGACCGGTTCACCTTCCTGCCCGAGGCGTTCTTCGGCTACATGTCGCTGGACACCGCGCAGGAGGGGATGCCGTTCGAGCCGCGGACCGTCCGGGTCCGCTCCGACCTGGAGGGGGAGTCGCGGGTGCTGGTGCCGCTGGCCTTCGCCAAGGGGGAGGACGGCACCTGGTCGGCCCGCTGGATGCACCTGTTCCTGGCGGCGGACGAGCAGTTCAACCGGGTCGAGGAGACCGGGGTCCCGGGCAACCTGCTGGCCCGCGGCGTGCTCTCGCGCCGGTACCTGACCGTCGGCGACCTCGTCGGCATGATGGCCGAACGCGGTGTCCGGGTGCGCGAGGCGGGCCCGCTCACCGAGGAGGAGGCGGAGGGGCTGGCGACGGGGGGACTGCGGGTCGGCTACCTGGGGACGGAGCTCCCGGAGGGGCTGCCGGACGGCGTGCGGGCGATCACCCTGCCGACGCTGGCCTCGCTGCTCCCCGACACCGGCCCCGAGCCCGGTCCCGTGTCCTGAAAACCCGGTGGCGCCGGGCCGCCCCGCTCGCTAACGTGGTGGGCGGAGCGGCCCCGAACCGGCTTCCTTCTCCTTTTTTCTCTCTTTAAGAAAACCGCAGCCGGTTCACTCTCCGCTCTCCCGGTCGGGCCCATGGCGGGCCCGGCCAGGGCGGCACCGCGAAAAGGTCCGTCGCCGAAGGCGTCCGTTGAGGGCGGTGGTGGGCGACGGGCAGATGGGTCCGTCGCCGAAGGCGTCCGTTGAGGGCGGTGGTGGGCGACGGGCGGGCTTCCTTCTCATTCTCGGACACAGCCCTCGCACCCTCCGCCCCCACACCGGGTGAGGCTCCGGCCCGCAGGGCCCACGGGCGGGCTTCCTTCTCTTATCCCTCTCTGGAAAGACACAGCCCGGCCACTCTCCTCACCCGGTGCTTCCCGGCACCGGGAGCGCTTCCTTCTCGACCCTCTTCGAGGGCTCCGCTGCTAACGGTTCAGCGCTCCCACTCTCCGGGCCCCGAAAGGGGACGGGGCGGTCCGCGCGGAGAAACGCGGACCGCCCCGTACAGGAGCGGTGGGCCGGATTCACTCCCAGCCGAACAGCTGGGTCCAGGCGTTGCCGGACTCGCCCACGCCGATGGCGACCAGGCCGCAGTTCAGGATGTTGTCGCGGTGGCCCTGGCTGTTCATCCAGGCGTCCATCACCTGGGCGGCGCTGGTCTGCCCCTTGGCGACGTTCTCGGCGCCCCAGGCGTCGTACCCGTGGCGGCGGGCCCGGTCGCCGGGACCCTCGCCCTCGGGGCTCTGGTGGCTCATGTAGTCGCGCCGGTCCATGTCCTCGCTGTGCTCCTGGGCCGCGGCGGTGAGCCGCGAGTCCACGCGCAGCGCGTCGCACCCGGCGTCGGCCCGCTCGGCGTTGACCAGGCGCACGACCTCGTCGGTGACCGCGGAGGAGGGCCCCGCGCCACCGCCGCCGCCCCCACCGGAACCGCCCGAGCCCCCGGACCCGCCGCCTCCGCCGGAGCCGCCCGCCCCGCCGGCGTTCTCACCGCGGTTCCCGTCGGCGTCCGCGTCCTCGGCCCCGGTGTCCTCGGGGGAGGACGAGGCGGTGACGTCGGCGCTCTGCGGCTCGCTGTCCCCCGACGGGGTGCGCTCCTGGGCGGGCGCGTCGGGGGACACGAAGAAGTCCGGGTCCTCGGACGCGTCCGGGACCGTCGGCGCCTCGGTGCCGACCGACGAGGCCGCGCCGCCCTCGGGCAGGGCCGACCCGTCCGCGGTGGTCCGGAACGGGTTCAGCTCCTCGCCGAACCCTGTGACCAGGAGCGTTCCGGCCAGGGTCAGCCCCACCGGTACCGCCGCCAGGGTGACGCCCAGGGGGACCGGCCTTCTGCGCTGGGAGCGCCGGGGGCCTGCCCGCCGTTTTCCTCGACGACCGCGCGCCATAATCGCTCTCCTCCGGTGTGTGCGGGATACGGGCGGGTTCGCCGCCCGAAGCCGGGTTCGTACCCTGGGGCGGCTCTGGGTTCGCCCATCGCCACGTGAGATCTCGGTGGTCCGGCCGCGAGGGGGCCGCGCCTCCGCGTGGCGGCGCCGGGGGCGCCGCGGGGGAAGGGCGGCCGACCCGGCGGGTCACGTCTAGCGCGTGAGAGTAGACCAAATATCTTGAAAAGGGAATCCAAAACGTGATCAACCTGGTCAAGGCAGTGCGCGTCCGGCATATGTGCTCCGGCCCGGCGCGAGGACGGTCACCGGCATCCGCGACAATGGGGGAGTGAGCCTCTACCGTGACGAGGGCGTCGTCCTGCGCAACCAGAAGCTGGGCGAGGCCGACCGCATCATCACCCTGCTGACCAGGCGCCACGGTCTGGTGCGGGCGGTGGGCAAGGGCGTGCGGCGCACCCGGTCGCGGTTCGGCGCCCGGCTGGAGCCCTGCACCCACGTCGACCTGCAGCTGCACACCGGACGGACCCTGGACGTCGTCACCCAGGCCGAGACCGTCCGCGCCTACGGTGAGGCGATCGTCGCCGACTACTCCCGGTACACCGCCGCCACCGCGATGCTGGAGACGGCGGAGAAGGTCGTCGCCGTCGAGAAGGACCCGGCCCTGCGCCAGTTCCTCCTGCTCCTGGGCGCACTGCGTACCCTGGGCGAGGGCACGCACGACGCCCGGCTGGTCCTGGACGCCTACCTGCTGCGCTCCCTGGCCGTGGCCGGGTACGCCCCGGCCCTGTCCGAGTGCGCCCGCTGCGGCGACCGCGGCGAGCACCGGTTCTTCGCGATCCACGCGGGCGGAACGGTGTGCTCGGTGTGCCGCCCCCACGGCAGCGTGCACCCCTCGGCCGAGACCGTCCGCCTCATGTCGTCCCTGCTGGGCGGCGACTGGGCGGCGGCGGACGCCAGCGACCCACGGCACCGCACCGAGTGCAGCGGCCTGGTCGCGGCGTACCTACAGTGGCACCTGGAAAACGGAATCCGATCACTGCGCCATGTGGAGCGTTCTTGAGTCTGTTCAGCTTCGACACCGGTAACCGGCGGGGGTACACCGCACCCGTCCCGCACGAGAGCGGGGCGCGTCCTCCCGGCCTGCCCGCCGACCTGGTGCCCCGGCACGTGGCCGTGGTCATGGACGGCAACGGCCGCTGGGCCAAGCAGCGGGGCCTGCCGCGCACCGAGGGCCACAAGGCCGGTGAGGCGTCCCTCTTCGACGTCATCGAGGGCGCCCTGGAGCTGGGCATCCCCAACCTGTCGGCGTACGCCTTCTCGACGGAGAACTGGAAGCGATCCCCGGAGGAGGTCCGCTTCCTCATGGGCTTCAACCGCGACGTCATCCGCCGCCGCCGCGACGAGCTGCACGCCCGCGGGGTGCGCGTCACCTGGGCCGGCCGCCCGGGCATGCTCTGGAAGAGCGTCATCAAGGAGCTGCGCGACGCCGAGGAGCTGACCCGCGACAACACCGCGCTCACCCTCCAGTTCTGCGTCAACTACGGCGGCCAGGCCGAGATCGTCGACGCCGTGCGCGCGCTGGCCCGCAAGGCCGCGGCCGGGGAGATCTCCCCGGACAAGATCACCGAGGACACCCTCTCCCGGCACCTGTACTCGCCGGAGGTCCCGCCGGTGGACCTGTTCGTCCGCTCCTCGGGCGAGCAGCGGCTGTCCAACTTCCTGCTGTGGCAGTCCGCCTACGCCGAGTTCGTCTTCCTGGACACGCTCTGGCCCGACTTCGACCGCCGCGACCTGTGGCGGGCCTGTGAGATCTACGCGCGCCGGGACCGCCGCTACGGCGGCGCCGAACCGAACCCGGTGGCCGTACCCGAAGAAGAGGGGGAATGAGGGATGGCGGGGCAGGACGCGCCTTTGCTGCGCCCGGGGATGTCGCTGGTCTCGATCGGTGACAGCTTCACCGAGGGGGTCGGCGACCCCTACCCGGACGGCTCGGGCTTCCGCGGCTGGGCGGACCGGACGGCCGAGCACCTGGCCGACCACCTGGGGGAGGTCCGGTACGCCAACCTCGCCGTGCGCGGCAAGCTGATGCGCCAGATCGTCACCGACCAGCTGCCCCCGGTCCTGGAGATGGCCCCCGACCTGGTCACCCTGTGCGCGGGCGGCAACGACCTGCTGCGCCCGGCGGGCGACCCGGAGCGGATGGCCAGGATCCTGGACAACACCGTGGCCCGGTTGCGCGCCAACGGCTCGCAGGTGGTGCTGTTCACCGGCGTGAACATCGCCACCGGCTACATGCGCGGCACCATCGGCCTGTTCGCCCGCTACTACATGAACGTGCGCGCGATCGCCGACCGCCACGGCTGCCTCCTGGTCGACCAGTGGTCCATGGGCGTGCTGACCGACTCCCGCGCCTGGGACGCCGACCGGCTGCACATGTCCCCGGAGGGGCACCGCCGCCTGGCGCTGCGGGTGGCCGAGGTGCTGGGCGTCCCGGTCGCCGAGCGCTGGGACGAGCCCTGGCCCGAGGCGGAGCCGGTGGGCCGCGCGGAGGCGCTCAGGGAGGACCTGACCTGGGTCAGGGAGTCGCTGGGCCCGTGGATCGGCCGCCGCCTGACCGGCCGCTCCTCCGGCGACACCGTCACCGCCAAGCGCCCGGAGCTGACGCTCGTCACCAAGGAGCGCTGACCGGGTCCCGAAGCCGCTCATGGGGGATCCGCGGGTGTGACGTCACGCTCAAAACCCGAAAAACCGGAAACCTACTGTCGCGTAACCATGGCGCGTGGTTGCATCATCGTCTACCATGAGCGGCTTTGGGACGAACGACCTCACCAAGAAGGACATCCTGTCCTACGTCGCCCTCGGGGACAGCTTCACCGAGGGCATGAGCGACCCCTACCCGGACAGCGACAGCGTGCCCAACGGGCGGTACCGCGGCTGGGCGGACCGGGTGGCCGAGCACCTCGCCGACCACGTCGGCGAGGTCCGCTACGCCAACCTCGCGGTCCGCGGCCGGCTGATCCGGCAGATCGTCGACGAGCAGCTGCCCCGCGCCGTCGAACTCTCCCCCGACCTCATCACCCTCTGCGCCGGCGGCAACGACATCATCCGCCCCGGCTCGGACCCCGACGCGGTGGCCGTGGTCTTCGCCGAGGCCGTCGCCGAGCTCTCCCGCACCGGCGCGCGCATCGTGGTCTTCACCGGCTTCGACACCAACTGGCAGCCGGTCATGCGCCACATGCGCGGCAAGATCGCCACCTACAACATGCACATGCGCGCCATCGCCGACCGCTACGGCTGCGACGTGGTCGACGTGTGGAGCATGCGGATCCTCGACGACCCCCGGGCCTGGAACTGGGACCGCCTCCACCTCTCCTCGGAGGGCCACCGCCGCCTGGCCCTGCGCGTGTGCGAGGTCCTGGGCGTGCCCGTCGAGGGCGACTGGAAGGAGCCCTGGCCGCCCGCCGAGCCCCGCGACTGGCGGGCCGCCCGCCAGGAGGACCTGCACTGGGCGCGCGAGTTCCTGATGCCGTGGATCCACCGCCGCCTGACCGGCCGCTCCTCCGGGGACAACGTCACCGCCAAGCGCCCGGGCCTGGAGCCGCTGCGCCGGGAGCACTGACCGGGGAGGGACCCGGGAGGGGACCCCGCACCGGCCCGCCGGCCCTCAGCGCAGGATCGACACGATCCGGCAGCAGGCGGCCGCCAGTTCCCGGTCCCCGGTGAGGACGCCCCGCGCGGCGGCCTCACCGGGGTCGATCATCCTCGTGCACATCCGCCAGGCCGTGTCGGCGTCCAGCCGCACGGTCGCGGCGGCCGGCGCCCGCGGCGACGGGTCGTGCGCCCAGCCCCCGCCGGTGCGCACCACCGTCCACGTCCCGCCCGCGGGGCCCTCCACCACGACCCGGGCCCTGGTGCCGGGTTCGGCCCCGAACCCGCGCAGAGTGTGGGGCAGGGCGCGCAGGAAGGTGTCCAGCACCGGCCCGGCCGCCTCCGGCGCCAGGTCGGCGGCCAGTCCCGCGGCCAGCCGGATCTGCTGGCGGTGGGTCCAGTACTCGGTGAAATCGCGGGCGCAGTCGAACCAGGTCGGCGCCGGGACCACTCCGGCCCAGTCCACGCCCAGCGAGGGGGCGTGCGGGTCGGCGTCGCGCCACAGGTCGGCGACCCACCGGCCGGTCAGCTCCAGGGTGTCCACCAGGGCGGCGGGGCTGATCCGGCGGGTCCCGTCGACCCACCGGGCGTTCTCCCGGTGGATGAACTCCGCGACCGTCTCCCCCGGGGCCGGGGCCATGCCCTCCCGGTACCCGTCCCGGCGCCCGGCCAGCCGTCCGTAGTCGTCGCCCAGCAGGTGGGCGGCCAGATCCCGCACGCTCCAGGCGGGCACGGCCTCGGCCCTCCACTGACCGGGCTCCAGGGAGCGCAGCAGGGACAGCAGGGCGGCCCGCTCCGCGGGGAACAGGGAGCGGACGTCGATCTCCGGCCCCAGCAGGGGGTGGTCGTCCATGGGGTCGCCTCTCGGACGGGCGCGGGGCGCCCTCAGCTCCGGCGGGAGCAGGACGCGCAGGTCCCGAAGATCTCCACGCTGTGCGTGACGCCGGTGAACCCGTGCGCCTCGCCCATCTCGGCGGCCCAGCGCTCCACGGCCGGCCCCTCCACCTCCACGGCGGTCGAGCACACCCGGCACACCAGGTGGTGATGGTGGCTCTCGCTGCCGCAGGCGCGGTAGACGGCCTCGCCGTCGTCGGTGCGCAGCACGTCGATCTCGCCGGAGTCGCTCAGCGCCTGGAGCGCCCGGTAGACGGTGGTCAGGCCGATCTTGGAACCCTCGGCGCGCAGGTCCGCGTACAGGTCCTGGGCGCTGCGGAAACCGCTGGACGCGTTCAACGCCCGACGGACCGCCTCACGTCGTGTCGTCGTACTCAACGGCTCACCCTCCCCGGATCGCTCTCGGGCATCGTACCGGCCTCCGCGGTGACGGCGGGTGGCCGGGTGCTCGCGGCCCTGTGCCCCGAGGCCCGGCGCAGGACCCCGCCCACGCCCACCGCCACGACGAAGGCGGCCAGGGCCAGCAGCACGATCGTGGCGCCGGGGGCCAGGTCGGCGTAGAACGCGGTGCTCAGCCCGCCCAGCGAGGACAGCAGGCCGATCACCACGGCCAGCGACATCGTCACCCGGAAACTGCGGGTGAGCTGCTGGGCGGCGACCACCGGGACGATCATCAGGGCGCTCACCATGAGCAGGCCCACCACGCGCATCGCGATCACCACCGTCAACGCGGCGGTGACGGCCAGCAGCACGCTCAGGAAGCGCACCGGGAGCCCGTGGGCCCGGGCCACCTCCTCGTCCTGGCACAGCACGAACAGCTCGCGGCCGAAGACCGCGACCACGGCGGCCACGCCCAGCGCCAGCACCGCGACGACCCACAGGTCCTCCTCGCTCACGGTGCTCACCGAGCCGAACAGGAACCCGGTCAGGGTGGCGTTGCTCGCCCCCGGGGTGAGCCCGATGAGGAGCACGCCGCCCGCGATGCCGCCGTAGAACAGCAGCGCCAGGGCCACGTCCCCGCTGGTGCGGGTGCGCGTCCGCACCACCTCGATGAGGACCGCGCCGATCATCGACACGATGGCGGCGGTGAGCAGCGGCGAGGTGCCGGTGAGCAGGCCCAGGGCCACGCCGGTCAGGGCGACGTGCCCGATGCCGTCGCCCAGCAGCGCCAGCCGCCGCTGCACCAGGTAGGTGCCGATGACCGGGGTGATCAGGCCGACCAGCACCGCGGCGATCAGCGCGCGCCGCATGAACTCGTACTGGAGGAGGTCAATCACGGCCGGGCACCTCGAGTCGCATCAGGTCCGCGGGGGAGGACGGCTCGGCCGCCCGCGGGTCGGGGTCGTTGGGGTCGGGGTGGGGGTGCTGGTGCTCGTGGCCGGGACGGGCGCACTCGCCGGTCGGCGCGGGCGGGGCGCCGTCGTGCACGATCCGGCCCGACTCCAGTACCACGGAGCGTCCGATGACGTCCTCCAGCGGCCCCAGCTCGTGCAGGACCAGGACGACCGTGGAGCCCTGGTCGCGCAGGCGGGTGATGGTGCGGGCGAGCGCGCGCTGGTTCTCGTGGTCCACCCCGGCCATCGGCTCGTCCATGACGAAGGTGTCGGGGCGCCCGGCCAGGGCGCGGGCGATGAGCACGCGCTGCTGCTGGCCCCCCGACAGCTCGCGCACCGAGGCGCGGGCCAGGTCGGTCAGGCCGACGGCGGCCAGGGCCTCGTCGACCGCGGCCCGGTCGGCGCGCGTGGGCAGCGACAGCCGGCGGCGCGCGGCGACCTGCCCGGAGGCGACGATCTCGCGCACCGTGGCGGGCACGGCGCCGCCCGCGGTGAGCCGCTGGGGCACGTACCCGATCCGGCGCCAGTCCCGGAACCGGGACAGCGGTGCGCCGTGGACGCGGATCTCGCCGGAGGAGAGCGGCACGATGCCGAGCATCGCGCGCATGAGGGTGGACTTGCCCGACCCGTTGGGGCCCAGGACGGCCACGGTCTCGCCCGCCCGTATCGCCGTGCTCACCCCGTCCAGGACGGGGACCCCGTCGTAGGAGACGCGGGCGTCGATGGCCTGGAAGGCGGGCGGGACCGACTCGTCCCTGATCTGGGCGTACACGAACCCCATTATCACGAAAACGAAAATGATTGTCAAAATACCCGGACTCAGGGCGATAACACTTCAGAACCCCAGGAACCGGGCCACCGCCAGCACCGCGATCACCACCACGATCAGCACCCGCGGGGCCCGCTGCCGGGAGTCCAGGGAGGGCCAGGTCAGGTACGCGAGCCAGGCCAGGAACAGCGCCACCGGCAGCAGGCACAGCCCGCCCGCCAGCCCCGGGGCCAGCAGCCCCGCCACGAACAGCGCCCCCAGCAGCACCGGCGACAGCCACCGCGGCGCCCGGTGCAGCCACACCAGGGGCACCGCGCTGCGCCGCTCCACCGCCCGGCGCACCGGCCCCGCGCCCGGGGTGTACAGGGAGTCCCCGGAGGGCAGGGGGGCGCCCCCGTCGTCCGTTCGCTTGTCGTCGCCGTGTTCGGGAGGTGCCATGGGGGTCCGTTCGGTCTCGGGAGGCATCGGGCCGGGTCGTCACACGACCGATACCCGTCCGGAGCGCCCGATTCCCACTCCTGTGATACTTGTACCGAAACCCTAGTGCAGGGCTCCGGCCCGCCGCCGACGTCGAACCCGACCGGCCCCGCGCGGCCTCTCCATCCCCCGGAGAGGACACCTCCGTCGAGGGACCTCTCACTCAGGGTGAAAAGAGAACCACGAAAAGCTCCCAGCACCGTTACCGTCCACGCGCGAGCCGCATCTGCCGGGTCCCGCATGCGCGAACCCTTCGGAGGGTGTCAACTTCCGTGCCCGAACCGACAGTCATCGTGACGTTCGACGTCACCGAGCCCCATCTCCAGCACTGCCTCGACTCCCTGGGCCGCCAGACCGGCCTCCCGGGAGGGGGAGAGCCCGCGTCCGGTGCGGACGCGGGGATCGAGGTCGTCCTCGTCCCCGTCCGCCCGGCGACCGCCGCGCCCCGCACCGGAGCGCCCGACGCCTCCGCGCCCGGCACGGCCGTGTCCGACGCCGCCGCGGACGAGGAGGACGACGAGAACGAACAGGACGGCACCGCCCCCGGCAACGGGGCCCCCGGCGAGGAGGGCGAGCAGGGGGACGAGGCCGTCGACCGGGCCCAGGACGCCCTGGCCGTCGCCGCGGCGTTCGCCGCCGCGCCCCCCGCCGGGGTCACCGCCGTCCTGTCGGCAGACGACCCCGCGCCGGACGCCCCCGCGGCCCGCGCCCGCGGGGCCGCGGCCGCCCGCGGCGGGCACCTGCTCTTCCTGGAGGGCTCCGACGCCCTCACCGGCTACGCCCTCTCCTACCTGCTGGGCAGCGCCCGGGACAGCGGATCCGACCTGGTCGTCGGCAACGTGTACATGTTCGACGAGCTGGGCGCCGCGCCCTCCAAGCGCCACCGCCGCCACTACGCCCGCCCGCGCCTGGCCGAGGACCCCCGGAACATCCCCGGACTGGCCTCCGACGGCGTCCTGGGCAACAAGCTGTGGCGGCGCGACTTCTGGAACTCCCTCACCGACCACGGCCTGCACCCCGACGACGCCGACCTCGGCCTGCGCCGCGCCGCCCTGTCCGCCCGCACGGTGGACGTCCTGCCCGGGCCCGCCCTGCTCAGGCGCCGCAGCGAGCGGGAGGCGCTCCCCCTGGACGAGGAGACCCTCACCCGCAGACTGGGCGCCATGACCCGGCTCGCCGAGGGACTGGCCACCCACGACCGCGACCTGTGGGACCGCACGCTCCTGCACGGCGAGCTGCACCGCCTGCTGATGCGGCTCGACGACGCCGACGAGGAGACCCGCGCCACCGCCGTCGCGCTGGTCAACACCTACCTCGACCACGTGCCCGCCCGCCTGCTCGACGGCCTCGGCGTCCTGGACCGCCTGCTGTACCACCTGGTCCGCAAGCACCGGGTCGAGGACGTGCTGGAGGTCGCCACCTTCGCCAAGAGCGTCGAGATCAAGAAGGCCACGCTGGTCCGGCGCGGGTTCGGCTACTACATCCGCTACCCCTTCTTCGAGTCCGAGGACCCGGCCAAGGCCGTCCCCCGCGAGATCTACCGCGTCGACGACGACATCAAGGTCCGCCAGAAGACCGAGGAGATCGCCTGGGAGGACGGGCGGCTGCACATCCGCGGCCGGCTGGGCATCCGCCACCTGCGCGCCCACCGCCGCTGGCACCAGCACGTCACCGCCTACGCGGTGCGCTCCGACGACCGCCGCCGGGTCCGCCTGCCGGTCCGCATCCGCCGCGCCGCCGAGTACCGGCTGCCCGACGTGCTCGACGCCGCCCGGCACGACTACGGCGGCTTCACCGTCATCGTCGACCCGCGCCGACTGCGCGACTCCGGCCGCTGGGACGCCTCCGACTGGAAGATCGAACTGGTCGTCCTCAACCGGGGCATCACCCGGCGCCGGACCGTCTCCAACCCGGTGCCCGGCCCCGCCAGGCGGCCCGCCTACCAGCGGGTCGACGAGGAGGTGTGGGTCCGCCCGCACTGGAGCCGCGACCAGCAGCTGGTCATCAGTGTGGAGCCCTGCCTGGCCAGGATCACCGGGCACCGGTTCGACGAGCGCGCCGGGGTGCTGGAGCTGCGCGGCGAACCCGTCGCCGCACCCGCGGCCGAGGCCGTCGAGCTGAGACTGACCCGGCGGCCCGGCACCGCCACGGTCAGCGTGCCGCTGGAGTCCGAGGGCGGCCGGTTCGAAGCCAGGATCGCCGCCGGCGACCTGTACGACCGGGCCGTCGACGAGTGCGGCGGCGTCATCCGCCAGGAGACCTGGGACGCCCACCTGGTCACCCGCGAGAAGCAGGTGGTGTCCCTGGTCGTGCCGGAGGAGGTCGCGCCGGCCGCCTACGCCGACGGCGACGGCCGCCGCGAACTGTCCGTGCTGCGCTCGGCCGTCGGCCACCTGCGGCTGCGCGCGGGCCACGCCCGGCCCTCGGTGGAGGAGGCCCGCTGGGAGGGGCGGACCCTGGTGCTGTCCGGGGTCTTCCGGGCCGCCGCCGAGCTGAGCCTGGTCGCCAAGGCGCGCGGGCGCGACGAGGAGCACGCGCTGGAGGTGGAGCGCTCCGGGGAACGGTTCACCGCCCGGTTCTCCCCGGCCGACGTCCCCACGCTGTCCGGGACCCTGTCGCTGCCCGCGGGCGGTTACCAGCTGTGGGGACGGGTGGACACGCCGGAGTCGGGGGAGCGCCACGCGGACGTGGGCGTGGAGTTCGCCGAGGACCTGCTCGCCTCGCTGCCGCTGGAGATGCAGACCGCGGAGCGCGGCTACACCCTCTCCTACCAGGGCCGGGGCATCCCGGTCCTCCAGGTCGGCGGCGACCTGCGCCCCGCCGAGCAGGGCACCTTCGCCCAGCGCGAGCTGCGCGAGACCTTCTACCCGGCGCAGCGGCTGGAACCGGTCGTGGACGGCGTCCTCTTCGACACCTACACCGGCCGCCAGTACTCCGACAGCCCGCAGAGCGTCTACGCCGAGCTGCGCCGCCGCGAGCGCTGGGCCGACTACCCCATGTCGTGGCTGGTCGCCGACGGGCAGGTGAACCTGCCCGAGGACCTCACCCGGGTCCGCCACCGCGGCCGCGAGTACTACGAGGGGCTGGCGCGCAGCCGGTACCTGGTCACCAACTCCCGGCAGCCGGCGTGGTTCCACCGCCACCCGGACCAGACGGTCGTGCAGACCTGGCACGGGTCGATGCTCAAGCGCATCGGCTTCGACGTGGAGAACATCCGCGGCAAGTCCCGGGACTACTTCGACAAGCTGGCCTGGGAGACGCGGCAGTGGGACTACCTGGTGTCCCCGAGCCCGTGGGCGACGCCCATCCTGCGCAGCGCCTTCCGGTTCGAGGGCGAGATCCTGGAGACCGGGTACCCGCGCAACGACGTCTTCTTCTCGCCCGAACGGGACGCGATCGCGGAGCGCACCCGCGCCCGGCTCGGGCTGCCCGAGGACAAGAAGGTGGTGCTGTACGCGCCGACCTGGCGCGACGACAAGTACTACACCCGCGGCAAGCACAAGCTGGACCTGCACCTGGACCTCCAGCGGCTGTACGACGAGCTGGGCAAGGACCACGTGCTGCTGGTGCGCCGCCACCCGCGCGTGGTGGACAGCGTGCCGATCGTCGGGCGCGACTTCGTCCACGACGTGTCGCTGTACCCCGAGATCATGGAGCTGTTCCTGGTGACGGACGTGCTCATCACCGACTACTCGTCGATGATGTTCGACTTCGCCAACACGGGGCGCCCGATGCTCTTCTTCACCTATGACCTGGAGGGGTACCGGGACAACCTGCGCGGGTTCTACTTCGACTTCGAGGAGACCGCGCCGGGGCCGCTGCTGATGGAATCCGACCAGGTCATCGAGGCCCTGCGCGGGATCGACGACGTGGCGCGCGACAGCGCCCGGGCCTACCGGGCGTTCGTGGAGCGGTTCTGCCCGCTCGACGACGGCGGCGCGGCCCGCCGCGTGGTCGACCGGGTCTTCGGCGCCGACTGACGCCGGCCGGGGCGGCGGGCACCGGCCCGCCGCCCCGGGCCGCCCTCCGCTCCCGGGCCCGCCCCCGTACGGGGACGGGCCCGCGGTGCGCCAGAATGGGGGCGTGATCGTCATCACCCGCTACTCCGTGTCCGAGGCCGATGTCGAGGCCTTCCGCGCCGACGCCGCCCGGGCGGTCGAAGTGCTCTCCCGCCGCCCCGGGTACCGGGGGCACCGGCTGGGACGGGCCGCCGACGAGCCCACGCTGTGGACGGTGGTCACGGAGTGGGACGGGGCGGGTTTCTACCGGCGGGCGCTCTCGGACTTCGACGTCAAGGTCCACGCCGTGCCGCTGCTGTCGCGGGCTCTGGACGAGCCGACCGCCTTCGAGATCATGGACGCGGAAAGCCCGACTCCTCCCGCTTCCTGACCGAACAATCCGTGCGCGCGGGCCCGGCCGGTGCTCTAGCCTGGGTGGACGGGCACTCACCGTGGCCACTCCCGGTACCGGTGGGCGACCCCTTTCCCAGTACACACCGATGTATCGCGCACTGCGATCCACCGACCGCCAGCCGGATGGAGAGTCACCCCATGGCCGCAAAGTCAGAGGCAATGGACGCACTGGTCAACCTCGCCAAGCGACGGGGTCTGGTGTACCCCTCCAGCGAGATCTACGGTGGCCTGCGCGCCGCCTGGGACTACGGCCCGCTGGGTGTGGAGCTGAAGAACAACGTCAAGCGCCAGTGGTGGCGCACGATGGTCCAGGAGCGCGACGACATCGTCGGCCTGGACTCCAGCGTCATCCTCGCCCGCGAGGTCTGGGAGGCCTCCGGCCACGTGCGCGAGTTCGTCGACCCGCTCACCGAGTGCCAGTCCTGCCACAAGCGCTTCCGCGCCGACCACCTCATCGAGGCCTACGAGGAGAAGCACGGCCACGAGCCGGAGGGCGGCCTGTCCGCGCTGTCCTGCCCCAACTGCGGCGCCAAGAACTCCTTCACCGAGCCGCGCATGTTCAACGGCCTGCTGCGCACCTACCTGGGCCCGGTCCAGGACGAGAAGGGCCTGGCCTACCTGCGCCCGGAGACCGCCCAGGGCATCTTCATCAACTACAAGAACGTCGAGCAGAGCGCCCGCCGCAAGGTCCCCTTCGGCATCGGCCAGATCGGCAAGTCGTTCCGCAACGAGATCACCCCCGGCAACTTCATCTTCCGCACCCGCGAGTTCGAGCAGATGGAGATGGAGTTCTTCTGCAAGCCGGGCTCGGACGAGGAATGGCACCAGTACTGGATCGACACCCGCCTGCAGTGGTACGTCGACCTGGGCATCGCCAAGGACAACCTGCGCCTGTACGAGCACCCGCAGGAGAAGCTGTCCCACTACTCCAAGCGCACCGTGGACATCGAGTACCGGTTCAACTTCATCGGCAGCGAGTGGGGTGAGCTGGAGGGCATCGCCAACCGCACCGACTACGACCTCAAGACGCACTCCGAGGCCTCCGGTGTGGACCTGTCGTACTTCGACCAGGAGAACAACGAGCGCTACACCCCGTTCGTCATCGAGCCCGCGGCCGGTGTCGACCGCGCGGTCCTGACGTTCATGCTCGACGCCTACAACGTCGACGAGGCGCCCAACGCCAAGGGCAAGCTGGAGAAGCGCGCCGTCATGCGCCTGGACCCGCGCCTGGCCCCGGTCAAGGCCGCGGTGCTGCCGCTGTCGCGCAACGCCGACCTGTCGCCCAAGGCCCGCGACCTGGCCGCGCGGCTGCGCCGCCGCTGGAACGTGGAGTTCGACGACGCCGGCGCGATCGGCCGCCGCTACCGCCGCCAGGACGAGATCGGCACGCCGTTCTGCGTCACGGTCGACTTCGACACCCTGGAGGACGAGGCGGTGACCGTGCGCGAGCGCGACACCATGTCCCAGGAGCGGGTGTCGCTGGACCGGGTGGAGACCTACCTGTTCGAGCGCCTGCCCGGCTGCTGACCGGCGCCCCGCCGGACCACGGCCCCGTCGCCCGCCACCGCCCGCCGAGGGCGGGGGCGGGCGACCGCCGTTCCCGGCGGTGCCGCGCCGGAACGGCCGGCGCCCCGCGTGCACGCCACAACGCCGCCCGCGCCCCGAGGGGGCACGGGCGGCGCCGTCGTTGTGGGCGAGACGGCCGGACCCGGGGGGATGGTCTCCGGCCGCCTCTGTGGGCCCCGGCCGCACACGGCCGAGGGGACCCTGTGCCCAACCTAGCGGTCGGGCCCGGGAGACAAAGGGTTGTTTGTCGTGGTTTGCCCTACCGCGTAAGCGAATCGTGACGACGGACCGGTGCGCACCGGATACCTAGTTCTTCTATGCCTAGGTCTGCTAGGGTTACCATCCCTAGCAGAACTAGGTATGAGGAAGGCGCATGCACATCGACAAGGACCTCGTCGCGGCCTCGGCCACGCCGCTCGTCCTGGGCATCCTGGCCGAGGGCGAGTCCTACGGCTACGCGATCGTCAAACGCGTCAACGAGCTCTCCGGCGGGCGCATGCAGTGGACGGACGGGATGCTCTACCCCCTGCTCCACCGGCTGGAGCGCAACGGCCACGTCCGGGCGTCCTGGGGCACGTCCGAGGCGGGGCGCCGCCGCAAGCACTACGCCATCACGGAGGAGGGGCTGGCGGCGCTGGCCGAGCGGCGCGCGCAGTGGAGCGTCGTCGCGGACACGCTCAAGCAGGTCTGGGAGGCCGCCGCACACCACCCGCTCCCGGGCGGCGCGGCACCGGCGGGAGGGATCGCATGACGGGCGGCGTGGAGGAGCAGATCGACCAGTGGCGCGGTTTCGTCCGCCGCCGCAAGGCCATCTCCGCCGCGGACGTGGAGGAGATGGAGGACCACCTGCGCGAGCGGATCGCCGACCTGGAGGCGAACGGCCTGGACGCCGAGGAGGCCTTCCTCGTGGCGGTCAAGCGCATGGGCAACCTGGACGAGGTGTCGCGGGAGTTCGCGCGGGAGCACTCCGAACGCCTCTGGAAGCAGCTCGTCCTGGTCCCCGAGGCCGACGACGGCGCGGGCGGGCTGGCGCGCTGGCGCGAGCTCGCGGTGATGATCGCGTTCGCGCTCGGCGCCGGGCTGGCGGTCAAGCTGCTGGCCACCCTGGTCGACGACGAGTTCGTCCTGGTCCGCAACCTGGCCTTCGTGGTCCTGCCGTTCCTGGCCGGGTGGTTCGCGTGGAAGCGGCGCGTCCCCTGGCGCGTGTGCGCGGTGACGGCGGCCGTCGCGGCGGTGCCGCTGCTGGCGGTCGACCTGTACCCCTTCGAGACCACGGGCGGGCCGTACCCCGCGCCCGGGATGACCGGTGTGCTCGCGTTCACGCACGCCCCGGTCCTGCTGTGGCTGCTCGCGGGCGTCCTGCACACCGGCGGGGAGTGGCGCTCCCACGACCGGCGGATGGACTTCGTGCGGTTCACCGGCGAGCTGGCGATGTACCTGGCGCTGATCATGCTGGGGTCCATGGTCCTGCTCGGGCTGACCGCCGGCGTGCTCTCCCTGGCCGGCGTGGACCTCGAACCGTTCATGGAGGACTGGCTGCTGCCGTTCGGCGGGCCCGGCGCGCTGCTGGTGGCCGCCTGGCTGGTGGAGGCCAAGAAGGGCGTGGTGGAGAACATCGCGCCGGTCCTGACCCGGGTCTTCACCCCGCTGGCGCTCGTGATGCTGCTGGCCGACCTGGTGGTGCTGCTGGTGAACGGGCCGCTGACCACGGTGGACCGCGAGCTGCTCATCCTGATGGACGCGATCCTGGTGCTGGTCCTGTTCCTGCTGCTGTACTCGGTCTCGGCCCGCGACCCGCTGGCCCCGCCCGGGGTCTTCGACTGGCTCCAGCTGGCGCTGGTCGGGGCGGCGCTCGCCGTCAACGCGGTGGCGCTGACGGCGATGCTGACCCGGATCGCCGAGTTCGGGTTCACCGCCAACAAGACCGCGGCCCTGGGGCTCAACCTGGTGCTGCTGGTCCACCTGGTGTGGTCGGCGTGGCTGCTCGCGGGCTTCGTCCGCGGCCGCCGGCCGTTCGCGGCGGTGGAGCGGTGGCAGACGGCCTACCTGCCGGTCTACGCGGCGTGGGCCGCGGTGGTCGTGCTGGTGTTCCCGCCGGTGTTCGGCTTCGCCTGACCGGGGCGGCCGGGCCTTCGGGCCCGGTCGCCGCTCAGCCGGCGGTGTAGACCACGAACGAGACCGCGATGTAGTGGCAGACGAACGCGGCGATGGTCAGCGAGTGGAAGATCTCGTGGAAGCCGAACCACCGGGGCGCCGGGTCGGGCCACTTCATGCCGTAGACCACCGCGCCGACGCTGTAGAGCACCCCGCCGACCAGAATGAGGATCCACGTCGCCGGGTGGGTCCCCGCGACCAGCTCGGGGATGAACAGCACCGCCACCCAGCCGATGGCCAGGTACAGCGCGGTGGACAGCCAGCGCGGGGAGTTCAGCCACAGCAGTTTGAACCCGACCCCCGCGATCGCCCCGCCCCAGACCAGGGCGAGCATCGCCGTGCGCAGGGCCCCCTCCAGCACCAGCACGATGAACGGCGTGTAGGTGCCCGCGATGATGAGGTAGATGTTCGAGTGGTCCATGCGGCGCAGGACCTTCTGCGCCCGCGGCGACCAGCGCCCCACGTGGTAGATCGCGGAGGTGCCGAAGAGCAGGACCGAGCTGAGCGCGTAGACCGCGCTGGCCGCGATGGCGGGCGCGGTGGGGGAGAGGGCCACCAGGACGATGCCCGCGGCCAGGGCCAGCGGGGCGGTGCCCAGGTGCAGCCAGCCGCGCAGGCGGGGTTTGACCGCCTCCACGAACCCCTCGGCCGCGGCGGCGGCCCGTTCGGGGAGGCTGCCCTCCTGCTGCCGCGACCGCGCGTATCCGGTTCCCCGCGCCTTGTCCCTGGACACGTTCCACTCCCCGTAATCCCCGGGCCCGGCACGGTGTCGGGCCCTGTTCGAAGCCTAACTTACGGAACCGTAGGTTACTTGAAGGTAGGGGTGTGTCGAGCGGCACAGTGCCGCCTCCGCGGGGGTCGCGGGCGCGGAGTGGTCGATTCGGGCCGGCCGCCGCTGTTCCGATCCCCCCGGACCCGCTAGGGTGCGTTCCGGGCGCCGTGACCAGCGGCGTCCCCGACCCTTGCCCTCTCCCGTGTGTCTTTCGAGGTCAAGGGGTACGTGCACCCTTCCTGGACCATTGGTCTAGACCTTTTTAAAGCCCATGAGCTGGGAAAATGCAATAAAAAGGTGGTTCATGAAGGGGTGGCCGTGCAGGGAGTGGATAGAGTCGCGCCCATCCGGGCACCAGGGTCGACCCCGCAGGGGTGTCGCCGAGCGAACGAGGGAGAACCCCCGTGGCCAAGTACGTCTACAAGTTCACCGAGGGCAACAAGGACCTCAAGGACCTCCTCGGCGGCAAGGGCGCCAACCTCGCCGAGATGACCAACCTCGGCCTTCCCGTCCCTCCGGGCTTCACCATCACCACCGAGGCCTGCCGCCACTACCTCTCCAACGGCGGCTTCCCCGCGGGCCTGGAGGCCGAGGTGGAGGAGAACCTCCAGGAGCTGGAGAAGGCCATGGGCCGCCGCCTCGGCCAGGCCGACGACCCGCTCCTGGTCAGCGTGCGGTCGGGCGCCAGATTCTCCATGCCCGGCATGATGGAGACCGTCCTCAACATCGGCCTCAACGACGAGTCCGTCGCCGGCCTGGCCCGCCAGGGCGGCGACGAGCGCTTCGCCTGGGACTCCTACCGCCGCCTCGTCCAGATGTTCGGCAAGACCGTCCAGGGCATCGACGGCGAGCTGTTCGAGGACGCCATCGACGAGGCCAAGGCCGCCAAGGGCGTCACCGACGACCTCGACCTGGATGCCGCCGACTTCCGCGCCCTCGTGGACCGCTTCAAGGCCATCGTCCACGAGCAGACCGGCAGCCCCTTCCCCACCGACCCCCGCGAGCAGATGATCCTCGCCGTCCGGGCGGTCTTCGACTCCTGGAACGCCCCCCGCGCCGTCCTCTACCGCCGCCAGGAGCGCATCCCCGCCGACCTGGGCACCGCGGTCAACGTCTGCTCCATGGTCTTCGGCAACCTCGGCATGGACTCCGGCACCGGCGTGGCCTTCACCCGCGACCCCGCCTCCGGCCAGCAGGGCGTCTACGGCGACTACCTCCAGAACGCCCAGGGCGAGGACGTCGTCGCCGGCATCCGCAACACCGTGCCCCTCGCCGACCTGGAGGGCATCGACCCCCGCAGCTACGAGCAGCTCCTGGGGATCATGGAGACCCTGGAGAACCACTACCGCGACCTGTGCGACATCGAGTTCACGATCGAGCGCGGGAGGCTGTGGATGCTCCAGACCCGCGTGGGCAAGCGCACCGCCGCCGCCGCGTTCCGCATCGCCGACCAGCTCGTGGACCAGGGCATGATCACCCTGGACGAGGCCGTCCAGCGGGTCACCGGCGACCAGCTCGCCCAGCTGATGTTCCCCCGCTTCGACGAGGCCGCCGTCGCCGCGGGCGGCGCCCACCTGCTGGGCCGCGGCATGAACGCCTCCCCGGGCGCGGCCGTCGGCAAGGCCGTGTTCGACTCCTACACCGCGGTCAAGTGGTCCCGCAGCGGCGAGAAGGTCATCCTGTGCCGGCGCGAGACCAACCCCGACGACCTCGAGGGCATGATCGCCGCCGAGGGCATCCTCACCAGCCGGGGCGGCAAGACCTCGCACGCCGCCGTGGTCGCCCGCGGCATGGGCAAGACCTGCGTCTGCGGCGCCGAGGAACTCGACATCGACACCAAGAACCGGCGGCTGACCGCGCCGGGCGGCGAGGTGATCGAGGAGGGCGACGTCATCTCCATCGACGGCACCAGCGGCAAGGTGTTCCTGGGGGAGGTGCCCGTCGTGGACTCCCCGGTGGTCCGCTACTTCGAGGGCGAGATCGACCCCGCCTCCGACGAGGCCGACGACCTGGTGCGCGCCGTGGACCGGCTCATGCACTACGTGGACGCCGCCCGCCGCATGCGGGTGCGCGCCAACGCCGACACCGCCGAGGACGCCGCCCGCGCCCGGCGCATGGGCGCCCAGGGCATCGGCCTGTGCCGCACCGAGCACATGTTCCTGGGCGACCGCCGCCAGCTGGTGGAGCGGCTCATCCTGGCCGACACCGAGGACGAGCAGACCGAGGCCCTGGCGGCCCTGCTGCCGCTCCAGCGCGCCGACTTCAACGGCATCCTGGAGGCCATGGACGGCCTGCCCGTCACCGTGCGCCTGCTCGACCCGCCGCTGCACGAGTTCCTGCCCGACATCACCGAGCTGTCGGTGCGCGTGGCCGTGGCCGAGGCCCGCGGCGAGAGCCACGAGAACGACCTGCGGGTGCTCCAGGCCGTGCACAGGCTGCACGAGCAGAACCCGATGCTGGGCCTGCGCGGCGTGCGCCTGGGCCTGGTCGTCCCCGGCCTGTTCACCATGCAGGTGCGGGCCATCGCCCAGGCCGCCGTCGACCGCGTCCGCGCGGGCGGGCGCCCCCGGCCGGAGATCATGATCCCGCTGGTGGGCACGGTCCAGGAGCTGGAGATCATCCGCGACGACGCGCTGCGGGTGCTGCGCGAGGTCGGCGAGGAGAACGGCCTGGAGCTGGACTTCCCGGTCGGCACCATGATCGAGCTGCCCCGCGCCGCCCTGACCGCCGGGCAGATCGCCGAGCACGCCGAGTTCTTCTCCTTCGGCACCAACGACCTCACCCAGACGGTGTGGGGTTTCTCGCGCGACGACGTGGAGGCGTCGTTCTTCTCCGCCTACCTGGAGAAGGGCGTGTTCGGCGTTTCGCCCTTCGAGTCCCTGGACGTGGACGGGGTGGGCCGCCTGGTCCGCATCGCTGTAGAGGAGGGGCGGGCCGCCCGCCCCGGCATCAAGCTGGGCGTGTGCGGCGAGCACGGCGGCGACCCCGCGTCGGTGCACTTCTTCCACAGGGTCGGCCTGGACTACGTGTCCTGCTCGCCGTTCCGCGTCCCGGTCGCGCGCCTGGAGGCCGGGCGCGCCGCCGGACACCAGGCGGGCTGACCTCCCGTGTCGCCGCCGCCCGCGGGGGCGGGCGGCGGCACCCCCGGCACGCCGCCGGGCTCCGTGCCCCTAAACTCGTGTCCCCGGGGCGGATACAGCCACGAAGAGCTTCCGTGACCCTTTCGTGATACATTCTTGATCGCCGGTGTGATCTCCTCACCCTTCCCTCCACGCCCCCGTCCGGGCTGCCCGGGACCCCTCCGCCGAGAACCGGCGGTGCCCGCGAGCCGTCCCAGAAGGGTGATCGACCCCGGCCAGAAGAACGAGTGCGGAGGTACGCCGGTGCGAACGGCGAACGACGGACGCGGTGACGAGACGTGGGAGGAACCCGCCCCGTCCTCCGCCGCGCCCGATGACGATGCGACCCGGGTCATGTCCCGGGCCGACCTGCCCGCCTCCGTGACGGGACCCTCCGCCCCGGCGGCCGGACCGGCCGCCCCCCTGGACGAGCCCGTCGCCGTGTCCGGCCCCAACAACCCGGACGTGCCGGGCGACGCCGACGCCACCGCCGTGTTCTCCCGCGGGACCGGCCCCGACCCCTTCGCCGCCCGCGGGTCCGCCCCCGCGGCGGACGTCTCGGACACCCGGGAGTTCTCCCGGGCCCCGCAGTCCTCCACCACCCGCGAGTTCACCCGCGGCGTCCCGGCCGCGGACGACGCGCCTGACCCCGCGGACCCCGCCGGGGCCGACGCGCCCGACGGACCCCGGGGCTTCACCCGGCGCTTCGTCCGCGACCGGCCCGGGGGCCGCGGCGCCCTCCGCCCGGACACCCCGCCGCCCGCCCGCGACGCCGGGCCGCCCGAACCGCCCGCCACGGCACGGCCCCCGCGCCGGGGGCGCCGCCCGGGCACCGCCCCGCGCCCCCGGAGGAGGCGCCGCCTGCGCCTGCGCTGGATCGTCACCGCGCTCCTGCTCACCGCCCTGGCCCTGCCCCCCGCCACCTGGGGCTGGGTCTGGTACACCGCCCGCCAGGACGACCGCGCCGCCACCGACGCCATCGTCGTCCTCGGCGCCAGCCAGTACAACGGCGTCCCCTCACCCGTCTTCGAGGCCCGCCTGCGCCACGCCCAGGTCCTCTACCTCGAGGGCGTGGCCCCCATGATCGTCACCGTCGGCGGCAAACAGCCCGGCGACAACTACACCGAGGCCGCCGCGGGCCGCAACTGGCTCGTCGAGGTCGGCATCCCCGCCGACCGGATCATCGCCGTGGAGGAGGGCAGCGACACCCTCCAGAGCGTCCGGGCCGTCTCCGCCGTCTTCGCAGACAACGGCTGGGACGAGGCCACCCTGGTCTCCGACCCCTGGCACAGCCTGCGCTCCAAGGTGATGGCCTCCGACCACGGCATCGAGTCGGGGACCTCGCCCTCGCGCTCGGGACCCGCCGTCATCGAACGGCGCACCCAGCTCTGGTACATCACCAGGGAGACCGCCTCCCTCTGGTACTACTGGATCTTCAACGACAGCAGCGACATCCGCGTCAATGCGGCCTGAGCAGGGTCGATGACGCGTTCCGTCCCTGTCGGGAAGTAGGCTCGCAGACCTATGCACACCACCTCGGGCGCCGAGGGCGCCGTCGCCGGCTACACCGGCCGCGACATCCAGAGACGTACCCCGGAGAACCGCAAGAACCGGGCCCGGGGCCCCTTCGAGCGCGACCGGGCACGGGTCCTGCACAGCTCCGCGCTGCGCCGCCTGGCCGCCAAGACCCAGGTGGTCCGGCCCGGGGTGAGCGACTTCCCGCGCACCCGCCTCACCCACTCCCTGGAGTGCGCCCAGATCGGCCGCGAACTCGGCAACTCCCTGGGCTGCGACCCCGACCTCGTCGAGGCCGCCTGCCTCTCCCACGACCTGGGCCACCCGCCCTTCGGCCACAACGGGGAGCGCGCCCTGGACGAGGCCGCCGCCGACTGCGGCGGGTTCGAGGGCAACGCCCAGAGCCTGCGCCTGCTCGTGCGCCTGGAGGGCAAGGTCATCGACCCCGACGGCACCAGCGCCGGGCTCAACCTCACCCGCGCCACCCTCGACGCCACCGTCAAGTACCCCTGGCACCGCGGCGAGGGCGGCGACACCCACAAGTTCAACTGCTACCCCGACGACGCCGACGCCTTCGCCTGGCTGCGCGAGGGAGCCCCCGCCGGGCGCACCTGCTTCGAGGCCCAGGTGATGGACTGGTCCGACGACGTCGCCTACTCCGTCCACGACGTCGAGGACGCCCTGCACGCCGGACTGGTCTCCATGGCCGCCCTGCGCAGCCCCGCCGAACGGGCCGAGGTCGTCCGCATCGCCGCCGACCGCTACTGCGACACCGCCGACCCCGCCGAACTCGACGAGGTCTACGCCGACCTGCTCGCCGCCCCCGTCTGGCCCACCGAGTTCACCGGCGACCTCGCCTCCCTGGCCGGGCTCAAGAACCTCACCAGCGAACTCATCGGCCGGTTCTGCCGGGCCGCCGAGCAGGCCACCCGCGAGGCGCACGGCCCCGGCCGCCTCACCCGCTACGGCGCCACCCTCATCGTGCCCCGCCGGGCCCTCCTGGAATGCGCCCTGCTCAAGGCCGTGGCCGCCCACTTCGTCATGGCCCGCGAGGAGGCCCTGGCCTACCAGGCCCGCGAACGCCTGCTCATCACCGAGCTCGTCGACGCCCTGTGGAAGAACGCGCCCCAGGCCCTGGACCCGCAGTTCCGCGACGCCTTCACCAACGCCCCCGACGACGCCGCCGCCCTGCGCGCCGTCATCGACCAGGTCGCCTCGCTCACCGACACCTCCGCCATCGCCCTGCACGAACGCCTGACCTCCTGACCGGGCCCCCGGGGCCCGGCCGCAGGCCCCCTTGACGCGCCCGCCGGGAGCCGCGCACACTGCTCTGCACGAACAGGTCGCGGCCGCCCGCGCCCCGCGCGCCCCCGCGGGCGCACCCGGCGCCGGACGCCCCGACGAAGCGGCGACCGGAGAGGGCGCACCCCCCATTGCCCGCACGGAGCGGCACCCCCGGCATGATCGACGTCGCGCGCCTGGCCGGCGTCTCGCACCAGACCGTCTCACGCGTGGTCAACGGGCACCCCGGCGTGCGCCCCGAGACCGCCGAACGGGTCCGCGCCGCCATCGCCCGCCTGGGCTACCGGCCCAACGCCACCGCCCGCGCCCTGGTCACCCGGCGCAGCGGCCTCATCGGCGCCCTCCTCGCCCCCGGCCCCGACACCGACCTGCTGCTCGCCGGGATCGAGGCGGCCGTGCGCACCGCCGGACGCACCCTCCTCGTCACCGCGGTGCCCCCCGACGACCCCGCCGCCGCGGAACGGCTCCTGGACCGGGTCGTCGACGGGTGCCTGGCCGTCGCCCCGCCCCCGGCCCTGCTCGACCTCCTGGGCGCCCTCGCCGACCCGCCGCCCACCGTCGTCGTCGACGGCCCCGCCACCCCCCTGGGACCCGCCGTGGCCCCCGACCACCGCGGCGCCGCCCGCGCCCTCACCCGCCACCTGCTCGGCCTGGGCCACCGCACCGTGCACCACGTCGCCGGGATCCCCGGCTCCCACAGCGCCGCCGAACGCGAGGCGGGCTGGCGCGCAGCCCTGGCCGAGGCCGGTGCCGCCGTCCCCGTACCGGTCCCCGGCGGCACCGGGCCCGCCGCGGGCCGCGCCGCCGGACGCCTCATCACCGCCCGCCGGGCCTCGGGAGAAGACGTCACCGCCGTGCTGGCCGCCGACGACACCCTCGCCCTCGGAGTGCTGCGGGCCTTCGCCGACACCGGACCGGCGGTCCCCGGCCGCGTCCACGTCGCCGGGATCGGCGACCGCCCCGAGGCGGCCCACCTCGTCCCCTCCCTCACCACCGCCGACACCGCGGCCCGGACGGTCGGGGAGCGGGCCGCCCGCCTGCTGCTGGAACGGCTGGAGGGCCGCGGCGGCACCGCCGCCGGCGCTCCCGCCGCGCAGGTCCCCGCCGCGACCCTGCGCCCGCGGGCCAGCACCGGTCACTGGTAGCCGCGGATCTCCCGGAACACCTCTTCCAGGCTCTGCTCGCGCGCGTCGAACACCCGGCCCCCGGTCTGCTCGGCCAGGTCCGCCATCTCGTCCTCGCCCGCCTCGCCGAACAGCACCGTGAACACCGGCACCCGCGCCGCCTCCGGCGACAACTCCTCCAGCCCCCGGGCGAACGGCGTCGGCCCCATGCCCCAGTTGACCTCGCCGTCGGTCATCAGCACGATCGACGTCAGGTGGTCGTCCTCGGGGGCCTGCTCGACGAGCCCGTAGGCCGCCAGCACCGCGTCGTAGGTCGCGGTGTCGCCCAGCGCCTCCAGCCCCCCGATCGCGTCCGCCACCTCGCCCAGCGATTCATCCAGCCTGCCGGGCTCCACCACGAACGTCCGCGGCTCGTGCGGCTCGGTGGAGTAGGGCAGCAGCGTGATCTCCTCGCGCTCCTGGAACGCCTGCACCCGCTGCTCCAGCGACCCCCCGCCGGTCCCGGTCAGCGAGCCCAGCGCCTCCTTCAGCTCCTCCAGCCGGTCGCCCTTCATCGACCCCGACACGTCCAGCACGTAGACCGTGCGCGCCGGCCGGCGCAGATCGCTGAAGTAGTCCGCGACCAGCCCGTCCACCACCTCGCGGTGGGCGGGGAACGGCAGCTCCACCAGGGACGGCAGGTCCGCCCCGGACACACCGGACACCACCGGGCGGCGCAGTGTCCGCTCCGCGATGTCGGCCTGCACCTCCTCCGACAGCAGGTCCTCCACCAGCCGCCCGTACCCCTGCTCGGCCTCCTCGTCGGGACCGGCCAGCAGGGTCAGCGGGTAGTCGGCGGTGATGACCCCGTCGGCCGGGTAGACCAGGCGCAGGTCCGCGCCGTCCCGGTTCAGCGACAGCAGCACCGACTCGTAGTTGATGAGCGCGTCCACCGGCCGCTCGTCGTCGGCCCGCTCGGTGAACGCCTGCGCCAGCCAGCCCGACGAGCCCGCCGTCAGCTCCTGGCCCTTGAAGAACCCGGCCAGGTCCGGGCCCACGCGCTCCACGTCCTCGGCGGTCAGCGCGCTGCCGCTGTCGGCCAGCGCCGACGCCACCCCGATCAGCGCCGAGAAGCCCGAGTTCGAGGCGCCCGGGTTGGTCATCCCGTACGTGAACTCCGCGTCGCGCACCGCCCCGTTCACGTCGGACCAGGTCACCTCGGCCCCCTCGGACCACCCCAGGTCGTCGGCGCGCGGCTCCCGCACCCCCAGCACGACGGGGGAGAGCATGACCGGCGTCTCCTCGCGCACCCGGTCGCGGCCGCCGTCGTACAGGTGCAGGTACCGGTTGGAGGCGAACCACACCGCGTCGAACTCCTCGGCCTCGCCCGCGGCGACCCGGGCGAGCCCGTCCAGGGTCCCGGTGTACTCCATCGCCACCGTCACCCCCGTCCGCTCGGCGGCCTCCTCCAGCAGCGGCTCCATGTCGGCCAGCTCGCTGCCCGCCAGGATGCGCAGGGTCGCGTCCTCGCCGCCGGAACCGGACGCCGTGCAGCCGGAGGCCACTACCACCACCGCCAGGGCCGCGGCGGACACAGCGCGCCTCATTCGCCCTCCTCCCGGGCCGGACCCGCGGCCGGGCGCCGCTCCTCGGGAGCGGGCGGACCCATGCCGCTGTCCTCGTACGCGTCCTCGATCCCGCTCAGCAGAGCCTCCAGGGCCTCGTAGGTGGGGGTGTTGACCACGTCGTCGACCCGGGTGCGCACCGGCAGGCCGTGCTCGGCCACCAGGTCCGCGAACGCGTCGCCGCCCTCGGCGCGGAACCCGTGCCGGGTCGCCAGCGCCCGCAGCTCGGGGTCCTCGGCCAGCAGCGCGCCCACCTCGTCGCCCGCGTCGGTCAGCGGGACCAGGGCGTGCACCGAGAACACGGTGGGCTCGGGGTACATCAGCACCGCGTCCTCGGGTAGGGCGGGGCCGCTCACCATGGCGTGCACGTACTGCGCCTCGTAGGCCCACAGCAGCGGGGTGTGCCCCGGGCCCAGGTCCCGGAACTGCTCGAAGGGCTGCTGGGACGACTCCGGCGGCTGGCCCTGGGCCAGGAACAGGTCGGACAGGCGGGAGGTGATCTCCGGGTCCGGGCCGCCGGGCGGGACCACCTCCTCGCCGTTGAGCAGGTAGGAGATCACCGCGGCGTACATGCCCGCCGAGTTCGAGGTGCGCGGGTCGGTGGTGCGCACCAGCACCTCGTTGCGGTTCTCCGAGCCCACCGAGTCCCCGGGCAGGTCCCGCCAGCGGGTGTGCTCGCCGGTCAGCTCCAGGTAGGCGGCCACGTCGAAGGACCAGGTGCCGTCCTCCTCGGACCTGCGGGCGACCCCCGCCTCGCGTAGCGCCTCCGCGAGCGGCTCGTAGGAGAGCAGCACCATCGGCGTGCTGAACAGCCGGTGCTCGGTGGAGACGCCGTGCAGGCGGCGGATGTGGTCGGCGGCGGTGTCCGAGCCGGGGGAGACGAAGTCGGAGCCCTCGGTGTCCTGGGCCATCAGGCGCGAGCCGCGCGGGCGCACCCGCACCTCGTAGCCCAGCTCGGCCAGCCGGGCCACGACCTCCTCGTCGCGGAAGAAGTCGACCTTCTCGGACCCGACGACGCCCTCGACCACGGTGGCGCCGCCGGCGAACCGGTCGACCAGCACCGCCCCGATGGCGACGACCAGGGCCACCACGACCGCGCTCGCCGCCCCGAGCAGCAGCCGTGGGCGCCGGCCGGAGGGGAGGGGGATGGGGCTCACCGTGCGGTTCCTCCTGGTACGTGGAGAAAAGGGGGTGGCCCATCATGCCCGCCGCAGTCGTCCCCCGCCCCACGGCGAGGTGGACGCGGGGTGGCCTCCACGGGAAGCCCCGCCCGCGGACCGCCGACCGGACCGTCCCGGGTGAGAACTACCCTGGGAGGCGTGGCAGGCCGGATCAAAGACGAAGACATCGCCCTGGTGCGCGAGCGCACCCCCATCGCGGACGTGATCGGCGAGTACCTCCAGCTCCGCAACGCGGGTGGCGGCTCGCTGAAGGGCCTGTGCCCCTTCCACGACGAGAAGTCCCCCTCCTTCAACGTCACCCCCTCGAAAAATTTGTACTACTGCTTCGGTTGCGGGGAGGGCGGGGACGCGATCTCGTTCGTGCAGAAGATCGAGGGGCTGGCCTTCGCGGAGGCGGTCGAGTCGCTGGCCCGGCAGATCGGCGTGACGCTGCGGTACGAGGAGAGCGGGGGGCGCTCGACGCGGCGGGACGAGGGCAAGCGGCAGCGGCTGCTGGACGCGCACCGGGCCGCGGCGGAGTTCTACGCCGAGCAGCTGCTCTCGCCCGGGGCGGTGGAGGCCCGCCGCTTCCTGAGCGAGCGCGGGTTCAACCGGGCGCACGCCGAGCACTTCGGGCTCGGGTACGCGCCCGCCGGGTGGGAGAACCTCACCTCGCACCTGCGCCGCAAGGGGTTCACCGACGCCGAGCTGATCTCCGGGGGGCTGGCCGCCCAGGGGCGGCGCGGCGCCTACGACCGGTTCCGCAACCGGCTGCTGTGGCCGGTGAGGGAGGTGACCGGCGAGGTGGTCGGGTTCGGCGCCCGCAAGCTCGACCCCGCCGAGGACGGGCCCAAGTACCTCAACTCCCCCGAGAGCCCCGTCTTCCACAAGAGCCGCCTGCTGTACGGCCTGGACCTGGCCAAGCGGGACATCTCCGCGCGCAACCAGGCCGTCATCGTCGAGGGCTACACCGACGTCATGGCCTGCCACCTGGCCGGGGTGACCACCGCCGTGGCCACCTGCGGCACCGCGTTCGGCGAGGACCACCTGAAGATCCTGCGCCGGATGCTGCTGGGCCGCAGCAACCAGGGCGGGAAGGTCGTGTTCACCTTTGACGGCGACGCCGCCGGGCAGAAGGCCGCGGTGCGCGCCTTCGCCGAGGAGCACGGGTTCGCCTCCGAGACGTTCGTGGCCGTCCAGCCCGACGGCCTGGACCCCTGCGACCTGCGCCTGCACCACGGCGACCAGGCGGTGGTCGACCTGGTCGACCACCCGCTGCCGCTGTACGAGTTCATGATCCGCAAGGTCATCGAGGAGTACGACCTCTCCGCCCCCGAGGGGCGCATCGCCGCCCTGGACGCCGCCGCCCCCGTGGTGGCGAGCATCCGCGACCACGGGGTGCGCCGGTTCTACGGCAAGAACCTGGACCGCTGGCTGGGTACCCTGGACGAGGCCTTCGTGCTCAACCGGGTCAACCAGCACATCCGCCGGGCCACGGCCCGGGGCGCCCGGTCCGCGCCCGCCCCCGCCGCGGGCCCGGTGCCCACCCCCGACGCCCGGGAGGCGCCCTACGACCTGGGCGACCCGTCCCTGCAGCGGGAGCGCCTGGCGCTGAAGGTGGCCGTGCAGTTCCCCGGCCTGGCCGCCGGGTTCGACTCCTTCACCGCCGAGGACTTCACCGTCCCCCAGCACCGGGCGGTGCTGGCGCTCATCGCCGGGCAGGGCGGGGTGGCCGCGGCGGGGGATCCCGCGTCCTGGGCGGCGCGGCTGCGCGAGGCGGCCCCCACCGAGGCGCAGCGCGATTTCGTGACCCGTTTGGCGGTGGAACAACTCGAGTTGTACGGAGAACTCGACGAGCATTCCGCCCGGCAAATTCTGGGCACAGTCAGGACTCATTCCATCAATCGCCGCGAGTCAAACCTCCAGTCGGAGTTGTCGCGTCTGGGCGGCTCCGGGGACGCCGAGGAACAGCAGCGGCTACTGACCGAGCTCATGGCCCTCCAACAGCACAAACGCGCCCTTCAGGAGGAGCTCGCCGGGGGCATGTAGCACGAAGGTGACAATAATGCTCCTCCCGTCGGCGGCGGGCGGACGTGCACAATGGTGTGGTGGCTCCCACGGTTGTGACCAATGAAATTCCGCCCATTCGTCAGGTGGTGCGGCTGCTCCCCGACGCGGGCCGGGGAACGGTCAGCCGCGGCGAGGTCGCGTCGGTCCTGGAACGCCTGGACGCGCCCCCCGACTCTCTGGACGAAGCGGTCGCCCTGCTGGCCCGGGCCGGGGTGGAGGTGTCCGACGGCGAGGAGACGCCCCTCGTCCCCGACCCGGGAAGGCGCTCGGGGTCGGATCTGGTACGGCTCTACCTGCGCGAGATCGGCCGGGTCCCGCTGCTGTCCGCCGAGGAGGAGGTGGAGCTGGCCAAGGCGGTCGAGGCCGGCCTGTACGCGCAACGGTGCGAACCGGTCGAAGGAGTGCGCACGGGGGACGAACTCGACGCGATCATAGAAGCGGGCAAAAAGGCCAAGCGAGCACTCATAGAGGCAAATCTCCGGCTGGTGGTGTCGATCGCCAAACGTTATATGGGGCGGGGCCTGCTTTTCCTCGACCTCATCCAGGAGGGCAACCTCGGGCTGATTCGCGCGGTGGAGAAGTTCGATTACACCAAAGGCTTCAAATTCTCCACCTACGCCACCTGGTGGATTCGCCAGGCGATCACCCGCGCGATCGCCGACCAGGCGCGCACGATCCGTATTCCGGTGCACATGGTCGAGACCATCAACAAACTCGTCCGGGTGCAGCACCAGCTGCACCAGCAGCTGGGCCGCGAGCCCAATATCCAGGAGATCTCCCACGCCGCCGGGTTCGGCGGCGAGAGGGTCCTGGAGATCCAGCGGATCGCCCGCGAGCCCGTCTCCCTCCAGGCGCCGATCGGCGACGAGGAGGCCGACTTCGGCGACTTCATCGAGGACTCCGACGCCGTCGTCCCGGTGGAGGCCGCCGCCTTCACGCTGCTCCAGCAGCACCTGACCGAGATCCTGGCCGGGCTGTCCGACCGCGAACAGCGCATCCTGCGCCTGCGCTTCGGCATGGCCGACGGCCACCCGCACACGCTGGAGGAGGTCGGCCGCGAGTTCGGGGTGACCCGCGAGCGGATCCGCCAGATCGAGGCCAAGACCCTGGCCAAGCTCCGCCACCCCTCCCGGGCCGGCACCCTGCGGGACTTCCTGTAGCGCGCCCTCCGGGCCCCGCCGTGTCCCCTCCGGCGCCCCGCCGGGCGCCTGGGCCTACAACGGCCGGGGGCGGGGAGGGGTTCCCGCGGGCGGCCGCGCGGCCTGATGTGGCCGATGCGGGCCGAACCGGCGGGTTTCGTGACCCGGTGCCCCTACGGTCGGAAGGGTGAAAGCCACACCGCCACGGAGCCACCGGCGCCGGAACGCCCACCCGGGCCGGCGGCGCCTGCTCGCCCTGGGCGCGGCCCTCGCGGCCGCGCTCCTGATCACGGGGGTCTTCGTCATCGCCAACGGCAACCGGCCCCTGCGCATCGGCTACTTCGCGGACTGGAACGTGGCCAACCGCGACTTCACCATCGGGAACCTGGCCGACAGCGGGGCCCCCGCCCGCCTGGACCGCCTCATGTGGGCCTTCGGCGACATCTCCGAGGACGGCCTGTGCCACATCCCCGGCGGCCACGAGCAGTCCTGGGAGCTGTACCAGCGCCGCTACTCCGCGCGCGAGAGCGTGAGCGGCGAGGCCGACGAGTACGAGCAGGAACTGGCCGGGAGCCTGTACCAGCTGCGCCTGCTCCAGGGCGAGTACCCCGACCTGCGGGCCAGCCTGTCCCTGGGCGGCTGGAACTGGTCGCGGCACTTCTCCACCGCCGCCCGCACCGAGGAGTCCCGCCGGGCGTTCGTGTCCTCCTGCGTGGACCTGTGGCTGCGCGGGAACCTGCCGGTGCGCGGGGGCGAGCCCCAGGGCGGGGTGGGGGCGGCCGCGGGGATCTTCGACGGCATCGACCTGGACTGGGAGTGGCCGGGCGGCGCCGGCAACCCGCACAACGTCGAGGACCCCGGCGACGCCGCCAACTTCACGCTGCTGGTCGCCGAGTTCCGCCGCCAGCTCGACGCCCTGTCGGAGGAGACCGGCCGCGAGTACACCCTGTCGGCGTCGCTGTCGGGCGCCCCGGACCAGGCCGGGGCCTACGACCCGGCGATCTTCGACCACCTGGACTTCGCCACCGTGCAGGGCTACGACTTCTCCGGCCCCTGGAGCGAGGTCACCGCCTACCACTCCAACCTCTACCCGCCCGCGGCGGACCCCGACGCCAACAGCGCCGACGCCGCGGTGACCCGGTTCGTCGACCTGGGGGCGCCGCCGGAGAAGCTGGTGCTGGGCATCCCCGCCTTCGGCCGCGGCTGGCAGGGCGTGGAGGGCTCCGGCGACGGGCTGGGCCTCCCGGCCCGGCCGGCCGACGACGCCTACGACGGCCCGACCATGGCGTTCTCCGAGCTGGAGGAGCTGGAGGGGGAGCGGTACCTGGACGAGGAGGCGGGCGCCTTCGCGGTGCGGGCGGGCGACCAGTGGTGGGCCTACGACGACCCGGCCGTCATCGCGATCAAGGGGGACTACGTGCTGGGCCGCGGTCTGGGCGGCCTCATGGTGTGGAACCTGGACATGGACCCGACCGGCGACCTCGTGCGCGCCATGGACGAGGCCCTGCGCTGAGCGCGCGGCGCGGTTGCGCCCCGTGCGGTCGGGGGGCCACCCTGGCGCCATGGCCGACCCGCAGCAGACCCCGCAGCCCGCCCCGTCCGCCGACACCGAGTCCCTGCGCCGGGACCTGGAGGAGGCCGTCCGGGGGACCGTCGCCTTCGACCCCGGCACCCGCGCCCTGTACACCTCCGACGCCTCCAACTACCGGGTGGTCCCGCTGGGGGTGGTGCTGCCCGCCACGGTCGAGGACTGCGCGGCGGCCGTCCGGGTCTGCGCCGCCCACGGCGTGCCCGTCACGCCGCGCGGCGGCGGCACCTCCATCGCGGGCAACGCCATCGGCCCGGGCGTGGTCGTCGACACCTCACGCCACCTCACCGCCATCGAGGACATCGACCCGGTCGCCCGCACGGCCACCGTCCAGCCGGGGGTGGTCCTGGACGAGCTGCGGGCGGCCACCGCCGGGTACGGCCTGACCTTCGCCCCCGACCCCGCCACGCACAGCCGCTGCACCATCGGAGGGATGGTCGGCAACAACTCCTGCGGCTCCCACTCCGTGGCCTGGGGCACCACGGCCGACAACATCGTCTCCCTGGAGGTGCTGCTCCCCGACGGCACCCGGATGACCGTCGGCTCCCGGCACGGCGCCGGGGAGTTCGCGGAGCTGGCCCGCCGCCCCGGCCGGGAGGGCGAGGTGTACCGGGGGCTGGCCCGCCTCGCCGAGGAGCACCGGGCCGAACTGCGCACAGCCATGCCCGCGTTCCGGCGCCGGGTCTCGGGCTACTCGCTGGACCGGCTGCTGCCGGAGAAGGGGCGCAACGTCGCCGCCGCCCTGGTCGGCACCGAGGGCACCTGCGTCTTCGTGCTGCGCGCCACCGTCCGGCTGGTGGAGGCGCCCCGGGCCCGGGCGCTGGCCGTGCTGGGCTACCCCGACGCCCCGGCCGCCGCCGACGCCGTCCCCGACCTGCTCGGGCACGCCCCGCTCACCGTCGAGGGCATCAACCGCCGGATGGTCGACGTCCTGGACGGGCGGCCCGGCACGACCCGGGTGGCCCTGCCCGAGGGCGGCGCCTGGCTGCTGGTGGAGATCGCGGGGGCCGACCCCGAGGACGCCGGGCGGGCCGCCCGGGACATGCTCGCCGCGCTGCCCGCCGCCGCCCGCCCGGCCGACTCCCTCGTGGTGTCCGACCCGGCCCACCGGCGCGCCCTGTGGCGGATCCGGGAGGAGGGGGCCGGGCTCACCCAGCGCACGCCCGCCGGGGAGGACGCCTGGTCGGGCTGGGAGGACGCGGCCGTGCCCCCGGAGAACCTGGCCGGGTACCTGCGCGACTTCGACGCCCTCATGGAGCGGCACGGCCGGTACGGGGTGGTCTACGGGCACTTCGGCGACGGCTGCCTGCACGTGCGCATCGACTTCGAGCTCACCACGGAGGCGGGCCGCACCGCCTATCGGGGGTTCCTGGAGGAGGCCGCCGACCTGGTCGTGGCGCACGGCGGCTCGCTGTCGGGGGAGCACGGCGACGGCCGGGCCCGCTCGGGCCTGCTCGCCCGCATGTACCCGCCGGGGCTGCTGCGGGCCTTCGCCGACTTCAAGCGGCTCTTCGACCCCGCCGGGGTGATGAACCCCGGGGTGATCGTCGACCCGGCCCCGGTGGACGCCGACGTCCGGCTGGCGGCGCGCCCGCTGCCCCTGCTCGACGAGGCGACGCTGGCCTACCGGGACGACCGCGGCGACCCGGCGCGGGCGCTGCGGCGCTGCTCGGGGGTGGGCAAGTGCCGCAGGCACGACGGCCCGGGGGTCATGTGCCCCAGCTACCAGGTCACCCGGGAGGAACGGCACTCCACCCGTGGCCGGGCCCACCTGCTGTTCGAGATGGCGGTGGGGGAGGTGGTCACCGACGGCTGGGCCTCCGAGGAGGTGCGCGAGAGCCTGGACCTGTGCCTGTCCTGCAAGGGCTGCCTGAGCGACTGCCCGGTCAACGTGGACATGGCCGCCTACAAGGCGGAGTTCCTGGACCGCCACTACCGGGGGCGGGTGCGCCCGGCGGCGCACTACTCGATGGGGTGGCTGCCGGTCTGGGCCCGGCTGGCGGCGCTGGCCCCGGCCGAGCTGGACCGGGCGCTGCGGCTGCCGGGGGTCTCCCGGCTGGCCAAGCGGCTGGCGGGGGTGGCGGCCGAACGCGACCTGCCGGGGTTCGCGCGCACCACGTTCACCCGCGCGTTCCGGCGCCGCGCCGCCCGCGGGCAAGCGCGCACCGGCGGGCTGCGCGTGGTGCTGTGGCCCGACACCTTCGGCGAGCACATGGACCCGCGGATCCCGGCGGCGGCGGTCCGGGTGCTGGAGGACGCCGGGTTCACCGTGGTCCTGCCGCGGGGGCCGGTGTGCTGCGGGCTGACCTGGGTGTCCACCGGCCAGCTCGGCACGGCCCGCGCCGTGATGCGCCGCGCCCTGCGCGCGCTGGGGCCGCTGGTGGAGGAGGGGCTGCCGGTGGTGGGGCTCGAACCCAGCTGCACCGCGGCGCTGCGCCACGACCTGGTGGAGCTGGTGCCCGGCCCGGAGAGCGAACGGGTGGCCGCGGCGGTGCACACCCTGGCCGGCTTCCTCGCCGAGCACGCCCCGGACTGGCGCCCGCCGCGGATCCCGGCGGCCGCCCTGGCGCAGGTGCACTGCCACCAGCACGCGGTGCTGGGCTTCGACGCCGACCGCGAGCTGATCGCCCGGGCGGGCGTGGACGGGGAGGTGCTGGACGCGGGCTGCTGCGGGCTGGCGGGGGACTTCGGGTTCACCGAGGGCCACTACGAGGTCTCGGCCGCCATCGGCGAGCGCGAACTGCTGCCCCGCGTGCGCGCGGCCGGCGCCGACACCCTCGTCCTCGCCGACGGCTACAGCTGCCGCACCCAGATCCTCCAGGGCGCCGGGCGCCGCCCGCTGCACCTGGCCGAACTCCTCGCCCGCGGCCTGGACGCGCGCGGGGACCGGCCCTAGACGGTGTTCTGGGGACCTCCGCTGCGCTTCGGCCCGTCCGTCGCCCGCCACCGCCCCCGACGGACGGCCTGCGGCCGCAGCCCGGCCACCTCGCCCGGCGGGACAGGGGCGTCCGATGAGCGGGTCCTAGACGCCCATCTGGTCGTGCAGGAGGTCCAGGGCGCGGGAGACCGCGTCCGGCAGGCGGGGGTCCTTCTCGTCCAGGCCCTCGCCCAGGTGGATGCGCCAGGAGGCGTCGCTGCCGCCGGGGCTGCGCCGGGCCACCAGGCGGAAGCCCGTGGTGGAGTCGGGGCGGGGGAAGGGGACGAACCGGTTCACCAGGATGGTGGCGGTGACCCGCTCGGAGACCGCCTCGGCCAGCGACCGGTAGTCCACCGCGTCGCGCAGGGCGACGGTGTGCTCGCCGCTGCCCTCCTCGACGAAGGAGAACTCCTCGCGCGACCAGCGGGCCCGGTCGATGTCCTCCCACGGCACGGTGCGGCCGTCGGGCAGGTGCAGGGCGCGGGTGGTGGCCGCCAGCACCGCGTCGCCCCCGGCGGAGACGGGAGCGTGCGCGAGCACGCGCTCGCCCCGCTCCAGCCGGGAGCGCACGGCGGCCGGGACGCCCCAGCCCAGCAGGCCCATCTAGTGCTCCGCGGAGCCGTTGTGCCCGTTGGCGCCGTTGCGCCTCGGGGGCTCCCCGTTGACGGTCTCCCACTCGATGAGGTCGATCTCCTCCTCGGTGGGCCGGGCGAGGAAGTCGCGTACCGAGGTGATCGGCATCTTGGCGACGGTCTTGTCGTACACGGTGCGGCCCGCACTGCTCACCTGGGCGCCGACCAGTCCGGCGACCTCCTGGACGACGGGGCTGTCGGCCGCCTTGCGGGCGGTGCGGACGATCTGTTCGTAACGGGCCCTGCCGGCCTTGGCGCCCAGGACGTAGCCGATGGCGAGTCCGGCGACGAAAGTGATCCGGTAGCGCATGGGTACCCTCTTCAGGCCTCGGAGACGGTCGTGGTGTTCCGTGTCTCGCACGTTACCCTGTCGTGGTGGCGCCCACACGGGCCGACACCGGTCACGAGCACTCCGGAAGGGCGCTAGTCTATTGGTGTCGCCACGGCCCGCAGGGCCCCTGGTGAACGCGATCCCGCGTAGCTCAATTGGCAGAGCAGCCGGCTGTTAACCGGCAGGTTATTGGTTCGAGTCCAATCGCGGGAGCAGGGGAAAACCGTTGGCGCCTCCCTCGGCGGGGGCGCTAGGCTGTTCCCGACACGCGATCCCGCGTAGCTCAATTGGCAGAGCAGCCGGCTGTTAACCGGCAGGTTATTGGTTCGAGTCCAATCGCGGGAGCCATGGCGAAGGGCCCCTCTCGGGTGAGAGGGGCCCTTTCGCGTGTGTCGGACGGCGTGACGGCGCTGTCGTGGTGGCGGCCGTCGGAGAGGTGCCGGCCGAGCCGCGGGTGCGGCCCGGCGGCTCAGACGCGGGCGGCGGCGCCGTAGAGCAGGCGGCGGTTGCGCTGGGGCATCTGGTAGCTGCCCGGGACGGGCGGGGCCACCGGCAGGGTCCGCCAGCGCTGCACCTCCAGCAGGCCGGGGCTGAGGATCTCCCAGCCGTCGAGCAGGCCGAGGATCTCCTCGCGCGTGCGCCAGTAGCCGGAGTTGAGGTGGCGGCGGAAGACGTTCTGGAGCTGCTCGGCCCGGTTGGCGTCCTTGGGGAAGACCGCCGCGTCCGGCCGGTGGTAGTGGCTGAACACCAGGTGGCTGCCGGCGGGCAGCAGCCCGCGCAGGGCGGCCATGTGCACGGCCGGGGTGTCGACGTCGGCCACGTGCGAGAGGGCGCCCGCCATGAGCACGCCCACCGGGCGGTCCAGGTCGATGAGGTCGCGCAGGACGGGGTCGGCGAACAGGTCGGCCGGGCGGGTGGGGCCCCCCTCCACGGCGGCGGCGCGGTCCTCGCGGACCAGTGCCCGGTGGTGGGCCAGCACCATGAGGTCGTCGGTGGCGTACACGACCCGGGCCCGCGGGAGGATCTCGTGCGGGTCCCCGGGGGCGGGCAGTCCGGCGCCGAACTGCACGAACTGGTCGATCCCCGCCTCTTCGTGGAGGTGGCGCGCCGCGCGCTGGAGGAACGCCCGCTCGCCCAGGACCAGGTCCTGGAAGCCCGGGGCGACCTGCTCGGCGGCGACCGCGAGGTCGCGGTCCACCTCGAAGTGGTCCTTGCCCTTGAGGTGGAAGGAGTGCAACCGGGCCAGGCTCGGCCGGGTCAGGTCGACGGCGGGTGGGGGATTGGCGTGCTCCTGACGGGTCCCCGCCTGCCTCAGGAAATCGGGGGAGGTGAATCGCGACATCGCCGTCCTCTTGTCTGAGGTGGGGAAGTGTGGCCGACAGGAGGATTCTATTCATCGTTGGCTCGGTTGTTAACCGAGTCGGGGACACCGGTCGTAAAAAACAGCGGGACGTACGCCCTTGTCGTGGCCTCCGGGGCAGGTTGCGGCCACCTTGGGGTTAGTGGCACTTATATGACCGATGTCCAATTATGCGAGGAATCGGGTTCCGTGCTCGCGGAGCGCGAGAAGCCTTGCCACGAAGCATCTTCCGGTTCCGAGTGGAGTCCGGTGGGGCTGAAGTGACGCATGTGGCGCCCCTGGGGCGGGTGCCCCCGTGGACCACCGCGGCCCCTCCGAACACGAATATCGGTCGTTGTCCCATATCCCGGCCGACGCGGAGAGAAATTCGAGAGCGCGCCCACGGCCTGCGACAATCGGTTTCGGCCGCCGAAATGGCACAAGGTCCCGAGCGCCGATGAATACCGCGCGACGGCCGGGCGCACCCGCCGCGCGGACGCCGCTAGCCTGGGCCCATGGACCGTCCCCACACCATCCTCAGCTGCGCCGTGTCCGTCGACGGGCGCATCGACGACACCGGTCCCGAGCGGCTGCGCCTGTCCAACGAGGCCGACTTCGCCGAGGTCGACGAACTGCGCGCGCAGTGCGACGCGATCCTCGTCGGCGCCGGCACCCTGCGCAACGACGACCCCCGGCTGCTGGTCCGCTCCGAGCGGCTGCGCGCCCGCCGCCGGGAGCAAGGGCTGACCGAGAACCTGCTCAAGGCCGTCGTCACCCGCACCGGGGACCTCGACCCCGGCGCGCGGCTCTTCACCACGGGGGACGCCGGAGCGGTCGTCTACACCGGCGGCGACGGGGTCGGGCGCGCCCGGGACCGGTTCGCGGACCGCCCCGGCGGCCTGCCCCCGGTCGACGTGGTGGACGCCGGGGACCCGCCCACCGTGGAGGCGATCCAGGCCGACCTGGCGGCCCGCGGCGTGCGGCGGCTGCTGGTGGAGGGCGGCGGCCGCATCCATACCCTGTTCCTCACCTCCGGGCTGGTCGACGAGCTGAGGCTGGCCGTCGCCCCGTTCTTCGTGGGTGAGGCCGACGCCCCGTCCTTCGTCCACCCGGGGGCCTTCACGGCCACCCCGGCCGCGCCGATGCGCCTGGTGGAGGCCCGTGCGGTCGGCGACATCGCGGTCCTGCGCTACCGCCTCGACGCGGAGGGCGCCGCGTGAGCGCCGGGCCCGCGCCCGCCGCGGGCGACGCGGACGCCCACTGGCTGCGCCGCACCGTCGACCTGTCCCGGCTGTGCCCGCCCTCGGACACCGCGTTCTCCGTCGGCTGCGTGGTCGTGGCCGCCGACGGCACGGTGCTCGGCGAGGGCTACTCGCGCCGCGACGACCCCCACGACCACGCCGAGGAGGCGGCCCTGCGCGACGTCGGGCCGGACGACCCCCGTCTGGCCGGGGCCACCCTGTACTCGTCGCTGGAGCCGTGCAGCTCCCGCTCCTCGCGCCCGCTGCCGTGCGCGTCGCTCATCCTCACCACACCGGTCCCGCGGGTGGTCTTCGCCTGGCGCGAGCCGGCGGTGTTCGTCGACTGCGTGGGCGCCGAGCGCCTGCGCGCCGCCGGCCGCACGGTGCTGGAGCGCTCCGACCTCGCGGACGGGGTCCGCGAGGTCAACGCCCACCTGCTCGGCTGAGCCGGCCCGCGCGGCTCGTCCGGCGCGCGCGGGCCCTGCGGATCAGAGCCGGTTCACGTCCGCGATGTGGACGACGGCGCGCCCCTCGGCGTCGGAGGACGCCAGGTCCACCTCGGCGGAGATGCCCCAGTCGTGGTCCCCGGCGGGGTCGGCGAGGATCTGCCGCACCCGCCACAGCCCGTCCTCCTCCTCGATGAGGAGCATCTTGGGGCCGCGGGCGTCGGGGCCGGTGCCGATGGAGTCGTGCTCGTCGTAGTACTCCTCCAGGGCCTCCTGCCAGGCCTGGGCGTCCCATTCGCCCGCGTCCTCCAGGGCGCCCAGCTCCTGGTAGCGGCGGCGGGCGGCCAGCTCCACCCGGCGGAACAGCTCGTTGCGGACCAGCACCCGGAAGGCGCGCGGGTTGGCGGTGACCGGGCGCACCCGCTCCTCGGGCACCTGCTCCTGCGGCGCCTCCTGCTGCGGGTTGGTCAGCTGCTCCCACTCGTCCAGGAGGCTGGAGTCCACCTGCCGCACCAGCTCGCCCAGCCACGCGATGATGTCGTGCAGCTCCTCGGTCTTGGCGTCGTCGGGCACCGTCTGGTCCAGGGCCTTGTAGGCGCCCGCCAGGTACCGCAGCACCAGGCCCTCCGAGCGCGCCAGCTCGTAGTGGCCCACGTACTCGGTGAAGGTCATCGCCCGCTCGTACATGTCGCGGGCCACGCTCTTGGGCCGCAGCGGGTGGTCGCCCACCCACGGGTGGCCGCGCCGGTAGGTGTCGTAGGCGTGGGAGAGCAGCTCCTCCAGCGGCTTGGGGTAGTCGACGTCCTCCAGGAGCTCCATGCGCTCCTCGTACTCGACGCCGTCCTCCTTCATCCGCTGCACGGCCTCGCCGCGCGCCTTGTTGAGCTGGGCGCCCAGGATCTGCCGGGGGTCGTCCAGGGTGGACTCCACCACGCTCAGCACGTCCAGGGCGTAGGACGGCGACTCGCGGTCCAGCAGCTCCAGCGCCGCCAGCGCGAACGTGGACAGCGGCTGGTTGAGCGCGAAGTCGGACTGGAGGTCCACGGTGAGCCGGGCGGTGCGGCCCTGCCCGTCCGGCTCGGGCAGGGTCTCCACGATTCCGCCGTCCAGCAGCGACCGGTAGATGGCGATCGCCTCGTGGATGTGCCTGCGCTGGGCCTTGCGGTCGTCGTGGTTCTCGGTCAGCAGGTGCTTCATGGCGGTGAAGCAGTTGCCGGGGCGGGCGATGACGCTCAGCAGCATCGCGTTGCTCACCCGGAACCGGGAGGTCAGCGGCTCGGGCTCGGCCTCGATGAGCTTCTCGAACGTGGCCTTGTCCCACGACACGAAGCCCTCGGGCGCCTTCTTGCGCACCACTTTGCGCCGCTTCTTGGGGTCCTCCCCGGCCTTGGCCAGGGCCTTCTCGTTCTCGATGACGTGCTCGGGCGCCAGCGCCACCACGTTGCCGACGGTGTCGAACCCGGCGCGGCCCGCCCGCCCGGCGATCTGGTGGAACTCCCGGGCCCGCAGCCGCCGCACCCGCACCCCGTCGTACTTGCTCAGGGCGGTGAACATCACGGTGCGGATGGGCACGTTGACGCCCACCCCCAGGGTGTCGGTGCCGCAGATGACCTTGAGCAGCCCGCGCTGGGCCAGCCGCTCGACCAGCCGCCGGTACTTGGGCAGCATCCCGGCGTGGTGGACGCCGATGCCGTGGCGCACGTACCGGGACAGGTTGCGGCCGAACCGGGTGGTGAAGCGGAAGTCGCCGATCTCCGCGGCGATCTGCGCCTTCTCCTCCTTGGTGCACATGTTGATGCTGGTGAGCGACTGCGCCCGCTCGATCGCCTGCGCCTGGGTGAAGTGGACGATGTAGACGGGGGCGTCGCCGCCCTGGAGCAGCTCCTCCAGGGTCTCGTGCAGCGGGGTGACCCGGTAGTCGTAGTAGAGGGGGACGGGGCGCTCGGCGGACGTGACCACCGCGGTGGACCGCCCGGTGCGCTTCTCCAGGTCCTCCTCGAACCGGGTGACGTCGCCCAGGGTCGCCGACATCAGCAGGAACTGCGCCTGCGGCATCTCCAGCAGCGGCACCTGCCAGGCCCAGCCGCGGTCGGGCTCGGCGTAGAAGTGGAACTCGTCCATGACGACCGTGTTGATGTCGGCGTCCGCGCCCTCGGCCAGGGCGATCTGGGCGAGCACCTCGGCGGTGCAGCACACGATGGGGGCGTCGGCGTTGACACTGGCGTCGCCGGTCATCATCCCGACGTTCTCGGTGCCGAAGATCTTGCACAGGTCGAAGAACTTCTCCGACACCAGGGCCTTGATGGGCGCGGTGTAGAACGCGCACTCGTCCCGGGCCAGCGCGGCGAACAGGGCGCCGGTCGCGACCATGCTCTTGCCGGAGCCGGTCGGGGTGTTGAGGATGACGTTCGAGCCGGAGACGACCTCGATGAGCGCCTCCTCCTGGTGCGGGTAGAGGGTGAGGCCCCGCTCCTCGGCCCAGGCGGCGAACGCCTCGTAGAGGGAGTCGGGTTCGGGTTCGGCCGGAAGCGCATCAATGAGACTCACGGTCTCTATACTGCCCGGTCCCGTCCACTGCCCGCTCCAGCGCTGGTAGGGGGCCGGACACGGCGACGGCGGGCGCGCCCCGGGGCGCGCCCGCCGTGCGGCGGTCGGGGTCTCACGGGGCCGGCCGGCCCCCGGGACCCGCCGGTCCTCAGACCAGGCCGAGCTTCTTGACGGTGTCGCGCTCCTCGACGAGCTCCTGGACGGAGGCGTCGATGCGGCCGCGGGAGAACTCGTCGATCTCCAGGCCCTGCACGATCTCCCACCGGCCACCGCGCGAGACGACGGGGAAGGAGGAGATGAGGCCCTCGGGCACGCCGTAGGAGCCGTCGGACGGGATGGCGGCGGAGGTCCAGTCGCCCTCGGGGGTGCCGTTGACCCAGTCGTAGACGTGGTCGATGGCGGCGTTGGCGGCCGAGGCGGCCGAGGAGGCGCCCCGGGCGTCGATGATCGCTGCGCCGCGCTTGGCGACGGTCGGGATGAAGTCGTCCTCGAGCCACTTCTGGTCGTTGACGGCCTCGGCGGCGTTGGTGCCGTTCACCTCGGCGCGGAACAGGTCCGGGTACTGGGTCGCGGAGTGGTTGCCCCAGATCGTCAGCTTCTTGATGTCGTTGATCGACACGTCGAGCTTCTTGGCGAGCTGGGTGAGCGCGCGGTTGTGGTCCAGGCGGGTCATCGCGGTGAAGCGCTCGGCCGGGACGTCCGGGGCGTGGCTCTGGGCGATGAGGGCGTTGGTGTTGGCGGGGTTGCCGACCACCAGGACGCGGATGTCGTCGGCGGCGCCGGCGTTGATGGCCTCGCCCTGGGGCTTGAAGATGCCGCCGTTGGCCTCCAGGAGGTCGCCGCGCTCCATGCCCGGGCCGCGGGGGCGGGCGCCCACGAGCAGGGCGATGTTGGCGCCCGCGAAGGCCTGGCGCGGGTCGTCGAAGATGTCGATCCCCTGCAGCAGCGGGAAGGCGCAGTCGTCGAGCTCCATCGCGGTGCCCTCGGCGGCCTTGACGGCCTGGGGGATCTCCAGCAGACGCAGCTTCACCGGGGTGTCGGCGCCGAGCAGCTGGCCGGAGGCGATCCGGAACAGCAGGGCGTAGCCGATCTGACCGGCGGCGCCGGTGACGGTGACGTTGACGGGTGCTTTGGACATGGCGTGAACTCTCCTGACGACGATGTGCGACCCGCGATGTTACCAACGGGTACGAAGCGGCGCCGGTACCGGGCGCCGGGGTCGCCGGGCGCGCGCCGCACCACACCACACTAGACCGCACCGCGCCGCCCACCGCGACCCAGGTGCGCCCAACGCGCCCCGGCGGCGGCCCGGGGCCCGCCATCCCTTGCGCGGCAGTGCATTCACGACTCGGAAACGTCGGACACACCCTGTTAGGATGACGTGCGTCGACGACGGCGGGCCGGTAGCTCAGCTGGTTAGAGCAGGGGACTCATAATCCCTGGGTCGCGGGTTCGAGTCCTGCCCGGCCTACCCCGTTCCGCCCGCGGGAGCGCGTGCGGGCCCTTCCCGCCCCTGAACCCGGCGGCGGCCCCCCTCTCCGTCCCGGTGGTGGCCCACGTCTCACCAACCATCCCGAACCCGGCGCCGTCGGACGGATCGTTAGCAGGGGTGTGTCCGGCGGACCGTGAGGGGTGTGGTGTGGACGAGCGGCGACGAGGGCGCGGAGCGCACCGCGGGTCCCGGCGGAGCGGGCCCGGCACCTGGAACAGGGGCCTGCTGCGCGCGTCCGCCGCCGTCCTGGTGGGCGCCGCCCTGGTGACCGTCCTGCACGCCACCGTCTCCCGGGACGTGGACGCCCGGCCCACCGAACCCGCCCCGCAGGCGCCGGCCGCGCCCCCGGGCCGCCCGTTCAGCAGCCTCCTCGACCGCGTCGGCGTCTCCCGGGACGGCTCGACGGCCGACGTCGACCTCGACGGCGCGGGCAACAGCCTCTCCGCCCAGGCCCTGGCCCTGGCCGGATGGACGCCCGGGCGGGAGATCACCCTGCTGGGCACCACCCTGGAGGTCCCCGACTACGCGCCCGGGCGCCCGGACCACCTGGTCGCCGACGGGCAGGAGGTACGCCTGTACGGCCGCCACGAGTCGCTGACGTTCCTGGTCACGGCCACCGGCGCGGGCGGCGCCCCGGTCGGCGGCAGCGGCCGGATCGTCTACACCGACGGCACCGAGCAGCCCTTCGCCCTCACCTCCCCGGACTGGGTCAGCGGCCCGGCCGGCGACGCCGCCCTGGTCCTGCCCTACGCCAACACCGACGACGCCGGCGCGGACGCCGACGACACCGGTGTCACGGACGGCGCGGACACGGTGCTGGGCTCGGTGCGCCTGTACGCGCGCTCGGTGCCCGCCGACCCCGGGAGGGAGGTCTCCCACCTGGTGCTGCCCGAGACCGACCCGGGGGACCTGCACGTCTTCTCCATCGGGACCCGCGCGGCCGACCACGGGTGGACCGGGACCTGGGCCCGGGCCACCTCGGCCTACATGGAGGTGGGCCCCTGGCAGGACCAGACGGTCCGCCTGGCCGTGCGCAGCACCACGGGCGGCCACCGGGTCCGGATCCGCCTGGACAACACGTTCGCCGCCGAGCCGGTCACCATCGGCGCCGCCTCGGTGGCCCTGCGCGGGACCGGCGCCGCCACGCGCGGCGCGGCAGTCCCGCTCACCTTCGGCGGCCGCTCCGACGTCTCCATCCCGGCCGGGGGACAGGTCTACAGCGACCCCGTCGACCTGCTGCTGCCGCCGCAGACCGACGCCCTGGTCAGCCTCTACCTGCCCGACCCCGTGTACGCCGCGCCGCTGCACTACGCGGCGGGGGACACGAGCTACCTCGGGGAGCCGGGCGGCGGCGACCTCACCCTGGACACCACCGGCGCCCCGTTCACCGGCCGCCTCTACCAGTGGCCCTTCCTCACCGGCATCGAGGTCATGGACGCGCCCGGGGCGATCGTCGCGTTCGGCGACTCCATCACCGACGGCGCCCGCTCCACCCGGGACGCGCACAGGCGCTGGCCGGACGTGCTCAGCGCACGCCTGCACGCCCGCGCCGACCTGCCCCACCCGGGCGTCCTCAACCTGGGCATCACGGGCAACCACGTGGTGAGCGACGCCTACCCGGGCGAGGGGGTGTCGGTGAACGCCTCCGGGGTCTCCGGGCTCCACCGCGCGCCCCGCGACGTGTTCGGCCAGCACGGAGCGCAGGCGCTCGTCCTTTTCGCCGGGATCAACGACCTGCGCTGGGGCACCCCGCCCGAGCAGGTCATCGCGGGGCTGGAGGACCTGGCGGCCTCGGCCCGCGAGCGCGGGATGCGGGTGTTCGTGGCGACCCTGGGCCCGTGCGCGGGCGAGGCGCGCTGCACCGCGCAGGTGGAGGCCGCCCGCCAGACGGTCAACGCGCACCTGCGGTCGCGGGCCCAGGACCCCTCGTCGCCGTTCGACGGGGTGTGGGACTTCGACGCGGTGCTGCGCGACCCGCAGGACCCGACCCGGCTGCTGCCCGCCTACGACTCGGGCGACCACATCCACCCCGGGGACGCGGGCCTGCGCGCCCTGGCGGAGTCGATCGACCTCGACGCGCTGATGGGCCGCCCCCGCGCCGACGGCGGCTCCCCCGACGAGGTCAGCGCGGACAGCCCAGGTGGTGGTGGATGACCAGGTCCACGTAGACGGCCCCCAGGTCGGCCAGGCTGAGCCCGCCCTCGGGGCGGTACCAGTGCAGCAGGGAGTCGAAGGTGTCCAGCACCTCGTCGGCGGCCCGGCCCGGGTCGTCCACGTGGAAGGCGCCGGCCAGGACGCCGTCGACGATGATCCGGCGGATGTGCTCGCGGTAGGTGCGGTGGAGGGCGCCGATCTCCCGGTGGCGCTCCTGGTGGATGGCCCGCAGGGTCGGCAGGATCTCGTGGGCCAGCGCGGTGGCGGTCCGGTGCCGCCAGCCCGTCTCCACGTGCCGGACCACCAGCGCGGACATGCGCTCGACGGCGCCCGCGGCGGGGTCGTCGGCGGCCAGCTGGCGCTCCACCCGGTCCCGGGCCGCGCGCAGGACCACCGCGTAGGCCAGGTCGAAGCGGGTGGGGAAGAGACGACGCAGCGAGGCGGGGTCCGTCCCGGTCTCCGCCGAGATGCGGCGGGTCAGGTCGGACATGGGCAGGCCTCGGGAGCCGTGCTCGGCGAACAGCCTGGCGGCACAGTCCAGGACGGGGGCCGTCGCGCGGAGCGCGTGAGGGGAGATGTCGGCCGTCATGTGTCGGTGTCTCATCGCTCGGGGGCGCGCCGTCGAGGGGACGGCGGCGCGCGTCAGGGTTCCTTGCGTGAATCGCTTTCGAGGATATCCGCGATCGCACGGCGAAACGGGCGGAACCGCAGAACTCGGTGATTAATGGCGAAGTTCGGTGACACATGTGAACCATGCGAGAAATGTCGCGTGAAATGCCCTCCGTGGCGCCTCCTCCCCAGGGGCGCCACGGTGCGCACGAGGCCGCGGAAGCGGCTCAGACCTGCCCCGTCGTCTGCACTCCCCCCTGGACGCGGCCGGTCGTGAGGGGGACGAGGTCGTCCACCCGTTCGGTGGCGATGGCGTCCACTCCCATTCCGACCAACCGCGCCATCTCCGTGAAATCGTTCACCGTCCACGCGGCGACCGAATATCCGAATCGGTGCATTTCCCCGATCGAGTCCCGCGTGATCAGGGTGTGGTGCGTCCCCAGGTACGTCGGCCGCAGGCCGCGCAGGGCCGACTCCGACGGCGGGGTCGGCTGGTCCCAGGCGATCATGAGGCGGGCGTCGGGGTTCTGGGCGCGCAGGGCGGCCAGGGTCTCGGTGGAGCCGGTGTGCAGGACCCGGGCGGTGACCCGGTCGCGCAGCAGGGAGTCCGCGGCCAGCGCGGCCTCCGGGGTGGCGGAGTCCACCAGCAGGGGCGGCCCCTCGTCACCCGTGAACTCCGCGGTGACCTCCATCAGTGTCGGGATGCGCCGGTCCACGTCGTCGCGGGCTCCGGCGAGTTCGGCGAGGGTCAGTTCGGCCACCGGCCGCGGCGGGGACCCCGGGGTCGCCACGGTGCGTTCGTCGACCAGGACGGGGTACCCGTCGGAGGTCAGGTGGACGTCGATCTTGACCAGGTCGGCCCCGGCACGCCAGGCTGAGCGCAGGGCCGGGAGCGTGTTCCCGGGGAAACGTGCGGTGTCTCCGCGCAGTGCGATGGACAACGTCATGCTGTCAAGGGTGGCAAAAACCACCGGCGCACGTGGGGCAAACAGGAAAAACGCCGAAACCGGTTGCGGCGGGCGGCCGCCGGGGCGCGAACGGCGGTGTGTCCGGGGGGTTCCCGCGCGATTGCGAGCGGACTCACGTCGTGGGACAGCCGTCCCCGGTGCCGCGAACTGGGAAACTTTGTTACACGGCGTCGTGACCGCACGGCGCAGCGGCCAGGCCCCCGAGTGTGAGGCGAACGATGATTCCGGACCAGCGACGAGAGCACATCCTCAAGCTCCTCCAGGAGCGGCATGTGCTGAGTATCAACGAGCTCACCTCGATGCTGTCCGTGTCCCACATGACCGTCCGTCGCGACATCCAGGCACTGGAGAACGACGGCAAGGTCCTGTCGGTCACCGGAGGGGTGCGGCTCGCCGCGCGGCTCAAGAGCGAGCCGTCCTACCTGGCCAAGGCCCAGCTGGAGGTGCCCGCCAAGCGGGCCATCGCGCGGGCCGCGGCCGACCTGGTGCGCGAGAACTTCACCATCTACCTCGACGCGGGCACGACCACGCTCCAGATGGTCCCGATGCTCACCGACAAGGTCGGGCTCACCGTCATCACCAGCGACTTCAACGTCGTGGGCCACCTGATGGAGTACCCGGGCATCGAGCTCATCCACACCGGCGGCGTGGTGTCCCACTCCGACCACTCGTCGGTGGGCCGCTTCACCGCCGAGTTCCTCAAGCAGGTCAACGTGGACCTGGCGTTCATCGCCAGCAGCTCCTGGGACGCCGAGCGCGGGTCGACCACCCCGTCCGAGGCCAAGGTGGTGGCCAAGCAGCAGCTGCTGCGCATCGCCTCCAAGAGCGTGCTCACCGTGGACAGCACCAAGTACGGGAAGTTCGGCACCTTCCGGGTGGCGAGCCTGGAGCAGTTCGACCTCATCATCACCGACGACCGGCTCCCGCGCTCGGCCGTCGACGAACTCGCCGAGCGCGACGTGCGCCTGAAGCTGGTGGAGTGCGAGCGCTGAGGGACGGGCCCTGTCAGCCCGCGTCCTCCTCCAGGTCGGCGCGGGTGAACAGGGCCAGCTCCGTGCCGTCGGGGTCGTAGAAGAGCAGCGTGGAGCCCTCCTCGCCGTGCACGATCGGCAGGTGGTCCACGTCCTTGTCGGCGAACCGCTCCTCCCACGCCTCCAGCTCGCCGAGGTTGGCGACGCCGAGGGTGAGCCGGTCCAGGCCGCAGTGCCTGCGGTCGAACCGGTTCTTGAAGTTGTTCCGGTGCTGGATCAGTGCCAGGAGCAGCCCCGAGGCGGGGTGCAGGCACTCGGTCCGCAGGGTGCCGTCGTGGTCGCGGCGGCACTTGACCTTGAAGCCGAGCACGTCGCGGTAGAAGTCCACGCTTTCGTCGCGGTCGCGCACCGAGAGGGTGATGCGGGCCAGTCCGGTGAGCTGTGGCACGTCGTCCTCTTTCGAACGGCGGGAGTCGAGGATGGTCATGAGTCCGAGCACAAGGTCCGAGCCTAAGGGTCGTCGGGATCTGCAGGTCGTCTTTTAACGCTCGTTTAACGCCTGATGTTCCCGGTATCACTCCCGTGGGGCGGTACGTCCGCGGTGCCCCCGGTTCCGGGGGCCTCCCCGGCCTCGGGGGAGCGCCCGTACCAGCGGGTCCGCATGACCGCCACGGTCACCAGCAGGGAGACCAGCCCGCCCAGCGTGGCCAGGGCGAACGCCCCCTGGTAGCCGTGCGCGTCGGCCAGCGACCCGGCCACCGCCGAGCCCAGTGCCTGGCCCAGGATGAGGCTGCTCAGCACGATCGCCATCGACTGCGACAGGCGGCTGGCCGGGGCGGCCCTCTCCACCAGCGCGAACAGGGTCACCAGGTGCGGGCCGATCGCGGCGCCCAGGACGAACACGGCCAGGGCGAGGGTGGCCGCCCCGTGCGGCAGGTACAGCGGCAGGGAGAGCAGGAACAGCGCCCCGGCCGCGACCCGCGCGCGGGAGGTGAGGGTGAAGCCCGTCGGCAGGGAGGCCATCAGCAGGCCCGCCACGGCGCTGCTGGCACCCATCACCGCGTACATCAGCCCTGACAGGTCGCCGTACCCCGACTCGGCGGCGAACGCGGTGACCCCGGTGGACATGCCGCCGAAGAACAGGCCCTGGCAGAACATGGGCACGGTCAGCACCAGCAGGGCGGGCACGGCGATCCGGCCGCCCCGGCCGCGGACCGGCGCGGACCCGGGCGGCGCCGTGGGGTGCAGCGCGAACACCGTTCCGAACACGCCGATGAGCACGGCGGCGCCCAGCACGCTGGCGGTGGGCGAGACCAGCACGGTCAGGACCCCGACCAGGGCCGGGCCCAGGACGAAGGCGGCCTCGTCGAGCACGCCCTCCACCGACATGGCGGCGGCCAGCGAGCGCTCCCGCTCCACGCCCCGGTCGCCGCGCCGGCGGATGAGAACCACCCACCGGGTCCGCGCCATGGGGGCGACCTGGGGCAGGCACAGGCCGGCCAGGGCGGCGAGCCCGGCCAGGACGGGCAGGCCGTACCCGGCCAGGACGGCGGCCACGAGCAGCGCGATGAGGACGGCGTCGACCAGCGACATCACCAGCAGGGGGCGGCGCTGGCCGTGGCGGTCGGCGAACCGGGCGATGACGGGCCCGCCGACGGTCTCGCCCAGGGCGAAGGCCCCGGTCACCGCCCCGCCCGCGGCCACGCTGCCGGTCGCCCCGGTGACGAGGGTGAGCAGGCCGATGAGGGACATCGAGATCGGAAGGCGGGCCATGAAGCTCACCGTGAGGAGTGGCCATCCGGCCAGGTGGTGCATCCGGCGCAGTGTCTCCATCGGCGACATGCGTCCGCCCCTTTCGTGGTTCCCGTCCCGCGCGCTCGTCCTGGGCGCTTTCCGGGTACCAGCACGACGCGACGAGGGGGACCACGGAAGGGGACCGCAATTCATCCCATGATAGGCAACACCGGTCGTACCGGAACTGACTTTCGTGGGTACCGGGGGCGGCGCGCCGGTCGGTAGCTTCGGTGGCATGGAAGAACCCGCCCCGACCCGAGCGACCCGTGCCCGCCGCGCCCTGCGGCGCGCGGTGCGGCCGCTGCCGGGGCCGCCCACCCGGGCCGCCGCGCTGGGCGACGCGGCCCTGGGGGCGGTCGCGGCCCTGCTGTTCGCGGGCGAGGCGGTGGTGGTCTTCACAGTGGGCGCGACCGGCGCGGGCGAGGCCGCCGCCCGGGGCGCGACCGGGGTGGCGGTGGCGGCGGCGGCCGCCCTGCTCGCCCGCCGCCACCCCCCGGCCGCCCTGGTCGTGGCCGCGGCCGCCTCGTTCTGGTTCTTCTGCGGCGGGCTGCTGCTGGCCTGCGTCTCCTACCTCGCGGGCCGCCGCTCGCCCGACACGCGCCCCGCCCTGGCCCTGGCCGCCGCGGCCCTGGTGCTGGGGACCCTGCCGCTGCTATGGGGCGCCTACCCGCTGAGCACGTGGGCGGTGGCGGTCGTCACCCTGCTGGTCAACACCGGACCCGCCTGGCTGCTCGGGGCCCACCGCCGCCAGCACACCGCGCTGGCCGCCGCGGGGTGGGAGCACGCCCGCCAGCTCCGCCGCGAGCACCGGCTCGTCGCCGAGCAGGCCCGCAGCCGGGAGCGCTCGCGGATCGCCCAGGACATGCACGACTCCCTGGGGCACGAGCTCAGCCTCATCGCCCTGCGCGCCGGGGCCCTGGAGGTCGACCCCGGGCTGGGGGAGCGCCACCGCGAGGCCGTCGCCGAGCTGCGCGCCACCGCGGTCACCGCCACCGAGCACCTGCGGGAGATCATCGGGGTGCTGCGCACCGAGGCCGAGCCCGACCCCGTCACCCCGACCGGCGAGGGGGTCGCCGACCTCGTCGAGCGGGCCCGCGACTCCGGCATGCGGATCACCCTGGTCCGCGACCTCGACACCGCGGCCCTGGCGCCGATGGTGGGCCGGGCGGTGCACCGGGTCGTCCAGGAGGCCCTGACCAACGCCACCCGGCACGCCCCGGGAGCGGAGGTGGCGGTCTCCATCGCCGGCGACGGGGAGCGCCTGGAGGTGCGGGTGGTCAACCCCGTTCCCGAGGAGGCGGCGGCGGGGCGGCACGGGGTCGGCGGCGGGCGCGGCCTCATCGGTCTGCGCGAACGCGTCCGGCTGGCCGGCGGGGCCTTCGCCGCGGGCCCCACCGGGGACGGGGCCTGGGAGGTGTGCGCGGTCATCCCCCGCCGGGGCGGGGCCGCACCGCCCGGCGAGGCGGCCGAGGAGGACGAGGACACCGCCATCGACCGGCTCCAGCGGGCCGCGCGGCGCCGCATCCGCGGCTGGTCGATGGCCCTGGTGGCGGTGCCCCTGGCGGCCGTCGCGGGGCTGGCGGCACTGGTCTTCTGGGTGATGGCCGCGAGCATGGAGGAGACCACCCTCACCCCGGAGGAGTTCGGGGCACTGCGCCCGGGGACACCGCAGAGCGAGGTCGAGGAGTCGCTGCCGCCCTTCTCGGTGCCGTTCGACGCCCGGGAGCTGGCCGAGGGCGCGGTGCCCGAGGGGGCGGTGTGCAGCTACTACCGCAGCAGCGCCGACCTGTTCGACGAGGACCGGGTGTTCTACCAGCTGTGCTTCACCGACGGCCGGCTGTCCGCCAAGGGCGAGGCACCGATACGGTGAGCGCGCCCGCCGGGCCCGCGACGACGACCATGAGGAGAGCACACGTGATCAGGGTGCTGATCGCCGACGACGAGGCGATGATCCGCGCGGGGGTGCGGGCCATCGTGGAGAGCGACCCGGACATCGAGGTGGTGGCCGAGGCCGCCGACGGCCGGGAGGCGGTGGACCTGGCGGTCTCCCACCGCCCGGACGTGGCACTGGTCGACATCCGCATGCCCCGCCTGGACGGGCTCGCCGCGGCGGCCGAGATGCGCCGACTGGCCCCGTCCACCGCGGTGGTCGTCCTCACCACCTTCGGAGAGGACGCCTACATCTCCCGCGCCCTGGGCGACGGGGCCTCGGGGTTCCTGCTCAAGGCGGGCGACCCGCGCGAGCTGATCACCGGCGTGCACGCGGTCGCCGACGGCGGCGCCTACCTGTCCCCGCAGGTGGCCCGGCAGGTGATCGACCGCTTCGGCGGCGGGCGCCCGGCCCGCGAGGCCGCGGCCAGGACCCGCGTCGAGCAGCTGACCCAGCGGGAGCGGGAGGTCCTGGCCCTGGTCGGCGCGGGCCTGTCCAACGCCGACATCGCCGACCGCCTGTTCCTGGTGGAGGGCACCGTCAAGAGCTACGTCAGCGCGATCCTCAACCGGCTGGGGCTGCGCAACCGCGTGCAGGCGGCGATCCTCGCCTACGAGGCGGGGCTCACCGCCGACGGCTGAGGCCCGGCGGCCGGGAACGGGGTACGGGACTCGAACCGCGGTACCCGGGTAGGGGAGACTGTGGCGGACGCGACGGGAGACGGCGGCCGCGGCGGCGGCCGAGGAGGAGGGCACGGATGCTCAACGAGGAGGAGGGGATCCTGCTCGAAGCCTCCTGGGAGCGGCTGGCCGGGGACTCCCCGCAGGCCCGGGCCGTGGGGCGCGAGCTCCTGACGCGCTGGAGCGAACCCCACCGGCGCTACCACACCCTCACCCACCTGTGGGCGACGCTGCGGGCCGTGGACATCCTGGCCGAAGAGGCGGTCTCGCCCGACCTGGTCCGCTACGCGGTCTGGTTCCACGACGCCGTGTACGAGACCGAGCCCGGCCTGGACGAGGACCGCAGCGCCGGACTGGCCCGCGAACTGCTCCCCATGCTGGGCCTGGCCCCCGAGCGGGTCGGGGAGGTGGCCCGGCTGGTCCTGATGACCAGGGAGCACGCCCCCGGGCCGGACGACTCCGACGGGCAGGTGCTCTCCGACGCCGACCTGTCCGTCCTGGCCGGGGCCCCGGACGAGTACCTGGCCTACACGGCGGCGGTCCGCGCCGAGTACCGCCGGGTGCCCGACGAGGCGTTCCGGGAGGGCCGCTCCCGGGTGCTGCGCGGCATGCTGGACGCCCCGCAGATATTCCACACCGAGTTCGGCCGCATCCACTGGGAGGCCAGGGCCCGGTCCAACATGCTCGCCGAACTGGACCGGCTGGCCGCCGAGGCGGCGTCCCCGGACGACCCCCGGAGCGCGTGAGGCGCCCGGCGGGGTCCCGGAGGTCCCGGAGGAGCGGTCCTCGAGGGAGGTCTGCGGCCGCAGGCCGTCCGTCGAGGACCTTCCGCCACTCGACGGGCGGGCCGAAGCGGAGCGGAGGTCCGAGTGGGGCGGAGGTTCACAAGGGCGCGGCCTAGGCCCGGAGCCTGGGGCGGCGCAGGCCGGCGGCCCGCAGCCGGGTCACGAGCTCCTTGCCGGTCACGTGCTCGGCGCCCAGGGCCAGGGCCCGGGCGTGCAGGTGCTCGGGGACGTCGTAGTGGTCGCGGTCGAAGGCCCGCTCGGGCACGCCCAGCTCACGGGCGAAGTCGTGCAGTTCCGCGTAGGAGCTGTCGCTCACCAGGTGCGCGAACAGCCAGCCGCGGGGGCCGGGCCAGACGGGGGTGTCGATGAGCACGCTCATGGGGTCCTCGGGGCTGAGACCGGGCGCCAGGGCACCGGGCTGGACAGGATCATCGTGCTGGAGGGGCGGCCGTGCGCGGCGAGGCCGTCGATGACCTCCTCGAAGTGCTCCATGGTGCGCACCGCGATGAGCAGGACGCAGCAGTCGTCGCCGGTGACCCGGTGGGCCTGGAGGATCTCGGGCCGTTCCAGCGACCCCGGCTCGCGCAGCAGGCAGTGCGCGCCGAAGCACTGCATGCGCACCAGGGCGGTCACCGGCAGTCCGGCGGCGGCCGGGTCCACGTGCGCATGGTAGCCGGTGATCACCCCGCGGTCGGTGAGCCGCCGCACCCGGTCGGCCACGGCGGGGGCCGAGAGGTTGACGCGGCGGGACAGCTCGTTGAAGGACAGGCGGCCGTCCCGCTGGAGCTCGGCGAGGATCCGCTGGTCGACGCCGTCCAGCGCCGTGGGCGCTCGTGAGGCCATGCTTTGCAATCCAAAAGTAGATTTTCCGGACATGTTATGGATACCAGGTTGATGTCCTGCTTTGGAGTGCAACGTCCATTCCTTTCCCCCCTCTTCTGCTCGATCATGTGTGCTGACGTACACAGCGCCGTGACGGGGGTTCCACGGGCGGCGCCGTGTGCACCCAGCACGTTCCGCGCAGTACACGAGGGGTCCTCCCGATGCTCACCACGACGTCCGCACAGCAGTGCCCGTACATCCCCGCCGATGTCGAGGGCACCGATGCCGAGGCCCGGGCCCGGCGGGCGCAGGAGAACGCGGGGCAGCCCACCCTGTCCTTCGACCGCAACACCCCCTACGTCGACTACGCCGGGATCGACACGCTGCTGCGCCTGCAGAACCCGCGCACCGACGAGCCCGCCGAGACGGCGTTCATCATCGGCACCCAGATCATGGAACTGCTGTTCGTCCTGATCCAGGAGCGCTGGGAGCGGGCCCGCGACGCCCTGGAGAACGACGACGTCCCCGGCGCGCTGGCCTGGCTGCGCCGCGCCACCGCCGCCCAGGACGTCCTCAACGACTCCTGGAAGCTGCTCGGGGACATGAGCCCCACCGAGTTCAACCGGTTCCGCGACTCCTTCGGCGAGGCGTCGGGCTTCCAGTCCTTCGGCTACCGCAAGCTGGAGTTCGTGCTCGGCAACAAGTCCGCCCCCATGATCCGCCCGCACAAGGGCATGGCCGGCGTCGCCGCCGACCTGCGCGACCTGCTGGAGCGGCCGAGCCTGTACGACGCCGCGCTGCGCCTCCTGCGCCGGCGCGGCCTGCCGGTGCCCGCCGGGGCCGCCGAGCGCGACTGGACGCAGGAGTACGCGCCCGACGCGCGCGTGGAGGAGGCGTGGGCGCGCGTCTACGCCGACGACCGCCCCGGCAACGACCTCTACCTGCTGGCCGAGGCCCTGATGGACGTCGCCGAGCGGGTGACGCGATGGCGCCACCTGCACCTCATGGCGGTCAAGCGCACCATGGGCGGCAAGCCCGGCAGCGGCGGCTCCAACGGCCTCACCTGGCTGGCCCGCAACGTCGAGAAGGACGTCTTCCCCGAGCTGTGGTCCCTGCGCAGCACCATCTGAGCCCGGCCCCGTGACACCGAACCACCATGAGCAGGAAGCAGGACGCCCGATGACGCCCACCACCCGGCAGGAGTGCGCCGCGCTCGACGCCGCCGACCCCCTGGCCCCGCTGCGCGACGAGTTCGTGCTCCCCGCCGGGGTGATCTACCTGGACGGCAACTCGCTGGGCGCGCTGCCGCGCAGCACCCCGGGCCGGGTCGCCGACATGATCGAGCGGGAGTGGGGGCAGGACCTCATCCGCAGCTGGAACGACGCCGGCTGGTGGGACAAGCCCCGCACCCTGGGCGCCAAGGTCGCCCCGCTGGTCGGCGCGGACCCCGACGAGGTGATCGTCGGCGACGGCACCTCGGCCAACCTGTTCAAGTGCGTCATCGCCGCGCTGCGCATGTCGGACCGCTCCGTCGTCCTGGGCGAGGCGGGCAACTTCCCCACGGACCTGTACGTCGCCGAGGGCGCCGTCTCCCTGGCCGGGGCGGTCCAGCGCCGGGTGGACCCCGACGGCCCGGACCTGGAGCGCGAACTCGCCGCCGGGGACGTGGCGGTGCTGCTGCTGAGCCACGTGGACTACCGCACCGGCACCCTGCGCGACATGCCCGGCATCACCCGGCTGGCCCACGAGCACGGCGCCCTGGTGATCTGGGACCTGTGCCACAGCGTCGGGGCGGTGCCGGTGGAGCTGTCCGCCTCCGGGGCCGACTTCGCGGTCGGCTGCACCTACAAGTACCTCAACGCCGGCCCGGGCGCCCCCGCGTTCCTGTACGCCGCCCGCCGCCACCACGCCGCGGCCGACCAGCCGCTCAGCGGCTGGCACGGGCACGCCCGCCCCTTCGACTTCACCGGCGACTACGAGCCCGCCCCGGGGGTGTCGCGCTTCCTCAGCGGCTCGCAGCCCCTGGTGGCCGACGCCGCCCTGGAGGCGAGCCTGGACGTGTGGGCCCGGGCCGACCTCGCCCTGGTGCGCGCCAAGAGCCTGGCGATGACGGACCTGTTCCTGGCCCGGGCGGCGGAGGCGGGCATCTCCTCGGTCACCCCGGCCGAGCACGCCCGGCGCGGCAGCCAGGTCGCCCTGGTGGAGCCGGAGGAGGGCGCCGGGTACCCGATCGTGCAGGCGCTGATCGCCCGCGGTGTGATCGGCGACTTCCGGGCGCCGGACGTGATGCGGTTCGGCTTCACCCCGCTGTACCTGCGGTACACGGACGTGTGGGACGCGACCGAGGCCCTGCACGAGGTGGTCCGCACGGGGGAGTGGCGTGAGGAGCGCTTTGCCCGGCGCGGACAGGTGACCTGAGCCGAGAGGCGGCCCCGGGGGTTGCGGCCCCCGGGGTTCTTTGCGTCGGGAGGGGAACATCCGCCCTCCCGGTGACCCTGCCGGAGAGGGCGGATTGCCCTGGCTTGACGATGCGCGCCCGTCCGCGCGCCCGCGCCGCCCGGGCCGGGACCGCCGTGACCTACCGGCGCGTACACCGGTCCCCGTAAGGGGTCCGGCGGCCTTCGCGGCGTGTCGGAGGGAACCCGTGACGAGGGCCACGGACAGGGCCCGCCCGCCGTCCCCGGGCGGGCCCGAACCCCTGCCACGGCGGGGGTTCCGCTGTTCTCGGAGGCCTCGGGGAAACGACCCGGACCGTGCCCGGGTGAACACGGATCGTCATTTTACCCGGAATCCTTGCGCACTTTGCTTAAACCTGGGTTAGTGTCCTCGTGATCGCTTCGTTATGAGTCTTCTACGAAGTGGTGCCGAGCCCTTGACCGGCCTGTGAGCCGCAGGGGAATCGAGACCCTTTCCGGGAATCCGGGCCGCCCGCTCCATGAGCCGGCCCCGCGGACCGCCGAAGTCCATCGGCGCTTTCCGATTCCCACCCGCTGATTTCCACGGCGGGAGAGCCCTGTCATGTCGCCCTTTCCGAGGCGTGCCCGAGCATGCCCGGTGAACTGCTGCGACGTGCCCGAAGGTCTTCTCGGCCCTGTTGTCTACCTGGCAGATACTCAATGAGCAACGAAACTCCCATCCAGTACGGCAAAGTCACCGCGACCTACTTCTGGGACGACGGTTCCGGCATCAACGGTGACACGGGCGCGCCCGCAGGCGGCGAGCCCATGCAGAAGGGCCTTTTCTCCAGCCCGAGCTGGCCGCTGGGTACCGAGGGCTACGTCGTTTACGAGGGCAAGAAGGCCGAATTCTTCATCGGTGACCGCGGCCCCGGCGTCCCCTCCCACGACTGCGACGTCCTGCTGGACATGGACGGCAAGACCTTCGCCGAACTGACCGGCGAGACCTGGGACGACACGAACTACACCGTCAGCGGCGGCAACGGCCACCTCTACGGCGTCGAGTACTACATCACCGAGTGGGGCGACGGCAACGGCACCGAGGGTGCCCCGCACCCCTTCCAGCAGCCTGAGAACAAGTGCGAGGACGCCGTCTCGCCGATCCCCGAGGAAGTCCTCAACGAGGAGTCCGAGGCGGAGAAGAAGGAAGAGGCGGAGAAGAAGGAGCAGGAGAAGGCCGAGAAGGCCGAGGCCGAGAAGAAGGAGGAGGCGGAGAAGAAGGAGGCCGAGGAGCAGGCCGCGGCCGAGGGCTCCGACGACTCCGAGGGCTCCGACGACTCCGGCGTGAGCGCCCAGACGGCCGCCAACGACCTCTCCGGCGTCCAGCTCACCGGTGCCGGCGACGGCGTCCTGGGCGGGACCGGCCTGCTGGCCCTGGCCATCATCCCGGCCATCCTCATCGCCCTGTTCTTCGCCTGGAACCGGCGTCCCGCCGGCGCCCACGCCGGCGCCGAGGACGAGGGCCGCGGCCTGACCGCCCAGAGCAGCGGCCGCCACAGCCTGGGCTCCCTGTTCGACCGCCTGCGAGGCCGCGGGTAGGGGGATCCCCGCCCGGCCTGCCGGGTCCCCGTGATCGCGGGGAGCCCGAGACGCCAGGTGTCCTCACGGACAAAGGACTCTCCGGGGCACGCGACCCGGCGGGCCGACGAAGGGCCGTGGTCTCGACGACCACGGCCCTTCGGCATGTCCGGGGGCGCGCCGGTCGCCGTCGACCGGCCCGCCCGCCGACCCCGTCGCGCCCGGGACCGCGGGTTCCGGCGGCGCCATTGCCGTCGGCGGTCTCCGGAGGCGTTCCCGGATCGGTGTACTCCGTGTCTTGAATATGAGGCGAATCACCCCATATTGTCGATGCCCCCACGCCGATACTGGACGAACTGCTCAGTAGCGCCGCCGCGCGATCCCCCGGGTCTCATGGGAGCGCGGCCTGAGCGGTATGAGGTAAGACACATGGCCGTGCCGTTGGACGACACCGACCGCCGCATCATCTCCCTGCTCCGCGACGACGGTCGCATGTCCATCCGGGCCGTGGCCGAACAGGCCCACATCTCCCGGGCCAACGCCTACTCCCGCCTGGAGCGCCTGCGCGACGAAGGGGTCATCCGCGGGTTCACCGCCGTCATCGACCCCGAGAAGTACGGCATCGGCCTGTCGGCCTACGTCTCGGTGCGCATCGAGCAGCACTCCTGGGAGAGGTTCCGCGAGTACCTGCGCGACATCCCCGAGGTCGACCACGCCGCCCTCGTCTCCGGCGACGTCGACCTGCTGCTGCTGGTCCGGGTCGCCGACGCCGGCGCCCTGCGCACCTTCGTCCTGGAGCGCCTGCAGCGCATCCCCGAGGTCAAGAGCACCCAGACCATGTTCATCCTGGACGAGCCGCCCCTGTGAGGGGAGGGGCCATTGGCCCCGCGAGTGGCCCTTTCCCGGCGGGTCCGGCGTCGGCAGGATGGGCCCATGCCCGACTACCGCGTGATCGACGCCTTCACCGACCGGCCGCTGGCCGGCAACCCCGCCGCCGTCCTCGTCCTGGAGGACGCCTACGACGACGCCTGGGCCCAGGGGGTCGCCGCCGAGTTCAACCTCTCGGAGACCGCCTTCGCCCGCCCGGTCGACGACCCCGGAGCCGACTACGAGCTCCGCTGGTTCACCCCCACCGTCGAGATCGACCTGTGCGGACACGCCACCCTGGCCACCGCCCACGCCCTGGTCGAACTCGGAGTCCCGGGGCCGTACCGGTTCAGCACCCGCAGCGGCCTGCTCACCGTCGCCGAGCGCGACGGGCGCCTGTGGATGGACTTCCCGGCCAAGCCCCCGGTGCCCGTCGCGGCCCCCGACGGGCTGGCCGAGGCGCTGGGGACCGAGCCCCTGTGGGTCGGCCTGGGCGGCGCGGACGACCTCCTCGTCGAGGTCGCCGACGAGGCGACGGTACGCGGCCTGGAACCCGACATCGCGGCCCTCGGCCGGCTGCCCTACCACCTGGTCATCCCCACCGCCCGCGCGGAGGAGGGCGTCGACTTCGTGTCCCGCGTGTTCGCCCCCCGGGTCGGCATCGCCGAGGACCCGGTCACCGGCCGCGCCCACACCGTGCTCGCCCCGTTCTGGGCCGAGCGGTTGGGCCGCAAGGAATTGTCCGCCCACCAGGCGTCGGCGCGCGGTGGTGACCTGCTGCTGGAGTGGCGGGGTGACCGCGTGCTCATCGGCGGTCACGCGGTCTCGGTGGCCCGGGGGGAGCTGAACCTCTAACGTGGACGCAGCGGGAGGGGTGCGCGGTGGGCGCGCCCCCCCCCCCCCCCCCGGCCCCCCCCCCCCCCCCCCCCCGGCCCCCCCCCCGGCGCGGGGGGGCCCGGGGGGGGGTTTAACAAAAAACCGCCCCCCCGGGGGGGTTGGGG
>NZ_JBHVLR010000010.1:0-77116 GCF_042797335.1 Nocardiopsis sp. NPDC057823 | reverse complement strand
GCCGGCGTGCTCTGCGGGGGACGGGGGGTGGGGGGGGCCGGGGGGGCGATTAACCACAACGGGGGCCGCGGGGGGGGGGGGGGGGGGGGGGCGCCCCCCCCCCCCGCTCCCGTACCCCCGCCCCCCCCGACGCGAGGAGCACCCATGGAGCAGTGGGTCACCGAAGACGACATCCACGCCGCACGGACCCGCCTGGAGGAGGGGCACCCGGGCTGGGAGCGGCCGTCCGCCTTCGCCGTCGGGCGCGAGCGCGACGGCGAGCCGGCCTTCCCCGTGGTCAACGTCCCCGGCGCGATGCACGGCCTGCCCGCCGTCGTCCTGGGCCGGGTCCTGGGGCACACCCGCGGCACCGCCGTGTACGACCTGACCGCCGAGGACCTGCGCGCGGCCGAGCGGGGGCTCGCCCCGGCCCAGGCGTGCACCGTGTTCGACCACCCCAACCTGTTCGCCTGGCGGGACCTGCTGGACGACCTGCGGGACACCGACCGGCTCTTCGCGGTGTTCGTGCAGGACCCGGCCGACCCGCCGGTGGACGGGCGCGACCTCGCCTTCCGCCGCGCCGCCGAAAAGGCGACCGGCGGCCGGTGACCTGTGTCACCATAGGGGCATGTCGTTCGTACTGGTGTTCGTAGACGTGCAGGACAACTTCCTCGAGGGGGCCGAGGCGGTCCCGGACGCCGGGCCCCTGCGCGCCGAGCTCGCCTCCCTCCTCGACCGCGCCCGCTCCTCGGGCGCCCCGGTCGTGCACGTCCTCAACGACGGGGACGAGGGGGATCCCGACGAGCCGTTCGGCGAGGGCTGGCAGCCGACCTTCCCGGCCCGGGAGGACGAGCCGGTGTTCCGCAAGACCGGCCCGGACGCCTTCACCTCGCCGGGGCTGGCCGAGGCGCTCGCCGTCACCGGTGCCCGCGGGCTGGTCCTGGCGGGCTTCCAGAGCGAGTACTGCATCTCCGCGACGGGCCGCCGCGCCCGCGGCGAGGGCTACCGTGTGGTCCTCGCCGCGGGCGCCCACGGCACCTTCCCGGCGGACGGGGCGAGCGCGGCCGAGCGCGCCGCCGCCGTCGAGCGGGAACTGCGGGCCGACGGAATCGAGGTTTCCCCCGCGCGGGAGATCGAGTTCCGGTAAAAATGAAGGCGTGGCACCTCCCCACCCCTCCCGGGGAGGTGTCCGCACGGCCCCGGTGCACCCCCTTGGCGCCCGGGCCGTGTCCCACCCCGAAGGGCCGGACCCGGAAGTCGCACCGGGCCCGGCCCTTTCACGTGCGCTCCGCCACCGCTCCGGCCGGCATGCGGGGCGTCGTCCACAGGGGGCGGGCGGGGGCGGGCGGGACGGCCTAACCTGGCGGGGAGCACGGAACCTGAGTTCGGGGGAGCGGGAGATGGCGGAGCGGTACGGGGGCGGCCGGGGCGGGCGCGGGGGCCACGGAGGCCGGGGCGGCGGACGCCGGCCCGAGCCGGAGCCCATCCAGGGGGTGCGCGACGACGAGCGGCTCTCGCGGGAGCTGCTGCGGATGGACGGCGACTCCTACGGCCGCTACAAGTCCCTCAAGGGGGACTGGGACTTCGGGGACTTCACGCTGACCGTCCAGCGGGTGCAGGCCGACCCGTTCGCGCCGCCCTCGCGGATCCTGGTCGCGCTGCCCGACGCCGGCATTCCCAAGGACGCCTGGGCCGACCCCGTGCGCCGCCGGGCCACCGCCGACTTCCTGGGCCGCCGGGCCGGGCGGCTGCTGCGGCGCTCGCTGCTGCGCATCGACACCGGCGGGCAGGAGGTCCTGGAGCGCTCCTCCTGCCGGGTCACCGAGGGCGGCGGCCTGGAGCTGCGCATCGGTATCGACCTGCCCGGCCGCGGCCGCCGCATCGACGGCCGGGCCGCCGAGCGCGAGTTCTGCGACACCCTGCCCGGGGTGGTCGACGACCTGTACTGGGAGGCGGTCGACCGGGACGCCGCGTGGGCCTTCGCCGACAGCGTGGCCGACACGGTCGCCCTGCGCTCGGCGCTGGCGGAGCGGGGCCTGGTCGCGTTCGTCGCCGACGGGGCGGTCCTGCCGCGCCGCAGCGGGATCAGCGACGAGCCCATGGCCGAGGGCGCGGTCCCGTTCTCCTCGCCCGACAGCCTGCGCGTGTCGGTGGACCTGCCGCACCGGGGCGCGGTCACCGGCATGGGCGTGCCCGAGGGCGTCGTCCTCATCGTGGGCGGCGGCTTCCACGGCAAGTCGACCCTGCTGCACGCCCTGGAGCGGGGCGTCTACGACCACGTGCCGGGCGACGGGCGCGAACTGGTGGTCACCCGCGCCGACGCGGTCAAGATCCGCGCCGAGGAGGGCCGCCGGGTGGAGCGGGTCGACGTGGGCTCCTTCGTGCGCAACCTGCCCACCGGCGCCGACACCGCGGACTTCCGCACCGACAACGCCTCGGGCTCCACCTCGCAGGCCGCCAACATCTGCGAGGCCCTGGAGGCCGGGTCGCGCACCCTGCTGGTAGACGAGGACTCCACCGCCACCAACCTGATGATCCGCGACGAGCGCATGCAGGCCCTGGTGCACGGCGACCGCGAGCCCCTCGTCCCGTTCGTCGACCTGGTGCGGCCGCTGTACCGCGACCACGGCGTCTCCACGGTGCTGGTCATGGGCGGCAGCGGCGACTACTTCGACGTCGCCGACCACGTGGTCATGATGGACGCCTACCACCCGCACGACGTCGGCGAGCGCGCGCGGGGGCTGGCCCGGGAGCGGACGGACGCGGTGTTCACCGCACCGCGCGCCCGCCTCGTCGACCCGCGCTCGGTCGACCCCTCCGACGCGCGCGGCCGGTCCCGGATCAAGCGCCGCGACATGGACGTGCTGGTCTTCGGCGACGACGACGTCGACGTGCGCTCCATCGAGCAGTTCGTCGACCCGGGGCAGATCATCGGCGCCGGACTGGCCCTGCGCGCCCTCGACCTGCGGGACCGCACGCTCGCCGAGGCCCTGGACGCCCTGGAGGCCGAGCTGGCCGAACACGGGGTCACCCGGCTGGGCGCGGACTTCGGCGGCGACTACGCGCTGCCGCGCCGGCAGGAGGTCGCGGCGGTCCTCAACCGGCTGCGCTCCCTGCGGGTCCTCGGGCAGCGGTGGTGAATACGGGTCGGTAATCTGGGATACCGGGGTGAACGGCCCGAGGACGACCGGGAACACGGTGACGCCGGTCGGTGTTGGACTGCCACGCGGCCCCCTGAAACCCCGAGCTTTCTGGAGACGAGACCCCGGTGCGCAACCCAGCAGATCTGTACGAACTCCGACCCGGTTTCGACGACGTCGCCGGCCTGGCGATGCTGGTCGCCCTGGACGGCTTCGTCGACGCAGGCAACGCGGGCAGGCAGATGGTCGAGGAGCTGTTCGAACGCTTCGAGGCCGAGGAGATCGCGGTCTTCGACGTGGACCGCCTCGTCGACTACCGGGCCCGGCGCCCGCCCATGACCTTCGTCGAGAACACCTGGACGGAGTACCGGGCCCCCAAGCTGGCCCTGTACCGCATGCGCGACGCCGAGGGCAGCCCGTTCCTGGTCCTGCACGGCCCGGAGCCGGACCGCGAGTGGGAGGCCTTCACCGCCGCAGTCATCGGCCTGGTGGAGCGCTTCTCGGTGTCGCTGTCCCTGAGCGTCCACGGCATCCCCATGGCCGTGCCGCACACCCGGCCGGCCACGGTCACCCCGCACTCCACCCGCCCCGAGCTGGTCGAGGGCCACACGCCCTGGATCGGCCGGGTCGAGGTGCCCGGCAGCGCGGTGTCGCTGCTGGAGTTCCGGCTGGGCGAGGCCGGGCACGACTTCCTCGGCTACGCCGTCCACGTGCCCAGCTACCTGGCCCAGTCCACCTACCCGCGCGCGGCGCTGGCCGCCCTGCGGTACATCGCCGACGCCACCGGCCTGTCCCTGCCCGCCACGGGCCTGGAGGAGGTCGCCCAGGCCACGGACGTGGAGATCGCCGAACAGGTGAGCGCCTCCGAGGAGGTCCAGCGCATCGTCGTCAACCTGGAGCGCCAGTACGACGACATCATGTCCTCGCGGACCGACCCGGAGGACCGCCGGGTGCTCCCGCTGGCCGACGACGAGGCCGGCCTGCCCACCGCCGAGGAGCTCGGCGCTGAACTCGAACGCTTTCTCGCCGAGCGCGAGAGCGACGGAAACGGTTAAATTACAGTCGTGTTCTACCAGATCCTCTTCAGCTCGGTCCTGCGCCACCTGGACGCCGAGACGATCCACAAGGTGAGCTTCGGCGCCCTGCGCTGCGCCGCCGCCGTGCCCGGCGCGGCCGCGGCGGCCGAGCGGGTGCTGGGCCCGCGCGAGCCCGAGCTGACCGTGCGGGCGTTCGGCCGCGAGTTCCCCGGCCCGCTGGGCCTGGCCGCCGGGTTCGACAAGAACGCCGAGGGCCCCCGGGCCCTGGGCGCGCTCGGCTTCGGGTTCGTCGAGATCGGCACGGTCACCGCCCAGCCGCAGCCGGGCAACCCGCGCCCGCGCCTGACGCGCCTGGTGAAGGACCGGGCGATCGTCAACCGGATGGGCTTCAACAACGAGGGGTCGGCGCTGGTCGCCGAGCGCCTGCACCACCGGCGGGGCGGGCCCGGTCCGATCCTGGGGATCAACATCGGCAAGACCAAGGTCACGCCGGAGGAGGAGGCCGAGGGCGACTACGCCCTCAGCGCCCGGCGGCTGGCCCCCTACGCCGACTACATGGTGGTCAACGTCAGCTCGCCCAACACCCCGGGCCTGCGCAACCTCCAGAGCGTGGAGCGGTTGCGGCCGATCCTGTCCGCCGTGCGCGGGGCGCTGGCCGAGGCCGGGCGCCCGGAGCTGCCGCTGCTGGTCAAGATCGCCCCGGACCTGGCCGACGAGGACGTCGACGCGGTCGCCGACCTGGCCCTGGAACTGGGGCTGGACGGCGTCATCGCGACCAACACCACCATTTCCCGTGAGGGCCTGGCCTCCTCCGCCGAGGAGGTCGAGGCGGCCGGGGGCGGCGGCCTGTCCGGCGCGCCCCTGAAGGACCGCTCCCTGGAGGTGCTGCGCCGCCTGCGCGCCAGGGCCGGCGACCGGCTCACCCTCGTCGCGGTGGGCGGCATCGACACCCCAGAGGACGCCTGGGCCCGCATCCGGGCCGGGGCGACCCTGGTCCAGGGCTACACCGGCATGATCTACGGCGGCCCGCTCTGGCCGCGCCGCGTCCACCGCGGCCTGGCCCGCCTGGTCCGCGCCGCCGGGTACACCTCGATCGCCGACGCCGTCGGCTCCGAGGCCCCGGACACCGCGCCGGCCGCGAGCCCCGCCGCCACCGCCTGACCCGCACCGCACGGACCGCCGCCGACGGCCCGGTCCGGGGCACCCCGCCCCGGGCCGGGCCGTCGGCGTGTCACCAGCTGCCGTCCCAGTCGGGCGGGTAGGTGCCGCCGGCCTCGGGGGCGAAGGCCTGCGACGCGGTCACGAAGACGTAGCCCTTCTCGCGCAGCCGCTCGATGATCTCCGGCAGGGCCGCGACCGTCGTGGGCTGCGGGTCGTGCAGCAGGACCACCCCGTTGGGCTCCACCAGGTCCACCACCCGGTCCGCGACCGTGTCCCGGTCGGACCCGGTCCAGTCCTCGCTGTCGACCGTCCACAGCACCTCGGCGAGCCCCTGCCGGGCCAGTTCCGCCTTGACACCGTCGTCGGTGGCCCCGAACGGCGGACGGAACAGCTCCACGGTGTACCCCGTCTGGCGGCGGATCCCCGCACCGACCATCGCCACCTGCGCGGGCAGCTCCTCCGGCGTGAACTCCTCCGTCATGCTCTCGTGCAGGTCGTTGTGGTTGCCCAGCTCGTGCCCCTCGGCGTAGATCCGCCGCGCCAGCCACGGCCGGGTCAGCAGCGGGTCGCCGTTGAGGAAGAACGACGCCGTCACCTCCTGCTCGGCGAGGATGTCCAGCACGTGCGCGGTCGCCTCCACCGGGCCGTCGTCGAAGGTCAGCGCCACGCACTTGGCCCCGGGATCGGTGCAGTCCACGTCGGGGCCGCGCTCGGTCACCACGCCCGGGGGCACCGGGGCGGACTCCAGGGCGGTGTCGGGCTCGGACACCGACAGCACCGGCTCCTCGGTGAGCGACGCGCTCCGGGCCCGCTCGCCCAGGTCCGACAGCAGGGGTCCGGCCCGCTCGGCGTCGATGACCGCGGCGATCCGCCCCGGGGACGCGTCCGGCGGGTGCCCCTCGACCACGGGCGACAGGTGCCCGTCGTCGAACTCCACGACCAGGTCGCCGGCGGTGTTGAACCCGATCGAGTCGTAGGTGCGCATGACCGGCAGCAGCCCCCGCGGGTCCACGTCGGGGTGGTCCGCGAGCTCCTCGCCCACCAGGCCGTTCAGCTCCGCCAGCGCGGCGTCGTCGGCCAGCAGCTCGGTGGCGTACCCGGTGTGCCCGGTCGACTCGTCGTACCAGTACGTCGCGTACGCCTGGCGCCTCCCGTGCAGGTCCTCCTCGGTGCCGACCAGGCGCACGCCCAGGACGCCCTCGCCGGCGGCCACGACCTCCCAGGCGATCTCCAGGCCCACGGGCTCCCGGCTGACCCCGCGGAAGTCCATGACCTCCCGGTCGATGTGCCCGTGCAGGGCGGTGGAGAACGCCTCGGCGCCCGGGAACTCCGGGTGGGCGACGGAGATCTCCACGTCCTCGGGGATGTAGGGGTGGTCGGGGAAGTCGTCCCCCTCGCCGCTCCACTCGGTGACCACGTCCCCGGGGCCGTCGACCAGTACGGTGATGGCCTCGCCGTCGGCCTCCTCCGGGGCGGCGGCCGGCGGGTTCTGACAGGAGGCCAGGGGGAGCACCAGGGCCACGGCGGCCCCCACCGCCCACGGGTGCCGGCGTGCGGCTCCCGCCCCGCGGGGGAGGGGCTGCTGCGGACGCGTACGGCTCGACGAGAACACCGGACTCCCTCATCCAGAACATGTGCACCGGGGCTGTTGGGTGCAACATAGGGGAATCCGGCGGCCCGGCCGTGACGCTGACCACATGTGGTCAGCCCCTGCGCTCTCGGTGACGGCCGCCGCCGTGCGCGGTGCCCCGGGCGGCCCCGGAGGGGGCCGCCCGGGGAAGGCGCGGCCTACTCCTCGGGGTCCTCCCCGGCGCCGTCCGAGGGCGCGTCCGAGGGCTGCTCGTCGGGCACGCCGTCCACGTACCGCTCGCCGGGCTCGGCGTCGCCCAGCAGCTGCGACACGGTCACCATCGTGTACCCCTGCGCGTCCAGCTCGCGGATGATCTTGTGCGAGGCCGCGATGGTGGTGGGGTGGATGTCGTGCATGAGGATGATCGCCCCGTCCGAGGCGCCCGCGATCGCCCGGTCCGCGACCACGGAGGGGTCCCGGTCCTTCCAGTCGTTGGTGTCGATGCTCCACAGGACCTGGGCCAGGCCCATGTCCCGGGTCACCGAGGCGACGCCGTCGTTGGTCGACCCGTACGGCGGGCGCATGAGGTCCATCGTGTACCCGGTCTCCCGGTACACCAGGGCCTGCACGCTGTTCAGGTTGTCGTGCACGCCGTCGGCCCCCAGCCCCGCCAGGTCGGGGTGGTTCAGGGTGTGGTTGGCCATCTCGTGCCCCTCGGCGTAGGTGCGCCGCACCGTGTGCGGGTGCTCCATCACCGGCAGGCCGGTGACGAAGAAGGTCGCCTTGGCGTCGTACTCGGCGAGCGTGTCCAGCAGCTCGGGGGTGCCCCCGCCGGGGCCGTCGTCGTAGGTCAGGGCCACGCACTTGACCTCGGGGTCGGCGCAGTCGACGGACTCGTCCACGGGGGAGATGACGCCCGGGACCGGCTCGTCCGCGACGCTGGAGCCCTCCCCGGGCGCGGCGGAGATGGCGAACTCCTCGACCCCGGTGGTGGCGGCGCGCAGCACCCGGCGCCCGAAGTCCGACAGCAGCGGCTCGGACTCGGCGCGCTCGACGACCGCGGTCAGGGGCCCGGCGTCGGCCGGGGCGACCTGCCCGGTGTCGAACTCCACGACCAGGTCGCCGTCGGGGTTGAACCCGACCGAGTCGTACAGCGACGCCACCGGCAGCACCGTCCCCGTCTCGGCGGCGTCGCCGAGGCGGTCGCGCACCAGGGTGTTGAGGGCGGCCAGCTCGTCCTGTCCGGCCAGCAGCGACTGCGAGCCGCGGGTGACGCCGTCGCCGGTGTCGTACCAGTAGGTGGAGTGGAACTCCCGGGTGCCCTCGGAGTCGGTCTCCTCGCCCGTCATGCGCACGCCGACCAGGCCGTCGGAGGCGGCGGTGATGTTCCACCCCGCCGTGTAGGACTCCGCGCCCGGGTTGGCGGCGTCGAACGCCTCCACGTCGGCGCCCAGCCTCCCGCGCAGGAACTCCGTGAGCGGCTCGGCGTTGGGCAGCACCGGGAAGGACACCTCGGTGGCGACCCCGTCGTACTCCAGCTCCTCCGTCTCCACCCCGGTCAGGGCGGCCTCGTCGACCACGGTCAGCGCGTCGGGCTCGCCGGTGGCGGGGATGCGCTGCTCGATGGCGTCGGCCAGGCCGTGCGCCACGCCCCCGGCCGGGCCCGCCCCCAACGACTCCGGTGGTCGCACCGACAACAGCACCATGCCGGCCAGGACCACGAGGGAGACGCCCACCGTGATGACCGGGTGGTCGGGGGTCATGGCGGTTCGGGGCAGCTTGTTCACCAGGGGTTCTCCGCGTCCATTTCGCAGACGAACGTGCACGGGGCCGGCGGGGGCGCCACCGTGCGACGTCTTCATCGGGTGTGACGCCGCCCACGGGCGGAGGGTTCGGACTCCGGGGCGGCGAGGGGCACAGGGGGCATGCCGGGGGGCAGGGGCGAGGGGATGTCTCCCTATACTCGCAGGCGTGGAAGGTTCGTGCGCCATCCTTCCGCCCGGGGCGATCCCGGGCCGGTGGCGCGCGTCGCAAGAGGGAACCCGGTGCGAATCCGGGACTGCCCCGCAGCGGTGTACGGGAACGACCCCCGCCATGGAGCACTGGTGGACCGACCGGAGAGGTCGGGGACCGGGAAGCGGCGGGCATTAGGAGACCGGTGGCCCACCGGTCGCGCCCGTGAGTCCGAAGACCTGCCTCCACCCGGCGGCGCACCCGTGCCGCCGGTGGTCCCGTGCCCCGAGGGAGGGCCGAGGTCGGCACCCGTGGGCGCCCGTCGAGCGGCGCCCCACCGGCGTGCCCCCTCGCCGACCCCGGGCACGGTACCCGGCTTTCGACGAGGGAGAAGAAGCTTCATGAACACCTCCGGACCCGCCGTGCGGTCCACGGTGCACGGCTACCCGCGCATCGGTCCCGACCGCGAGCTCAAGCGCGCCGAGGAGTCCTACTGGAAGGGCGCCTCCACCGCCGCCGCCCTGGAGGAGGCCGCCGCCGGCCTGCGCCTGGACACCTACGCCCGGCTGCGCGCCGCCGGGATCGACGACATCCCCTCCAACACGTTCTCCTACTACGACCAGGTGCTGGACACCGCCGTCCTGTTCGGCCTGGTCCCGGAGCGGTTCGAGGACCCGTCCGCGGCCGCCGACGCCGACGGGCGGCTGCGCCGCTACTTCGCGCTGGCCCGCGGGGTCCAGGGCGCCCCGCCCCTGGAGATGACCAAGTGGTTCGACACCAACTACCACTACCTGGTCCCGGAGCTCTCCCCGGCCGTGCGGCCGCGCGTCGCCGGCGACAAACCCGTCGCCGAGTTCCGCGAGGCCCTGGAGGCCGGGTACCCCACCCGCCCGGTGCTGGTCGGCCCGCTGACCTTCCTGCTGCTGTCCAAGGCCGCCGACGACGCACCGCGGGGCTGGTCGCCCATCGCGCTGCTCGACGACCTGCTGGAGGCCTACGGCCGCGTGCTGGCGGACCTGCGCGCCGCCGGCGCCGAGCAGGTGCAGCTGGACGAGCCGGTGCTGGCCACCGACGAGGGCCGCGCCGCCCTGGCCCACCTGGAGCGCGCCTACGGCGTCCTGGGCGGGCTCGCCGACCGCCCGGAGATCCTGGTCTCCACCTACTTCGGCTCCATCGGCGCCGACGCCCTGCGCGTCCTCAAGGAGTCCCCGGTCGAGGCCGTGGGCCTGGACCTCGTCACCGACGCCGAGGGCATCGCCGACCTGACCGCGGTCTCCGGTCTGGGCTCCACCCGCCTGGTCGCGGGCGTGGTCGACGGCCGCAACGTCTGGCGCACCGACGTCCCGGCCGCCGTCGCCACCCTGGGCACCCTGCTGGGCCTGGCCGACGGGATCTCCGTGAGCACCTCCTGCTCGCTGCTGCACGTGCCCATCGACCTGGACGCCGAGACCTCGCTGCCCCCGGAGCTGCGCGCGGCGCTGGCCTTCGCGGAGCAGAAGACCCGTGAGGTCGCGCTGCTGGGCAGGGTGCTGTCCGAGGGAACCGGGGACGGCTACGCCGCCGCCCCGGCCCCGGCCGGCGCGGCGTTCGTGGACGCGCGCGTGCGCGCCCGCCTGGAGGCCCTGGGCGCGGACGCCCACGAGCGGCCGCGGGAGCGCGGCGCCCCCGGCGTCCCGGCGCTGACCACGACCACCATCGGGTCGTTCCCGCAGACCGGCGGGCTGCGCCGGGCCCGCGCCGCGCACCGCCGCGGCGAGCTGGGAGAGGAGGAGTACAAGGCGATCCTGCGCGCCGAGATCGACCGGGTCATCGCGCTCCAGGAGGACATCGGCCTGGACGTGCTCGTCCACGGCGAGCCCGAGCGCAACGACATGGTCCAGTACTTCGCCGAGCAGCTCCGGGGCTACGCCACCACCGAGAACGGCTGGGTGCAGTCCTACGGCTCCCGGTGCGTGCGCCCGCCGATCCTCTTCGGCGACGTCTCGCGCCCGGAGCCGATGACGGTGGAGTGGACCACCTACGCCCAGTCGCGTACCGGGAAGCCGGTCAAGGGCATGCTCACCGGACCGGTGACCATGCTCGCCTGGTCGTTCGTGCGCACCGACCAGCCGCTGGGCGACACCGCCCGCCAGGTGGCACTGGCCCTGCGCGACGAGGTCGCCGACCTGGAGCGGGCGGGGATCCGCCACATCCAGGTCGACGAGGCCGCGCTGCGCGAGCTGCTGCCGCTGCGGGCGGAGAAGCGGCGGGAGTACCTGGACTGGGCCGTGGGCTCCTTCCGGCTGGCCACCTCCGGCGTCTCGCCGTCGACGACCGTCCACACGCACATGTGCTACTCCGAGTTCGGCCTGATCGTCGACGGCATCGAGGAGCTGGACGCCGACGTGACCAGCGTCGAGGCGGCCCGCTCGCGCATGGAGCTGGTGGAGGACCTGGGCCGCCGAGGCTACCGGCGGGGCATCGGCCCGGGCGTGTACGACATCCACTCCCCGCGGGTGCCGTCGGTGGAGGAGATCGAGGCGTCCCTGCGCCTGGCGGTGGAGCACATCGACGCCGGGAAGCTGTGGGTCAACCCGGACTGCGGTCTGAAGACCCGCGGCTACGAGGAGGTCGAACAGGCCCTGCGCAACATGGTCGAGGCCGCCCGCCGGGTCCGCGCGACCCTGTAGGCGCCGCACCGGGAGGGACCGGCCCCGGAACGAAAGGGGGAGGGGCCGCGGCGGTCGCCGCGGCCCCTCCCTTCACGCTCTTCCGTGCGCCCGGTGGCCTACGGGTCAGGCGGACTCGAGCAGGGCGAGGGCGTCCTCGCCGGCCATGGTCATGGTCGCCTCGATGTCGTCGGGGAGCGTGAACTTCTCGACGTCGGCGTCGGAGGCGCTGAACGAGGGGCTCATCGTGTACGTGACCTCGATGGTGATGTTGCCCGAACGGATCAGCACGGCGGCGCGGGGGACGAACTGGCCGAGGAAGTCGTACTTCGTGGTGATGAAGACGGCCTCGTCGCCCAGGGGGAGCTCCTTGTCCTGGTCCAGGTGCTCGGAGTCGTACAGGGAGTACGAGCCCTCACCGCGGATGTTGGAGACGGCGTCCTGGTAGTCGGTCTTGGCGCCCTCGATGGAGTCCGACCCGGCGTAGGGGGTCTGGTACGTCACGTCGTAGGTCCCGAACATGGTGTCCGGGTTGCCCTCCGGCGGGGTGCCGCTGATGTCGGAGCAGGTGGAGCGGTTGTCGCTGGTGCTCTTGGAGCCGTCCTGGCCCATGAGCAGGCCCTCGGCCACGCGGTCGGTCAGGGCCTCGCAGGGCTCGATGGGCAGCGAGTACGGGGGCTCGCCCGCCGGGCCGCCGCCGCCCGCGGGCTCCTCGACCGGCTCCTCGCCGGCCGGGTCGGTCGCGGGGTCGCTGGCCTCGGTGCTCCCCTCCGGCGGGGAGGCGACGGTGCCGCCCTCGTCACCGCGGTTGGTGGCGAGCATGACGATGAGCGCGACCACGAGGACCACGATCACCGCGCCGCCGCCGATGACCACCCACAGGGCGGCCTTGCCGCCGCTCTTGGGCTGCTGCGGCGGCGGGTAGCCCCCGGGGGGGCCGTAGGCGGGCTGGCCGCCCGTGTACGCGCCCTGCTGGGCGTAGCCCGGCTGACCGCCCGTGTGGGGGTCGCCGTAGGGGCCGCCCGGCGGGCCGTAGGGAGGCTGCCCTCCCGAGCCGTCACCGCCGTAGGGGTTCTGCGGTGGCTGGTTGTAAGGTCCGTTTTCGCTCATGGCTCCCCTCGCCCGGATGATGTGTTGACGTGTTGTCTGGGACGCGTGTCGGCGCCTGTGGGTTCGTGTGACTTTCCGAAGTCGGGTCGAAAGGGACGCCGGTGACGTTCACACGGGCAGGGCGCGCCTTCCGTGGCCACCGAACCGCGGGCGAGGACGGGGGAGCGGGGGAGGAGCGGGCCCTGTGTGTCTCCAGGTGGCCCCGGTGTGGTGCTCCGGGGCGGCCGACGGGCGCGCCGCCGGCCGGGGACGTGAGCATCCTATTCGGCGCACCCCGGGGTAGGGCAGGCCGGGGCCGGGGAGCGAGAGCGAATCGTCACTGTTTCGTGTCGATCACGTGCACCGCTCGTTTCCGCCCGTCCATTCCCCGGGACGGCCGGGCGCGGCGGAGCGGCCGCCCGTCCCGGAGCGGGTCAGAACATCGAGATGTGCACGTGGTCGAAGTGGTTCTCGGTGATGCTGCCGCGGTCGGCCATCGCGCGCCAGCCGGTGTCGCCGCGCCGGACGTCCCAGATCTGCTGGCGGTAGATCACGTACATGATCCCCAGGCGGTCGGCGTTCTCGCGGGCCCACTCGGCGATGGCCCAGCCGCGGTCGACCTGCTCCTGGGAGGGCATCGACCCGTTGCCGTCCACCATGAAGTCGCAGGCCCGGCCCTTGGGGTGCTCTCCGACGACCCAGCCGCCGACCGCCCGGTAGCAGCCGACCCCGCCGACCTCGGTGCCCTCTCCGAACTCCTCGATGACCAGTTCGCGCATCTGCTCGGTCCGGGGGGTGATGTTGTACGGACCGCCCATGGGCTGGTTCGGGTGGTCCGCGATCATCGCCTGGACCTCCTCGCGCCGCTCCTCCAGCGCCTCCAGGTCGGCCTCGGCCTCCTCCAGGGTCTCCTGGGCCGCCTCCTGGGCCTCCTCGTCGCGCTCCAGCGCCTGCTCCAGCTCGGCGATCTTGTCCTGGTTGCTCGACGCCAGGAAGTCGATGACCACGGCGCGGTCGATGACCTGGTCGGGGTCGGCGTCGACGAAGAGCGACATGGACGGGTCGATGCCGTTGCCGGTGTAGGAGGCGTACGCCAGGGCGCGGACCTGCTCCTTGGAGGCCTGGGCCTCCTCGGCGGTCTCCTCGGCCCGCTCGGTGGCGCGCTCGGCCTCCTGGATGACGCCCTCCATGTCGCGCAGCTCGCCGTTGTACTCCTCGCCCAGGGTCTCCGCGCGCTCGCGCAGGGACTCCATGCTCTCCGGCTCCATGGGCAGGGCCAGCGCCGGAGTCTGGGGCAGGGCGACGAGCGCCGCCCCCAGGGAGAGGGAGACGGCGATGACACGCGCCCGGCCGGCGCGGCGGCGCCGGGAGGGGGACAGGGCGGAGGCGGCGTCGGCCAGGGTCTCGCGCCAGGTCGCGGCCGGCGGATCGGGAGCCCAGAAGTCGGCGAACTCGTCCACTCGGCTCTGGTCATCGGGGTGCACGGTGTGGTCGCTCCTCGGGCCCGCGCACCCCCGGGCTCGGGGCGGGGCGGGCGCTGCATCTCGTCGATTTCCCGGCCGGGACCGCTCCCCGAGCACGGGGAGGAGGGGCGACGGTGCGTCGCCGGGGACCGGGAGGCCCGTGCCATCGTGAGCGGCGATCGGCGCTGGGCGATGGTAACGGGACGGTCATGAGTGTAAGCACTCCCGGGGTCATACGGGAGGGAACGGATGGTTTCCGAACCGACAAAAGGTGCGATGTGGCACAGATAACCCGGTTCTCGGGTGTGATTTCGGTGAACCGACCCGCCGTCCCATGGTTGAGTGGTGAGCGTGAAGGTTTCTGGACGACTCCCGGTGAAACCCACCGCCACCTGGGCGAACACCCCCATGTGGTGTGATGGGCGCTGTTGTCGCGCGTCCGCCTGACCCCCGCCTCCTCGACGCCCGCGGCCGAGCGGTAATTTTCGAGGATTTCCGCGCCCCGACCGCCGCACCGCCCGCCCCGGCGCGTCGCCTCCACCCGGTCCGGGACCGCTCCGTACGCTCTGACGTGGGCGTCGTCCCACGTCGAGCAGCTCCGCGCCCGTACGGCCCGTACGCCGACCCCGGGCGCCCTGACCAACGTCGATGGGAAGACCGTGATTGACGCAGTGGGCCTGCACAAGGTCTACAGGTTGAAGAAACACCGGGTGACCGCCCTGAATGGGGTCGACCTGCACGTGGAGCCCGGCGAGATCTACGGTGTCGTGGGCCAGAGCGGCGCGGGCAAGAGCACCCTGCTCCGCTCCGTCAACCTCCTGGAGCGCCCCGACGCCGGGACCGTCACCGTCGACGGCGAGGAGCTGACCTCCCTGCGCGGGGCGCGGCTGCGCACCGCCCGCCGCGGCATCGGCATGGTCCACCAGCACTTCGCGCTGCTCTCCTCGCGCACCGTCGCGGGCAACGTCGGCTTCCCCCTGGAGGTCTCCGGGGTCGGCCGCGCCGAGCGCCGCGAACGCGTGGGCGAGCTCCTGGAGCTGGTCGGCCTGGGCGACAAGGCGCGCGCCTACCCGTCCCAGCTGTCCGGCGGCCAGAAGCAGCGCGTGGGCATCGCCCGCGCCCTGGCCTCCCGCCCCAAGGTGCTGCTGAGCGACGAGGCCACCTCGGCCCTGGACCCGGCCACCACCGACTCGATCCTGGCCCTGCTGCGCCGCCTGCGCGACGAACTGGGGCTGACGATCCTGCTGATCACCCACGAGATGGACGTGATCAAGAAGATCTGCGACTCCGCCGCGATCATGGAGAACGGCGAATTCCGCGAGGCGGGCCGCGTGCTCGACCTCATCGGCACCCCCGGGTCGCTGCTGGCCCGCTCCCTCTTCCCGCTGCCGGACCTGGCGGGCCCCGACACGGTCGTCGTGACCTACCCCCGCTCGTTCGACGAGCCCCTCATGTCCGAGCTCACCCGCCGCTTCGACGTGGACGTCAACATCCTCGGCGGCGGCGTGGAGCAGGTCGCGGGCCAGTCCGTGGGCCGCCTGGGCGTGGACGTCCGCGGCGCCCGCCGCTCCGAGGCCCTGACCTACCTGTCCGAACACGGCCTGCTGGTCGAGGAGGCCGGAAAGTGACCACCCACACCGCCGACATCCTCTTCCTGGCCGCGGACACCGGGGCCGCGGGCCCGTGGGAGGCCGTGGTGGCCTTCCTCCGGGACTGGCCGAACATGTGGCCCAGCCTGTGGCTGGCCACCCAGGACACCGTCTACATGGTGCTGTGGGCGACGATCTTCAGCGTCCTGGTCGGCCTGCCGCTGGGCGTGCTGCTGGTCACCACCGACCGCGGCGGCCTCACCCCCGCGCCCGCGGTGCGCGCGGTCCTCAGCGCCATCGTCAACATCGGCCGCTCGCTGCCGTTCATCGTCCTGATGGTGGCGGTGCTGTCCCTGACCCGCTTCCTGGTCGGCACCACCCTGGGCCCGACGGCGGCGATCGTCCCCCTGAGCATCGGCGCGATCCCGTTCTTCGCCCGGCTGGTGGAGACCTCCCTGCGCGAGGTCGACCGCGAGGTCGTCGAGGCCGCGCACGCCATGGGCACCCGCAGGCTCACGATCGTCGGCAAGGTGATGCTGCCCGAGGCGCTGCCCGGCCTCATCGCGGGCCTGGTGATGACCGTGGTCGCCCTCATCTCCTACTCGGCGATGGCCGGCGCGATCGGCGGCGGCGGCCTGGGCGACCTGGCCATCCGCGAGGGCTACCAGCGCTTCAACGACCACTACCTGTGGGCCACCGTCATCCTGCTCATCGTCATCGTGCAGGCGGCGCAGAGCCTGGGCGACCTGCTGGTGCGCAGGCTCACCCGGCGCTGACCCGCGCACCGCGCCCCCCGGCCCCCCGCCCCCCGACATTCGTCCGACCCGTCTGGATTCCTGGATAGGAGATGCGATGACCGGAGACAGGGCAGGGGCGCCGTGGGGGCGCGCGCTGCGCGGGGCCGGGGCGGCGGCGCTCGCCGCCGCCGTGCTGGCGGCCTGCGGCAGTCCCAGCGAGCGCGCGGAGGAGGGGACCGACGCGGAGGGGCTCACCGTCCTGCGCGTCGGCGCGACCCCCACCCCCCACGCGGAGATCCTGCAGTTCATCGACGAGAACCTGGCCGCGGACGCCGGGCTGCGCCTGGAGATCGTCGAGTACACCGACTACAACCAGCCCAACGCCGCCCTGGCCGAGGGCGAGCTGGACGCCAACTACTACCAGACGGTGCCGTTCCTCGAGGAGTACCTGGCGGGGAACCCCGACGCCGACCTGAGCTACGTCTCCGACGTGCACCTGGAGGCGTTCGGCATCTACTCCCAGGACGCCGCCGACCTGGAGGACCTGCCCGAGGGCGCCGAGATTGGGGTGCCCAACGACACCTCGAACATGGGCCGGGCCCTGCACCTGCTGGCCGACGCCGGCGTGATCACCCTGGCCGAGGACGCCGGGGACTCGCCCGGGGTGGACGACATCGAGGACGACCCGCTGAACGTCACCGTCACCCCGGTGGAGGCGGCCCAGCTGCCGCGTTCGCTCCAGGACCTGGACGCGGCCGTGGTCAACGGCAACTACGCCCTGGAGGCGGACCTGCCGGCGACGGCCAACGCGCTGGCCTGGGAGGGCACCGAGAACAACCCGTACGCCAACGGGCTGGTCGTGCGGTCGGAGGACGCGGGCGCCGAGGACATCGTGCGGCTGGACGAGCTGCTGCACGGCCCGGAGGTCCGCGACTTCATGGAGGAGCGCTGGCAGGGGATCGTCATCCCGGTCGGCGGGCAGGCCGAGCCGACCGCCTCGGAGTCCCCGGAGTAACGTGTGCGCGGGGCGCCGTCCGGACGCCGCGCCCCGCGCCGACCACTCGTAACGGTTGGGTTTCGGGGTTACTTTCGTCGATTGACACAAGGTGTCCGGTCTGCTTGTTTTATGGGAGCGCTCCCATACGCGATGTCCCCTCGTCATGGAAGGTGCGTACCGAACAAGTGAGCAACCGCAGCGATTTCCCTGAGGACTTCCTCTGGGGGGCGGCCACCGCCTCGTTCCAGATCGAAGGCGCCACCACGGCCGACGGCCGCGGCCGCAGCATCTGGGACACCTTCGCCGAGACCCCCGGCAAGGTCCTGGGCGGCGACACCGGCGACCCCGCCGACGACCACTACCACCGGTACCCGGAGGACGTCGCGCTCATGAGCCGGCTGAACCTGGGCGCCTACCGGTTCTCCATCGCCTGGCCGCGCATCCTCCCCGAGGGGAGCGGCAAGGTCAACCAGGCCGGGCTCGACTTCTACAACCGCCTGGTCGACACCCTGCTGGAGGCCGGGATCCAGCCCTGGGCCACCCTCTACCACTGGGACCTGCCCCAGACCCTGGAGGACGCCGGCGGCTGGCCCGCGCGCGACACCGCGTACCGGTTCCGCGACTACGTGCAGATCGTGGCCGACTCGCTCGGCGACCGCGTCTCCAACTGGATGACCATCAACGAGCCCTGGTGCTCGGCCTTCCTCGGCTACGAGAACGGCCACCACGCGCCCGGGCACCGCGACCCCGCGGCGGCCCTGGCCGCCTCCCACCACCTGCTGCTCGGGCACGGCCTGGCCGCCCAGGCCATCCGCTCCACCGGCCACCCCTCCCGGGTCGGCCTCGCCCACAACCAGGCGGTCATCCGGCCCCACGGCCCCAGCGCGGCCGACGCCCGCTCCGCCCGCAGGGCCGACGGGGTGCGCAACCGCATCTTCACCGACCCGCTGCTCAAGGGCACCTACCCCGCCGACGTGCTGGAGGACCTGGCGTCCGTCAGCGACTTCTCCTTCATCCACGACGGCGACCTGAAGACCACCTCGGCCCCGCTGGACTTCCTCGGGATCAACTACTACTCGCCCGAGTTCGTCGCCGCCTCCGCCAAGGGCCTGGACCCGGCGCTGGTCAGCGGCGAGGGCGGCGCCTGGCTCGGCGCCGAGCCCGAGGAGGTGCACGTCTCCCAGGGCCTGCCCGTCACCCACATGGGCTGGGAGATCGACCCGACCGGCCTGTACGACGTGCTGCTCCGCCTGGCCGGCGAGAGCGGCGGCATCGACCTGTACGTCACCGAGAACGGCTGCGCCTTCGAGGACACCGTCACCGAGGACGGCAGGGTCCACGACACCGACCGGCTCGACTACTACGAGGGCCACCTGAGGGCCGCGAAGGAGGCGATCCACGCCGGGGTGCCCTTGCGCGGATACTTCGCCTGGTCGCTTCTGGATAATTTCGAGTGGGCGTGGGGATACTCCCGCCGTTTCGGGATCGTGCACGTCGACTACGAAACGCAGGTGCGCACGGTCAAGGACAGCGGCGAGTGGTACTCCCGCCTGGCGGCCACGGGACGGTTCCCGGAACGCTAGAACAGGCATGCCGCCCCCGGAGGGGGCGGACGACCAAGGCCGCCGCGGCCGGTGACCCCGGCCGCGGCGGCGTACGATTTTCCCAGAGGGAGCACGCGAAGTGGCCAAGAGCGGTGACGGTGGCGGTCGGCGGCGTCCGACCCTGGAGATGGTGGCCGAGCGGGCCGGGGTCGGCCGCGGGACCGTCTCCCGGGTGATCAACGGGTCGGCGCAGGTGAGCCCGCGCACCCGGGAGGCGGTCCACAACGCGATCGCCGAACTGGGCTACAGCCCCAACCAGGCCGCGCGCACCCTGGTCACCCGGCGCACGGACACGATCGCCCTGGTGGTCTCCGAGCTGCGCGACCGGCTCTTCTCCGACCCGTTCTTCGCCGACATCGTCCGCGGCGTCAGCTCGGTCCTGCACGAGCGCGACCTCCAGCTGATGCTCACCACCGCCCGCAGCGAGGCCGAGCACAAGCGGGTCGGCGACTACCTCAGCGGCTTCCACGTGGACGGCGCCCTCCTGGTGTCCCTGCACCGCGACGACCCCCTGCCCCGGCGCCTGGCGGCGGCGGGCGTGCCGGTCGTGCACGGCGGCCGGCCGCTGGCCGAGGTGCCCTCCCCGTTCTGGGTCGACATCGACAACGTCGGCAGCGCCGAGAAGGCGGTCCGCTACCTCGTGGAGAAGGGCCACCGCCGGGTCGCCACCGTCACCGGCCCCCTGGACATGTACGCCGGCGTGGAGCGCCTGCGCGGGTACCAGCGGGTCATGGCCGAGGCGGGCATCGAGATCGAGGACCGCCTCGTGGTCCAGGGCGACTTCAGCGTCGAGGGCGGCGCCGAGGCCATGGAGCGGCTGCTCGACGGCGGGCCCGCGCCCGACGCGGTCTTCATCGCCTCCGACATGATGGCGATCGGCGGGCTGCGGGTCCTGCGCGCCCGCGGGCTGCGGGTGCCCGAGGACGTCGCGGTGGTCGGCCACGACGACACCCTCATGGCCCACTACAGCGACCCGGCGCTCACCACGGTCCACCAGCCCTCGGTCCAGATGGGCCAGGAGATGGCGCGCCTGCTGGTGGACGTCGCGATCCCGCGCGCGGCCGAGTCCGAGACCGTCATGCTCGACACCCGCCTGGTGGTCCGCGAGTCCGCCTGACCGGCCCGGACGCCCCTTCCGGGCGGTCCGGTACGGGCCGGGCGGGCACCGGGGCGCCCCGGCGGGTGGACGTGTGCAGATGCATGTGCAAGGCTGGTCGCGACTTCGCGGGAGACGGTGGGGGCGCATGAACCCGATGCGGGAACCGACGCACACGCGGTGTGCCATCTCCTCGTGCGAATGGTGCGACCGGGACGGCCTCGACTGCCGGTTCTGCTCGGGTACCGGATGGTGGCGGCCCGAGCGCCCGCACCGGGACACGAGTGGGATCATCGTGTGGCTCCGGGTCGACGAACCGTGCCGGGGATGCGCCGGCACCGGCAAGGAGCACAGCCCGACCGTGGCGATCTGAGGATCCCGCCGCCGCGGTCCGGACGAGGCGGGGGACCGAGGAGGATGCGGTGCGCTGGGTGACCTACCTGTCCCCGAGTGGCGGCGGCGAGCGAGTGGGGGCGCTGGACGACGGCGACGTGCTGGGCGTGCCCGACCCCCGGAGCCTGGACGAGCTGCTGGCCGACGGGGTGCCCGCCCTGGCCGGGGTGCTGGCCAGCACCCGCCGGGCGCCCATCGAGATCATCGTCGAGTGGGAGGCGCGCATGTGCGCCCCGCTCTCCCCGTCCTCCCCGGTGGCCGTCCTGTCCGGCGGCGACGTCTGGGAGGTCCCCCCGCGCCTGGTCGGCGCCGTGGACGACCCCGTCCCCGCCACCGCCCACAGCGCCCGTGTGGGCCTCGCGGCGGTCGCCGGCGCTCCGGGGCGGGTCGACGCCCGCACGCCCGCCTGCCTGTGGCTGGACGCCGCGGGGGAGCCCGTCCTGCTCGGCCTGGGCCCGGTCCTGGTCACCTCCGACGAGCCGATCGCGGACTGGGAGGCGGCCGTGGAGGTCGAGGGCACCGAGCGCGGGCGCGCCGTGCTGGACCCCGGGGACCCCTGGCTGTCCCGGGAGGCGGGCCGGGTGAACGCCCTGCTGCCGGTGGACGCCGGTCCGCTGGCCGAGGGCGACGAGGTGTTCGTGGACCTGGGCGAGCTGGGCTCCTACGAGGTCAGGGTCGGCTCCCGGGTCTGAACCGGCACGCACCGTCGGGGGCCCGCCCTAGGGCGTGTACTCCCAGTGCCAGGGCTCGAAGCCGCCGCGCGCCCAGGGCGGGTTGTCCCAGCCGAACCCCGGGGCCCGGTCGAGCATCCATTCGTGCTCGGGGCTGCCCGGGACGTTCACGCCCCCGCACAGGTCGACGGCCAGCCCCATCCCGTGCGTGCTGGTCCCCGGCCGGGCCGCCATGCCGGGCAGCATCTGCTCGAACAGCGACACCTGCTCGTGGTAGGGGCGGTAGGAGTCGGTCACGCACATCGCGCGCCCGAACCTCTCGCGGTAGGCGGCGTCCAGGTCGATGAAGGCCGCGGCGGCGTCGGCGCGCAGCCGCTCCCCGGGCTGGGGGAGCGGGCACAGCAGCGAGTCGGGGATGCGCCCGTTGGAGTGCGCCGACACGTCGCCCCCGGCGCAGGCGGGGGCGTCCTCCACAGGACCGGTCCCGGCGCCCGGCTCGGGTCCGGGCAGGGCACCGGACGCCGGGGCGTCCCTCGCCTCGCGCGGCGCGCCGCCCCCGGCCTCCCGGCGGGCCTCCAGCCGGGTCTGCTCGGCGATCAGCCCGGCGAGGGCCTCCTCCTGGACCCGGATCGCCTCCTCGGCCTCCTCGCGCGCCTCGTCGGCCCGCTCGGTCGCCTCCTCCTGTTCGCGCTCGGCCTCCCGCGCCGTCTCGGAGTGCGTGTCCGCTGCGACCCCGGCCGCGCGGGCCCGGCCCAGCTCCGCGGAGCGGTGGTCGCCGATCAGCGACAGGTCGGCGGCCAGGTCCAGCATCCCCGCCGGCCCCTGGGCCCCGAACAGGGCGCGGGCGGGCGACAGGTCGGCGCCCTTGTAGACGGCGGCGGCCTGGCGGGCGACGGCCAGCCGGGAGGCCTCCCCGCGCGCCCGGGTCTCGGCGACGCGCTCCCGGGCGGACTCCCCCTCCTCGGCGAGCTCCTCCAGGAGCTCGCGTTCGGCGATGTACTCCTCGATCCGCTCCCCGGCCTCGGCGCGCAATCCCTCCAGTTCGGCGCGCAGTGTCGCCAGCTCGACCACGGGGTCTTCGGCGGCGGCGGGGGAGGGGCAGGAGAACGCCGCGAGCACGGCGAGGCCCACGGGAAATGCGAACCTGACCGAAAATGCGGGCCCGGCGGAGCGGACCCGCGTTGGGCTGCCCGAACGTTCCGCTTTTCGGTCATTACCCAGTGTGTTCGACGATGGACGCAATACCGCGCACATGCCCGCTTCCTCCCCCGGACCTGCGTGTACGTATTGTCACGATGTCATGTCGAGGTGGTCTTGATGGGGAAGCCGATGGTGTGTCCAAAAAGTTACCCGAACGCCCGGTCGGGTTTCGGTCCCCATGGCTGACCAGGGAGATTGGTAATAATGCCGACAATGACGGCATTATGGGGCCCGGTGAGCGAAGTGATCTTGCTCTGTGGGCCCCGAACGCCCGCAGCGATCCCTTCGCCCCCATTGGTACGCTATCCACCGCACGCGCACCCGCTGGAACTCTTTGGTCGGGTGGGCGGCTCCTCTCCTCCCAGGCGAGTCCGGCGGACAGTCTTCACATCTCCCCACATTCCCCACCGCTTACCGGTTCGGTGGCCACCAGTGGTCCATGCCGATGTGCCCGAGTGCTGCTCGGGTCGGAGCGGTCGGCCCTGGGTACCGACAGCCGTTCACGGCGGTGACACGAAAGGTTGCGAGGGTCCGTGTCGACACGAGCGACGAAAAACGGGGCCGGCGCGCAGAGCGAGGCAGCGCAGGCCGAACAAGCCGATGCCGCGCCCCAGCGCAGTCCCGATTGGTGGAGGCCACGTAACTGGCGGGTGCGTTCCCGTCTGGTGGCCCTCATCGTCATCCCCACCGCCGTGGCTCTCGCCCTCGGTGGTCTGCGGGTCTACGAGGCCGCGGTCTCCACGGTCACCCACGCGCACATCGAGGACCGCGCCGAGGTCGGCGTCCTGATCGTGCAGCTGGCCAACCAGCTCGGCCGCGAACGCAGCGCCAGCGCGGTCTACATCTCCGACGACCCGGACCCGGCGCGCCGCTCCGAAGACAAGCGCCAGGCCCTGGAGGAGGAGCGCGCCGCCACCCTCGACCTCCAGCAGACGCTCAACGCGCGGCTGGAGGACATCGGCGAGGTCGACGGCAGCCTCGCCAACACGCGCCTCAACAACATGCGCACCCAGCTCACCACGCTGGACTCGCTGCGCGACGAGGTCGACGACACCCGCATCACGGTGCTGCCGGTCGTCACCAAGTACCGCACCATCACGCGCTCGCTCACCGAGTTCAACCAGACGATCGCCGACGAGACCGGCGACACCGAACTGCGTGAGAGCGTCCGCACGCTGACGGCCCTGTCGAACGCCCGCGACCAGCTGTCGTACGAGACCGCCCTGATGGGCCACTCGCTCTACCGCAACTCGATGACCGGCGGTATCGCCGAGGCGATCGACTCCAGCCGCGCGCGCTACGACAACGAGATCTCCAACTTCGTCCAGGCGGCCTCGCCCACCCAGCGCGACATCTTCGACGAGAACTTCACCGGCCTCCAGGTCAGCCAGGTCTCGACGATGCGCATGCGCGTCATGTACCGCGCCGAGCGCAACGCGCCGCTGAGCGGCGTCACCTCCAACGACGGCCCCGACGACTACATCGAGATCGCCGGCGTCGCCCTGGGCAAGCTCCAGGACGTCGAGGAGCAGGTCGCCGAGGGCATCCAGAACGACGCCGCCCAGCTGCGCGCCACCGCGCTCACCCGCGCCCTGATCGACCTCGTCGTCGTCGCGGGCGTGCTCCTGGCCGTGTTCATCCTCACCTCCCTGGTGGTCCGCTCCCTGGTGCGCCCGCTGCGCACCCTGGAGGACGGCGCCCGCCGGGTCGCCGAGCGCGACCTGCCGGACGCGATCAACCGGATGCAGGAGGCCGGGGCGGTCCCCGAGAACGTCAAGGTCACCCCGATCGAGGTCGACACGCACGACGAGATCGGCGAGGTGGCCCGGGCCTTCGACGACGTCCACCGCGTGGCCCTGACACTGGCCTCCGACGAGGCCGCCCTGCGCAGCAACGTCAACGCGATGTTCGTCAACCTGTCCCGCCGCAGCCAGACCCTGGTGGAACGGCAGCTGCGACTGATCGACGGCCTGGAGCAGTCCGAGCAGGACTCCGACCGCCTGTCCGACCTGTTCCAGCTCGACCACCTCGCGACGCGCATGCGCCGTAACAACGAGAACCTCCTGGTCCTCTCCGGGCAGGACAACACGCGCAAGTGGGCCCAGCCGGTCCCGCTGGTCGACGTGCTGCGCGGCGCGGTCTCCGAGGTCGAGCAGTACGAGCGCGTCAACGTCCGCGCCCCCTCCCACATCTCGGTGCTGGGCCGCCCGGTCAACGACGTCATCCACCTCGTCGCCGAGCTGGTGGAGAACGCGACCTCGTTCTCCCCGCACGACACCGAGGTCCTGGTCAGCGCCAAGACCCTCGACAACGGCGGCGTCCAGGTCGACGTCACCGACAGCGGTATCGGCATGGCCGCCGAGGACCTGGCGGCGATCAACGCCCGCCTGGCCTCCCCGCCGGTCATCGACGTCGCGGTCTCGCGCCGCATGGGCCTCTTCGTGGTCTCGCGCCTGGCCCACCGCCACGGCATCCGCATGAACCTCAAGGAGGCGCACGGCGGCGGCACCACCGCGGTCGTCGTCCTCCCGCCGGACCTGCTCATCACCCCGGTCGAGGGCCAGCACGCCCTGGGCGGCGCCGACAGCCGCCTGGAGCTCTCCGCGGCGGCCCCCGACACCTACGCCGACGCCGAGGCGGCCTTCGCCTCCGGCCCGGCCGCGCCCGAGCCGACCGACACCTGGCAGACCCAGGGCGCCGGCACCGACCTGGGCGCCGGACTGCCCAAGCGCCAGCCCGGCACGTCCTCGCGCGCCGACGAGCACCCGCCCAGCGGCCAGGACCTGTGGAACTCCGGCTCCTCCGCCGGGACCGAGAGCACCGGCTCCGACGTCTGGGGGACCAGCGGCTCCGGCGCGATCTCCGGCGAGACCGGTTCCCAGCGCCGTGTCGTGGACCCCTACGACACCCCGGAGGAGACCGCGCCGGCGCCCGAGAGCACCGGCCACAGCCTCTTCGACCCGGCGCCGCGCGAGGAGACCGGCGGATCGCTCTTCGAGCGCCCCGTGGACCGCTCCACCGACACCGGCTCGTTCAGCCGGCCCGCCGACACCGGGGCCTTCAACCGCCCCTCCGAGACCGGCGCGTTCGACCGCCCCGCGGACACCGGCGCCTTCCGCCGCCCGTCCGACACCGGTGCGTTCCGCCGCCCCGAGCCCGAGAGCTACGACGCCTTCGGCGGCGGACGCTCCGAGCGCCCCTCGTCCGACGCCCTCTCGGGCAACGGCTCCTCGGCCGACGCCGGCCGCCGCCGGGACGAGTCCGACACCGAGACCTTCCCGGCCGTCTCCGCCTCGTCCGCCCCGGCGGCCCCGTCCTCCACGGACTGGACCACCGGCGGGCAGCGGCCCCCGGCCGCGAACGAGACCGGTTCCTGGCGCTCGGGCAACGGCGCGGGGGAGAACCGCGAGGGCTACGGCTCCACGGCCTACCTGTCCCGCCGCTACGGCGCGGCCCAGGGCCCGGCCGGCAACACGGTCGTCCCGCCCACGCCGGGCGGCGAGGAGAACGACTCCCTGCCGATCTTCGACGCCATCGAGTCCAACTGGTTCCGCCGCCGCACCGGCGGCGGCCCCACGGTGGACGCGACGGAGACCGGCCCCATCCGCCAGGTTCCGGCGGCGCCCGCCGCCCCGGCGGCCCCCTCCGCGACCGCGGCGCCGCAGTCCGCCCGGACCGCCGAACCGGAGACCCGCTCCGAGCAGGAGTGGAACTCCGCGGCCGACCGCGGCTGGAAGGCCGCCCGGTCGGCGGCCGAGCCCATCGCGGGCGGCCTGACCACCTCGGGGTTGCCAAAACGGGTTCCCAAGGCAAACCTTGTCCCTGGGACCGCCCCCAAGCCGGAGAACTTCAAGCAGATGCCGACCCGCAGCGCCGATCGCGTCCGCAACCGGTTCTCGGGCTTCCAGAAGGGCGTCCGCGATGGCCGCAGCCGCCTGGGCGACGGGCAGTCGGAGGGGTGACCGGAGTGGACAACGGCGGGGCAGGGTCCCTCTTATTCAGGGAAGCCGGATGCAATAGCATCTACCGAGCTTCTCGGACGCGTCACACCCGTCGCTCGAAGAGAATCGAACACCAGGCTCCCGACCACCCCCACGGGAGGGTCCGGGCAGTTGCAGAGGCAGTGCTGTCACATGCCGTGCCGGCGGTAGCAGTGCCGAAGAGACCAGCCGGCGAACTTGGACAGGAGATCAGATGAGTCGACAGGTGAATGAACTCAACTGGTTGATCACTGACTTTGCCGACCGGGTGCCCGATGTCGCCCACGCGATCGTCGTCTCGTCCGACGGTCTGCCGCTGGCGTCGTCCGCGGGCTTCCCGGCCGACCGCGCGGACCAGCTGGCGGCGATCGCCTCCGGCCTGTCCAGCCTGACCCAGGGCGCGGCCAGGGTGTTCGAGGGTGGTGCGGTCGCCCAGACCGTCGTGGAGATGGAGCGGGGGCTGATGCTCATCATGGCCATCAGCGACGGCTCCTGCCTGGCGGTACTGGCCTCCGCGGAGAGCGACCTCGGTCTGGTCGCGTACGAGATGACCCTGCTCGTCGAGCGGGCGGGGCGGGCGCTGACACCAGCGGCGCGCACCTCGGGAATCCACTGATCCACCACCGACAGGAGGAAGTGGTGGCACCTCACAGTAGAGATGCCGGGAGCGCCTCGTGGTTCGGACAACAGCCGAGCGGTCCCCCCACAGGGGGGATCCCGGCGGTTCCGGGCGGCGGAGATGTTCCTCGACCTATCCAACAACCGTACGATCAACGATCCGCTGCGGGAAGCGCGCCCAGTTCTCTGGTCCGCCCCTACGCGGTGACCAAGGGCCGTACCAAGCCGAAGTCGCAGCTTCCCCTCGAAGCTCTGATCTCGACGACGACGACGGCCCTCAACGAGTCGGGCACGCTGACGCCCGAATGGCAGGCGATCAGCGACCTGTGCCGGGAGTGGCGCTCCGTGGCGGAGATCTCCGCGCTGTTGCGGATGCCGCTCGGCGTGGCGCGGGTGCTTGTGGCGGACATGTCCGAGCAGGGACTGGTCCAGATCAGGTCTTCGCTCAACAACGACGCCCGCCCGAACACCAACCTGCTTGAAAGGGTGCTCAGTGGACTTCGCAAGCTCTAGCCCGGCCGAGGAAGGCGGTGCTGGGGGGAACGCGATGACGTCGGTCAAGATCGTCGTCGCCGGGGGCTTCGGTGTCGGGAAGACGACATTCGTGGGCTCCGTCTCCGAAATCGTGCCGCTGACCACCGAAGCGGTCATGACCAGCGCCAGCGTCGGGGTCGACGACCTCGCCAAGACGCCGGACAAGCAGACCACGACCGTCGCCATGGACTTCGGCCGTGTGTCTCTCGATTCGGACCTGATCCTGTACCTGTTCGGCACGCCCGGACAGCACCGGTTCTGGTTCATGTGGGACGACCTGGTCAAGGGCGCCATCGGCGCCGTGGTCCTGGTGGACACCCGCCGCCTCGCGGACTGCTTCCCCGCGATCGACTACTTCGAAGAGGCGCGCCTGCCCTTCATCGTGGCGATCAACGGGTTCGACGGGTACTACCCCCATGCCGCGGACGAGGTCCGGGACGCGCTCACGCTCAGCCCGGAGATCCCGATCGTCCAGGTGGACGCCCGCGACCGGGCCTCCACCAAGTCGACGCTCATCACCCTCGTCGAGCACGCCATCACGGTGGGGGACCCCGAGGGCGCCGCAGGACAGCCCACCTCCACCGGCGGCCAGAACTCCTGGCGCTAGCGGAGGCCGATTCGGGCCGGGGTCCCGCACAGTGCACGGCCCGGTTCCCGCCAGACGGGAACCGGGCGTCCGTGCTGCCTGGCATCATGTCCGGATGAGCTCTTCCTCCCATCCCGAGCCGGGGATGACCGGCCGCTTCCGCGAGGTCGCCGAGCGCGTGCTCGACGCCCTCCTCGACGAGGACCCGGAGTGGGCCCTGGACCTGGGCGACCCGCGCGGCGCGGACCGCCTCACCGACCGCTCCGAGGAGGCCGACACACGGCGGGCGCGCCTTTTCACCGACGCCCTGGGCTCCCTCGACGACATCGACGACGACCTGCTCTCCCCGGGCGACCGGGTCGACCTGGAGGTCCTGCGCGCCCGGATCGGCTCCGAACTGTGGCACACCGCCGAGCTGCGCCCGCTCTCCCACGACCCCCTGGAGCACTCCCCGGGCGACGCCGTGTACGCGCTGGTGGAGCGCGAGCGGCTCCCCGTGGCCGACCGGCTGGCGGCCCTGGCCGCGCGCTGCTCCGCCCTGCCCGGCCACCTGGCCGTGGCCCGCGAGCGCCTGGGGTCCGGCCCCGGCATGTCCCGGGTACATGTGGAGACCGCCCTGGCACAGCTGGAGGGCACCCGCACGCTCCTCTCCGACGGCGTGGCCGCCCTGGCGGCCCGGGAGCCCGACGCCGCCCCCGCCGACCTGGAGAACGCCCTGGAGGCCGCCCTCGGGGCGGTGGAGGAGTACGGGGAGTGGCTGAGCGGACGGCTGGAGTCCGCCACCGCCGACCCGCGCCTGGGCGAGCGGGTCTACGCCGCCCGGCTCTGGTACACCCTCGACTCCGAACTGTCCCCCGAGGCGCTGCTGGTCCGCGCCCAGAGCGATCTCATCGCCACCGAGGAGGCCCTGGCCGAGGCCTCGTCCGCCTACCTCGGACGCCCGCCCGCCCCCGGGCTGGCCGCCGAGGCGCTGGCCCGGGTGGCCGCGGAGAACGCCACCGGCCCGGACACCGTGCGGCCCCTGTGCGAGGACGCCCTGGCGCACCTGGACCGCCGGGTGCGCGAACTGGACCTGGTCACCGTGTACGACGACCCCGTCCGCGTCATCCCCATGCCGGAGTCGCGGCGCGGGATCGCCGTCGCCTACTGCGACCCGCCCGGCCCGCTGGACCCCCGGGCCGCGCAGAGCCCCACGCTCGTCGCGGTCTCCCCGCCCCCGAGGGACTGGCCCGCCGCCCGCCGGGAGTCGTTCTTCCGCGAGTACAACGCCGGGCTGCTGCGCAACCTCATGGTCCACGAGGCGGTGCCCGGCCACGCCCTCCAGCTCGCCCACGCCTCCCGCCACCGCGGCGGCACGCGGGTGGGCCGGGTGCTGTGGAGCGGCCCCTTCGTCGAGGGCTGGGCGGTCTACGCCGAGGAGCTGCTGGCCCGCCACGGCTGGTCCGACGACCCCGCGGACAACGCGGTGCTGCGGCTGGTGCAGCTCAAGATGCGGCTGCGGATGATCCTCAACGCCATCCTGGACGTGCGCCTGCACACCGGCGACCTCACCGAGGCCGAGGCGATGTCGCTGCTCGTCGGGCGGGGGCACCAGGAGGAGGGCGAGGCCGCCGGGAAGTGGCGCCGGGCCCTGCTCACCAGCGCCCAGCTGTCCACCTACTACGTGGGCCAGGCCGAGGTCGCGGACATCGCCCGCGACCTGGCCGCCGTCCACCCCGGCCGGTCCGACCGCGAGCGGCACGACATGATGCTGGCGCACGGCTCCCCGCCGCCCCGGCACCTGCGCACCCTGCTCGGCCTCTGAACGCCCCGCCCGGGGCCTGGCCGGAACCGGACCGTCCGGAGCCGGTCAGGCCCCGGGGGAGGCCGCCGCGTGCGTGGCAGGGTGACGGCATGAGCATCCCGCGGCGACCCACCGCACGCCTGCGCCTCCCGTCCCCCTTCCCCGCGGCCGCCGAACGCGCCCTGAAGGCCCTGCGGGCGGCCGACCCCTCCTGGGCCCGCTCCCTCGGTGACCCGGCGGCCCCCGGGTGGTTCTTCGACGACCGGAGCCCGGAAGGGGACGGGCGGCGCACCGCCCTGTACCGGCGCGCCCTGCACGAGGCGGAAGGGGCCGCCCCGGCCCGCGCGACGCCCGACGAGGCGGTCGACCGGGACGTCTTGCGCGCCCGCGCCGCCGCCCTGCTGTGGCGCACCGCGGACCTGCGCCCCCAGACCTGGAACCCGGTCGCCCACGACCCCGCCGCGGCCCTGGCCGGACTCCTGGACGACGTCCGGCTGCCGGAGGCGGAGTACCGCGACGCCGTCCTCGCCGCGGCCCTGGAGATCCCCGGGCACACCGGCGCACTCCTGGCCCGGCTGGAGAAGGGCCCCGGCGTCCCGCCCGCGCACCTCACCGCCGCGATGCGCGTCGGAGAGCACCTGGAGACCGAGCTCGAATCCCGGGTCCGCGTGGTGCTCTCACCCGCCTCGGCGGCCCCCGGCGAGCGGACCACGGCCCTGATGGCCTGCCACCGGGTCGCCTCCGCCGCACGCGGCCACATCCTGTTCGCCGCCCACGGCCTGGCGCAGCGCCGGGCCGCGGGCCCCCGCGTCCCCGAACACCGCCTGGGCGGCTCCTACACCGACCTGCTGCGGCACACCCTGGACACCGGCCCCGACGCGGTGGAGGCGCCGACGGACGCGGAGAAGGCCCTGGAACAGGCCGAGGAGGAGGTCGCGGACGCCGCCGCCCGCCTGTGCGACCGCGCCCCGCACGCCGGCCAGGTGGAGGAGGCCCTGGCCGGCCTGGCCGCCGACCCCGTGGAATGGGGGAGCGCCCACGGGGAGACCCGGCGCGCCCTCGACCACGCGCACGCCCGGCTCGCCGAGCTGGGCCTCGTCCCCGCCGGCCCGCCCCCGGACCTGGTCCCCCCGCGCGGCGAGCACCCGTCGCCGCTCCGGCTGGACCCGCCCCGCCCCCTCGCGGAGGACGCCGGCGCCCGGCGCCCCCTCCTCGTGTCCGGCACCCCGCCCGCCCCCGACGCCGACCCGGTGGCCCGCCTGGACCACCGCGCCCGCCACCACCGCCACGACCTGCGGCTGCGCGTCACCCGGCTGGTGGCGCGGGCCCAGGCGCTGACCTGCGCTCCCTCCCCCGCCGACGGGGCGCCGCCGGTGCGCGCCCTGCTGCCCGCGCCGCTGTTCGTCCTGGGCTGGGAGGCGCACGCGGCCGACGAGCTGGCCCGCCGGGGCTGGTCCGGCGGCGGCCCGGGCGACGCCGAGGGGGTCCGCGCCGACCGGGCCCTGCGCCTGCTGGCAGCCCTGGACCGGCTGCGCGACGCCCTGGCCGCCGTCGTCGAGGTCCGCCTGCACACCGGCGACCTCACCGAGCCCGAGGCGATCGGCATGCTCACCGTGCGCGGTCACCACGACGTCGAGGAGGCCGACCGGATCTGGCAGGGGGTGCGCACAGCCGTGTTCCCCGCGGCCGCCCGGTACATCGCCCGCCGGGAGACCGCCGCGCTGCTCGCGGACCTGTCCCGGGCCCGACCCGGGGCGGGGCCCCGGGCCCTGCTCGCCCACGGCCCGCTCGCCCCCCGGCACCTGCGCACCCTGCTCGGCCTCTGAACGCCCCGCCGGGGAGGTCCGCGGCCCGTGGCCGCCGCCACCTCCCCGGCGCTTCTATGCTGGGTCCGCGACAGGGCACGACGGCGCGGAGGGGTCGGCGATGACGGACGGCAGCGGCTACGAGGAGCGGGGCGGCGCCCCCGGCGCGGGCGCGGGGGAGCCCGACGGCTGGGAACGGCTGTGGACCCCGCACCGGATGGCCTACATCAAGGGCGAGAACAAGCCCTCCGGCCCGCGCCCCGAGGACGGCTGCCCCTTCTGCCGGGCCCCCGGCCTGAGCGACCCCGAGGGCCTGGTGGTGCACCGCGGCAAGAGCGCCTACGTCGTCCTCAACCTGTACCCCTACAACAGCGGCCACCTGCTGGTGTGCCCCTACCGCCACGTGTCGGAGTACACCGCCCTCAACGAGCAGGAGACCGCCGAGGTCGCCACCCTCACCCAGGAGGGGATCCGGGCCCTCACCGCCGCCTACCGCCCCCAGGCGTTCAACGTGGGCATGAACCTGGGGTCGGCGGCCGGGGCCGGCATCGCCGCCCACCTGCACCAGCACATCGTCCCCCGGTGGGGCGGCGACACCAACTTCATGCCGGTCATCGGCCACACCAAGGTGCTCCCCGAGCTCCTGGAGCAGACCCGGGAACGGCTCGCCGGACACTGGCCCTCGGACTGATCCCGGCGGACCGGGGTAGGGGCCGTGGAACCCGGCGGACACGAGATTCGTTCGTCCGGTGCGGGGACGCGCCGTTCGCGGCGTATCGCCGCGGCCGACTGTTAGGATCATCGCCGTGCGCGCCCCGTGCGCGCACGCGCGGTACCTCCCAGAACCCCAGACATCCGGGCCGGTGCCGTCCCGGCTGGCGTCGATCGCGCACGGACCGCAGGCCCGTCGGCCGGCGGGGCGTCGCGTGCGCCAGGAAATCCCCGGCACACGCCGGTGGAGGTGCACTAGACGACATGCTGAGAATCCTTCGCCCCTTGGTCTCCAGGGTCACCGCTCCGCTCGGCCGGAGCCTGGCCCGGATCGGCCTGACCCCCAACATCGTCACGATCATCGGTGCCGCCGGCGTCGTGGCCGGTGCCCTCTACTTCTATCCGCGCGGCCAGCTGTACGCGGGCTCGGTGGTCATCACCGTGTTCGTGCTCTTCGACATGCTCGACGGCGCCGTCGCCCGGGCCAAGGACTCCGAGAGCGCCTTCGGCGCGTTCCTCGACTCCAGCCTCGACCGCATCGCGGACGCGGCCATCCTGGCGGGCCTGCTGTGGTGGTTCATCGCCGGCGGGGACGACCCCCTGCTCGCCGGACTCACCCTGTTCTGCCTGATCAGCGGGTTCATGGTGTCCTACATCAAGGCCCGCGCCGAAGGCCTGGGCGTCAACTGCGACGTCGGCGTGGCCGAGCGCACCGAACGCCTCATCGTCATCCTGGTGTCGGTGGCCCTCAGCGAGTTCGGCGTCCCCTACGTCCTGGCGGGCGGCCTGTGGGTGCTGGCCGGCATGAGCCTGCTGACCATCCTCCAGCGCCTGCTGGAGACCCGGGCGCGGCTCAACGAGATCGACGCCCGGGACAGGGAGCGGGAGCAGGAGGACGCCGCCGGCGCGGAGCCCGCGGAGGGGACCGCCCCGGACCTCCTCGACGACACCGACGAGGGCGCCGAACCGGCACCCGGCAACCAGCGCTAGACACCGGAAGGGGCACGACGTGGACGAACGGGTGGCCGCAGCCGCCTACGCGGCGGCATGGGCGGCCGTGGGCCGCGCCCCCGAGGGCGCGGGGCGGGCGGTGTTCCGCCACCTGGCCGACCGCTCCTGGCGGACCCACGACGAGGGCACCCGCGGCCTGGAGCGCAACCTGCGCCGCCTGGTCGGCCCCGGCGCCACCGACGCCCAGCTGCGCGCCCTGTCCCGGGCCGGGATGCGCTCCTACATGCGCTACTTCTACGAGATGTTCCGGCTGTCGGCGATGACGCCCGAGCGCATCCTCGGCGACACGCGCGCCACCGGCGTCGAGACCCTGGAGAAGGCCATCGCCGACGGCCGCGGAGCCGTCGTCGCCCTGCCCCACATGGGCAACTGGGACCACGCCGGGGCGTGGATCACGCTGCGCGGCATCCCCCTCACCACCGTCGCCCAGCGGGTGCGGCCGGAGAGCCTGTACCGGCGCTTCACCGCCCACCGCGAGTCCCTGGGCATGGAGGTGCTGCCGCTTACCGGCGGGGCCGTCGGCACCGTGGGCACCCTCACCCGCCGGCTGCGCGACGGCGGCCTGGTGTGCCTGCTCGCCGACCGCGACATCAGCGGCACCGGCGTGGAGGTCGAGCTGTTCGGGGAGGCCGCCCGCGTCCCCACCGGCCCGGCCGCCCTGGCGATGAACACCGGGGCCGCCCTGCTGCCCGTCTCCCTGTGGTACGACGGTCCCCACTGGTGCATCCGCATCCACGACGAGGTCCCCGTCGCGGAGGGCGCCACCCGCTCCGAGCGGATCCGGCGCACCAGCCAGGACCTGGTCCGGGTGTTCGAGGGCGCCATCGCCGAGCACCCCGAGGACTGGCACATGCTCCAGCCGGTCTTCGTGAGCGACCTGGACGCGGACCGCGCCCTCCGGGCCCGCCGGGAGGCCGGGGCCGCGCCGGAGGCCCCGACGCGCGCGGGCGGGCGGGCCGGGTAGGCCATGGGCATGCGGATCGGCCTGGTCTGCCCCTACTCCTGGGACGTCCCAGGAGGGGTGCAGCAGCACGTCGGCGACCTCGCCGACGCCCTCATCGCCCGCGGCCACGAGGTCTCGATCCTGGCCCCGGTCGGCGACGGCGCCGCCGACCTGCCCGACCACCTCGTCCCGGCCGGGCGCCCCGTGCCCGTGCCCTACAACGGGTCCGTGGCCCGGCTGAGCTTCGGGCCGCGCACGGCGGCCCGGGTCCACCGGTGGATCGCCCGGGGCGGGTTCGACGTCCTGCACATCCACGAGCCCGCCGCCCCCAGCGTCTCCCTGCTGGCCTGCTGGGCCGCAGAGGGCCCCCTGGTGGGGACCTTCCACACCGCCAACCCGCGCTCGCGGGCGATGGCCGCCGGCTCCCACGCGCTGCGTTCGGCCCTGGAGAAGGTCCACGCCCGCATCGCGGTCTCCGAGGCCGCCCGCCGCACCCTGGTCGAACACCTCGGCGGCGACGCCGTGCTCATCCCCAACGGGGTGGCCGTCCGCCGGTTCGCCGACGCCCGGCCGCTGCCCGGGTTCCCGGGGGAGGGCGGGTCCATCGGCTTCCTGGGCCGCCTGGACGAACCCCGCAAGGGGCTGGCCGTGCTGCTGGAGGCGTTCACCCGGCTCGCCCCGCACCGGCCCGGGCTGCGCCTGCTGGTCGCCGGCCCCGGGGACCCCGGTCCGGCGCTGGCCGCCGTGCCCGACCGGCTGCGCGAGCGGATCGTCCTCACCGGCCGCCTCGACGACGGGGACAAGGTCCGCGCCTACCACTCCGCCGACCTGTTCTGCGCCCCCAACCTGGGAGGGGAGAGCTTCGGCATCGTCCTGACCGAGGCCATGGCCGCCGGGGCCGCGCTCCTGGCCAGCGACATCCCCGCCTTCTCCGCCGTCCTGGGCGGCGGCAGGGCCGGCGAGCTGTTCGCCGTCGGCGACGCCGCGGACCTGGCCCGCCGGGCCGACGCCCTGCTCGACGACCCCGACCGCCGGGCCGCCCTGTCCCGCGCCGCCCGGGAGGCCGTCCGGGCCTACGACTGGGACACCGTCGCCGCCGACATCGTGTCCGTCTACGAGACCGTTCTGGCGGGGGAGCGTGTCCGCACCCACTGACGCGGCCCCGGTCCGTAACCTGGGAACGAGGGGGTGCGCACCGTGAGCGAGCAGGCCCTGGCGGTTCTCGTGGTCGTCGGCGCCCTCGTCGCCGTGATCGCCTGCGCCCTCTACCTGTCCTGGCGCGCCACCCGGCTGCACCGGCTCCACCAGCGCGTGGACCTGTCCCGGGCCGGGCTGCGCACCGCCCTGGACCGGCGCAGGGAGACCGCCCTCCGCCTGGCCCGCGTGCTGGGCCCCGTCCACGCCGCCGCCCTGCTCCCGGCCGCCGACGCCGCCGACGGCGGCGAACCCGCCGAGAGCGCCCTGTCCCACTCCCTGCGCCGGACCCTGGCCGACCCCGCCGCGCTGCGCGCCGCCGACGCCGCCGGGCTGCTGCCCGCCACGGCCTCCGCCGCCAGGGGCGTCCACCTGGCCCGGGTGTTCTACAACGCCGCCGTCGCCGACACCCGCCGGGCGCGCCGCTCCCGGGTCGTCCGGCTGTTCCGCCTGGCCGGCGGGGCACCGCTGCCCGACTTCTTCGAGATCGACGACCGGCCGCCGGAGCTCCCGGCCCCGGTGGCCGCACCCGACACCCTGTAAGGCCGGGGCCCCGGAAAACGCCTATCTGGCCAAAGCCCCCCGGAAGGGGAGGAACTACCATGGTGGTCCGGGAGACCCGGGGTGCGCGGCGCCGAGGCGTCCGCGCGCCCCCAACGCGCGAACGCCGGCCGCCGTCCGGGCGCGCCCATTCCCCTGGAAACACCTGATGGGACGGGAGTCCACCACCGTGGCTGACAACGCAGCGACCACCCCCGACGGCGCAGTCGGTACCCAGCGCGTCAAGCGGGGCATGGCCGAGCAGCTCAAGAACGGCGTCATCATGGACGTCGTCACGCCGGACCAGGCCAAGATCGCCGAGGACGCCGGCGCCGTCGCGGTCATGGCCCTGGAGCGCGTCCCCGCCGACATCCGCAAGGACGGCGGGGTGGCCCGCATGTCCGACCCCGACATGATCGACGGGATCATCGAGGCCGTCTCGATCCCGGTCATGGCCAAGGTCCGCATCGGCCACTTCGTCGAGGCGCAGGTCCTCCAGAGCCTGGGCGTCGACTTCATCGACGAGTCCGAGGTCCTGACCCCCGCCGACGAGGCCCACCACATCGACAAGTGGGCGTTCACCGTGCCGTTCGTCTGCGGCGCCACCGAGCTGGGCGAGGCCCTGCGCCGCATCGCCGAGGGCGCGGCCATGATCCGCTCCAAGGGCGAGGCCGGCACCGGCAACGTCGTCGAGGCCACCCGCCACATGCGGTCCATCCGCGCGGCGATCAAGCGCCTGGGCACCCTGGACGAGGCCGAGCTGTTCGGCGCCGCCAAGGAGCTGCGCGCCCCCTACGACATCGTCAAGGAGGTGGCCGAGCTGGGCAGGCTCCCCGTTCCGCTGTTCTCCGCGGGCGGTGTGGCCACCCCCGCCGACGCCGCGCTCATGCGCCAGCTCGGCGCGGAGAGCGTGTTCGTCGGCTCGGGCATCTTCAAGTCCGGCGACCCGGCCAAGCGCGCCGACGCCATCGTGCAGGCCACCCTCCACTACGAGGACCCCGCCGTCATCGCGCGCGTCTCGCGTGGCCTGGGCGAGGCCATGGTCGGCATCAACCTGGACGAGCTGTCCGACTCCCAGCGGTACGCCGGGCGCGGCTGGTAGCGGCCCCGGGCCCGGGCGGACGCCCGGGCCCGTCCCCCCGTTCAGGCAGTACAGAGTGAGGACGTACGTGACCCACAGACCCACCATCGGCGTCCTGGCCCTCCAGGGGGACGTCGCCGAGCACCAGCGCGTTCTCGACACCCTCGACGTGCACACCGTCAAGGTCCTCTCGCCCGAGCACCTCGACACCGTGGACGGACTGGTGATCCCCGGCGGCGAGTCCACCACGATGTCCAAGCTGGCCGTGCGGTACGGGCTGCTCGAACCGCTGCGCAAGCGCGTCCGCGCCGGGATGCCCGCCTACGGGACGTGTGCCGGGATGATCATGCTCGCCGACCGTATCCTGGGGGGCACCGCGGACCAGGAGACGGTCGGCGGCATCGACATGACGGTGCGCCGCAACGCGTTCGGCCGCCAGACCGAGTCCTTCGAGACCGGTGTCCGTATCGACGCGCTGGACGGCGGACCGTTCGACGCGGTGTTCATCCGGGCGCCCTGGGTGGAGGAGGTCGGCCCGGACGTCACCGTGCTCGGCACCGTCCCCGGCCCCGACGAGGCCGGTAGGATCGTCGCCGTACGACAGGGCGGCCTGATGGCCACGTCCTTCCATCCCGAACTGACCGGCGACGCGCGTATCCACCGCCTCTTCGTCGACATCGTGAAAGGACTCGCATGAGCGGCCACTCCAAGTGGGCCACCACCAAGCACAAGAAAGCCGTCATCGATGCCAAGCGGGGCAAGCTCTTCGCCAAGCTGATCAAGAACATCGAGGTGGCCGCGCGCACCGGTGGCGGTGACCCCGACGGGAACCCGACGCTCTACGACGCGATCCAGAAGGCCCGCAAGAACTCGGTCCCCCTCGACAACATCGAGCGCGCCCGCAAGCGCGGCTCCGGTGAAGAGGCCGGCGGCGCCGAGTGGCAGACCATCATGTACGAGGGCTACGCCCCCGGCGGCGTCGCCCTGCTCGTGGAGTGCCTCACCGACAACCGCAACCGCGCCGCCTCCGAGGTGCGCGTGGCGGTCACCCGCAACGGCGGCAACATGGCCGACGCCGGATCGGTGTCGTACCTGTTCAACCGCAAGGGCGTCGTGATCGTGCCCAAGGAGGGCACCACCGAGGACGACGTCACCCTCGCGGTGCTGGACGCCGGCGCGGAGGAGGTCGAGGACATCGGCGAGGCCTTCGAGATCGTCTGCGAGGCCACCGACCTGGTCCAGGTGCGCACGGCGCTCCAGGAGGCGGGCATCGACTACGAGTCGGCGGAGTCCAGCTTCCTGCCGACCATGGAGGTCCCGGTGGACGCCGAGACCGCCAAGAAGGTCCTGCGCGTGGTGGACGTCCTGGAGGACTCCGACGACGTGCAGAACGTCTTCACCAACGCCGACATCCCCGACGAGGTCATGGCCGAGCTCGGCTGACCGACCCGTCACGACGCCGGTGGCCGCACCCCCGCCCGGGAGTGCGGCCACCGGCGTCCGGGGGCGGCTCAGTCCGCCATGTCGAACCCGGCGACGACCCTGGTCGGGCGGATGCGCACGACCAGCTCCCCCGGCACGCCGTTGCGGCGGCCGTACTCCTCCGCCCTGTCCTCGCCCATGTAGCGGGCGGCGATCGCGGTGGCGGTGCGCAGGAGTTCGCCGGGGTCCTGCGAGACGCTCGCCTCGCCCTGGACCTGCACGAACCCGTACGGGGGCTCCTCCAGGTCCACGCACAGCGCCACCCGCGGGTCGCGGCCGACCGCCCGGCCCTTGGCCGTGGACGCGCCGGTGTTGAACACGATCTCCCCGTCCTCGACGATGAACCACACCGGCACCACCAGCGGCCTGCCGTCGGAGGCGGTGTAGGCCAGCTTGCCGGTACGGGTGCCGGCGCTCAGGAATTCGCGGACCCGGGGATCGCCGAGTGAAGTCGTCATACCGCGAGCCTAGGCCGGGGGCCCGGGCCCCGCGGTGAACGGCACGGCCCTGTTCCCGCCCCTCGGACCGGGAAGGGGTGCTATCGGGTGACCCGGGGCAATCGGAACAAAAGGGTCATCGGTACCATCCTCGTGCCGTCCCACCCCCAGGGCGGCCGGACGCGAGGAACGAGGTGCCATGGGCGAGGTCGTGCCCGACGGGACGTGGCGGATCGGCGAGCGCGAGGGCGTCGCCCTCTCGGGCCGCTGGTGGAAGTGGGTGTGGTCGGCCCCCGAGGGGCGCGACCCCGTGCAGGACCCCACCGGCGCCCACGCCGCGGTCAACCAGCCCGACGGCCTGTGGTTCCTGGCCGGCACCTACGGCGGCCGGGTGGTGCGCCGCTGCGAGGTGCCCGCCGGGTGCCCGGTGTTCTTCCCGGTGCTGAACATGTACCACGACTCCACGTACTCCCGCAGGCCCCGGTCGATGCCGGTCGAGCGGGCGGCGGCACACCTCAACGGTGTGCCGCTGCCCCTCCAGGAGTTCGCCGGGACGTTCCGCGCCCCGCTGTGGACCCGGTGGTGCACGTGGGGCCTGTGGGGCGGGATCGCCGGGCTCAGCCCGGGCGGCTACGTCCTGGAGATCAAGGCCGACACCGGCGACGGCTTCTGGGTGGACACCACCTACCACCTCACCGCCGTCTGAGGGCGCCCCGGCGTCAGCGCAGGGGATCGAGCGCGGCCAGCGCCGACGGGGCGCGCCCGGTGGCGATCCGCTCGGCGAGGAGGCGGCCGGTGACCGGGCCGTGGGTGAGCCCCCACATGCCGTGGCCCGTGGCGGTGTACACGCCCGGCACCCGGGTGGCGCCGACCAGCGGCACACCGTCCGGGGTGACCGGGCGCGGGCCGACCCACACGTCGCTCCGCTCCGACCAGCGGACCCCCCTCAGGAAGGGGCGGGCCGAGCGCACGATGGCCTCGACCCGGCGGGGACGCAGGGCGTCGTCCGGCCCCCGGAACTCCATGGTCCCCGCCACCCGCAGCGCCCCGCGGTAGGGCGTGCACGCCACCCGCGCCTCGGGCAGGTAGACCGGGCCCGGGACCGGTTCCTCGACGGGCACTGTGAAGGAGTACCCGCGGCCCGCCCGCACCGGGAGCCGCACCCCCAGGGGCCGCAGCAGGCGGTCGGCCCAGGCCCCGGTGCACACCGCCGCGGCGTCGGCGCGCAGCGGTTCACCGGTCCCGGAGACCACCGTGATCGTCGAACCCGAGCGGTGCACGGCGGCCGCCTCGAAGCCGTCGCGGACGACGCCGCCGCGTTCGCGTACGGACGCGGCCAGGTTGCGGACCAGGGTCCCGGGGTCGACGTGGCGCTGGCCCGCCAGCCGGACGGCGGCGCGGATCGACCCCGCCGCCTGCGGCACGAGGGCGTGCGCGTCGTCCTCCGCCAGCGCGGCGCGCTCCACCTCCAGGCCCAGAGAGTCGAGCTCGTGCAGCAGGACGAGCGCCGCCTTGGGGGAGCGGAACAGCGCCGTGACCGGGGCGGAGACCGCGGTGGTCGCCACCCCCGCCTTCTCCAGTTCGTCGAACGCCTCCAGGCAGGCGGTGTTCAGCGGCAGGTTCGCGCGGACCGCGCGCTCCCAGGACGGCCACCGGCAGTTCGCCGCGAACCGGAGCAGGAACGCCCACAGGGCGGGGGAGGCCGTCGGCGGGATCGACAGCGGCGCGTCGGGGTCGACCAGGGAGCGCGGCCCCTGGAGCAGGACGCCCGGTTCGTTCAGCGGGATCGCCAGGTTCGGGGAGAGCCAGCCGGCGTTGCCCCAGGAGGCGCCCGCGCCGACCCCGTCCCGGTCCACGACCGTGACCCGCACGCCGTGCTCCTGGAGGAACCAGGCGGTGGACAGTCCGACCACTCCCGCACCCACCACCAGCACGTGGTCCGTCATTTCCGTTCGACCTCATTTCCCATGGTTGTCGGCCACCACCATGGGCCCTTCCCGGGTGGGGGGTCTTGTCGGGAACCGACAATCGGGAGGGTCCTTCTTGTCCTGCGGGGACGGTCAGGCCGGGGCGGTGATCCGGGCGTCGTCGCGGGTGGGGCCGGAGAAGACCGCCTCCAGCGGGGTTCCCAGGGCGTCGGCGATCTCCTCCGGCGGCGTGGGGCCGTCGGCCAGGACGGGCCGGGCCGCGGCCAGGGCGTCCGCCAGGGCCGCCTGGCGGCGCAGGTGGGCGTCGGCGCGGGCGTCCAGGGGGCCGGGCGCCGGGTGCAGCGGGTGGCTGGGGGCCGGGGCGTCGCCCGGGGTGGGCACGAGCGGCCGCCCCGCCCGGTCGGTGTAGCCGGTGCAGCGCCGCAGCCGGCCGCCGGCCGCGGCGGCGCTGTCGGCGTGCGTCACCACCAGGGAGTCCACCCCGCCGGTGGCGGCCAGGGCGTACCGGTGGGCCGCCAGGTCCAGGTGGCCCACCCGGAACGCCCCCTGCCAGGGGTGCGTCCCGTTGTGCGGCTCGGGCAGCAGGCCGGCCAGCGACGGGTCCTCGGTGGGGAAGGGCCCCGCCCCGTGCCGCGTGGTGTAGGCGCGCACCACCCCGATCCGGCGGGCGTCGCCGGGGCGGCCCGCCTCGGCCAGCAGCGCCAGCGGGTTCGCGGTGGTGGTCGTGGACCAGGTGGTGTGCGGGTGGAACCCGTGCCATTCGTCCAGCAGCACCCCCTGGGCGCCCTCGAACACGACCGGGGCGCGGGCCAGCAGGCCCGGCAGGTACGCCTCGTCCACGATGCGCACCCCTCGGGCGAACCCCCCGTACGCCGCGACGCAGTCCTCGACGTCCGGGGACGTCCGGGACCCGTCGCCGAGCTCGCGGCGGAGCGCGTCGAGGTGGTCGGCCAGCCGGTGCAGTTTGCGGCGCAGCACCGCGGGCGTGCGGCAGTCGCCGGCCGTGGGGGCGTCCCCGGGCCGGGCCAGGGCGTAGGCCATCGCCTCGCCCACGCCCATCCCGCACGACCCGTGGCGGCCGCCGCCCCGGGCCCGCTCGCGGATCCGGTTGGCCTCCTGGTGCCAGGGGGTGGCGATCAGCGCACGCTCGTCCACCGTGACCAGGCCGAACGGGTCCGGGACGCCGAGGGACGCCAGGTGGGCGCCCTCGGCGGCCAGGGCGAGGGGGTCCACCACCATCAGCCGGGACAGGTGCGTGGGCACCGGCCCGTCCGGGGCGAGGGTCCCCGCCCCGAACTGGGAGAACGTGTGGTGGCGTCCGTCCGGGGCCACCACGTTGTGGGCGGCCTGGGCGCCCCCGTTGGCGCGCACGACGGCGCCGTAGCGCCGCCGTGCGCACAGCAGATCGACCGTCACACCCTTGCCCGCGTCGCCGAATCCCAGGTCGACGACGACGGCCGAGGTGTCGGCCCACGCGGGGGCGCTCACAGCCGGTCCGTCCCCGGGGCCGAGGCGTCGCCGCCGGGCAGGCCGGACGAGCGCACGATCGAGCCGCGCGGACCGGCCAGCGGCGCCAGCGCCCTGCCCACGACGCCGCCGGCGTCGGACCCGGCGTCGGCGAGGTCGGACAGCCCCTCCTCCAGGTCGATGGCCTCCTCGGACAGGCCGATCGTCACCGCGATGGTCTCCGACACCGCGCCCAGGTCCTCCAGGTGGATGACGTTCTGGCCCAGCTGCTCGTCCCAGAAGGACCGGACGGCGTCGTTGGTGAAGTGGCTGCTGCCGCTCGGCATGATGAAGTACACCTCGAACCTGCGCCGCAGCTCGGCGAGGATCTGCGGGAACGGGATGTCCTCGGCCAGGTCGTCGCCGATCACCTCGCGCACCTCGCGGGCCTTGACCTTGCCGTAGGCCTTCTCGTCGCCGATGAGGAACAGGTAGCCCTTGCGGCCGCGCTTGTCCAGGCAGTCCATGGCGGTGTGCCGGGCCATGAAGTACATGGCCAGCTCGTAGGACTCGGTGACCTGTCCGCCGCCGCCCCCCTCCAGCAGGATGTTGTTCAGGTCCTCCTCCAGCTCGTTGCCGGACTCGAACTGCCCGATCTGGAGCGGGGCCCGGTCGCAGGTGGCGTCGCCGATCCCGCCGAACAGGATCTGCGGGTGCTCCACGTAGCCCTTGCGCAGCAGCAGGCCGAACAGCGCGGGCAGCTTGGTCTGGAGCACGCGGGGGACGCGGCCCATCGAGCCGGTGACGTCGAACAGCACCGAGATGGCCAGGGACTCGGGGTGCTCGTCGGAGTCGCGGCTCTCGCGGAAGGCGACGCCCTTGGGGTCGAGCTTCTCGTGGACCTTCCACTTGCTGCGGGGGACGGACGACAGCACGTCGTCGGTGTAGCCGAAGTCGCTGCGTCCGGCGGAGGCGTTGTAGGCCTTGCGGGCGTGGTAGGCGTCGGTGGACCAGTGGCTGCTTCCCATGGTGGTTCTCCTCTTGGGTGAAGGGGTCTCGGGGTCGGTGGGGCCGGGGGCCGCGGGGTTCGGTGGTCCGCGGGGTCAGTCCGGCATGGTGAAGGGGCGGAACCGGCGCGGCCCGTAGAGCCGCTCCAGGACCTCGTCGAGTTCGATCAGCAGGGCGAACCCGTCGGAGGGGCGCTGCCGCGCCGCCGGCAGGGCACAGCCCCTGGCGAACGAGCGCAGCTCCCGCGGCAGGCGCCCGGCGGTGACGTACTCGATGCACCGGGTCGCCATGTAGATGTCGGTCCGCACCGAGGCGGGGCCGCGTTCGGCCACCTCGGACGGGTAGAGGTCCTTGCGGTGGGGGACCATCGCGGGGATGTGCGGGGTGGTGCGCGCGGCGTGCGCGGTGACCGAGTAGCACCAGTCGACCAGGACCAGGCCGTGCTCCCCGGGGTGGATCAGCACGTGTTCGGGCACCACCGCCCCGTGCACCACCCCGGCCCGGGAGGCCGCGTCGACCGCCACCAGCAGGCGGCGCCACATCCACGCGGCGTCGCGCGGGTCGACGCCGTCGGGGTGGGCGCGGCGCACATCGGCCAGGCTGTGGAAGCCGTCCAGCCGGTCCAGCACGTTGGCCCTGCGCTCGACCCCGGTCGCGGCGTCGCGGTGGCGGATCGACTCCAGCAGCCGGGGGAAGAACGCCCGCGCCTCCTCCGGCCCGCGCTCGCGGATCCGCTCCAGGGCGGTGGCCTCGGCCTCCATGAGGTCGTTGTCGCGCGGGGACCGGGGCACCTTGATCACGGCGTCGCGCCAGTCGCCGTCCCGGTAGCGGACGGGGTACAGGTCGGCGACGTCGCCCGAGGCCAGGGGGGAGGACCCCACGTGGTAGCCGCGGGCGGCGGTCACCACCACGTGGTCGTCGAACCCGATCCGGCCCCGGACGGCCTCCTGGTAGCGCGTCCACATCCCGGTCAGCCGGGTGAACAGCGCGGCGTCGCCCCCGGGGGTGTCGGGGTGCAGCAGGCGGGCGAGCCGCCGGTGGGCGGACGAGGCCGCCGCGGGCACGGTGTCGTCGGCGGGCAGCGGCCCGAACAGGTCGGACGGGTCGCGGGCGGTGAGGACGGCGCGGGCGGCCTCCTCGACGGTCATCGGGACCTCCACGGGGGTCATGGGGCGCTCCTGAGCAGCGGCGGGTGCAGGGCGGCGGTGCCGCCCGCCCGGTACAGGCGGGGGCGGCGGCCCCCGCCGGAGCCGCCGCGGTCGGCGAGCTCCCCGGTGTCCCGGACGAAGCCGGGGGCGGCGAGGATCTTGCGGTGGAAGTTGGCGGCGTGCAGGGACCGGTCCCACACCGCCTCGTACACCTCGCGCAGGTCGGTGATGGTGAACACCGGCGGCAGGAACGCGGTGGCCAGGGAGGTGTACTCCAGCTTGGCGCGGGCCCGCTCGACGGCGTCGGCGATGATCCGCGCGTGGTCGAAGGCGGGCTCGTACCGCGCGGTGCCGCCGTGCCCGAGGTCGCGCCAGGGGACCCAGGCGGCCTCGGCGGTGTCGCGGCCCTGCTCGGGGTCGGGCAGGTCGGGGGCGAGCAGCATGTACGCCACCGAGAAGACCCGCATGCGGGGGTCGCGGCCGCGGGCGCCGTAGGTGCCCAGCTGCTCCAGGTGCAGGGTGGTGGGCAGGGCGGTCTTCTCGGCCAGGACGCGCAGCGCGGCGTCGGGCAGGTCGGGGTCGGCGGGCCCCCGGGGGTCGTCCTCGGCCCGGACGAAGCCGCCGGGCAGCGCCCACCGGCCCTTCTGCGGGCTGGCGCCCCGGCGGACCAGCAGCACCAGCGGCTCCCGGGCGCGGATGGTCATCGCCACGACGTCGACGGTCACCGCGACGGGGGCGTAGGCGTGCGGGTCGTAGGCGGCCAGGAACTCCCGTTCGTCCGCGTCCCGCCGCATCCCGTCGTCCACCATGGTCGGTCCAGTTCTTCTCAGAGTGAGTTTTTCTCGCTTCGAGAAGAACTTAGCACGGCCCCCGCCGCGGAGTCCACCCCCTTTTCCCGGCCGGGCCGCCCGGTCCGGTACGGTCGGTCCGGCGGAAGGGGAGAGCGTGGAGAGCCTGACGGACCTGGTGGGACCGGGCGCGACCGTCGCCCTGGGCGACGGGTTCGGCGCCCCGCGGAGCGTCACCGCCGACCTGTGCGCGGCCGCCGCGCGCGCCGGCGGCGTCCGCCTCGTCCTGGGCTGGGTCCCCGAGGCCGACCCCGGGCTCGACCCCGCCGCGTTCGCCGACGCCCGCACCGTCATGCCCGGCTGGGGCCTGCGCGATCACGTCGACCGCGGCCTCATCGCCCACCCGCCGGTGCGCATGTCCGCCGTCCCCGCCCTGCTGCACGGCCTGTGGCGTCCCGACCTGCTCGTCGCCTCGGTGGTCCCGGTGCCCGGCGGGTACGCCTTCGGCAGCGAGGCCGGCTGGCTGCGCACCGCCGTCGAGGCGGGCGCCCTGGTCGCCGGGGTGGTCTCGCCGAACCTGCCCCGCGCCGACGCCGGGCCGCCGCTGCCCGCCGACCGCGTCGTCGTCATCGGGGAGAGCGACCGCACCGCCGGGACCCTGCGCCCCTCGCCCACCGGCCCCGACCAGGCCGCCATCGCCCGCCACCTGGCGCCCCTCATCCCCGCCGGCGCCCGCCTCCAGCTCGGCTTCGGCCCCGTGCCCGCCGCCCTGGCCGCCGAGCTGCGGGTCCCCGTGCGCATCGACTCCGGGCCGCTGCCCGAGGCCGCCGTCGACCTCGACGAGCGCGGCCTGCTGCTGGGCGACCCCGTGGGCATGTACCTCGTCGGCGGCCCGCGCCTGCACGCCTGGGCCGACGGCCGCCCCCTGCTGCACTCCGTGGAACACGTCCTGGACCCCGGCCGCCTGTCCGCCGACCCCTTCGTCGCCGTCAACACCGCGGTGGAGATCGACCACGACGGCCAGGTCAACGTCGAGGGCACCGCCCGGGGCGTGCTCGGCGGCATCGGCGGCCACTCCGACTACGCCGCGGCCGCCACCCGCTCCGTCGGCGGGCTCAGCGTCATCGCCGTCCCCACCCGCCACCGCGGCCGTTCCACCCTGGTCGAACGCCTCTCCCGGCCGGTCACCACCCCCTCCCAGGACGTGGAGGTCGTGGTCACCGAGCGCGGCGTCGCCGACCTGCGCGGCCTCTCCCGGGCCGAGCGCCGCGCCGCCCTGGCCGACCTGTGGGGGACCGGCCGCGCCTGAACGCCCCCGCCCCGTCCCCGGGCCCCGGTACGCTCGACCGGCACGGCCCCCGAGACACGCCGGGCCGGGCGCGGGACTCCTGTCGTCCCGCGGCATTAGCATGGTGCGAACGAACGTTCGAGAAAGGTGTGGGGCGCGTGCGCGTGCTGGGAATCGACCCGGGGCTCACCCGGTGCGGCGTCGGCGCCGTCGAGGGCGCCATCGGCCGCCCCCTGAGCCTCATCGGCGCCGACGCCATCCGCACCTCCCCCGACGAGGACCTGCCCCAGCGCCTGCTGGGCGTCGAGCGCGGCATCGAGCGCTGGCTCGACGAGGTCCGCCCCGACGCCGTCGCCGTCGAGCGGGTCTTCGCCCAGCACAACCTCAGCACCGTCATGGGCACCGCCCAGGCCAGCGGCATCGCCCTGGTCTGCGCCGCCCGCCGCGGCCTGCCCGTCGCCCTGCACACCCCCAGCGAGGCCAAGGCCGCCATCACCGGCAGCGGCCGCGCGGACAAGGCGCAGGTCGGCACCATGGTCGCGCGTATCCTCGGACTCGACGGCCCGCCCCGCCCCGCCGACGCGGCCGACGCGGTCGCCCTGGCCATCTGCCACATCTGGCGCGGCGGCGCCCAGGCCCGGGTGGCCCAGGCACAGCAGGACTTCGCCCGCAAGGTCGAACTGGCCCGCCGCGCCCGCGGCGCCCGCCCCTAGGGAAGGAGAAGGGCACCCGGTGCCCCCATGACATGATCGCGTTCCTCACCGGCCGGGTGGCCGCACGCGGCGCCGGCAGCGCCGTCATCGACGTCGGCGGGGTCGGCATGTCCGTGCAGTGCACCCCGAGCGCCCTGTCCCGCCTGCACGTGGGGGAGACCGGCACCGTCGCCACCAGCCTCGTCGTGCGCGAGGACTCCCTCACCCTCTTCGGATTCGCCGACGACGACGAGAAGCACCTGTTCGAGCAGCTCCAGACCGCCTCCGGGGTCGGCCCCCGGCTGGCCCTGGCCATGCTCTCGGTGCACAGCCCCGACTCCCTGCGCCACGCCGTGGCCACCGAGGACACCAACGCCCTGACCCGGGTCCCGGGCATCGGCAAGAAGGGCGCCCAGCGCATCGTCCTGGAGCTGCGCGGGAAGATCGACCCGCCCGTCTTCACCGACGGCACCCTGCCGCCGGTCCCGGACGGCGCCGGGGCCGGGCCCAACGGCGCCTGGCGCACCCAGGTGGTCTCCGGCCTGGTCAACCTGGGCTGGTCCGCCAAGGACGCCGAGGCCGCGGCCGCCGCCGTCGCGCCCCAGGCCGAGGAGACCGCCGACGTCGCCGTCCTGCTGCGCAGCGCCCTGCGCACCCTCAGCCGCGCCTAGGAGGGCCCACCGTGTACGACGACCACGACCGACCGACGGGACCGGCGGACCGGGACCTCCCCGGGCCGTACGCCCGGGAGGCCGTCTCCTCCGAGGCCGGAGCCGACGAGCGCCGGCTGGAGGGCGCCCTGCGGCCGCGCGCGCTCGACGAGTTCGTCGGCCAGGAACGGGTGCGCGAACAGCTCTCCCTGGTCCTGGACAGCGCCCGCAAGCGCAACCGCGCCCCCGACCACATCCTCATGTCCGGCGGCCCGGGCCTGGGCAAGACCACCCTGGCCATGATCATCGCCGCCGAGCTGGGCTCCCCCCTGCGCATCACCTCCGGCCCCGCCATCGAGCGCTCCGGCGACCTGGCCGCGGTGCTGTCCACCCTCCAGGAGGGCGAGGTGCTGTTCCTGGACGAGATCCACCGGATGGCCCGCCCCGCCGAGGAGATGCTCTACGTCGCCATGGAGGACTTCCGGGTCGACGTGGTCGTGGGCAAGGGACCCGGCGCCACCGCCATCCCCCTGGAGATCGCCCCCTTCACCCTGGTCGGCGCCACCACCCGGGCCGGGATGCTGCCCGCCCCGCTGCGCGACCGGTTCGGGTTCACCGCCCACATGGACTTCTACTCGGCCGAGGAGCTGGAGCGCATCCTGCACCGCTCGGCCGGGCTGCTCGGCGTCCCGCTGGCCGAGGACGCCGCCCGCGAGATCGCCGGGCGCTCGCGCGGCACGCCCCGCATCGCCAACCGGCTGCTGCGCCGGGTCCGCGACTACGCCGAGGTGCGCGGCGACGGGATCATGTCCCTGGACACCGCCCGCGCCACCCTGGAGCTGTACGAGGTGGACGCCCTGGGCCTGGACCGCCTCGACCGCGCCATCCTCGACGTGCTGCTCCGCCGCTTCCGCGGCGGCCCGGTGGGCCTGTCCACCCTGGCCGTGTCGGTGGGGGAGGAGGCCGAGACCGTGGAGGTGGTCGCCGAGCCGTTCCTGGTCCGCTCCGGGTTCCTGGCCCGCACCCCGCGCGGCCGGGTCGCCACTCCGCTCGCCTGGGCCCACCTGGGGCTCACACCCCCGCCGGACGCCGCCTTCGGCGCGGCCGCCGCGGCCCAGGGCGGCGGCACCACGGGTTCCGGCGGTGCCAACGGAACCAACGGCAACGGGTCCTCGGGCACCCCCTGAACCGCCCCGGCGCGGGTCGCGGCCGCCTCCGGAGGCGGGGTGCGACCGTTAACACTCCGATCCGCGCCGGTTGGGGAACGGTGACCGGCGACACGTAAGCTGTGACGGACCGACGGAGATACGGGGTGACACCCCGGTCCGGAGAGTGCGTTCCGGCACCGAAGGAACGCATCGGCCGCCCGGAACGTTGTAGCCACCGGGTGCCGTGCGGGCCGAACACGTCCGACCGGCACGAACAGGGTGGCCGCCGCGTCGACCGCGCCGCCGGCCACAGACGAAGACTTCAGGAAGGACGCCCCGTGCAGGGCCTTTACCAACTCGCCGACGGAGCCGCGCCCGCGGGCGGAGGAATCCTCTCCTCGCTCCCCATGATCGCCCTCATCCTCCTGGTGTTCTGGCTGCTCATCTGGCGGCCCAACCAGAAGCGGCGCCAGCAGGAGGCGCAGATGCAGAGCGCCCTCGTCCCCGGGGTCGAGGTCATGACCAAGGCGGGTATCTACGGCACCGTCGTCGAGGTCCAGGACAACGACGTGATCCTCGAGATCTCGCCGGGCACCCGGATCCGCATGCTCAAGCCGGGCATCGGTGAGATCCTCACCCCGCAGGCCGACGACACGCCGGTCGAGGACCGCCCCGACTTCGGCGACGACGACCCCAAGCCCAACAACTGACGGCCGCCGCACGCGCCCCGTGGCGATACCGCCCCGGGGTCGGCGGCCCGGCGCGCCGACGCGCGGATCCTCCGGTACCGGCCCCCACCGGGGCCGGTACCGCCGTGTGCGGCCGCCCCAGCGGCCGCCCCCGCAGGAGCGCCGGCACCGCACGGCACGGACGTGCCGCAACGACAGCCACCCCGGAACACCAGTAAGGTCCACACCGCACCATGGCCCACGACGACACCCCCGCGGACACCGCCGCCGCCCCGGACCTGCTCCTGGGCCGCATCCGCGACATCCCGGACTTCCCCAAGCCCGGCATCCTGTTCAAGGACATCACGCCGCTGCTCAACGACCCCGCGGCGCTGGCCGCCACCGTCGCCGGCCTCGCCGAGCCCTTCCGGGACGCCGGCGTGGACCACGTGGTCGGTCTGGAGGCCCGCGGATTCATCTTCGGCGCCCCGGTGGCCCTGGCGCTCGGCGCCGGGTTCGTCCCCGCGCGCAAAGCCGGGAAACTGCCCGCGGCCGTGATCGAGCAGCCCTATGATCTGGAGTACGGGACCGCGACCGTGGAGATCCACGCCGACGCGGTCACCGAGGGCTCCCGGGTGCTCATCGTCGACGACGTGCTGGCCACCGGGGGCACCGGGCGGGCCGCGGTGGACCTGGTCCGCAAGGCGGGTGGTACGGTCGTGGGATTCTCCGTCCTGATGGAGCTCACGGCTCTCGGGGGGCGCGAGAGGCTGTCCGACGTGGAGCCGCACGCCCTCCTCTCGGTCTGAGAGACCCGCCCGCACCCGCCGACCCGACGTCCGGCGTACCGGGATCCGGCGTACCGGAGGCCCCCTGAGCCCGCGGCCGCCGACCGCGTCGCCGCGCGTCAGCGCCGGTGGGAGGCGGGCGGGGGACACTAGACTGGACGGGGAGCGGCACCGCGGCCGTGATCGGCGACCGGACCTGAAGATACGCACGTGCACCGGAGAAGCCGGGCGACGCCGACCGCCCGTACGATCCGGGCGGAACCGCGGGAGGTAGGCATGCCAGGCGAAGTGGTCCCGACCGGGGAGGTAACCGGGAACGGGACGCGACAGGACGCCGCCCGCCCCGGGACCGACGGGAACGCCCCCACGACCGACGACCGCCAGGAGGGCGCCGCCACGGCGGCGCCCTCCACCGCATCCACGCCCTCCACCGTGCGGGTCCGCAGGAGACTCGCCCGACTCGGCGCCCAGCGGGGAGTGACGATGAACCCGGTGCTGGAACCACTGATCAAGACCGTGCGCGCCACCCACCCCAAGGTGGACGTGCGGCTCATCGAGCGCGCCTACGAAGTGGCCGCCCACCACCACCGGGACCAGAAACGCAAGAGCGGCGACCCCTACATCACCCACCCGCTCGCCGTCGCCACCATCCTCGCCGAACTCGGCATGCAGGAGGCCACCCTGGCCGCCGCCCTGCTGCACGACACCGTCGAGGACACCGGGTACACGCTCGGCGAGCTGCGCGCGGACTTCGGCGACGAGATCGCCGAGCTGGTCGACGGCGTCACCAAGCTCGACAAGGTCAAGTACGGCGAGGCCACCCAGGCCGAGACCGTCCGCAAGATGGTCGTGGCCATGGCCCGCGACATCCGCGTGCTGGTCATCAAGCTCTGCGACCGGCTGCACAACATGCGCACCCTGCGCTACCTGCCCTCGGTCGCCAAACGAGAGAAGAAGGCCCGCGAGACCCTGGAGATCTTCGCCCCCCTCGCCCACCGCCTGGGCATGAACACCATCAAGTGGGAGCTGGAGGACCTGGCGTTCGCCACCCTCTACCCCAAGCGGTTCGACGAGATCGCCCGCCTGGTGTCCGAGCGCGCCCCCCGCCGCGACGTGTACCTCCAGGAGGTCATCGAGGCGGTCTCCGGCGACCTGCGCGAGTCCAAGATCAAGGCCACCGTCAAGGGGCGGCCCAAGCACTACTACTCGATCTACCAGAAGATGATCGCCCGCAACGTCGGCTTCGACGAGATCTACGACCTCATCGCCGTGCGGGTGCTGGTGGACAGCGTCCGCGACTGCTACGCGGCCCTGGGGACCATCCACGCCAGGTGGAACCCCGTGCCCGGGCGGTTCAAGGACTACATCGCCATGCCCAAGTTCAACATGTACCAGTCGCTGCACACGACGGTCATCGGACCCTCGGGCAACCCGGTGGAGCTGCAGATCCGCACCCGCGCCATGCACCGGCGCGCCGAGTACGGCATCGCCGCCCACTGGAAGTACAAGGAGGACCGCAACAGCGGCGGGACCGCGGCCACGCCCAAGGGCGGCTCCGACATGGCGTGGCTGCGCCAGCTCATCGACTGGCAGCAGGAGACCAAGGACCCCGGCGAGTTCCTGGAGTCGCTGCGCTTCGACCTGTCGGTGCAGGAGGTGTTCGTCTTCACCCCGCAGGGCGACGTCATCTCGCTGCCGCAGGGCGCCACCGCGGTCGACTTCGCCTACGCCGTGCACACCGAGGTCGGCCACCGCACGGTGGGCGCCCGGGTCAACGGCCGCCTGGTGTCGCTGGAGACCGAGCTGCACAACGGCGAGACCGTCGAGATCATCACCTCCAAGGACCCCGACGCCGGGCCGAACCGCGACTGGCTCGACTTCGTCAAGAGCGCCCGCGCCCGCAACAAGATCCGGCACTGGTTCACCAAGGAGCGCCGCGAGGCCGCGATCGAGCAGGGCAAGGAGGAGATCGCGAAGGTCATGCGCAAGCAGGAGCTCCCGGTCAAGCGCCTGTTCAGCGGGGAGTCCATCGTCGCCCTGGCCGACGAGCTGCGCTATCCCGACGTGGACGCCCTGTACGCGGCGGTGGGGGAGCGGCAGGTCAGCGCCCAGAACGTGGTCGCCAAGCTGGTCGACTCCATGGGCCTGGCCGACGACCACCCCGAGGACATCGCCGAGCCGGCGCTGCCCGCCAAGGCGCCCCGCCAGCGCCAGCCCGGCAACCCGGGCGTGGTCGTGGAGGGCGACGCCGATGTGTGGGCGCGCCTGTCCAAGTGCTGCACGCCGGTGCCCGGGGACGACATCGTCGGCTTCGTGACCCGCGGCAACGGGGTGTCGGTGCACCGCGCCGACTGCGTGAACATCGCGACCCTGGACCCCGAGCGCAAGGTGCGGGTGGACTGGTCGCCGACGGAGGACTCGCTGTTCCTGGTGGCCCTCCAGGTGGAGGCGCTGGACCGGGCCCGGCTGCTGTCGGACATCACCCGGGTGCTCTCGGACCAGCACGTCAACATCCTGTCGGCGACGGTGCAGACCAGCCGGGACCGGGTCGCCCAGAGCCGGTTCACGTTCGAGATGGCCGACCCCGCCCACCTGGGCAGCGTGCTGCGCGCGGTGCGCAACGTGGACGGCGTCTACGACGTGTACCGCGTCCGCAACTGACCGCCCGGGCGGGCGCCGCGGGCGTCCGCCCTCACCCGTCGGCGCGCCGCCCGTGGACGGTCATGCCGCTCGTCAGGGTCAGGGCCCAGGGCTCGTCGACCCCGTCCAGGTCCAGGGCGGTGATCAGGTGGCACATCAGGCCCATGGCCATGAAGTACCGGACCTGCTCCCGGGTGCCGCCGGACAGCTCGTGCACCAGGGTGACCGTCGAGGCGTACCCGCGCCGCATGCACTCCCGGACCTCGGGGACGTCGGCCGCGCTCTGGGCGTGCACCTGGAGCATGAGCAGGTCGCGGTCGGCGATCAGCTCCGCGTAGGAGTCGCCCATCGCGGCCAGGACCTGGGCCGCGGGGGCGCCGGGCGCCTTCTCCGCGCCCTCGCGCAGGGCCTGTTCGATGAGCCCGAAGCAGCGGTCCAGCGTGGCCGTGAACAGTCCCAGCTTGCTGCCGAACAGCCGGAAGACGTAGGCCTGCGAGATCCCGGCCGCGTCGGCGATCTCCGTCACCGGGGTGGCGTGGTAGCCGCTCCGGGCGAAGACGGGCACCGCGTGCCGCAGGATCGCCGCCCTGCGCGCCTCGGCCGTGGAACGGCCCGCTTCGGTAACGCTCATGTAAGTGAGTACACACTCATGAACGTCCGGTGTCAATCCGAACGGCGGCCCCGGCCCGCGAGGGGCCGGGGCCGCACCTCAGATGCGGATCGTCGTGGACCGCACGATCTGGAACACCGGGTGCCGGTGCGCCTCCGCCTCGAAGGCCTCGGCCGGCGCGTCCGGCGGGGCCTCGAAGTACGGTGCCACCACCAGTGCGCGGGGGTGGTCCACGTACTCGCGCAGCACCGGGGCCGCCTCCGCGGCGTCCAGTTCGCGCACGCTGACCAGCTCGATCCAGCCGCCCTTGCGCAGCGTCGCGAACCCGTCCGCGCGGATGTTGCGCACCCAGTCGACCTCCCCGTAGGGGGCGACCAGGAACCGGCCCTCGTTGTTGTCCACGAGGTTGATCGGGACGGTGCGCAGGAAGCCCGTCCTGCGCCCCCGCGTCGTGAGCAGGTACGTGTCGGGCGGGCACACCCCGTACTTGACGAAGCCGCCGAGCGCCGCGTTGAGCACCCGTCGGCCGCGCGTCATCTCGAACCGCTTCGCCGGTTCGTCCACCATCTGGCTACTCCCTCGATCGCTTGCCCCCCATTGTGGTGGTTGCCCGGGGGGAACGGCAGGCCGGAGGTCACCGGAAGGCCGAGATGCCGGTCACCGCCTGTCCGATGCTCAGCGCGTGGATCTCCTCGGTGCCCTCGTAGGTGGCCACCGTCTCCAGGTTCACCATGTGCCGCATCACCGGGTACTCCAGCGTGATCCCGTTGGCCCCGTGCACCGACCGGGCCGCCGCGGCCACCCGCTGGGCCGCGGCGACGTTGGCGAACTTGCCGAAGCTGACGTGGTTGTGGTGGGCCAGCCCCCGGTCCTTGAGCCGCCCGATCTGGAGGGCGGTCAGATCGGCGTGGCCGACGTCCACGACCATGTCGGCGAGCTTGCGCTGCGTCAGCTGGAAGCCGGCGATCGGCCTGCCGAACTGCTCGCGGGTGCCCGCGTACTCCAGCGCCGCCTCGTAGCAGGCGCGGGCCGCGCCCGCCGCGCCCCACACGATCCCGTAGCGGGCCTCGTTGAGGCAGGACAGCGGGGAGCCCAGCCCGCGCGAGCCCGGCAGGACCGCGTCGGCGGGCAGCCGGACCCCCTCCAGCACCAGCTCGGAGGTGATGGAGGCGCGCAGCGACAGCTTCCTGTGGACGACGTTGGCGGTGAACCCGGGGGTGTCGGTGGGCACCGCGAACCCGCGGATGCCCTCGTCGGTGGCGGCCCACACCACGGCGACGTCGGCGACGGACCCGTTGGTGATCCACATCTTGGTGCCGTCGAGCACCCAGTCGGAGCCGTCCCGGCGGGCGCGCGTGCGCATCGAGCCCGGGTCGGAGCCGGAGTCGGGCTCGGTCAGGCCGAAGCAGCCGATGGCCTCGCCCGCGGCCATGCGGGGCAGCCAGTGCTCCTTCTGCTCCTCGGAGCCGTACTTGTGGATCGCGGCCATGGCGAGGGAGCCCTGCACGGACACGAAGCTGCGCAGCCCCGAGTCCACCGCCTCCAGCTCGCGGCAGGCCACGCCGTAGGCGACGGCGCTGGAGCCGCCGCAGCCGTACCCCTCCAGGTGCATGCCGAGCACGCCCAGGTCGCCGAACGCCTTGGCCAGGCCGCGCGGGTCGGGCAGGGTGCCGGCCTCGAACCAGTCCGCCACGTGGGGCAGCAGCTCGCGGGCGGCGAACGCCCGGACCGCGTCGCGCACGTCGCGCTCGGTGTCGTCCAGTCCGGCGTCCACGGCCAGGAAGTCGCGGGGGTCCGGGGCGGGTGCCTTGCGGTCGCTCATGGGTTTCCTTTCGGGTGCTGTTGGACGGCGCCGCGTTCGACCATCGCGTCGATCAGGTCCGCGGCCAGGCCCAGTTCGGTGAGGATCTCCCGGGAGTGCTGCCCCAGCAGGGGCGGCGCGGTCAGCGGGGGAGGCGTGTTCTCCAGCCGGAACCCGGCGCGGACCTGCTCCAGGAGGCCGGCGGTGGGGTGGTCGACGGTGCGCAGCACGTCGTCGCCGCGGGCGTCGGCGGTGCGCAGCGCGTCCAGCACCCCGCGGACCCGGCCCACGGGCACGCCCGCCGCCAGCAGGCGCTCGGCCCAGTGGTCGGCGGACCGGGAGCGCAGGGTCGCGCTGATCTCCCCGACCAGCTCCCCGCGGTGCTCCACCCGGCCCGGGTTGGTGGCGTAACGGGGGTCCGCGGCCAGGTCGGGCCGCTCCAGCGCCTCGCACATGCGCAGGTAGAGCGCGTCGTTGCCGGCGGCGATGACGAGGTCGGCGTCGGCGGTGGGGAACGCCTGGTAGGGGACGATCGTGGTGTGCGCGTTGCCGACCCGGGCGGGCTCGGCCCCGGTCACCAGCGCCTGCTGGGTGAGGTTGACCAGGCCGGACAGGGTGGAGTTGATCAGGGACGCGCTGACCTCCTCGCCCCGGCCGGTGGCGCGGGCCCGCATCAGGGCGCCCAGGATGCCCACCGCGGCGTTGAGCCCGGTGAGCACGTCGGTGAGGGCCACCCCGACCTTGCTGGCCGGGCCCTCGGCGGGGCCCGTGGTCCCCATCAGGCCGCTCTCGGCCTGCACCACGATGTCGAACCCGGGGCGGCCCGCGGGCTCGTGCTCGGGCCCGAACCCGCTCACCGAGCAGTACACGACCGCCGGGTTGCGGGCGCTGACGTCGGCGTAGCCCAGGCCCAGGCGGTCGATGACGCCGGGGCGGAAGTTCTGCACCACCACGTCGGCGCCCGCGCACAGCTCCTGGACGGCGGCCCGCCCGTCGGGGTCCTTCAGGTCGACGGCCAGGCTGCGCTTGTTGCGGTTCACCGACAGGAAGTAGGCGGCCTCCCCGCCCGCCCAGGGCGGGCCCCAGGCGCGGGTGTCGTCGCCCCGGCCGGGCTGCTCCACCTTGATCACCTCGGCCCCCATGTCGGCCAGGAGCATGGTGGCGTAGGGGCCGGCCAGGACCCGGGACAGGTCGGCGACGCGCACCCCGGTCAGGGGCAGGGGTTGAGGCACGGACAACGGGTTCACTCCTCGCCGCTCGGCAACTGGTGGTCGTCCCTGAGCTGGTAGTAGCTCTCCAGGCAGCGGCGCAGCGCGGTGGTGAGGGCGGCCCCGGACTGGCCCGCGTAGCGGGTCTGCACCCGGCGCACCAGTTCGGCGATGTCCTCGGTGACCGACTCGCCCTCGACCAGGGCCCGGAAGAAGTCCTTGGCCAGGTCGGTCAGGAGCGTGGTGTCGGCGGCGACGATCCGGCCGTCGGCGGTGTCCACCGCCAGGACGACGCCCAGGCGCTGGTACTGCGAATGGCTGGCCACGGAGTCGGGCAGGCGGGCGTAGCCGGAGATCAGGACGACCCGGGGATTGCGGAAGACCTGCTGCATACGGTCGTGCACGTACGTCACCTCTTCGATCGCGGGCATGCGAAAACTCCGATGCTCTGGAGTCTCGCGCCTGGGAGGCGTCCGGGGGGAACCGGACACCCGCGACGTGAGGGCAGATGCGGACCAGTATGGCGCGCCCGTTCCCCGGCTGTCGAGCGGGGAGGCGCGAAAGGGTGTCCCGGGCCACAGCCGGATCGCCCTGTTGCGTTCCGCGAGCGCTGTGTTAACCTGCGTCGCAGGTCACGAGTACCAGCGCGAAGCCCCGGCTCGCTGGTCGGCAACCCTCCTTCCGCGGTGGGGTGCCCCGGGTGAGGACCAGGTCCCGACACGACCGTGTCGGACAAGCGCGGACCCTTGGCGCTGCCCCACCGGCACCCGTGGGTCCCACGACCCGCAGAAGAGGTGTGCCATGACCGTCGTCACTCCCATCGGCTCCGCCCGCTCCGCCCAGCCCGACCTGGGCCGGTGCACGATCGTCACCGCCGATGAGGGTGTCCCCCTGGTCTCCGGCGAGCGCGTCGAGTACGCCAACCTGGACTACGCGGCCAGCGCCCCCTGTCTGACCCCGGTCGCCGAGGCCCTGGCGGCGGCCCTGCCCTACTACGCCAGCGTGCACCGCGGCGCCGGCCACCACTCCCGGGTCAGCACCGAGGCCTACGAGCGGGCCCGCCGCTCGGTGGCCCGCTTCCTGGGGGTGCGCGCCGAGCCCGCCGACGCGGTGGTCTTCGTGCGCGGCACCACCGACGCCCTCAACCTGCTGGCCCGCGCGGTGCCGCAGGGCTGCACGGTGGTCGTGTTCGAGTCCGAGCACCACGCGAGCCTGCTGCCCTGGGAGCACCCGGCCTCCCGCGCCGGGTCGGTCGTGCGCCTGCCGCTGCCGGAGTCCCCGCGGGCGGCGGTCGACGCCGCCCGCGCCGCACTGGCCGCCGCCCCGCGGGGGCCGCGCCTGCTCTGCGTCACCGCCGCCTCCAACGTCACCGGCGAGATCTGGCCGGTCGAGGAGCTGGTGGCGGCCGCCCACGCCGAGGGCGCCCGTGTGGTGGTGGACGCCGCGCAGTACGCCCCGCACCTGCCGTTCAGCCTCTCGGCCACCGGCGCCGACTACGTGGCCCTGTCCGCCCACAAGCTCTACGCCCCGTTCGGGTCGGGCGTGCTGGCCGGGCGCGCCGACTGGCTGCGCGAGGCCGCGCCCTACCTGTCCGGCGGCGGCGCCACACGGCTGGTCACCGAGGACGACGTGGTGTGGAACGACCTGCCGGCCCGGCACGAGGCGGGCAGCCCCAACGTGCTGGGCGCGGTCGCCCTGGCCGCGGCCTGCGACACCCTCACCCCCCGCGTGCAGGAACTGCTGCACATCCACGAGACCTCGCTGGTGGAGCGGCTGCGCGCGGGACTGGCCGGGATCGACGGCGTGCACGAGCTGTCCCTGTGGGACGAGGACCACCCGCGGGTGGGCATCGTGTCGTTCGTCGTGGACGGGATCCCCGCCGACCTGCTGGCGGCGGCGCTGTCGGCCGAGTACGGCATCGGCGTCCGCGACGGCCTCTTCTGCGCCCACCCGCTGACCCGCCACCTGCTGCCCGCGGGCCACGGCCAGGCGGTCCGGGCCAGCCTGGGCGTCGGCACCACGCGGGAGCACGTGGACCGGCTCGTCGGCGCGGTCGCCGACCTGGTCGAGCACGGCCCGCGCTGGGAGTACGCGGACGCGGACGGACGCCTGGTCCCGGTGCCCGACCCCCGCTGACACCCCGCCCCGCCGGGCCCCCTGCGGCGGGGCGGCCCTCCCGCCGCCCCCGGGACGGGAGGTCTCCGATCGGGGGCGCCGCCCGCGGGCGGCGCCCCCGATGTGCCTTTCAGGACCTACGCCTCGGAATCCCTGGGGGCACAAGGCGCAACAAACGACGAAATAGGGCACATAACACACAGGGGTGTGCCGGGAATCACTTTCCCAAGGGGTAGCATCAGGCCCTGATGGCATGGCGCGGTGCCGCGGACCCGACCGGTCCTGCCGACGGCGCGCCGGCCTCCCACGAGCGGACCGGCTGGGGGAGCGTGATCGTGACGGACGTCCGAGGCAACGAGGCGGGACCGCTCAGGGGCGCCCACCGCGAGCCGGTGCGCCGACCCGCCCGCGGATCCGGCGTCGTCGACCTGCGCGGCCGGCCCCCGCGCCCGAGCCCGGAGCCCGACGAGGCCGCCCGCCGCCACACCGCGTTCCTGGACCGGGTGACCGCCTACCTGTGCGCGGACGCCGGGACCGGCCAGTTCGTCGACTGGGGCTGCCCGGTGCCCGGCCTGGCCGCCATGGTCCGCGCCCACCGGCCCGGCGCCCGCGTCGTCCACGTCGCCCCGCCCGGGGTCGCCGGCACCCTCGCCTCCTCCGACGGGGCCGTGGTCTCCTCCGAGGGCGGCCCCTCCGCCGCCCTGCACCGCCTCGCCACCTCCGGGCTCGTCGACCTCGACGAGCCCGTCGCCGTTCTCATGACCCGGCCCTTCCCCGCCGACGCCCCGCCCGGGGGCATCGCCGACCTGTACGGCCTGCTGCGCGGCGGAGGCCACCTCGCCCTGGCCTCCACCGCGCCCCACCAGGTGCTGCTGCGCGCCCTGGCCCCCTTCCACCCCGTCGAACCCGGGGCCGCCGACCTGGTGTGGTGGCCCTATCCGGACGAGGACGTGGCGGCCCGCGGCAGCGGGATCCTGGGCGCGCTCGGCCGCGCGCCCGCACGGGGCGGGGGCGGGAACCGATGGCGACGCTGAACTGGACGGGCGAGATCCTGGCGCAGCTCCAGTTCTACTGGGACTTCTCGCTGTGGCCCCGGCTGGAGGGGCTCACCGACGCGGAGTTCCACTGGGAGCCCGCCCCCGGCGCCTGGGGCGTGCGCCCCGGCCCCGACGGCCGCTTCCGCCCCGACCGGACGAGTCCCGAGCCCGACCCGCCGCCGGTCACCACCATCGCCTGGCGGCTGGGCCACATCGTCGTCGAGGTCCTGGAACTGCGCGACGACCGCCACTTCGGCCACGGCGCCCTGCACGGCGTCGAATGGCCCGGCACCGCCGACGGCGCCCGCGAGCGCCTGCGCCTGGCGTACCTCTCCTGGTCCGACCACGTCCGCTCCCTGGACGAGGAGGGACTGGCCGCCCCGGTCGGCGGCGCCGAGTCCCCCGAGTGGTCCGACTTCCCCATGGTCGCCCTCGTCCTGCACGTCCAGCGCGAGGTCATCCACCACAGCGCCGAGATCTCCCTGCTCCGCGACCTCTACCGCGCGGGCCCCCGGTGACCCCGTGCCCTAGACGACGTGGAGGGGGTCGACGCGGATCTGGGCAAGGTGCTCCTCGCGGCGGGCGCTGCGGGCGGCCGCGGCGGCCTTGAGGGAGCGGGCCAGGGGGCCCACCCCCGCCCGGGACACCCGGAGCAGGGCGCGCTCGGTGGTGTCGGTCCCGCCCGGCCCGGCGGGGCCCTCGCGGTCGGGCCCGACGGGCACCGGGCCCAGCAGCTCCACGCCCTCGGGCAGCTCCACCTGGTCCAGGAGCTCGCGCACGTGTTCGGGGCCGCCGGTCACCGAGGCCATCGACACCGCCGGGGGGAACCCCAGCTCGCGGCGGTCGGCCAGCTCGCGTTCGGCGAACCCCGCCGGGTCCCAGCGCACCAGCGACTGCACCACCGGCGACGACGCCTCGGCGCACACCACCACCGTGCCGCCCGGGCGCACCAGCGCCGCGGCGCTCAGCCACCGCCGCAGCGTCTCCTCGGCCGCCCGCAGGTCCAACCGGTTGAGCAGCGCCCAGCCGTCCAGCAGCACCGCCGCCGCGTACCCGCCCTCGGCCACCGGTTCGGCCCCCGGGGTGGCCACCACCAGCGACGGCGTCCCCGGCACCGCGGGCAGCACCTCGTCGCGGCCGGAGGTGCGCACCGCCACCGACGGGAACGCCCGCCCCAGCTCCTCGGCGGTGCGCCGGTCGCCCACCACCACCGCGCGCATCCGGTTCACCCCGCACTCGGGGCACGCCCACGCGCCCGCCACCCGGCCGCACCACCCGCAGGAGGGCAGGGCGTGCGAGCCGCGCACCGCCAGCGGCCCGTGGCAGGCGTCGCAGCGCGCGGGCTCCCGGCAGCCCGCGCAGGCCAGCGTCGCCAGGTAGCCGCGCCGCGGCACCTGGAACAGCACCGCGCCCTCCCGGGACGCCTGCCGCGCCACCCGCAGCGCCAGCCCCGGCAGCCGCGCCGAGCGCGCCGCCCCGTCCCGTTCCAGCTCGCGGTCGTCCCCCGCGGCCCGCACCACCGGGGCGCGCCTGCGCAGCACCGCCCGGTCGGCGACCAGCTGCCCGGCCCAGCCCGAGTCCACCAGCATCTGGGCGTCGGTGGTCCGGGTGTGCCCGCCGATCAGCGCCCCCGCCCCCGCCCGGTGGGCGCGCATCGACAGCACCGTGCGCGCGTGCGGGTAGGGGGCGTGCGGGTCGGCGTGCACGTCGTCGCCGTCGTCCCACAGCACCACCAGGCCCACGTCGCGCACGGGGGCGAACGCCGCCGCCCGGGTGCCCACCACCACCCGCACCCGGTCGCGCAGCACCGCCAGCCACCGCCGGTACCGCTCGGCGGGACCCAGCCCGGCGGTCAGCGCCACGTGCCGGTCCGGACCCAGCACCGCGGTCAGCGCCGCGTCCACCCGCTCCACGTCGCGCCCGTCGGGCACCACGACCACGGTGCCCCGCCCGGCGGCCAGCGCGGTGCCCGCCGCCACGGCGATCGCCTCGGGCCAGTCCGGCCCCGGCAGCGCGTTCCACACGGCCCGGGGCGCCCTCCCCGCGGCCAGCTCCGCCAGGAACGCCGGGCCGTCGGGGTAGTCCTCCCACGGCCCCGCCCCCGGTGCGGCGAACCCCCCCTCGGCGCCCCCGGCGGGCTCCTCCTTCTCGGCCCGGGCGTGCCGGGGCGGCACCGCCAGCCGCAGCACGTCGCTCAGGGTGCCCGCGTACCGGTCCGCGACCGCGCGGGACAGCCCCAGGACCTCGGGGGTGAGCACCGGCTCGGGGGAGACCACCGAGTCCAGGTAGGCCAGCCGGCCGGTGAACTCCGACGCCTCCACCCGCTCGGCCAGGAACCCGGCCAGCTTCCGGTTGTTGAACCTCACCCGCACCCGGCAGCCCGGCACCGCGGCCTCGTCCATGTCGGCGGGCACCCGGTAGTCGAAGTACCGGTCCAGGTGCGGCAGCGGGGTGTCCACCACCACGCGCGCGACCGGCAGCCGCTCGGCGGGCGTGCGCGGGGCCGGGCGGCCGGACCGCTTCTTCTCCTGCTTCTTCTCCGCCGGGGGCGCGGCGGGAAGCTCGAAGAGGACCCCCTCGGGTCCGGTGGGCTGGGATGTCATCACCCTCTGGTGTACCAGAACCCGGCGACACCGGCCGTGGGACGCCCGGTACGGCTGGTAGAACTGGGAACCGCGGCGGTGGGCCGCGGACCGCACAGCCAGGGGGGACCCGCATGAAACTCGTCTTCGCCGGAACACCGCAGGTCGCGGTTCCGTCCCTACAGGCGCTGATCGACTCCGACCACGAGGTCGCCGCCGTCGTCACCCGCCCCGACGCCCGCTCCGGGCGCGGGCGCAAGGTGGCCCCCAGCCCGGTCGCCGAGCTCGCCGAGAAGGCGGGCATCGAGGTCCTCAAGCCCGCCAAGGCGGGCGACCCCGACTTCCTGGCCCGCCTGGCCGAGATCGCCCCCGACTGCTGCCCGGTGGTCGCCTACGGGGCGCTGCTGCCCCAGGCCGCCCTGGACATCCCCCGCCACGGCTGGGTCAACCTGCACTTCTCCCTGCTGCCGGCCTGGCGCGGCGCCGCCCCGGTCCAGCACGCCGTCCTGCACGGCGACGACGTCACCGGGGCCTCCACGTTCCGGATCGTCAAGGAGCTGGACGCCGGCCCCGTCTACGGCACCCTCACCGAGGCCGTGCGCCCCACCGACACCAGCGGCGAGCTCCTGGAGCGGCTGGCCGACGCGGGCGCGGGGCTGCTGGTCCGCACCGTCGACGGCATCGCCTCGGGCGAGCTGTCCCCGGTCCCGCAGCCCGACGCCGAGGTCTCCTACGCCTCCAAGCTGGAGCCCTCCGACGCGGAGGTCGACTTCACCGCCCCGGCCCAGCGCGTCGACCGGCTGGTGCGAGCCTGCACGCCCGCCCCCGGCGCCTGGACGACCTTCCGCGGCGCACGGCTCAAGCTCGGCCCCCTCGTCCCCGTCACCGACGCCGACACCCCGGCCCTGGACCCGGGCCGCCTGCACGCCGACAAGAAGCGGGTCCTGGTCGGCACCGCCACCCACCCGGTGCGGCTGGGCGAGGTGCAGCCCCAGGGCAAGCGCGCGATGAACGCCGTGGACTGGGCCCGTGGCGTGCGTCCCACCGCGGATGACCGCCTGGGCGACTGAGCTGCCGTAGGCTCGACCGGGTGGGGCCGCGCCCCACCCGGTCACGTCCTTCAGGCCCAGGAGCAGCACACCTTGAGCGAGCAGTCCCGATCCCCGTACCGCCGTCCGCGCCGCGGGCCCCGCCCAGGCGGGGCACGGTCCGGCGGGGCCCAGGGCGCTGCCGCGAAGCCCGGCGCGCCCCGCGACCCGGCCCGCCGGGTCGCCTACGACGTCCTGCGCGCGGTCCAGGACCGCGACGCCTACGCCAACCTGCTGCTGCCCTCCCTGCTCAACGAACGCGGCATCGCCGGCCGCGACGCGGCCCTGGCCACCGAGCTGACCTACGGCACGCTGCGCCTCCAGGGGACCTACGACGCGATCATGGAGACGTGCGTGGACCGCACCCTGGCCTCCGTGGACGCCGAGGTGCTGCCGCTGCTGCGGCTGGGCGCCCACCAGCTGCTGTCCACCAAGATCCCGCCGCACGCCGCCGTCAGCGCCACCGTGGACCTGGCCCGCCGGGTGGTCGGCCGGCACCGGGCCAGGTTCGCCAACGCCGTCCTGCGCAAGGTGTCCGCCCGCGACCTGGACGAGTGGACCGGGGTCGTGGCCCCGGACCGCGCCGTCGACCCCAGCGGGTACCTGTCGGTGGTGCACAGCCACCCGCGCTGGATCGTCAAGGAGCTGGCCCGCGCCCTGGGGGAGCGGTCCAAGACGGGCCTGGTGGAGACCGAGCGCCTGCTCGCCGCCCACAACGAGCGCCCCAGGGTGACCCTGGTGGCCAAGCCGGGCCGCGCCACCGTCGAGGACCTGGTCGCGGCCGGGGCCGAGCCCACCCCGTACTCGCCGTTCGGCGCGCGGCTGACCGAGGGCGACCCGGCGGCGATCCGCGAGGTCCGCCAGGGCCGCGCCGCGGTCCAGGACGAGGCCAGCCAGCTGGTGGCGCTCGCCCTGACCCGGGTCGACGTCCAGGGCCGCGACGAGCTGTGGCTGGACATGTGCGCGGGCCCCGGCGGCAAGGCCGGGCTGCTCGCCTCGCTGGCCGGGCGGCGCGAGGCCCGCCTGGTGGCCTCGGAGGTCCAGCCGGCCCGCGCCGGGCTGGTCGCGGGCGCGGTGCGCCGCGCCCCGCGCGACGCCGGCCGGGCGATCGCCGCCGACGGCACCCGGCCGGCCTGGCGCCCCGGGACGTTCGACCGGGTCCTGGCCGACGTGCCCTGCACGGGTCTGGGCGCGCTGCGCCGCCGCCCCGAGGCGCGCTGGCGGCGCACCGGGGACTCCGCGGCCGAGCTCGCCCCGCTCCAGCACGATCTGCTGGTCAGCGCCGTGGAGTCGGTGCGGCCGGGCGGGGTGGTGGCGTACGTGACGTGTTCCCCGCATCTGGACGAGACCGACGCGATCGTGCGCCGCGTCCTGGCCGAGCGCGACGACCTCACCCTGCTGCGCGCCCCCGACCTGCTGGACGAGGTGCCCGGCCTGGCGGCGGGGGAGGACGGGAACTACGCGCAGTTCTGGCCGCACCGGCACGGCACCGACGCCATGTTCCTGGCCCTGCTGCGCCGGAACTGACGCGGCGCCCGGCGGCGCTCCCGCCCGGAGCGCCGCCGGGCTTTCCCGGCAGAACCGGACAAGCGTGATCTACATCGTCAAGTTGGTGCTTTTCGCGAAAGCACCCAGGTCCGACCGGACGCCCCGGCACCGCGGCCGCCACCGCCCTGGCTACACTGCCAGGCGTGGCAATCCAGATCTCACCCAGCATCCTCAGCGCCGACTTCGCGCGCCTGGCCGACGAGGCCGCCGCCGTCCCCAACGCCGACTGGCTGCACGTCGACGTGATGGACGGGCACTTCGTCCCCAACCTCACGCTCGGCCTGCCCATCGTCGAGTCCCTGCTCAAGGCGACCGACACCCCCCTGGACTGCCACCTCATGATCGAGGACCCCGACCGCTGGGCGCCCGCCTACGCCGAGGCCGGGGCGGGCAGCGTCACCATCCACGCCAAGGCCGCGAGCGCCCCCGTGCGCACCCTGCGCGAGATCCGCCGCCTGGGCGCCCGCGCCGGGCTGGCCCTCAACCCCGCCGAGCCGGTCGAGCCCTACGCCGACCTCGTGGGCGAGATGGACATGCTCCTGCTCATGACCGTCGAGCCCGGCTTCGGCGGCCAGAAGTTCCTCGACCTGGTCCTGCCCAAGATCCGCCGGGCCCGCGAGATCCTCGACGGCCGCGAGGCCTCCGTCTGGCTCCAGGTCGACGGCGGTGTCGGTGACGAGACCATCGAACGCGCCGCCGAGGCCGGGGCCGACGTCTTCGTCGCCGGGTCCGCCGTCTACGGCGCCCAGGACCCCGCCAAGGCGATCGACTCCCTGCGCGCCCAGGCCGTCGAGGCCGCCGCCCGGGGATAACGATCCCGGTGCGGCCGGGAACCCGACTGGCCACCGCCCCGCCGCACCCCCTAGGCTGGCGCACCGTAGTCGTCGATTCAGCTTGGTCGCGGCTCCGTCTTCCCCCCGCGCCGGCGGTCTGGGGGAGCGGCGCGGCGTGAGCACGTAGCCAAGCGCGGACACCTGGGGTGCGCGCTGTGATCATGGACGTGCTGTGGGACGCGGAGACCGCGCCCATCGAGTGGCTCCAGGGCCTGGCCGACTGGCCGGTCCTGCCGTTGACCGCCGTCACCGGCCTCGGTGCCCAGGCGGCCGTCATCCCCCTGCTGGCGCTGGTCTTCTGGTGCGTCAGCCCCGGCCTGGGCGGCCGGCTGCTGGTCCTGGCCATCTCCTCGTCGGTGGTCAACCACCTGCTCAAGCTCTTCGTCCACGGGTCGCGCCCCTCCTGGTACAGCGCGCAGATCGCCCAGCACACGAGCGAGTCGAGCTTCGGCATGCCCTCGGGGCACGCCCAGGGCGCCACGGTGGTCCTGGGGTACGCGGGGATCAGGTCCGGCCGCCGCGGGCTGCTGTGGGCCGCGCTCGCGCTGGCCGCCCTCATCTGCTTCTCCCGCGTCTACCTGGGCGCGCACTTCATCAGCGACGTCGTCGTCGGCGTCCTGCTGGGGGCGCTGATCCTGTGGGCGTTCCTGCGCTGTGAGGACCGCGTCCTGGCCTGGTGGCGCGGGCTGCCGACGGCGCGCTGGGCGTCCCTCGCGGTCGCGGCGGCGCTGGTGCCCTGCGTCCTGGCCGCCCTGTGGCGCTACACCGCCCGCGGCGACTGGACCGTCCCCGCCGAGTGGATCGGGGCCGTCCCGCCCGACCCGGCCGGGTACACCCTCTCCGGCGTCTACTCCACGTCGGGCGCGCTGCTGGCCGTCCTCGTCGGGCTCACGCTGCTGGACCGCCGCGGCTGGTACTCGGCCCGGGGGCGGATCGGCGCGCGCGCCGCCCGGTTCGTCCTGGGCCTGTCCGTGGTCCTGTGCATCGAGGTCCTCTCCCGGCTGCTGTCCGGGCCGCTCACCGGGATGGCCGACGCCGTCGCCTCCTTCGCCGCCTCCGGCGCGATCCTGTTCTGGATCACCTTCGGCGCGCCGGAGCTGTTCGTGCGCAGCGGGCTGGCGGAGCGCCCCGGCACGCCCCCCGGCCAGGGCGGACACGCGCGGGACCGGCTGGACGACCTGCCCGGGGCATGATCCCCATCACACGAACTATGCGCTGTTGCTACTGCGGCGTTAAGATCGTTGGCGTCTCAGACATCAGTTGAGAATGCGTGCTCCGGGGTCGGTGAAAGTCCGAACCGGCGGTGACAGTCCGCGACCCGGCCGAGTCCATCGGCCGGTTGAACCGGTGGAATTCCGGTACCGACGGTGAAAGTCCGGATGGGAGGCAGCACGCGTCGGGACGGTCTGTGCGCCGTGGTGCCCCCGTGCCCGCGGCCCTTCGCCGACCCGCCGTGGACGCATGTTCCGCACACGCCCCGGAGCCGTACCAGGCTATTGGGAAGGCAAGGGCGTGTTCACAGGAATCGTGGAAGAGCTCGGCGAGGTCGTCTCCCTCACCCCCGCGGGCACCGCGGGCGAGGCCGTGCGGCTCACCGTGCGCGGCCCCCTGGTCTCCTCCGACGCCGGCCACGGCGACTCCATCTCCGTCAACGGCGTGTGCCTGACCGTCGTCGACCGCGGCGAGGGCACCTTCACCGCCGACGTCATGAAGGAGTCCCTGGACCGCTCCTCCCTGGGCTCCCTGGCCGCCGGCTCCCCGGTCAACCTCGAGCGCGCCGCGCGCGTCGACTCGCGCCTGGGCGGGCACATCGTGCAGGGCCACGTGGACGGCACCGCCCGCCTGATCTCCCGGAATCCGGGCGACAACTGGGATGTTCTACGGTTCGAGCTGCCCGCCGGGCTGTCCCGGTACGTGGTCGAGAAGGGGTCGATCACGGTCGACGGCACCAGCCTGACCGTGTCGGCCGTCAGCGACCCGGGCGCGGCCCGGGGGTTCTTCGAGGTCAGCCTCATCCCGGAGACCCTGCGCGCCACCACTCTGGGCTCCCTGGCCGTCGGCGCCGCCGTGAACATCGAGGTCGACGTGGTCGCCAAGTACGTGGAGCGCATCACCGCCGTGGCCGCCGCCGAGGGCCGCGCGCACACCTGACCCCCGCCGGAGCGGACCCCGACGGGCCGCCACCGATCCCACACCACACCCACCGACACCTGGAGCGGGAATGACCGTCACCGACACCACCCCGGCCGCGGCCGACGCCGAGCGGCCCGTGGTCCTCGACCCGATCGAGGACGCCATCGCCGATTTCGCCGCCGGACGCGCCATCGTGGTGGTGGACGACGAGGACCGCGAGAACGAGGGCGACATCATCTTCGCGGCCGAGCTCGCCACCCCCGAGCTGCTGGCGTTCATGATCCGCTACACCTCCGGCGTGGTCTGCGTGCCCATGGAGGGCCCGGACCTGGACCGGCTCGACCTGCCGCTGATGACGGCGCGCAACGAGGAGAGCCTGCGCACCGCCTACACCGTGACGGTGGACGCCCGCGAGGGCGTCAGCACCGGCATCTCCGCCGCCGACCGGGCGCACACGATCCGCCTGCTGGCCTCCGCCGGGAGCCGCCCCACCGACTTCGTGCGCCCCGGGCACATCCTGCCGCTGCGCGCCCGTCCGGGCGGCGTGCTGGCCCGGCGCGGCCACACCGAGGCGTCGGTGGACTTCGCCAGGCTGGCCGGCCTGCGCCCCGCCGGCGTGCTGGCCGAGGTGGTCGAGGACGACGGCACCATGGCGCGGCTGCCGCGCCTGCGCGAGTTCGCGGACGAGCACGGCCTGAAGCTGGTGTCGGTGGAGCAGCTGGCCGCGTACCGCCTGGCGCTGGGCGAGTCGCTCACCGAGGAGGAGGCCCACCCGCCGCTGGTGACCCGCCTGGTGGAGACCCGCATGCCCAACCGGTACGGGCAGTGGCGCGCCGTCGGGTTCAAGGGCACGGCCGACGGCGCCGAGCACGTCGCCCTGGTCATGGGCGACCTGGGGGACGGCACCGACGTCCTGGTGCGGCTGCACTCGGAGTGCCTGACCGGCGACGCGTTCGGGTCGCACCGCTGCGACTGCGGCCCGCAGCTGGACGCGGCCATGGCCGACATCGCCCGCGAGGGCCGCGGCGTGCTCGTCTACCTGGGCGGCCACGAGGGGCGCGGCATCGGGCTGCTGCACAAGCTGCGCGCCTACGCCCTCCAGGACGAGGGGATGGACACCGTCGACGCGAACCTGCGGCTGGGGCTGCCGGCGGACGCCCGGGAGTTCGGCGCCGGGGCGCAGATCCTCGCCGACCTGGGCGTCTCCTCCGTGCGGCTGCTGTCCAACAACCCGGAGAAGGCCCAGGGCCTGGAGCGGCACGGGGTGCGGGTCAAGGAGCGGGTGCTGATGCCCGCGTTCCTCACCGCCGACAACGCCGCCTACCTGCGGACCAAGCGCGACCGGATGGGGCACGACCTGTCCGGCGTCACCGACTGACCCACGAGAACGAGACGACTGGAGCGAAGAAGCGATGAGCGGTGAAGGACGCCCGCAGGGGCAGGACGTCGACGCCTCCGGCATGTCGGTGGGCATCGTGGTGACCCGGTGGAACGCGCCGATCGTGGAGCCGATGCTGGCCAACGCGCTGGCGGTGGTCAAGGGGTCGGGCGCCGCCGAGCCGGTGGTGGTCCGGGTGGCCGGGGCGGTCGAGATCCCGGTGGTGGCCCAGGAGCTGGCCCGCCGCCACGACGCGGTGATCGCGCTGGGCGCGGTCATCCGCGGCGGGACCCCGCACTTCGAGTACGTGTGCCAGTCGGTGACGCAGGGGCTCACCGAGGTGGCGCTGCGCCAGTCCACCCCCGTGGGCAACGGCGTGCTGACCTGTGACACCCTGGAGCAGGCGCGGGACCGCGCCGGCCTGCCGGGCAGCGCGGAGGACAAGGGCGCCGAGGCGGCCCTGGCCGCGCTGGAGGCGGCCGTGGTCCTGCGCGGACTGCGGAGCTAGGCCGTTCGGGGAGTGGGGGTCACGAGTGCGGACGAGGGAACAGACCGTGGACGAGGCGGCGCGGCGGCCTGAGGGGCCCAGGGTCTGGCGTCCCCGGGCGGTGCGGATGGTCGCCTACGGGCTGGGGCTGCTGATCGTGGCCACGATGGCCGTTCTGGCGTCGGTGCTGCCGGGCGACTGGCGGTTCATGGACCGGCTGCTGCTCGTGGGCGTGGGCCTGGCGATCGCCGCGACCCTGCACCTGCTGGCCCGGCCCAGGCTGGAGGCGTCGCGGGACGGGGTGACGGTGGTCAACAGCATCCGCACGCACGTGCTGTCGTGGGCGGAGATCGTGGACGTGCGGATGCCCGAGGGCGAGCCGTGGCCGTCGGTGGACCTGTCCGACGGGACCACGCTGGCGGTGATGGGCATCCAGAGCGCCGACGGCGACCGGGCCCGGGCCGCCCTGGAGGAGTTCCGGGAGCTGCTGCGCGAGCGCGGCGAGGCCGCGGAGCCGGACCGGGACTGACCCCGGGACCCGCGGTCCCGCCCGCCTTGTGCGAACGTCCAACGGGAGCCTTCGTTTCTTGACGGAACGGAGGCTCCCGTCATGCCGGGCGGAGCACATAGTTTGGTGGTGAAGGCCACAGAACGTGGAAGCCGACGGGGAGCGGGGGGCCGCGTGCGCGATATCCGAGAGGCCGTGGCGGAGATGTACGCCTCGGGGGAGAGGTTCGCCGTCGCGACGGTGATCGACACCTTCAAGAGCGCGCCGCGCCCGGCCGGGGCGGCGATGGCGGTGAGCGCCTCGGGGGAGGTCGTCGGGAGCCTGTCGGGGGGCTGCGTGGAGGGCGCGGTCTACGAGGAGGCGATGGAGGCGATCCGCACCGGGGTACCGGTGCGCCGGACCTACGGCGTCGCCGACGAGGACGCCTTCAGTGTGGGGCTGACCTGCGGCGGGACCCTGCACGTGTTCGTGGAGCCGGTGGACCGCGGGCTCCACCCCTCGCTGGGCTCGGTGCTGGGCGCCCTCGACGAGCACCAGCCGGTGGCGGTGGCCACCGTCGTGTCGGACCCCTCCGGCGGGGACCGGGTGGGTCGGCGCCGGGTCGTGTGGCCCGGGCACGCCGAGGGCGACGTGGGCGGCGACCGGCTGAACGACGCCCTGGACGACGACGTGCGCGGCATGCTGGCCCAGGGCACCACGGGCCTGCTGCGCTACGGCGCGGACGGGCAGCGGCGCGGTGACGAGCTGGAGGTGTTCGTGCAGGCGTTCGCGCCGCCGCCGCTGATGCTGGTGTTCGGCGCGATCGACTTCGCGGCGGCCGTGGCCAGGATGGGCGCCTTCCTCGGCTACCGGGTGACGGTGTGCGACGCCCGCCCGGTGTTCGCCACCGCCAAGCGGTTCCCCGCCGCGGAGGAGGTGGTGGTCAAGTGGCCGCACGTGTACCTGGACGAGGTGGCCGACCGCGTCGACGAGCGCACGGCGATCTGCGTGCTCACCCACGACCCCAAGTTCGACGTGCCGGTGCTGACGGCGGCGCTGCGCACCCGCGCGGGGTACATCGGGGCGATGGGGTCGCGGCGCACCCACGAGGACCGGATGGCGCGGCTGCGCGAGGCGGGGCTGTCCGAGGGGGAGCTGGCGCGGCTGCACTCGCCGATCGGCCTGGACCTGGGGGCGCGGACCCCGGAGGAGACGGCGGTGTCGATCGCCGCCGAGCTGGTGCGCTCCCGCTGGGGCGGCAGCGGCCGGGCGCTGAGCGAGACCACGGGCCGGATCCACCGGGACGTCACCGTGGCGCCCTTCCTTCCGGCCGGATTCGGTCACGTCGAGAGGTGAACCGGAACACGGGGGCGGGCGGAACCGCAGGTCGTCCCCGGCGCCCGGACCGGGGCGGGGAAGACTTTCGGACGGGGTCGCCCGGGCGGCCGGTGCGCGGTGCCCGCGCGTGGCATCATCGCGTCATGGGAAGCGGCGTGGGGGAACACGGCCGGGTGGCGGGGCTGCTGCTGGCCGCCGGCTCCGGGAGCAGGCTGGGCAGGCCCAAGGCGCTGGTCGAGGTCGGCGGTGAGCGCCTGGTCGACCGGGGGGTGCGCACCCTGCGCGCCGGCGGCTGCGCGCCCGTCGTGGTGGTGCTGGGCGCCGCGGACACGGCGGTCCCCGACGCCTGGACGGTGCTCAACCCGGAGTGGGCCTCCGGGATGGGCTCGTCGCTGCGGGCCGGGATCGACGCCCTGCCCGACGGGGTCGACGCGGTCCTGATCTCGCTGGCCGACCAGCCGCTGGTCACGCCCGAGGCGGTGGCCCGGCTGGTGGCGGCGCACGCCGAGGGCGCCCGCGCCGCGGTGGCCACCTACCGGGGCAACCAGCGCAACCCGGTGCTCATCGGGCGCGAGCACTGGTCCACGGTGCACGCCATGGCCGTCGCCGACGTGGGGGCGCGCCCGTTCCTGCGCGCCTACTCCCACGTGGTCACCCCGGTGGCCTGCGACGGCGTCGCCAGCCCCGAGGACATCGACACCCAGGAGGACCTGCTGCGCCTGCGCGACCTGATCGGCCGCTAGAGCGGCGTTCTTTCGAACCTCCGCCGCGCTTCGGCCCGCCCGCCGCCGGCCACCGCCCCGGACGTCTCCTCCGGGCCTTCAGGACCCCGCCGGGCGCTTCACACAGCGGAGGCGGTGATGCCGAAGGCGTGCCGGGTGGTCGCGCCGGGTTCCAGGACGATGAGCCCGGTGCCGGTGTTGAACGCGTCCGGCGGGCAGGTCATGGGCTCCACGGCCAGGTGGGCGCGGCGGTCGGCGCCGGCGAGGGTGTCGGAGCTGAACAGCTGCAGGTACCCGAAGCTCGCGTCGCACCACACCGAGACCCGGTGGCGGGGCCCGTCCACGTGGGTCCAGGCCCGGCCGTCGGCGTCGCGCTCCCCGATGACGAAGGCGGTGTCCAGGACGGTGTCGCCGAGCCCGCGGCCGGGCGGGCGGAAGTCCATGCCGGTGCCCTGTACCGGGACCGGGTCCCCGACCGGCAGCAGCCGGTCGTCGACGGGCTGGCGGGCGGCCACGGGAGCGCTCAGCGTGAGCTCCCCGCGGTCGGCCAGGTCCCGCACGGGCTCGCCCAGGTCCAGGTAGGGGTGGAAGCCCAGCCCGAACGGCGCGGGTGAGTCCCCGGTGGCGCGCGCGGTGGTGGTGACGGTCAGGCCGTCCCCGTCGAGCCGGTAGGCCAGGTCCAGTGCCAGCGGGAAGGGGTAGCCGGCGGTGGCGGGCAGGTCCAGGTGCAGCACGGCCTCCGCGTCGGAGGTCCGCACCGGGGTCCACACCCGGTCGTGGACCAGGCCGTGGATGGCGGACCCGGTGGCGGGGTCGTTGACCTCCAGCGTGTACTCGCTCCCGCCGAACCGGTAGCGGCCCCGGCCGATCCGGTTGGGCCAGGGGGCGAGCACCTGTCCCTGGAACGCGGTGGGTGTTCCGGTGTAGGGCCACACCAGGTCCCGCCCCCGCCAGGTCAGCGCCTGGAGCGCGGCGCCTTCGACGGCGACGCGCGCGCCGAAGTCCCCCGAGCGCAGTTCGATGGTCTCTCCCACGTGCGGCCTCTTCCTCGTGCCCGGTTCCCCACCGCGGTCCGGCCCCTTGCCGAACCGGGAGATCTTAACCGAGCAGGCCGTCGAGCGGGATGAGCACACCCGAGCCCAGCGCCAGCAGTCCGGTGGACAGCAGCACCACGAGCATGAACACCGACCCGGCCACGGCCATCCGGTACGCGGCCAGGCGGCGGCGCGCCCGCGAGGAGTCCTTCTTGCTCGCCGCGGTGCGGCCCATCGCGATGAGCGCGACGGACAGCAGCACCGGGAGCGGCCAGGAGGCGCCCAGCTCGCCGGGCAGCAGCCCGGTGACCGCGCCGGCGGCGTCGGCCAGCGTTCCCAGGAGCGGCCCGTGGGCGGCGTCGAGCAGCCCGGTGTAGGCGTCGGTGACGAACGGGCTCTGCGGGTAGAAGCCGTCCTCCGGGCGCAGCGCCCGGCCCAGCCCGTCGACCAGGCCCAGCAGGGCGGCCGGGTAGGCGAAGCGGCGGCACCTGCCGGCGGACATGGCCTTCTGGATCTGGGTCATGGTGCGCTGGACCCGTTTGGCGGCGCGCTCCTGCTGCCTGCGGGCGGCGCCGGGGTCCTGCGGTCCCGTGTTCCGGTCGTCGGGCCGCTGCGCGGCGCCCCACCGGTTCCAGCGGGGGCGGGCGGCGTCCTGCGGCGCGGTGCCGCCGACCACGGGGGTGTCGCCGGTGGCGGCCTCGGCCCGGCGGCGGCGCGCGTCGGAGACCCGGCCGCGGGTCTCGTCCCAGCGGGCCCGGGCCGAGCCGGTCAGCGCGGCCCACCGGTCCTGGCGGCGGGCCCGGCCGTCGGCGCGTTCGCGGTCGGCGATGGATCCGCCGATGCGGACGGCCTCGGGGAGGAGCAGCACGGCGGTGAGCAGGGCGGCGCGCGGGGCGATCGGGTCGCCGCCGCCGTCGCGCAGGCCGGTGCGGCGCTGCTCGTTCCACCAGGGGGCGTGCGGGGCGGGGCTGCGCTGGGCCGGGTGCCAGGACTGGCGGCGCAGCAGGGCGCGGTGCCGGGAGGCGGTGTCGGGTTCCAGGACCAGTTCGACGGCGCGCGCCCAGGTGGTGTCGATCTCGTGGGCGGCGGGCCGGTCCGGCCGGTCGGCCCCGGGGCCGGTGACGCGGTCCAGGGTCTCGGTGACCCGGCGCATCAGCAGGGGGACCTCGTGCTGGGCGCGTTCGAGCAGGACGCAGCGGCCCGAGCCGTCGCTGCGGCAGCCCGGGTGGGGGCACCAGTGCTGGGAGGCCAGGCCCACCGCGCCCGACTCCAGGGCCTCGCGCACCACGGCGTGCCGGCTGGCCTCGCCGGTGGCCAGCTCCAGCAGGCCGTCGGCGCTGATCTCGTGGCCGCGGTAGCGCGGCGGCATGCCCGGCACGTAGCGGGCGGCCAGGGCGCTGATGGCGATGTGCGCGCGCTCGGGGTGGCCGTCCAGGCCGGTGAGGTAGGCGCGGTCGAAGGTGTGGTCCTTGACCTCGCGGTCCAGCCAGGTGCGCAGCTCCGACCAGTGGGTGCGCAGCCACAGGGCGCCGGTCTCGGAGCGGTCCAGCAGGTCGAAGGCCAGGCTCGGCGGGTCCTCGTGGGAGGCCCCGGCGAACACGATGGGGCGCAGCCGGCGCGCGGTGCGCAGGGCGGGCCGCTCCCCGGCCAGCCACTGGGCGACCTCGGCGTACCCCCAGCGGGCGGCGGGGGAGGGGGCGAGCAGTCCGCGCACCAGCAGCCGCCAGTGCTCGTCGGTGACGGCGGAGATGTCCACCTCGGAGTTGCGGGCGGTGAGCCAGTTGCCGCCGCGGTCGGGGCGGCGGCCGGTGACCAGCTCGTGCGCCATCACGCCCAGGGACCACCAGGCGGCCGGGGCCTCGCGGCGGCCCTCGACGACCTCGGGGGCGGCGTAGTCCTCGGTGATGGCCAGGCCGCCGTAGACGCGGCTCATGGTGGCGCGGACGGCGCCGCCGAAGTCGGTGAGCGCCAGTACCGGCGGGTCCAGGGAGCGGACCAGCAGGTTCTCGGGCTTGACGTCGGTGTGGTTGTGCTGGAGGTCGTCCTGCCAGTGGCGCAGGCACTCGGCGACGGCGGAGACGACGGCGCGGGCGCGGGCGTCGTCCAGCGGGGCCCGGTCGATGACGGCGCGCAGGGAGCCGTGCTCGAAGTACTCCTGGGCCTCCCAGGCCAGGTCCTCCTCCCAGGAGCTCTTGGCGTGGCCGTAGCCCTGGACGGCCGGGGTGTGCGGGGAGGCGGTGCCTCGGGCGCGCAGCCGGTCCAGCAGCTCGCGGTTGATGTCGTGGCCGGGCCGGTACACCTTCAGCGCCAGGCGGCGGCCGGGGGAGTCGGTGGGTTCGACCAGGTAGACGACGGCCTCGCCGCCCGCGCCGATGCGGTCCAGGACCTGGTAGCGGCGGCGCAGCTCGGCGGGGACGGCGTAGTCCAGGTCGCTGGCCGGGCCGACGACGACCCGGGAGACGAGGCGGGCCAGCCAGTCCAGGAAGGGGCCGAACAGGGTGCGCCACCAGGGGGCGCGGGCGTCGCCGCCGGGGCGCGGGGCGCCGGGGCCGGCGGTGGCCGCGGCGGGCCGGTCCACCCGGGTGGGCGGGGCCGCCGGGCCGGGGCCCTGGACGCGGGTGGGAGGGGTCGCGTCGCGGCCGGAGCCCGGCCGCAGGACACGGGTGACCCACCGCGTGGCCCGCGGGGCGGGATCCGCCTTGGCGGTGGGCGCGGTGGGTTCGATCCGTTGCGTCGGCGCGTTGTCGTCACCGGTGTGGGGCGTGACCATGGAGGTCGGTGCCGTCCTTCGGTTGCGTGGGTGTCGTGGCCGGGATCGGCGGGCCGTTTCCAGGTTAGATGCCCGGCGACGGTCGGTGTCGACCGTGCGCCCGCGGACCCCTGTCGACGATGCGCGCCTCTCCCCGTCTTTCACCCTCTAGGACTCCGGTCACGCCCTCCGGGTTCCCGCTGTACGGGTCCGTTCGCTCACAGGCCGTCAGTGGCCGCGCGGGGTGACGCCGAGCTTCTCGCAGGCCTCCCGGTACATCCGCACGACCTCCTGCCGGATCTGGGCGCGCTCGGTGAGCGGGTGGGCCCAGGGGATCCGCACGGTGTGCTCGGTGCCGCCGACGGTGACGGCGTACTCCCCGGCCTCCCCGTCCAGGCCGGTCATGCGGGCCCCGGTGGCGTCGGGGTGCCCGCCCAGGGCGCGGCAGATCAGCAGGGTGTCCTCGGGGTGGTCGCCGTTCATGTGGGCGGTGACGGCGGTGACGACCTCGGGGGAGAAGGGGCCGGACATGGCGGTCCTTCCTGTCGGGCGCGGGTGCGCGGGGCGAGGGGCGGGGACCGTCCCGCCCCGGTCGACGATAGCCGAGCCCTCCCGAAGATGGCGACACAGTGTCGTCAAAGTCCGGTGTCGTCCGAACCCGGGGCCGCCCCCGGCGGCCGGGGACGGCCCCGGGGAAAGGCGAAGGCGCCCGCGGGACGGACGTCCGCGGGCGCCATCGGAG